>CADCLG010000033.1:7001-73113 GCA_902802305.1 uncultured Spirochaetaceae bacterium
AAGAAAGGCACAGAGCTTTTTGGAATCTTCAATATCAGACTGAACGCCGTTTGGCATCATAACTCCGATAACGCGGTCTTTGCCAAGAGCGGCGCAGCAGAGAGCGGCAACAGTAGAAGAATCCTTACCGCCTGAGATTCCGATTACGGCCTTGGTTTGAGAATTTCCGTTTTTTTCAAAATAATCGCGTACCCACGCAATTGCTTCGTCTTTAATGCTCATTTTTGTCCTCTGCGGTGGTTTCGATACGGCTTCGCCTACTCAACCACCGTACTTTTAGCCTATCTCCGAATTTAAAGCTTTCTCGGTTTTGATTTCTTTTCCGTCAGCAAGGAGCTTCTTTCCTGCAATCTGAACCAGGCCGTCCTTTGCTGCAATCTGAACTGCAAAGAATTCATCACCTGTAATCTGCTCTTTCTTTGCGGCATTTACATCAGCGCCTTCGAGAACAACCTTTGTACCTGGAGCTGCCCATGAAGCATCGAGAACCTCAACACAGTCTTTACCATCAGCATCTTTATAATCTCCGGCAAGAAGCATACCGCGGCTTTCAACACCACGCATTGTGCGGGGAGCAAGATTGCTTGCGATAATGACATGCTTTCCAAGCAGGTCGCTTTCTTTCAGGTACATGCGGAGGCCGCTCTGAATTGTACGAGGAGTTCCGCTTCCGTCATCAAGAGTTTCGATATAAAGCTTTTCTCCTTCCGGATTTGGCTTTACATCGACAATCTTTGCTACAGTCAATTCAATATTTTTGTTGAAGAAATCAGCCTGCTGGTCAAGCGGCAATACTACTGGTTCGGCCTTCTTCTTATCAGCTTTCTTTTCTTTTTTTTCAGCCTTCTGCTGCTTTCCTGCAAATTTCTCGCGGAAGGCAAGCATTGTCTTCTGATCCATTGGCTTGAAGTAAACTTCAGTAGGTCCAACAGTTGTGAGGCCTTCAAGCTTTCCAAGATCTTCCCATGTATAACCAGGCTGAGTTTCCATTCCAACCTTCTTCACCTGAATAGACTTTCCAAAGTAGCTCATGATTTTCTGAGTGTACTGCGGCATATAAGGATTCATCATAATCATCAAATCCTTAATTACATAACAGAGGTTGTGAATAAGACTTTCTGCCACTGCAGGATTTTCTGTACGTGCCTTCCAAGGCTCTGTTGCCTGGAACTTCTTGTTACAGATATCAGAAATCTCAAACATTGTGTGGAAAGCATCCTTCAAATCAGCCCATTCGAGGCTAGCTGTTGCCTTAGCTTCAAGCTCTCGAACCTTTGTCCAGAGCTCTTCATCAACAGGAGCGTCAGGAATCTTTCCTTCGTAATATTTATTTACAAACAAGAGTGTGCGGTTAACAAGGTTTCCGAGGTTACCAATCAGCTCGCCGTTAAGCTTTTCCATAAAGTCTTTCCAGGTAAACTGATAGTCCTGCTTTTCAGGGCGGTTATAGAAAATGTAGAAGCGCCATGCATCAGCAGGGATTCCGCTCTCAATTGCATCTGAACCAAATACACCAATACCAAGACTCTTAGAGAACTTTCCGTCCTCATAGTTCAAGAACTCAGTAGAAGACATGTGGTGAAGCTTTGTCCACTCGTGAGGTGAGCCTAACAATGTTGAAGGGAAAATTACAGTGTGGAAAGGAATATTGTCTTTACCAATAAACTGGAAGAGATCAACCTTAGGCTTATTCTTTCCCTCTTCGCTCTCACTTGGAATCCACCAGCTCTTCCAGTCAAAGCTCTGCTTGCCGGCCTTTACAAGCTCATCAGCCAGCTGCTTTGTGATAGAAATATATCCAATTGGCGCATTAAACCAAACGTAGAAAACTTTGTTTTCATAACCAGGTTTTGGAACAGGAATACCCCACTTAAGGTCGCGGGTAATTGCACGCTCCTGAAGACCATCGCGAATCCAGGCCTTAGTCATGTTGATGGCATTGTCTGCCCAGCGGCCTTCTACACTAGCCTTTTCCATCCATTCGTTGAGCTTGCCGCTCATTGCAGGAAGGTCAATGTAAAGATGTTTTGTTTCGCGAACCTCTGGAGTTCCGCCGCAGGTATGGCAGCGAGGCTCTTTAAGTTCTGTCGGGTCAAGCAGAGAGCCGCACTTATCGCACTGGTCACCTCGGGCCTTTTCGTAACCACACTTAGGACAGGTTCCGTCAACATAGCGGTCTGCAAGGAACATGTTACAGTGAGGACAGAAAAGCTGCTTGTTTACATGCTCGTGAATGAGGCCGGCCTTGTCCAGGTCGTTGAAAAGCGACTGTGTAATTTCTGTACACTGCTCGTTGGAAGTACGGCCGAATTTATCAAAATCAATTTTAAACCATTCATAGATTTTTGTGTGCTCGCCATAGTAGTGGTCGCAGAGTGCACGAGGCTCAGTCTTTTCTTCAAGAGCCTTAGTTTCGGTTGCAGTACCGTATTCATCAACACCACAAACATAAAGAGTGTCGTAACCACGGCTGCGGCAGAAACGCGCAAAAACATCGCCCGAAAGCGACTGAATTATATTTCCCAAATGTGGAATGTTATTAACGTAAGGTAAAGCTGCTGTGATAAGTCGTCTGTTCATTTTTAGTCCTTGTTCAATATCAATAACTCAAAAAAAGTCATGCTGTCCCTGAAACAAGTTCAGGGTTCAGCATCTAAAGTTCTATTGTAGAATAGATTCCGAAACAAGTTCGGAATGACAATAGAGTTTTTTGATATCTTAAAATATAATTTTATCACAATATTATAATGTTTTTCTTCAATATATTCAATTTTATCAGGGCTTTAAATCACCGGGGGATATGCCTTGCTTAATTCACTGTTATAAAAACTTCCGACTTAACATAAATTAACTTGTGTTAAGTCGGAAGTTTAATAATAAAATATCTAAAAATATTTATAGAATAAATAACCTTATCCGACTAAAATCATAAATGCTATTGTTAAGTCGGAATTAATTAACAAAAAAAATCAAAATCACTATAAAAAATGGAAAAAAAAATCCGACTTAAAAGAATAAAACCTCTGTTAAGTCGGAATGTCGAATTACAATAGCTTCTTTATCACAAGAATTTTCCCGACCTAACTTAAAAATATTGTTGTTAAGTCGGAAATTCATGTAAAAATAACCCTAAATTCTTAAAAGTAGTTAATTTAAATTATCTCTTTATTTGCCTTTTCAATAATCCCTTCAAAGAAATCCCCGTATTCATCTTCTTTCATCTGAACATAGCCAGCCCTGTTTTCTGGACCAACCTTTGCAAGGATTTCTTCTTTTATCTGATTATATCTGTCCCGAGTTTTCAGCATGACTTTTCAAATAATCACGGAATAAAATATGACGCTTGTATTCTTCATTATCCACAGAGCATACATAAAGATGATGGTCTATAGTATCAAGGATTTCGTTATGAACTGTTCCATTTCTGCCAAAAGCCTCCCGTCCTTTGATTCCCCTATCGCCTTCATGCTTATAACCGATTTCTGCAAGGTCCTTTATTACCGCTTCAAAATCAGCCCAATTGTTCAGTCCAACATCAATATCAATAATGGGCTTAGCCTTCATTCCGGGAATTGAAGTGCTGCCAACGTGCTGTACCTGGCAGGGCATTGTAAGCACCTTCTGCAACTCAGTTTTTATCCTCAAAAAATCATCCGGCCACTTTTTATCATATTCAACTACAACAATACTCATATTTTTATTATTTCATATAAATTACAAATAAACAATTTCCTATAAAAAAAAACTTGACAGATATATCACACTGCGATATATTGTATCTAACTTCGCTATAGCGAGGTGCGATATATCGAGATGCAATGCTAAAAGTGGACTTCGGCCTGCTTGCTTATTAAGGAGTTGAAATGGATGCAAAAATTAAGCGTGTTTATGTTCCAATGACAGAAACCGGTTTTTATATTCTCTTTTGCCTTCAGGAAGAAATGCACGGTTACAATATAACTCAAAAGGTAAAAGAAATGACTGAAGGTCAGGTAGAAATTGGACCGGGCACAATGTATGGAACTTTGGGAAAAATGGAAAAGGATGGTTTGATTGAGTTTATTCGTGAGGAAGAAAAACGCAAGCTCTATAAAATCACAGCACTTGGAAAAGAAGTTTTGCAGTTAGAGATTGCAAGAATTAAAAGACTTTATAAAAATATCGAGGGAAAATAATTATGAAAAACACAAAGACTATTTTTTAACTTTTTACACTTTTTGTTGTAATGTTTTGCAATGACGGAGATTACTCCTGAGCTTTTATAAATTTTCTAAAACAAAGAAAAACACCAAAGCCCCCAAAAACTGCAATAGCCTTATCAAAAAGATTTACAGGCAGCCGGGCTAAAAAGGCGCTTAAAATCAGTCCGAAATTCTGAAGGACCAGGGTATAGGTCAAAAATAAAACCGTGGAATTTTCATTCTGCCCTGCAATGCCGGAAAAGAAAAGTGAATAAATAAGGGAACCTTCAAGGCTTATAACAACAGTAGAAATAAAAAACATAAGCACAAGTCTGATCCAGAAGAAAATCCTGTTTTCAAAGGTTTTCTGTCTTGTAATAAAAAGCCAGGTAAGCAGAGTTCCGGTAATACAGCAGAGCGCATAAAGTACATGTTTAAAAATATGCTGAATTACAATTGCATTAAATAAAGAAGAACATACACCGACAATTATTCCGCAGGGAATGCCAAAAAAACTCGCCGCATAAACAAAAATCATGTCCATAAAAAAGGGAAACTGAAAAAACGCGCTTAAATATGAAATAAGAATATTAAGAGTCGCAAAAATCAGGGCAAGAAAAACTTGAGTTTTAAGAGGATATTTTTGAAAGGTCATGGCTTTTATTATATAAAATAAAAACAGGTGGGGGAAGTCCGCTTGAACCGCAGTATAGTTATACTGCGTGCGAATCCCCTTCCCGTTGCTTTCTGTTCTCTATTTTTTTATTTTATTGATGATTTGTCGATAGACCTTTCAATTGTTAAGGCCGGAGTTCCCTTATGACGTAATTCGTCGTAAGAAAGTTGCAGAATAAACCAGTCTTTTGCATCTGCAGTAACTTCAAATGTTAAAACTGTATCAATCTTCTGACCGGCTTTTATGTTCTTTATGGATTGGGGCTCTGAGAGATTAATAATATTATCTTTTCCTTGAGAATCATCAAGCGGCAAAACTTTTAATTCTGGAATATCAGTATCAGATGTAAATTTCATATGAACTGTGATTTTATCACCGGCTTTTGGAAGGTTTGCTTTTGTGAGGCTGGTCCAATCTGCACCTGTAGATTTTGCCCATGTTGCAGGATATTTGAGAACTCCGCCAATTGCTCCATCATATAAATCCATATCGTAAGTTGCTGGATGAGAAGCCTTTCTGAATACATCAGTTTCAAGAGGATCTCCCGGTAATTCTTTTATCCAAAGCTTTATTTCGCTGTCTTCTCCTCCAAGAGAAGCATAAGCCCATGAATAATATTTACCGTCCTTAAAACAGGTGCTTTCATAGCAGCTGCCAAACCCATACGAAAGACCTTGTGAATTGAGACGCCAGAATCTGTAAACTTCAGTTTTTATGTCATCTTCATCTTCAAAACCTGCAGTTCTATAAGATGTATACCATTGTTTCTTTTCTTCATGGCGGTAGAAGGTCCATTTCATTCCGTTGTATTCAAATTCATAATATCCGTTTTTACATTTGTCGCCGTAAGGAGTTTTCTTTGCCTGTACAAAAATTCCAGGGACATTAAGATATCCTTCCTTATAATTTCCATTCTGGAAGTCTGTTTCTGAAAAACAGGTTCCCCATGGAGTATGGTATGTATCTGTTGCAGGTGGATTTATTTTTGCTTCTGCAGTTGAAACAGAAACAACTGCATTATTATTTGTTTCTTTTGTTTCTTTTGCAGCTTTTGCTTCATCAACTATTCCTTCCATATCCTCAAAATAGTCATAAGCCAATGCTTGGTAAATACCGTTTGAATTTGTTGTCTTCCAGACTTCATTATAGGAGCCGACTGAAACTTCAGCTTTGAAAGTACCTGTTAAAGTACTTCCGTTCCAGTTCTGGTAACAATACAATATATCGGCACGAACTTGAGCTTTAGTAGCTTTTTTATCAGGAGCAATATTCTTTTCCCACCAGTCTGAAAGGATTGCATTTTTTGCAATATTTTTGAACCAGGCTGGCATTGTGTCTGCAACTGTAATTTCAATAATTCTTCCGTTTGATTCAGAATATCGATGAGCTACATGAACTTTTTCTCCCCCCTGAACAGAATTGCCAGTTGCAGATTTATCTACTTTACAAATTTCAGGTTTAACGGGATTTACAGTTTCATCAACCATGCCGGACCACTCTTCAAAGTTGTTCCATTCATAGTGATTATTTCTTGTTTTTCCTCCTTCAGCCGGCCAGTAATCTGTAAAACGGGTACCGGTCATAATGGAATTAATATTGAAAGCAAAATTATCATTGTATTTATTTTCTTCCTTATTCCATACCCTGCCACAAGAAATTCCGTTTACAAACAAAGGAACTTTTTTACATTCTGATTTCTTGTATGGTGAAATCTTCTTCCACCAGTCACTATCTGTATCCATTGACACTTTTGTAGATAATTCCTTAAACCAGTCTGGAGCACGGTCATCTACCAGAACTTCAAGAATAACACCATCTTTCATTGTAACTCTGTGTGTTACAACCCATTTTTTACCCTCAATGATTGAACTTGCAGCGAAAACTTTTCCGCCCAAAGCAAAAATAAACATCAGAATGCTTATTCTCATGATTTTATTAAATTTAGTCATTTAAAATCCTCCTTTAATTACTCTTTTATAAAATGACTTAATTCTTATTCAATTTTTGAAAAAACAAATTTTCCGCTTATAGTAACGCTGGCCCCAGCTGTTATTTCGCTTGGATAGGAGCCTGACTGCATAAAGAGCTTGAAAAGAAAATATGTTCCGGCTCTTTCTTCTGGGATTGTTACAATCTTTTCAAATGTTTTAGTAGATCCGTCAAAGCCTTCTTCAAAATACCATCCGTAGTCTTCCAGACTGATCCACTTATTGTTTATTACAGACTGTGTTCCTACGCTTTTTATTACTTTTTCTGAAGCATTGTTTTTCTGAGGACTTACCGTCAATTCAAAAGAACATGCAACCTTGTCACCCTCTTTTAATATGAGGCTGTCGTCTGTCGGTGGAAAATAAAGGTTGTATTGATCAGTGCTGGTCAGCTGAACCTTGTTTAGGGTTATGGTCAAGGTTTTGCCGTCGCACTCCGAAGTCATGGATTTATTGCTTTCATGATTTTTCCACATGACATAGGACTTCTTTCCGTTTGACCAATAACTTTTGAAATCCGGACCCTTTTGTGAAAATGCAGAAATATAAGAATCTTTCATTTCTGCTTTGTATGACTTGTCTTTGCTGCAAAAAATCTTTTTAGGGGCATAACAGATTTCAAAATACCCCTCCTGACTATATCTGTCTCCATATTGTTTTTTTATGGCAGTTAAATCTGTGTTTGCTCCAAGCTCCTTGAACCATTTTGGTGCAGTTCTATTAACCAGAATCTCAAGAACTTCATCTTTTGAATTTTTAATTCTTTGCACAATGAAAAGATTATCAGAATCATTTTCTATTGTTTCTAATTTTTCGGGATTTTTTATTTCATCATTTATTTCAGAAAAGTCTGCTATTGCATTGTAAGACAGTCTGTTTTTTCTTGATAGACTTGCCTCATCTGTCCAATAATCTAAGAAAGGCGAACCAAGAAATGATTTGATTTCAGAATTAAATAATCCTGTAAAGTCATTTTTTTCATCAAGTTCTGCCGTACATTCCAGCTGGTTGACTACTATAAAAGCCTTTGATGCATTTCCGTCTTTGTAAGGAGAAAACTTCTGCCATGAAGTTGAATTGGAATCCAAAGAAGCATGGGCAGCCGCAAGTTTAAACCATTCGGGGGCTTTTGCTTCAGTACAGATTTCCATAATTACACCGTCATTCATGACATAACGGTGAACTACCTCGTAGTCTTTTGCTTTTACACCGGCTGCAAAAACAGGCACTGTAAAAACACAAAAAGAAAGTGCAATAAAAACAAGAATTGATTTTTTCATTTTTTCCTCTGACAGAAATTGTACATCAGAAGAAAAGATTTGTAGTGAGAATAAATTAATCAAAATTTGGTGAATTTTTTCACCGAAGAGGCAGGACTGGGATTACAGGTTACGCAACCTGTAATCCACTATACGCCTGTACCCCCCCCCATGTCGCCGAATTTAGCCATCAGCTCTTTTTTGCTGGCTACTCCAAGCTTTGAAAGAATGCGGGTCATGTAGTTGTCTACGGCACGCACTGTAATTCCCATGGCTCGGGCAATTTCTTCTTCTGACTTATGCTGAAAAAAGAGGCCTGTTAATTCCCGTTCGCGTTTTGTAAGGCTTCGGTAAAGGTTTGTATAAATTACATAATCAGAAGTAAGGCTTTCTTCCATAAAAAAGGAGCCGTCGCCCTTACAGGCTTTTTCCATGGCCTGCAGCAGCACCTCTAAATCTGCATTTTTAGAAACATAGGCAACCGCCCCCGCCGCAACAGCCTGCTCCACAATTCCTGCTCCCTTGAACATGGAATAACAGATGCAGTTAAGCCTTGGGTAATTTTCCTTTATAAAGCGGATAAGGGAAAGTCCGTCTGCATCATCAGACATTCCGCCAAGATTTATATCCACAATGCAGATAAGGCTCTGGTAATCAGGAGCCTTGCAATAGTCTGCCAGAAAATTCTTTGCTTCATCAATGGAAGCAAAAGTTCCGCTGCAACGAAAGTCACTTTTTTCTTCTATTATTTTGCTTACACCCTGCCGTACAAGGTTGTGGTCTTCGATTAAAATAAAATTCATTTTGCCCTCAAAAAATTATAGCATATAAAATGGATTAAGCCATCTACTTCCCAATGCAAATCTCCACTTCCGTGCCCTCGCCTGCTTCGGAAATATATTTAATGCTGCCACCAATTTCGTTCAGACGCAGCTTTATGTTTTGCAGTCCAAAGTGAAGATTTTTTATGCTGGTGATTTTTTTGCTGTTCATTATTTCAAGAGCTTTTTGGTCAAGGCCGTGGCCGTCGTCGGTAATAAAAATCATAAGACCCTGGCGGATTTTGTCGCTAGTACTAGGGTTACGGATTAAAACTGTTACTTCCACGGCCCCGCTGTGCTTTTCGATATTTGAAAGCAGCTCCATAATAATTCTGAAAAGATGGTGAAATGCAAGCTGTGGCAGCGTGTCAAAATCTGCATCCTCAGTAATTATAAGAGATGTATTAATGCCGGTACGTCTTTGAAAGCTGTCAACGGCATTTTTTAAGGCTGAAGTAAAGCTTCCCTTATCCATGTTTATAGAAGAAAGTGTATAGCAGGCATTGCGGATATTTTCTATGCAGTCAGTCTGATTCCTTTTGATTTCCCCAGCCAGCTCCTTATCTTCAATTCTTTCTGCAAGAATGGAAACATAGCGCATCTGCTGGGCAACCGAATCGTGCAGTTCCAGGGCAAGGCGGCGGCGTTCCTCCTCCTGACCTTTGTTTGTAGCTTTAAGTATTTTTTCAATTTCAGTTCTGCGGGCATAGGTAAACTGATAAAAAAGCAGAAGCAGTATTATTAGCAACAAAAGAATGCTCATGGAAATAATAAGCTGCATAAAAATTGTTCCGCTTTTCTGATAAAGCAATCCCTTTGAAATGTAAAATGCAGTTACAAGGCGGGAAAGCTCCTTTGCATCCTGTTCAAGGCAGGCTTTTTCCATTTCTTTCAGCTGATTTTGAATACCGTATATACCGTCTGCAATTCTGTAGGTTTTAAGATTTTTCTCTTTTTCAAGCTCCTGTAAAAAAATGTTCTGAGCGGCTATAATTTTTACTGTGTCCTCTTCAGAAATTGCTTCATCAAGACTTATCCATGCCTTGTAAAGGGCAAAGTCAAGACTTTGTGTTATGTAAGCCCGATCCAGAAACTTAGAATTACTTGTACCAAGCTCTGTTTTTTGGGATGCAGTTTTTTCGTTTTCCTGTTTTATGCCGGCATCAGCCTTCTCTATAGAACAGGAACCTGTCAAAATCAGAATAAGTGAGAAAAGAAAAGCTGAAACTGTTCGGCGGGCTCTTATTGCTGTCAGGCTGGAAGCGAAAAATCTTTTTAGCATCATAAGGACATTATAACATACAATTACAAATATCTTAAGCCTTTGTTCGTGTTTGTTTGTGCTCAAAAAAATGGTGAAAAAAATCATCGAATTTTGATTAGTTTTCTCTCACTACAAAAGCCTTTTTGGGCACTATAATAAACCACAAGAGGTTTTATTATGAAAAAATTATTAGCTGTAATTATGGCATTAGGAATTTTTTCTTGTGCAGCTTTTGCTCAGGAAAAATGGAGCGACAATGTTCGTGTTGAAGCAGATTTAAGTATTGGTATTTTTACAAATGCTTTTGAATTAAAGGGTGCATACATGTTTCCCATCTCAAAAAGCTTTAGCTGGGATGCTGGACTTGAAGTTGATTTTGTTTCAAATTCGTTGCTGAGTGGTGGAGTGAATGTTGTATATGCAAGTCAAGTTGGTTACAAAAAAAGCTTCGAAGGTACAAGCATAAATCCTTTTGCTTCTATCTGGTTTAAAGAATTATATCTTAAGTACGGCTTGGGGCTTGGAATTACAGAGGGCGGAGTTGCTTTTAATCCTTATGATATACGAATAGGATGGCAGCCTAACTTTACTAAAGATAGTAAAAGGTGGATTTTTAAACTTGAAATAGGGCTAAGGTCTGTCGCTCAGTATTCAGAATGGACAAATGACGAAGGGGAGCGTGTAAAAAATATATCTACCAGTCCAGACTTTATTCTTGCCTTAGGAGCAACCTATAAATTTTAATTGCTACAGGCTGGGCTATTCTTATAGATAATGTTGCGTATGAACACAATATTTTGAAATTAAATGTAAAATAAAAAGGGGATGAATTTTGAAAAAACTACTTAATGTATTTTCAGCAACAATAATACTTTTTATAGCAATGGGCATAATTGCATGTAATAATGGAACTACAGACAACAATTTTTCCACAGAATCTTTTTCTAAAACTACAGTGTTTAATCCAAACTCTACAAAAGTAAGACTTATATCTTTAAGTGCAAAGACTTCAAGAAGTGCCAGCGTTACAGATGGAGAAGAAGTTTGCGAAATTGAGCCTTTAGAAAAAAAAGAAGTTGAGCTTGGTTCTGAACATGAATATTTCTTTACAGATTCAGAAGGAAATAAAATTGCTGACATTTCAAAAAGTGATGATGGACAATACCTTCCTGTTTATCTAGAATTAAATGAACCAAAAGAGGGAAAAGAATATTTGCTTTTGAATCAGTATAAAAACGATAATCTTTTGGAAAAGTTTTCACGCTACAAAGATGATGGCACAACCTACGAAACTTACGGACTGCTACTCTATGAAGTTGTAGATGCAAATGATGTAGATGCCTACAAATTTAATAATGAAACATTTATCAGAACCTATCCTTCTGCAAATTATTGGATTGACAGCAAAGGCTATGCTTCTAATAAAATAGGAACAAAAATTACTTATGATGAGAACTTCAAAAATAATTTTACGCCTCTTTCTGATTCCTGGGTAGCATGGGGCTGGAGCACAAGGAATGAAGAATTTGACATGTGGTTTTGCCACCGTGTTGTCAGTTACGTTCTTCATGCAAAGGATGGAAATACTTATACAGACAAAACAATAGGAGAGCAAGCCTCTGTTCAAACAAATATACAGGCCGTTTATTCAGAAAATCCTAACTGGACAGAAAGCTGGAGTACTTCAATACCATCTACAGAAACAACAAAATGGAAGGTTACAGAAATCTGGTTTTATTCAACACAAAAGCTATATTATGAAACTGAGTTTAACTCTCTTTCACAAGGGCTTCAGGCTGAACTGCGTAAGAAGATTGCTGATTGCAGATTATTCTTATCACCACTAGAAAAATCTTCTTATAATGGCTGGATGCCGCAAAATTGTGAATATGCCCTATGTATGCGCCTGGAAAGTAAAAATTGCTATGTACAGGATGTATGGTGTGAAACAATCGCAACCTCGCTTTTACAAGAGGTTTATAATATGATGATTAAAAGTGCACCAGATTTTATAATCAACTATTAATCGTGCAGAAAAGCGTATAAACTCGATAAAAAAAACTTTAGATATTTTATTGAGAAAAAAGCATCCAATATACACTCATGTATAGGATGCTTTTTTCTGGGGCTATAAAAAACATTGCCATAAAATGGGGAAGTACAATTTGATTCTCTGCTACACCCAAATTGCCGTCAATAAGTTTTATTCCATATTTTGACTTAAATTTTTCGAGAAAACAATTTAGAGAAGGAGTATCGGAATTTCCAGCCTTTACTTCTACGGGAATTACTCCGCCAAATGCCTATTTTTGGACAATAAAAAATCAGTTTGTACCAGTTGTACCAGTCAAAAATGATGAGAAAAACATCAAATTTTGATTAATTTACTCTCACTACAAAAACATTTTCTTGAATTAAAATAATAAAAGCAAAACTTTAAGGAGATGTATATAAAATGAAAAAGCTGCTTTCAACAATTTTACTGATTTCTGCTGTGATGGCAACAGTTTTTGCGGCACCAAAAAAAGGGGAAAGTAACAGCATAAAACTTGACCCAAAAAAGAAGTTTGCCATTGAAGGCGTGGAGCTGGGAAGTCTTGAATGGTGTCAGGACGATGCAAAGCTTACAGCTAAAGGCGAACTTATCTGGAATAAGGATAAAAATGAAGAATGGCTTCATTTTGGATGGGATCTTCGCGGTACTGATTTGAGTCAGTATGGTGGAATTCGTTTAGAAGTCGCATCAATTAAGGATAGAGAAGATTTACGTGTTGAAATGATAAATCCTGCAAGTGCCGGAAGCGCTACTTTTGCATTTGAAAAAGATGGTATCTGTTATGTATTCTTCGACGGTACTAACAGATGGTATGGTGATATGAAAGATCCAGATCCGGAAGAAGGCTACGAAATTAGATTTCTGGTAAACATACCAAGAATGACAAAAACTGTAATTAAAAGCATTGAGCTTATTAAGAAAGAAAGTATTCCAGATGCTTCAGATCTTGAGTTGATGGGGGTTCCATTTGGAAGTCAATCCTGGCAAACTCATATTATGGGAAAAGAAATAACCTGGTTAAAGGGTGAAATTGATGGTAATGCCGGTTGGAATTTTACAGAAGTTGACCTTTCTGAATATGACAGAATCCGTGTTGAACTAGAAAGTAATGACGCAACTAACATTGAACTCTCACTTAATAGTAAAGACTGGAAAAATTACCATACCTTCTATCAGCTGGAGCCAAATGTTCTTGAAGCTGATTTAACAGGTGAAGGTGCCGGCTACAAAAATGATGATTCTCTTCCTTTGGATAAATCAGATGGACTGTATGTATATATTCGTCAAAATAATGGTGGAAAACCAAGAACAAAGGATATGCATACTGTTGTAAAAAAAGCGTTCAGCTTTTGAAAGGAAAACGTGTAGCAAATGAAAATCTTATGTTACTGGGAAGTAATTTTGGTTCATCCACATGGAATGCCTTTGTTTTTGATGGCGGAATTATTGAATGGAATCAGGATGGAAGAAGCAGAAGTGCTCAGACCGGCTGGAATCTGACCGGAGTGGATTTATCGGATTATGAGAAAATCCGGATTGAACTTGAATCAAGTGATATAAATGTTGACCTCAGAATGTGTCAGTATGATAAGAATGATAGAAATAAAAGAGCTGATTTGTATACCCAGGCTGTAAAACCAAATGTTCTTGAGGCTTATCTTGACGGAAGAGAATACTCTGGACACTGGGAAGAAGGCGGATATACCTGGGAGCCTACAAAGCGTATAGATGAAATTCAGATTCATGTTGATCCAATTACTAAAACAGGTCTTAAAACAAAAGTAAAATCTGTAACTTTATTGAAGGCCGGTGAAGATGTTCCTCAGCCAGAAAGAATTGTTTTGAATGGTGCAAAATTAGGTTCTATAAGAGATAAGGCTTATATTGATGATGATTTTGCAATCAACTGGACAAAAGGAAATTATACACAATGCGGCTGGCGACTTGATAAACTTGAAGGAGAAATTCTTGAAGTAAAAGTTTCTGCTACAGATGCTCCATTACGTTTCAGAGTTCGTGATATTGGAACCGATAATGAAACAAGCTGGCTGGATGATGGAACACATGTTTTCCGTATAAATTTGAAAACAAAGAAAATGGAATCAAATGGCAGATGGAAAGATTCTGAGTGGAATAAGAGTCCAAAGCCTTTTGATTTTTCAAAGGGCTGTGAAATTGTTCTTGAAGCAGCAAACGGTGTTTTCAAAGATGGTAAAAAGACTGTTGTTGAATATATAAAGGTTGAATAAGCATGTGGATTGCTTCGTTGCTACGCTCCTCGCAATGACGAGGAGTCGGTTAAACGAAGCAATCCATTACCCTTTCAGGCCGCCGGTGCTTACACCGTACTTTTGTTATCTATTATAATTGATTTATCAATGTAAGATAATCAATGTAAAAATCCGTTATATTGTTTTTGATTGTAAAGCCACCCTGAAGAGCCATGTGGTCTCCCCTGTAAGTTGGCATTACATACCAGATACCTTTTTTAAGCTCAGCTGCATCTGAATAATTTTCTCTTGGAGCATAATCGGGAGCAAGAGCTGCAATTGTGTTTACAAGGCCATCATTTTCCTGCCATTCTTTTCCAAGATAAATACCATCTGGAGTTATACCTTCGAAGCTTCCCATGCGGCTTGCACTTCTCTGAAAGATCTCTTCCATAATTTCTACAGAAGGTTTCTGACTTCCATCCTCTGCAAGCTCTGTCGCACTGCAAGGAAATGAAAAGTAATATGCGGTATCGAGTGTTTTAAGCCATTGATTAATAACCGCAGCATTCTGAATGTGCATATCATAGTCTGCATAATCATAATCAGCTCTGCCATCTTTTTTCGGTGCATTAGTTTTATCCATCTGCTCCTGCATTTTTGTTTTAGGCTCAGGATTTTCATCCGGAATGTGATAAGCAGAAGTTCCGTTGTGAGGAGCTGAAAGTGCTGTTACTGAATAAATCCAGTCTCCATGACCACCAGCAAAAAGTGGACTTAAGTCTTCAGGAGAAGTTGCATTAATTTCTGCTTCAGATCCATATGCCATAAGATGAGCAAGAAGTCTTACTGTAACACCACCAAAAGAATGACCTAAAAGATTAATCTTATTTTCACTATCCCATACAGGAATCAATGGATCTTTAGAAAAATCTCTTCCATAGCGGTCATGACCACAGCGTTCAGAATGCTCTTTGCCGTAGTCTGTAACAGTGCCTGTTAACTGAGCATAAAGCTCACATACTCTGTCCCATGCACTACCCTGAGGAGCAACTGATGCATCATATGTATTAAAGCCTTCCTTTCTAAGCTGCTTCATTAATGAGCCGTTTTTAAGTCCCCAGTAAGGAAATATTTTATTTTGAAAATCATAATGCCCCCAGCCAGAAAGGCCATGGACAAAGACAAATGTATAATTGGTATTCCATTCACCGCTAATCAATTTAGGATCTTCTTTATTTGATTTAGTTGATGAACATCCAGCCAGTAATAAGATTGCTGCAGCAAGTACAGCAGAAAATATAAGTTTTGTTTGTTTCATAGTTAGAATATACTAACGACAATGAAAAAAGTAAATAAATTTTATACAATTAAATTGGATATAATATAAAATTATCAGCCTTTTATACCACCGGTAGAAACACCATTGACGATGTATTTTCTTGTAAGGATAAAAAGAATAATCATTGGCAGAACAACTATGGTTGAGGCGGCAAGCACAGCTTGCCTCTGAGCCGTTCTTTCGATAATCCTAAAACAACCCTTACGGCTTGTTTTTTAACGGATTTTCGATTATAGGCATTATAATATTTTTCTTCAATATATTCAATTTTATCAGGGCTCAAAATCACCGGGGATATGCCTTTCTCAATTCCCTGTCATTAAGGATAAGGCTAGAAGTTAAAAGGCTTTCCTTGAGTTTTTTCTATTCGATTCATAGTCAGTGGTCCATTTTACGGTTATAAAAGTAATAAAGGGAGATTCCTGGTTATAAAGCTTCCGACTTAACATAAATTAACTTGTGTTAAGTTGGAAGTTTAATAAAAAATATCTAAAAATATTTATAGAATAAACAACCTTATCCGACTTAAATCATAAATGCTATTGTTAAGTCGGAAGTTATATGTAAAAGAACCCAAAAATCTTGTAATTAGTTAATTTAAATTATCTCTTTATTTGCCTTTTCAATTATCTCTTCAAAGAAATCCCCGTATTCTTCTTCCTTCATCTGAACATAGCCAGCTCTGTTTTCCGGACCAACCTTTGCCAGGATTTCTTCTTTGATTTGATTGTATCTGTCGCGGGCCTCATCATGATTTTTCAAATAATTGCGGAATAAAATGTGGCGTTTGTATTCTTCATTATTAACCGAGCATACATAAAGATGATGGTCAATACTATCAAGAATTTCGTTATGCACCGTGCCACTTCTTCCAAAAGCTTCACGCCCCATGATTCCTCTATCACCCTCATGAAGATATCCAATTCCCGCCAGTGCTGATTTTATTTTTTCAAAATCTTCCCAGTTTTCCAGTCCAACATCAATATCAATAATCGGTTTTGCCTTCATTCCTGGAATTGAAGTGCTGCCAACGTGCTGCACCTGGCAAGGAATTGTAAGCACTTTCTGTAATTCAGTCTTTATCTTCAAAAATTGCTGAGGCCAATCTTTCTTATATTCAACAACAAGAAATTCAAATAATAAATCGACATTATAGTGAAAGTCAAGATATAATGATGAAAAAATTATTCGAAATAAAATCGACATATAAAAATAATAATTATATTATTTTCGTCTATGTAACGGCGGCCGTCCAGCTCGTAAAGCCAGTTTACCGGATAATTAATGCTGCAGATTCCATCAGAAAGAAAAGAAACTCCACCGGTTTCCTGGCAGGAACAGTTACTAGGCATAAGTCCCATAACCCTAACATTCGGGCATTGTGATAAAACCTTTACAAGTGAATCCCCTGCACTAACGCAATACATATCAACAAGAAGAATAACTTCAATATCACTGAAGCGACCGTCAGCCTCAACTAACACTGTGTGAATCATCTGGGGCTTTCCAAAAAGTTCGGTGCCTCGCTTTGCCAATTCAAAAGCTTCCTTTGTAAAAAGACTTGCTGTTTCAACTCCTTCGGCCCAGTAGCCTCCCTGATTACTTCTGGCATCTATAATCAGCTTTTTCATACCTTCTGCCTTGCGCGCATCAAGCTCCTTTATAAGATGACGGCGAATCTGGGGATTGTGATTTGTAAAATACGAAAGCACATCAAAAAACTCTCCGAACTGTTCATTGTAACGAACCATGTAGGCGGTATCCTCATTAATCATAACTGTATGAAGATTTTTCAAATCCGGGAATTTTTTATAGCTGTGCCAGGTTATAGGAACAAAGGCCTTTTCCATTCTGTAAGCGCCGGTCCCTTTTGCTGTCAGTTCAACCTGAACCTCTTTTCCATTTTCATCAATAAAGCCTGCAAGAGCTTTCGGCCTCTGGGAATCTTCTGTAATATCTGCAATCTGTAAAAGCTCTTCTACTATTCCGTATTGACCAGGCTTTCCGTCTGCCCGCTGGCCTTTTGTTGCAAGCATGGCAGGTTTATAAATTTCTTCTGAAGCTTTTACCGGAAAATTTTCCCTGCCATAAATAAACTCTACAGAATCAATTGCTTTATTTATTTCAACTCCATTCCAGCTGGTCATAAGAGTCCATTCACGAATTCCATTCTGATAAGCAGAGCCTTCTTCATCTACAAAAACAGCCACAACACTTCCATCCGAAAGACGGATCATGCTCATACCATAATCATGTCCGCCAAGCATACAAACAGAAGGCTCCCAAACATCCCATTGAGAAACATAGGGAGAAACATGACCGTCATAAAAATAATAAGCATAAGCCTGGATAGCAGCTGCAAAAAGCTTTGGATTTTTTGTATCCTGAGCCTTTTGAATTACAGGCAGAAACTTTTCCCTCAGAGCCGGAATATCAATTTTTTTCCAGTCTTTAAGAGAATAATATTTTTCCATATCTTTTGTTGTAGAAATAAAGGATTCAACATAGCTCTGTCTTGTGTGATTTCTCATTGCTGAATCCCAGACCAGAGGCTTATAAAGTGTATAAAGTCCACAAAGGATACAGAAGGTCATTATAAGAGGATGCAGGATTTTATTAATGCGGGGCCAGATTGAAGTTAAAGCTGGAATTACCAGCACAATAGAGGCTATATAAAGCCATAAATAATAATATCTGGTACTCCAGAAATTTCCCTTAATTCTGAAAAAGGCAAAATGAAAAAGCGCAAGAGCAAGGGGGATAAAGCAAAGAAGACGCCAGAGCTTGAGGCTCTTACCAGCGCGAAGCAGCTTCTTATAAAACTTACGCAGAAAAATTGCAAGAGAAATCAGTAGAATTGAAAAAATCCAGATGACGGGATTGTTGGAAAAAACGCGGTTTAACAATAATAAAAAAACATTTTTCATATTCATATTATAGCACAATAATAACACAAAAAAATAAAAAAACTTGACATATATATCACACTGCGATATATTATATCTAACTTCGCTATAGCGAGGTGCGATATATCGAAATGCAATGCTAAAAGCGGACTTCGGCCTGCCCGCTTACTAAGGAGTTGAAATGGATGCAAAAATTAAGCGTGTTTATGTTCCAATGACAGAAACCGGCTTTTACATTCTCTTTTGCCTTCAACAGGAAATGCATGGCTACAATATAACTCAAAAGGTAAAAGAAATGACCGAGGGTCAGGTAGAAATTGGACCGGGCACAATGTACGGAACATTAGGAAAAATGGAAAAGGATGGTTTGATTGAGTTTGTTCGGGAGGAAGAAAAACGAAAGCTTTATAAAATCACACAACTTGGAAAAGAAGTTTTGCAACTTGAAATTGAACGAATCAAAAGACTTTATCGAAATATTGGAGGAAAATAAAATGAAAAACACTAAGACTTTATTTAAATTTTTTACGCTTTTTGAATATGAAGAAGAAGAGGCTTTTCTTGAAAAACAGCACAAGGAAGGCTGGAAGGTTGTAAACTTTAAACTTCCTGGTTTTTACAAATTTGAAAAATGTCAACCTGAAGATATGACTTACCGAATAGATTTCACAAATGAAAACGGCTCAAAGAATGCAGAATATCAACAAATGTTTGAAGACAATGGCTGGAACTTTCTCTGGTCTGTAAATGGCTTTTCAATCTTCAGAAAAAAAGGTGCTTCTGCCAGCGAGGGGAATAACGAGATCTTTACTGATAATGAATCAAAACTTCAGATGCTTAAAAAAATCCATCAGCGCAGGCTCCTGCCTCTTATTACAATTTTCCTTTGTGCTGTTCTTCCAAACTTTGTAAAAGGAATTAATGGTGAATTTGGAAATTCCACTGGTGACATGGTAATTACAGCTTTCTTTGGTGTGATGTTTATTCTTTATTCTTATGTTTTTATTAAGAGCTTTATTAAAATCAAAAAACTAAAAGAAAAATTAATGTAAGAATCAACAGCCTTTACTTATCGAATTTTTTATTTAGCAACCAAAGACAGAGAGCAAAAATCCAGGTAATCAGCAGAATAATAGGAATCACAAACCAGATTGTATTTAAGCCAGCAAAGAGAAAACCGTACCAGTCATAATTTGTAGAAACCTTTCCATTATCCAGATGAAGCAAAATATTTGGAATATAATAAAATGCATATAAAATCATAGGACAGATACCTGTAAAGCTTTCAACAAATGAAAGTTTTGCAGGTTCAAAGAAAATAAAGCTTATTATACAAAGCAGCGGTGTTATCAGGTGCATAAAAAGATTAGAGTTCATAAAATAAGCAAAATAAGTTGTCGTTGATTTTGGTGCCAGAAAGAATACCGTTACCATCATTGTCAAAGTTACGCCAGTAGCTGCAGCCAGCTTTAAATATGACAGCCATTTTGGCAGCTCTTTGATTATTCCCTTTGATAAAAGAATTAAATCAATCATATAAATTAAGGCAACTATACCTGCAAAAACATTTGAGTCCACAGTAAAATATTTGAAAGCCTTAAAACTGGCTGATGAAAGAACCTTAATTTCTCCCATAAACTCAAAGCCAATTATCATACTTACAGTTGCAAATACTGTAATAAGAAAAATTAAACTATTTAATACAAAAGAAAGCTTCTGTCTTTTATTCATAATTTACCTCCGCTTATAGCTCCATGTGATCTCCCCTGTAAGTTGGCATTATATACCAGACTCCTTTTTTCAATGGAGAGCCTGCTGCATTTTTGTCATTTTTATTCTTTTATTCCGCCCCTAGCTACCCCATTTACAATGTATTTTCTTGCAATTATAAAAAGAATAATCATAGGAAGAACAACAATTGTAGAAGCGGCCATAAGCAATTCCTGGTAACTTCCTGCTTCGGTTGTAAAAACCTGCAAGCCATAAGGAAGTGTTCTGGAGCGGCTGTCAGATGTAACGTATAAAGGCCACATAAAGCTGTTCCAGGAAGAAAGGGCATTTAAAAGAATAATTGTAAATAAAGATGGTTTTGCAATCGGCACCATAATGCGCCACAAATACATCCAGTTGGATGCTCCATCTATTTTGGCAGAATAATACAAGCTATCCGAAATTGTATCAAAAAAGTTCTTTAAAATATAAGTATAAAAAATACTGGCCACAAAAGGAAGAACCAAAGCTGGAATCGTATTATATAATTTTAATTTTACAATGGTTGTGTAGTTTGTGATAATCAGCATTTCAAAAGGAATCATCATTAAACTTAAAAGAATAGAAAAAATAATTTCTTTTCCCGGGAACTTTAATTTAGAAAAGGCAAAGGCTCCTAAGATAGTGGTAGTTGTTGTACATAAAACAGAAAGCAGCATTACAATTACGGAATTAAGAAAGTATTTACCAAAAGGCGCCATAGAAAAGGCTTTTTTGTAGTTAGAAAAATTAAAGTGCGATGGAAAAAACTTTGGTGGAATCCTTATTACTTCGGAATAATCTTTAAATGAGCATAAAATCATCCAGATAAAAGGAAAGACCATTATAAGGGCACCAATTGTCAAGAGAATGTAGATTACAATTTTATTAAAGTTTATTTTCATTTCCTTTACCCTTTCTTATTGCTATTTAATTCCTTTTTTTGCCATCCGCTTTTTTAGTTGAAGCTGCAATAAAGTAAAAATCATTACACAAAGAAAAAGAATTACCGCCGCAGCTGCCGCATATCCGTATTTGCGTTTTTCTACCATGGCATAGCGGATATAATAAACAACAGTATAAAGATTAAAATAAGGCCCCGGTTTTCCGTTGAAAAGTGGATATAATTCACTGAAAACCTTAAAGCAGGAAATTGTATTTATAATGCAGACAAGAAAAATAGTCGGTGATAAAAGAGGAACTGTGATTCTAAAAAAGATTTTCGAAGCTTTGGCTCCATCAACCTTTGCCGCTGTATAATACATTTCGTTTATATTCTGCAAGCCGGAAAGTAAAAGAATGATTGTAAAGGGCAATATATTCCAAATGCCGAAAATGATTAATGCCATCAGTGACCATTTTGATTCTACAACCCAGCCAATTTTTTCTATTCCAAACTTTGAAAGCACAAAATTGATTATTCCGTAATTCTGGTTGTACATAAGTCTCCAGATAAGTCCTACAGCTGTTACCGAAGTTACCATTGGCATAAAAAAAGCTGTCTGAAAAATTGCACTGCCCTTGAGCTTTTGATTCAAAAGATTGGCAAATAAAATTGAAATGCAGGTGCTGATTGGAACTACAAAAATTACATATAAAACTGTATTTCTCATTCCGGAACGGAACTTTTCGTCAGTAAGTACATATTTATAATTTTCAAAATTAAAGCCGTCAAAAGTTTTTCTAAGATGACTGTAGTTTTCCTTAAAGGAAATAATAAAAACATTGATTACAGGATAAAGAGTAAAAACGAGAATAAAGATTAAAAAAGGTGCCAGATAAAGCCATGGTTCAATTTTTGTAAATAAATCATGTCTTTTTTGAGAATATTTCACGCCAGCCTCTCTTCAGTTTTACTGTCAAAAACAAAGATTCCCTTATTTTTCAGACTGACTTGTATTTTGTCACCAGCCTTAAGCTCTTCGTCAGTATTTAAAATTGCATGAACAGTATTCTCAAAGAAGATTAAAGTAAGGATTTTTTCCTTGCCCATTTCACTTACAGAAACTACTTGAGCCGGCAAGTCCCCACCAAAAATAAAGCTTTCTGGTCTTACCGCTGCAATTACCTGATTAGAAGAATAATTATATTTTTGACCAAAAATTGCCTTAAAATCATTATCCGAAAGCTTTAGGTTATTTACAGGTGGGTTACCCAAAAAGTCAGCTACAAACTTGCAGTTAGGATTATTATATAAATCCTGGCAAAGCCCTTCCTGAATAAGCATTCCGTTTTTCATTAAAAGAATGCTGTCAGAAATAGACATGGCTTCTTCCTGATCATGGGTTACAAAAACAGTAGTAACACCAGTATTCTGCTGGATTCGTCTTATTTCTTCACGCATTTCAAGTCTTAATCTGGCATCAAGATTTGATAGTGGTTCATCCATAAGCAAAAGCTTTGGGTTTTTAACCAAGGCTCTGGCAATTGCAACTCTCTGCTGCTGGCCACCACTTAATTCAGAAGGATATCTTTTTAAGAGGGAATCGACGTGAACTAATTTTGCAATTTCCCCTGCTCTTTCAATTCGTTCAGCTTTACGCACCTTTTGAACTTCCAGAGGAAAAGCAATATTCTCCAAAACTGTCATGTGGGGATAAAGGGCGTAATTTTGAAAAACCATCCCAACATTGCGCAAATCAGGTGGCAGCTTAGTCACGTCCTTATCATCAAAAAATATATGCCCTTGGGTTACAGGTGTAATTCCGCAGAGCATATTTAGAATTGTAGATTTTCCGCAACCGGAAGGTCCCAACAAACAAATCAGGTGTCCATCCGGCAGTTGAGCAGAAAAATCTTTTACGGCCACAGTGTGACCGAAGCTTTTAGTTATATTTTCAAAAACTACTTTCATTTTCCGTTCAAAGCATCGTTACAATTTTTCTCAAGAATTGCAACAGCCTCTTTTGCAGTCATTTTTCCATCAACAACATAATTCAAGTTTTCTTCCAAAGCACGTCTTACAGCGGCACTTCCTGTAACATTTGGGAAAGAACCTGCAACATTAAGATTTGCCTGAACATAAGGTAAAGCAGAACTTGCCGGAAGATTTGCAAGATATTCTTTGTATTCCGGAACATCAGCAGCAATTCCATAAGGACACAAAGCAGAGTTTGCCATTGCCCACTTTACAGCATTTTCAGCAGAAAGGAAGAACTTAATAAACTCATAAGCACCTCTGTCTACATCATCATTTCTGTGAAGGAAGATAGGACCTCTGTTCCATGCTGTATAGAAATCACCTGCAATCCAAGGAGCCATTCCAAGTTGGCCTTTTCCTTCTACCATTTTAATGTACTGATCATTTACACAGGAACCAGAGAAGGAAGCAATATTTGCATTTGCTAAATCTTCAGAAGCATATTTGTTTATTACGTTGAATGAAAAATATCCTGCTTTACAGTTATCTGCATACCACTGATAGATTTCAACCATCTTGTCGCCGCAGAAAGTAACTTTTTTATTAGGAACATCGATATAGCCCAGACCATTGTGCATAATCATTTCCTGAAGATTGTCTACTAGACCGTCGGAATGGAAGCCAGGAATACCTTTCTTTTCATAAATTGTTTTTGAAACAGCAAGGAGTTCATCCCAATTTGTTGGAGGAACTAAACCAAGCTCATCAAAAATTGTTTTGTTATAAAAATAAACAGGACCTGTTGTACAGCCAGGAAGATAGTAGATTCCGCCGTCTTCAAAGCCAAGAACATCAGTTTTCATAGCTTCCGGCAAAGAATCGATGATATCCTGCATTTTTGTATCACCCTTCTTTTTGTCTTCTTCGATATATTTTCTGATATCAATTGCAAGACCTTCGTTTGCGTAATCAACTGCTGTTGTTCCGTAATTGAAGATAATGCTTGGTCCTACTCCATTTGCAACTGCTGTATAAACAGTGTCTGCAAATCCTGAATAATCCTGATTGATTACTTTGATAATATAATCTGACTGACTTGCATTATAGCGGTCTGCGGCATCATTTAAGGCTGCAGCCTGTTTTCCGTTGTATGTATGCCAGATTTCTACAGTTACTGGATTTTTAGTAACTTTTGTTTCTGCTGCATTTGAAGTGCTTGAGGTGTTTGATGCAGACTGCTTTTTACTACAACTGGCCAAAAGAATAATTGAAAGACTCAATACAGAAAGTATTGATAATATTTTTTTCATAAAAAACTCCTTTTACAAAAGTGCAATATGCAAAATGTCATATAACAATATATATTAAGCATTATGCAATTTATGCAAACTTTTGCATATAATACTAAATCACTGGAAAATGTGCAATTGTTTTATATAAAACTAATATCTATTTACTGTATAATTCTATAAAAAAGATAAGGGCAAAAAAAAAGAGTTAGAACTTGTCTAACTCTTGATAATGGGGAGTTGAGGATTCGAACCTCAGAAGGCTGAGCCAACAGATTTACAGTCTGTCCTATTTGACCACTCTAGAAACTCCCCGAAAGCTGCCTGTAGGATTTGGACCCACGACCCCGAGATTACAAATCACGTGCTCTACCAGCTGAGCTAAGGCAGCATTTTATTCGGGCGACATTCAATGTCGTTGAACGTATTTAAATATAAAGTTATTCAAAAAAATAGTCAATAGCTAAAAACTAATTTTTAAATAATTTTTTTATTTTTTTAATATTTTTTCAAAGAATGGAATATACTCCTGAAGAATTACACTCTTCCACAAATATTTTTCATGAACATAATTTGCAGCATCTACAATCATTTTCATCATTTGTGGAAAATCATCAGTTTTTATATTTATAGCCTCACCTACTCTTGCTGCAAGTTCAGCCGGAGTGTTATTTCTGTACAAAAATCCTGTTTTATCGTCAAGTATCTTATTAAGGCCTCCTGTTTTATGAGCAATTGGCAGAGTTCCGTATATCTGTGCTATAAAATCTTCCAGACCGCATGGTTCAAACTGACTTGGAAGAACTATAAAATCTCCGCTAACCGTTGTAAGTCTGGCAGCTTTTTTATCATAGCAGTTTATGAAAATAATCTTACCCTTAAAACGTTCTGTAAGTTCTTTTATCTGACTTTCAAGAAAAAGCTCTCCCTGACCGGTTATTATAAAGTGAACTTTTGGATTATGACTAATAATCAAAGGAATGGCCTGAATTAAAACAGAAATGCCTTTTTGACCGGCAATTCTTCCATGATAAGAAATAAAGATGTTTTCTTTCTTTTCTGCACAACCAGGCTCAAAAGAACCGTAAACAAGTTCTTTTAGTTCTTTATTCTGTAAATACTCATTTATAAAATATTCCCTGCACTTGTATTTTCCTTTAAGATCGCATTTTTCAGGATTAAAAACATAAGGCAGTTCCGAAACTTCTTTTCTGTTTGGATTATAATTGTCGTAATCAATGCCGTTTGTAATTCCTTTTATTTTTATATGTCTCTGGTAAAAAATATCAGAAAGACCATCGGTTTCCCTAAGATTATGACTTTTAAAAAGCTCTTCTGCATATTCAACAGAAACTGTAGTAAGAGCTGCACCTGAGATTTGTGCAAGTAAAAAAGGTTCTATACAGCAGTTATTCAAAGCACCGCATAAAATATTTCTGGATAAACCTGTATGATATTCAGCCTGAGCCATATCAAAAAAGCTGTGATGATAAGCAGGTCCGGCGTTATGAATTGTAACAACTGATTTTATATTACTTAATCTATCTTCTGTTTTTGAAGCTTCTTTTATAAAGGCCGGAATCATTGCAGTTGAAGCATCCTGACAATGAACTAAATCCGGCAAGGCTTCTGCATCTATCAGTTTTGCGTATTCTGCAACTGACTTGGCAAATAATGTATCAAGAAAAAGTGTATCAGCATGACCTGAACCTTTTCTATGGTTTTCATTAAGAGCCTGTTCGTGTTCTGTATAAGTATAAACTGCTTCTTTTTCAAAAAAAGCCGGGTGATATACAAAAACAATTTTAAAATTGACTGTAGCGTAACGTGCCTTGTAAAAGTTTACGGTTTCTGTCTTGCCGCATAAGTTTATTTTTATATTATTTAAATGATTTCGGTTCAAATCAATTGTGTTTTTAAGATTTGTAAAACTGTAGAAAGGTATGAAAAGTGTAACCTTCTTTCCCAGATATGTTAATTCCTTACAGAATGAATAAGTAACGTTTTTAACTCCACCTGCTTCCGCAAGAGAAGCACATTCCATACTTGCAATCCAAATATTCATGATTATTCCCCTGTCTCTTCTTCTATATTTATATTTTTTTGCCGATTGTAAAGACTATAATTTGGAAGCTTAAAATCAGTAAGAGAAAAAATCATTAAGTCCAGTTCTGGAAAATCTTTGTATGAAGCAATTGCTGCAACAAGTTCATCACGTTTTACACTTTGAGGGTTAAAACTGGAATCTGCTGCAGAACGTTTTAAAAAGTAATCTGAAGCAATTTGAGCAAGAGAGGCTGCGGCATTATCAAGATAAGTTTTAAAATCTTCATTATCAGAAATGTAATTTTCTTTCAAAAGATGAAGAATTGCTTCCGGGGTATATGAAAAGGATATTGAATAATCAAAATAATAGTTCAGATAATCATTGTAATTGCCGTTTACATCATAAGATTGAAAGTTGCCGCTGATTTTTTTTGTTGTATTATAAGGCTTCATGTCAAAAACATTTAGCTTTGCATTAGAAGGAATTAAAAAATCCCAGTACCAGGAAAACTCTCCCGGAATTACAATTTTATCATTTATTCCGCCTATTTTGGACTGAACTATTCCGCAGGTATCAGGCTTAATTTTTATTTGAGTCCATCCAAAATAAAATACACAGGCTCCAAATATTAGTAATATTAAAAAAGCAATTCTATTCTTCATATCTTTATTCCAATAAAAAATTACTGTATAATATAAATTATAATAACCTCTGTTTTGATAAAATGAAAGACAAAAATAAAGAAAGAAAAAAAATCTCTGATTTTTTTTATACAAATACTCTGCGCATTTTCAACAAACTCACAAAAAATTGTGTCTGGCTCTTTTTTTTATTTAACGTCATTTTATTCGTGCTTTATGTAATGGGTAATTTTTATAATTTTCTTGATGAAACCCAACTGCTGATATTAAAAGTTTTGACTATTTCATCAATTTTTCAGTCCATTTTATCCTTAATTTTATTTATTGAAAATATGATTTACATTTACATTTTTTTTACGCATTCAAAAGTCGCCCGTTTTTTTACAATAACTTTCAGTATTCTTTCGCTTCTAATTGGAATTGTTTTTATAATTTACTCAACTCTTGTAAAACAGCTTTCAACAGGAGTCTAAAAAATGCTTATACCTAAATTATTAAAAGAGTTTAATTCAGTTTTTGAAAATAATGGATTTAAAGCCTATCTTGTAGGCGGCGCTGTAAGGGATATATTTTTAAATAAAAAGGAAACAGACTGGGATGTAGCTACAAATGCAACTCCTCAGGATGTTATGAGAATTTTTAAATTTGTTGTTCCTACTGGCTTTGAACATGGAACCGTCACCGTTCATTTTAAAAAGCAGGAAATTGAAGTTACTACTTTCAGAACGGAATCCGGTTATTCTGATGGGCGCCATCCTGATAAGGTAAATTACGCTGCAACAATCGAAGAGGATTTAAGTCGCCGTGATTTTACCATGAATGCAATTGCCGTAAATCTAAAAGATGGTTCTGTAGTTGACCCTTTTGACGGCAAAGGTGATATTAAACGCAGGCTGATAAGGACTGTGGGAAATCCCCATGAACGCTTTATGGAAGATGGCTTACGTCCAATAAGGGCCCTTCGTTTTGCTTCCCAACTTGAATTTAAGATAGATGAAGCCACTTTCAAGGAAATTGCAAATCAAGACGTTCAGAAAAAAATCCAGTCAATTTCAATAGAGCGTTTTCGCGATGAGTTTGAAAAAATAATGCGTTCTCCCCTGCCTTCTGTAGGTTTAAAACTTATGGAAGAAACTAAAGTTCTTGATTCCTTTATACCGGAGCTTTTGGAATGTAAAAATTGTCTTCAGTCAGATTACAGGGATTTACATAAGTTTGATGTTTTAAATCATCTTTATTATGCCTGTGATGGAGGACCTCAAGATAAGCTCAATGTAAGAATTGCCGCTCTTTTCCATGATATAGGAAAACCAAAAGCAAAAAAAATTGTTAAACAGCTGGTTTTAGATGGTGAAAAAAAGGACGGTTCAAAAAAAGAAATAGAAACAATTACCTTTTATAATCACGAAAAATACAGTGCAGAACTTGCTGAAGAAATACTTGTTCGCCTTAAGTTTCCAAATCAATTTATAAATAATGTTTGTCTTTTGATTCGGGAGCACATGTTTCATTATGAATCCAATTGGTCAGATGCCGCTGTAAGAAGATTTATTATGCGGGCCGGATACGAAAATCTTGAAGATTTATATGATTTCAGGCTTGCTGATATTTATGGAATGCGAAATGAAAAGGTAAATCTTTTATACAGTCAGAATATTGAACTTTTGCTGGAACTTAAAAAAAGAATTGTAGAAATTATGGAAAATCAGAATGCTCTTTCTCTAAAAGCATTGGCTGTAAATGGAAAAGATTTAATTGCAATGGGAATTAAACCTGGAAAACAATTAGGAACAATCTTACAGCATTTATTGGATTGTGTTATAGAAGACCCGACCTTAAATAATAAAGAAAGTTTGTTAGGAATTGTAGAAAAAATGGACAAATAGATTGTCGGGTCTAAGCCCGGCAATGACAGTTTGAACTTGTGTCATTACCGTGCTCGACACGGTAATCTATGCAAAAAGCAATTATATTTTCATGTTCATTACTTCGCGAACTTCTTCCAGAGTTTTAATTCCGATTTCGCGAGCTTTGGCAGAACCGTCAAGAAGAACTTTTCTGATATATTCAGGATCCTGTTCAAGTCTGGCACGTTCAGCGCGCAAAGGACGTAATTTTTCGTTCATTGCAGTTGTAAGTTCTGCCTTGAGTTTTCCACCGCCACCATCGCCGATTCTTGCGGCAATTGCTTCCGGGGCTTCTCCTGTACAAAGGCTTATCAACATAAGAAGATTTGAAACTTCCGGACGATTTACAGGATCATAAGTTATGTTTCTGTCCTGGTCAGTTTTTGCTTTTTTAATCAACTTAGCAGTTTCATCTTCTGTAGCAGAAAGCATAATTGCGTTTCCTCTTGATTTACTCATTTTCTGACTGCCGTCCAGACCAAGAATCATAGGTGTTTTTGATAATAAAGCCTGTGGTTCCGGGAAAACAGGTTCTTTTCCCATATCAAGACAGAATTTTTTATTAAAGCGTGAAGCAATAGTTCTTGTCATTTCGAGGTGTGGAAGCTGGTCTTTTCCTACAGGAACAATGTTTCCTTTGCAGAAAAGAATATCAACTGCCTGATGAACAGGATAAGTGTACATTCCGGCATTAACATTTGTTAAACCTGCAGCCTGTATTTCTTCTTTTACAGTTGGATTACGGCTTAATTCAGAGTTAGAAACTAAAGTTAAAAAAGGAATCATCAATTGGTTGGCTTCTGGAACATAACTGTGTGGATAAATAATAACATCCTGCTTTTCAGGATTAATTCCAGCTGCAAGATAATCAATTACAAGCTCTTTTGTATTCTGACTGATTTTATCAAAGGCATCGTGGTCTGTTAAAACCTGATAATCAGCAATTAAAATCATTGTAGGTACGCCAAGATTTGCAAGTCTTACTCTGTTCTGGAGACTTCCAAAATAATGACCAATATGAAGTCTTCCTGTAGGACGGTCACCTGTTAAAACCCTGTATTTCTGGGGATTTTTAAGCAAATCGGCTTCTATTTCCTTGCTTTTCTTTAATGCAGCTTCATAACTTTTATTAATATCTGTGTATTTAATTTCTTCACTCATTTAAAACCTCGATTTATGAATAATTATTAAATTATAAAGATTATATGCTTTTTTTTCAATTCATAGTGCAGTTATTCATAGACTTGTGATATAATATATTTACTATGAATGCGATTGATGTTTTTTTGGACTGGCTAAGCGATTATTTGAATTTTGAACTTAATCCCAAAAAAAATATTTTCTGGCTTGATACAATAGATTTTCTCTGCAAGCGTTTTGATAATCCACAGGATTATGCTCCCTGCATTCATGTTGCCGGTTCAAAAGGAAAAGGTTCTGTCTCAAAAATGATAGCCTGTATTCTTGAAGAAGCAGGTTATAATGTTGGTTTGTATTCTTCTCCCCATATTACGGATTTTAGAGAACGCATCTGCAAGCCTTCCGGCTTTTTTGATGAATCTGTTTATGAAGAAGCCATAAAAGAAATGATTCCTAATGTAGATTCTATTATAGATTTGCCCGGTGACAGACCTATTACCTGGTTTGAATTGGTTACTTTATATGCATTTTTGTGCTTTAGAAAGGCAAAAGTTAATTGGTCGGTTTTTGAAGTAGGCTTAGGTGGCCGCTTGGACACAACAAATGTAATCCGTCCAAAAATCTGCTGTATTACTCCTATAGAACTTGAGCATACGGAATTTTTGGGTGATACTCTTGAAAAAATTGCGGCAGAAAAGGCCGGAATCATTAAAAACTGTACTCCTGTTGTAATTGCCAGACAGCAGACAGAAAGTGTAAAAATTCTCTTCCGGGAAAAAGCTATAACCCGCCATGCTCCATATTATTTTGTTGATGAAATAACAAAAAATGCAGGCTATTGTTTTAATACGACTGCAAAAAAAATGAAAATCCATTTTGAATCTGATATTTTCAGCCGCCCTATAGAAACACAGCTTTCCCTTCTCGGTAAAATGCAGGCTCAAAATGCGGCTCAGGCTGCGATTACTGTCAGAAAAATCTTTCCTAACCTTAGCGAGGATATAATTGAAAGAGGACTTGCAAAAGCAAAGCTTCCGGGAAGATTTGAAATTATTGAAAATATTAAAAAATACGAAGGAATAAAACATCTGATACTTGATGGAGCACATACCTGCAACAGTATAAGACTTACACTTGATACACTTCACAAGCTCTATCAAAATCAGAAAGTAAACCTGCTTTTTGCCTGTGCCGCAGATAAAGATGTAAATGATATGGCACCAATATTAAAAGACAATTTTGAGCACATGTATATAACAAAACCAGGCAGCAAAAAGAAGTCTGATATAAATTCAGAAATAAAGGCTTTTGAAAAAACAGGCTGTCCTTTTACTGCTAATGCTGATTACAAGCTTATGATTAAAATGGCCTTTGAAGAATCAGCAAAAAAAGGTGTAATTTTGCTTGTTACCGGCTCTTTTTATCTGATTGCAGAAGTCAAAAACTATTTAATGTCTCTCTGAACCCTCTTAGAAAGGCAGGTTAAAACTTCATAAGAAATAGTATTTCCAATTCGAGCTAAATCATCAGCAGTATTCAAAGCCCCACTTTCCTTTGGTCCAAAAATCATTACTTTGTCCCACAAATGAACGTCCTTGTTGTCCTTGCCAATATTTACCATGCACTGATCCATGCAGATTCTTCCGCATACAGGATAGTTTTTGCCATTGATTGTAACTTCAAGTCCAGGAGAAAACCTTCTTAAAAGTCCGTCAGCATAACCGATTGGAAGAATTGCAATATCAGTATCTTCATCGCAAATATAAGTTCTGCCGTAAGAAATTGATTTTCCTTTATAAAAGTGGCGGATTGCTACAACCTTTGTTTCCAGTCCAAGAATTGGTTTTAAGTCAATGTTTTTGCCCTGACTATTAAGATATTCCTTTGTAATTTCGTCAGGATAATAGCCGTAAATAATAATTCCCGGGCGAACCATATCAAAATGAAAATCTGAATCAGTGAGTAAAGCTGCACTGCTTCCACAGGAACAGATTCCAGGATTTATCTTTTCTGCCTTTACATATTCTACAGCAATTTTGAACTGATTAACCTGCTCTTTTGTGTATTTTTTATTTTCCTCGCTGGTACTGTCAGAAACTGCAAGATGAGTACACATACCGCCTAAGGTAAGATGATTAGAATTATTTATAAGTTTAGCCTGCTCTCCTGCTTCATCTGGATAACAGCCAATTCTTCCCATTCCGGTATCAACAGCAAGATGAACGGTAAACTTTTCATCATTCTTAAAATATGAATCTGCCGCAATAGAAAGAATCTTAATAAAATCCTCACCAAAAACTAAGGGAGTAATTTTATATTCAAACATTTCTTCAAACTCGCGTGGAGTACAAAGACTAAGCAAAAGAATGTTTGCAGTGATTCCGTTTTTTCTAAGTTCAATTCCTTCATCAACAGAAGCAACTGCAAGATATTCAATTCCCATTGTTTCTGCAAGATTTGAAGTTAATACTGCATTATGTCCATAACTGTCTGCTTTAACTGCAAGACAGATTTTTGTATCTGGTCCAACGTATTTTTTTATTTCTTCAAGATTGTGTTTAAGATTATCTTTATAAATTACAGCACGTGTACAACGGTTCATTTTCCCACCACTAAATGTAAAAATCTTTAAAGAGATTTTAAGTTTATATATTTTTTTTATCAATATCTTATTGTAAAAAATGTATATAAATAATAAAATATTTTGCATGAAATTAAAATGTGTTATCAGTTTATGTATAATTTTAATTTTGATTTCCTGTGTTTCAACAGTTAAGGATAATCAGCGAGAGGCGGAACTTTTACCGCCACAGAGTGAGCAGGAAATTACAAACGATACAGAAATAAGTTCTGATGAAGAATCGGAAGAATTAAATCTGGAAATAGAAAATCCAGAAGAGGATATTGAAGAAACGGAAGAACTGATAGCGGTCGAACCAAGTGAAGAAGAAATCTATCTTGCTTTGTTAGATAATATAAAAATTACTGTAATCAATTCTCCAGAAGGAAAAAAATCACAAGGTTTTAATGACCGCTTTTTGTTTTCTGTAACTGATACTTCAATTGCTTCTGATAGTAATTATGTTGAAGATTTTAAAATAAAAATTACTTATCCTGTTGCAAAAAAGGGAAATGAATATACTTTTGATTCTGTGATTTCTGCTTCTAATGCCGATGGAAAAGTTTATTTTACCCCACCCATTTTTGATTTTTCTGCAAATACTAATTTATTTGTAATGCCTTATAATCTTGAAACTCAAGACGAAAAAGTTTTAGAAAAAGAAGAATCAATGAAAATTGCAGTTCCTTTTAAAATAAAAACAAGTATTTCTTCTGCAGTTTTGTTTATTTGGGAGTATAATGAATTAAACAAGCCTACAGGCAATTCTTATGAATTGATTTCTGCTTTAAGGGCAAAAAAAATATATAATGTAGGAAATGCGCCTGTTAATGAAAGTTCAGACATTGGAAAACCTACAGATTACATATACAAAGAAAATTACGAAATTATTGGCAGCAGTTATCAATATCTGATTGGCGGAACAATTAAGTTTGTTGATAGAGTTACAAAAGTTGATGACGGTTATAAAGCACATTTAATTGCCGATATATATGCAATAGAAATGAAAAACGGCAATAAAGTATATGAAAATGTGATTGAAAACATCGAAGTTGGAACAAACTGGAACAATGCAGTCAGCAAATGTAAAGATTCACTGGCTGAAAAAATTATTGAGGATTTATTTTATAGTTTATAATATTTAGGAAAATATAAGAGGTTTTTTATGATTTATACAGATACAAGAGATGGTAGTGTTAAAGTAGATTTTAAGACAGCTGTTATGAACGGAATGAATCAGGCTACTGGAGGTCTTTATATTCCTACTTCTTTTCCAAAACTTGATAAAGCACTTATAAATAAAGATCCTGAACCTTCATTCAGAGTTATTGCTTTTGAAATGGCTAAACCTTATGTTGAAGGTGAAATCCCAGATGCTGATTTGTCTGAAATTATTGCAGATGCTTATCCATTTTCACCAAAAGTTGTTCCTTTAGATTCAATTTCTTACAGTCTGGAGCTTTTTCACGGACCAACCTGTGCTTTTAAGGATTTTGGTGCCCGCTTTATGGCTCGTGTAATGTCTTATTTCAACCGCAACGAATCTACCCCACTTCATATTCTTGTTGCAACTTCTGGAGATACTGGTTCTGCTGTAGGAAGCGCTTTCCACAATGTTCCTGGACTTGATGTTACAATCCTCTATCCTGATGGAAAAATTAGTCCACTTCAGGAAAAACAGCTTTCTACGTTTACAGGAAACGTTCGTGCACTTAAAGTAAAGGGAACTTTCGATGACTGCCAGAAGCTTGTAAAAACAGCCTTTACAGATACAGAATTGCGCGGAAAATTAAGACTTTCTTCTGCAAACTCAATCAACATTTCCAGACTTTTACCTCAGAGCTTCTATTACATGTATTCTTCTCTTGTTGTAAGAAACCGCTCTGCAATTGATAACAAAATCCAGGATCCTGCAATTATTACAATTGTTCCTTCTGGAAACTTTGGAAACCTTACTTCTGGTCTTATTGCAAAAGAAATGGGAGCTCCAATTACAGGCTTTGTTGCAGCTACAAATACTAACAGAACAATTCCAGATTGGATTGCAACTGGTTCTTATGATGCCCGTCCTTCTGTAGAAACTTATGCAAATGCCATGGACGTAGGTGCCCCAAGCAATTACGAGCGAATTAAGGCAATGTATACTCTAGAACAGGTTCGCCAGCTTTTTGCTTCTTACTGGCTTGATAATGATGGAATCATGGAAGCTATCCGAGCCTGCAATAACAAAACCGGTTATATTATTGATCCTCATGGAGCAATCGGATGGAAAGCTTGGGAAGACATTAAAAACGGAGCTATGGAAGCACTGGCTAACGGAAATAAAAATGATTATACAAAGCCAGGTCTTACACCTAACCTTCCTGCATGGGCTTCTAAAGTAATTGATAAAAAGGCTGTTGGAATGATTTTGGAAACAGCTTCTCCTGCAAAGTTCGGTTCAATTGTAACAGATGCAATTGGAAAAGAACCTCCAATGCCAAGCAGACTTGAAGAAGTTCTCCATTTGCCAGACCGCGCTATTCCAATGGAAAATGATTATAATACATTCAAAGATTGGTTGCTTGCTAATTTATAATAGAAATAATTATTTTCTTTAATACTAAAAAGCATAAAAAAAAGGTGGTTGTGAAATGCATTTTTAATGAAGTGCAGGTTTCATAACCACCTTTTTTATTATTTTATCGTTATTTTACGACTGTATTATATTGCAAGGAAGAACTTTACAAGGAAGATTGCTGAAAGAACGTATGTAAGAATAGAGATTTCCTTTCCTTTTCCTGTACAAAGCTTAATGATAGTATATGTAATCAAAGCTAAACCAATTCCATGTCCGATTGAACCAGAAACAGGCATTGCAAGAAGCATGATAAATACAGGTGCTGTCTGAGTAATATCATCAAAATCAATCTTCTTTAATCCGCTGAGCATTAAAATACCAACATAAATTAAAGCAGAAGATGTTGCAGCAGCTGGAATAATAGCAGCAATTGGAGCAATAAACATACAGAGTAAGAATACAATTCCTGTTGTAAGTGCTGTAAGACCAGTTCTACCACCAGCTTCTACACCAGATGCTGATTCAACGAATGTAGTTACTGTTGAAGTACCTGTACAAGCACCTGCAACAGTTCCTACAGCATCAGCAAGAAGAGCTTCCTTCATCTGAGGCATATTACCTTCTTCATCAAGCATATTTGCTTTAGAAGCAGTACCAACTAAAGTTCCAATTGTATCAAACATATCAATAATACAGAATGTGATAATCAAAGTAATAATTGTAAACCAGCCGATTTGAGGAAGAGCTTTAAAGTTAAACTTAAAGAGAGTATTTGCACCCATATCTTTAAATGGAGGTAACCAGGAAGCACCAGCAAGAGCAGCAAATGGATTTGTATGGAAGAATATTCCCTGTCCAGCCCAATACAAAATACTTGCAGCAAGCATACCAAGAATTACTGCACCCTTTACTTTAAAATGTGCCAAAATAATTATTACAAAAAGACCTACAAACATTGTTACTACAGTAAGTACCATAGGACCATAACCTTCGGCCATAGAACCTTTAGCAAAGCTTGCTGTAAGAGCTCCAAAGAAGTCTCTCATTACAAAGAAAGGAGCTGAGAATCCGTTTGCTGATGAATAAATACCTGCATTTGAACCAAGGCCGATATTCATAAGCATAAGACCAATAGCTGGACCAATTCCGAGACGTACACCAAGTGGAATAGCGTTTACGATTTTGTCTCTTATATTGAAAATAGAAAGAAGAATAAAAATAATACCTTCAATCAAAATAATACAAAGTCCAGCCTGGAAAGACTCTGTATAAGAAAGACCTGTAATAGAAACAACCTGTGCAATAACAAAAGCAAAGAAGCTGTTTAATCCCATACCAGGTGCCATAGCAAAAGGCTTGTTAGCACAGAAGGCCATAACAAACATACCGATTGCAGATGCAATACAAGTTGCAAGGAAGATTCCATTCCACAATCCAGGTCCGCCATTTGCACCAAAACCTGTAAGAAGATTCGGGTTCAATGCAATGATGTAAGCCATTGTCATGAACGTTGTAAGACCGGCAACAATTTCTGTTTTAACAGTTGTTCCGTTCTCATTAAGTTTAAATAACTTTTCCATTTTTTCCTCCAAAAAAATGTTTTTTATAACAAGTCCTGAAAAAGTGATAAAACTTTATCTGGACAAGCTTTCACACATTCACCGCAGCTTGTACATTTTGTGTAATCAATTTTTGGAATACCTGAACTGATATCTATGCACTGCTGAGGACATTTTCGAGTACACATGCCGCACTTGAAACAACCACCAGTACAATCTTTACGTATTTGTGGTTTGTTGTCGCTGTGGTTTGAACAAAGTGCAACCGGGCCTTTTGTATCTTTATCATAAATCTTAAACAAATGCTTTGGACAGGCAGTATTACATTTTCCGCAGCCTACACATTTATTGTAATCTACATGAGGGATTCCATCTTTACCCATAGAAAGAGCATCAAAAGGACAAACCCGCACACAATCACCTAGACCAATACAGCCGTAAGCACATTTTTTTGTACCGTTCATTACAAGCTGAGCACCTTTACAGGTTTGAACTCCATGATACTGGCCTTTACTCTGGGCACATTCGGGTGTTCCTCGGCAGGCAAGAATAGTTACCTTTGGTTTTACTTCAATTCCAGCCTGTCCAAGAATCTCTGCAATTTTTGTAGCACAGGAAGCACCCCCTGCAATACAGCCGTTTACCGGGGCATCACCTTTTACAACTGCACCTGCAAAAGAATCGCAACCTGCAAGTCCACAACCACCACAGTTGGCGCCAGAGAGTGCATCGCGTACTGCCTGAACTTTTGGGTCTGTATCAACATGGAAAATCTTTTTGAAAAGTCCCAAAAGAACTCCAAGAACAAACGCAATTACCAGTGAAACGATTATAGTGTATAAAATAGTATTCATCTTAATAATCTCCCCTTACTTTATAAGTCCTTTGAAACCAAGGAAGGCCAAACTGAGCAGACCTGCCGTGATATAGAGAATTGGTGTTCCTGCAAATGCCTTTGGAAGCTTTGCAATCTTGAGGCGACTTCTTACTCCGCTCATTACGACCATACTTAAAAGAAAGCCCATTGCAGAACCAAATGCGTAAACAAGACTTTCACCGTAATTAAAGTTTTTGGAAATACAGTTAATTGTAATGCCAAGAACTGCACAGTTAGTTGTGATGAGAGCAAGATAAACACCCATGGAATTATAAAGACCAGGAACCTTTTTTCTAAGGAAGAACTCTACCAGCTGAACCAAAGAAGCAATTACAAGAATAAAGAATAAGGTTTGAAGATATTCCAGTCCGAGAGGAACCATAACAAGTTTATAAAGTGGCCAGGTTACGGCAGTAGCAAGCATAATTACAAAAGTTGTAGCTAAGCCCATTCCTGTTGCTTTTTCTGTATCATTTGTCATTCCAATAAAAGGACAGATTGCAAGGTACTGAATAAAGACAACGTTATCGATGAGTGCAGATTTTATAAAAAGTTTTAAGGTTTCCATTATTCAGCCTCCACATTTTTCTTTTCAGAATCAGCTTTTTTTGCTGCTGATAATTGTTTTAATCCCTGCATGATTGCCGCTAAAAATCCGAATACGAGGAAGCCGCCTGGTGCACTGTTGAAAATTGCAATTCTATATTCTTCCGGGAGAATCTCGAGTTTAAAAGGAGTACCTGCAAATAAGGTTCCGCCACCGAGGATTTCGCGTACCAGTGAAATAAGCACGAGAACAAAAGTGTAACCAATTCCCATTCCAAGAGCGTCTAAAACTGAATCGCTAATTGTATTTTTAGAGGCAAAGGCTTCTACTCGACCCATAATAATACAGTTTACTACAATCAGTGGAAGAAATACTCCCAATGCATCATAAAGTGATTCAACATAAGCCTGAAGAACCAGTTGCACGATGGTTGTAAAGGCTGCAATTACAATAATAAAAACAGGAAGTCTGATTGCAGATGGAATCAGTTTTCTAAAAATACTGATAACAATTTCGCTCATAAGAAGAACGAAGGTCATTCCTAAGCCCATACCAAATCCGTTGAAAATACTTGTTGTTACACCAAGGGAAGAACAAAGACCGATGTTAAGCACAACAAGCGGGTTTTCTCTTATAAAACCATTTGTAAAAATCTTTAGTTTGTTATTCATTTATCTCTGTCTCCTCTTATCTGCCTGACTTAAAATATGCATTCATGGATTTGCAGGCTTCATTGACAAGATCTCCAATTCCTTTACTTGTGATTGTCGCACCAGAAATACCGTCAAAAGTTTCGTTTACAGTAAATCCATCTGATGATTTTTTACCGCTGAACTGGTCATAAAAAGTTAGGCCAGAAGGAAGTTTAAAAGAAGAATCATTTGCTTTTAATCCAAAGCCAGGAGAATCAGAAAGTTCAAGAATCCTCATTCCTTCTACACTTCCATCTTTTTTGATACCTACAATAATTTTTCCCTTATCATAGGTTGGACCAGCTGCCTGAACAATTGCTCCAATCACTTCTCCACCCTGCTTTACAAGGTAGAAGTCGCTTAAAGTAATTACAGAAACTGATGATTTTTCAAAATTACTGACAGCTTCAAATGAATCAGCAGCAGGGAAAACCTGCTTCATTGCGGTATTTGCTTTATTGATTTGATTCTGTTTTATTTTTGGCAAAGTAAAATTATTTACAATTGCAAGAACAGCACAGGAAGCAACGGCATAGCATACAAGAACTAGTCCCAGCTTAATCATTTCGCCGATTCCCAGATTTTTTTTAGTATTTGTTGTATTTGCCATTTTACTGTCTCCTTCCTGCTTTTTTGCCATAACCGTACATTCTTACAGTAAGATTGTTCAAGAAAGGAGCAATGGCATTCATAATCAGAATACTGAACATAACGCCTTCCGGGTTCGTCCGGGTTTTGTAACTGGTGTTGTTGCGTAATCAGTTACCATAAAGGTTGCACCAAATAAAAGTCCACCGGTTAGAAGATTTATAAGAACCTCGTTTCCTGCTCCTGACAGACTTCCACTTTTTGCAAGTCCAGAAATAAAGGCACCGAGAACTACTGTAAGAACCATTGTTAATGGTGCCCGCCAGTCAATAATTCTTGCTGCAAGGAGGAAGATAAAGGAAATCAGAATCAAAAGAATTGAAGTTTCTCCTATACAGCCTGCTCTGTTGCCGAGAAAATACTGGAGGTAATCTATTGAATCGACTGCTCCAGATTTTAAACTGCTTAAAACTGTTGCAGAAGAAATTGCATCTACTGTGTGAGGTTCAAGCCATCTAGCTCCCATAACTGAAGGAAAGCTGATAAAGAGTACAGCTCGTCCTGTAAGTGCCGGGTTGAAAACGTTTGAACCGATTCCACCGAAAAGGCCTTTGGCAATTATAATTGCACAGGCTGAGCCGATTACAACCATCCACCATGGAATTGTTGGTGGACAGACAAGGGCCAGAAGAAGGCCTGTAACTGCTGCAGAAAGATTTGAAATCATAACTTTTTGTTTTGTTGCCTTTTGGAATAAGTATTCAAATAATACACAGGATGCAACAGAAACTAAAATTGTAAGCAGTGCCCGCCAGCCGAAAAATACTATTCCGGCAATAGCTTCTGGAAGCAAGGCAATCAGGACTGCAGCCATGATGTATTGAGTTTTCATTTTAAAAGAAAAATGAGGACTTGAAGAAAGATGTATTTTATTTGTGTCCATTATTTTGCCTCCCCTTTTACAACTTCTTTTGCTGCTTCTTTTGCTTTTGCAGCTTCCTGTTTTGCACGTTCTTCTGCCATCTTCTGTCTTACAAGGGCTTTTCCCAATCTTACCCTTTGAACTATGCTGATGTGAGCTGGACAAACAAAGGCGCAGCAGCCACATTCAATACAATCCATAAGGCCGAAGCGTTTTGCTTTGTCGATATTACCGGCTTTTAGTTCACGGACAATAAGAACTGGATTAAGTCTCATTGCACATTTTGCAACACAAGAACCGCAGGAAATGCACTGATCTTCTTCTTCAAGGTAAGTTTCTTTTGCTGTAAGGAAGGTAACGCCACTTGTTCCTTTTGCAACAGGGAAAGAAGCACTTCCCATGGCAAATCCCATCATAGGACCACCGGAAATTATTTTTACAATTTCATCCTCTTTTATAGTAAAAACATCGCCGATAAGGTCTGAAACCAGGGTGCCGACTGGAACGCGGATGTTGCAAGGTTGTTCAACTCCAAGTCCTGAAATTGTAAGTGAGCGGTCAACAAGCGGTTTTCCAAGACGGAAGGCATCTGATATTGCACAAACTGTTCCTACGTTACAAATTACAGTTCCTGCATCTGCTGGAAGTTTAGCTGATGGAATCTCTCTATTGAGACAGGCTGAAACTATGAACTTTTCTGAACCCTGTGGATATTTTGTCTGAACAAGGCAGACTGACATTTTGTCTGCATAATTTTTATCCTGAATTGCTTTTTCAAGGATTGGAAGAATATAAGCTTTGTTGTCTTCCAGGGCAATTATTCCTTTTGCATTAACAAGGTGCATTACAATTGCAAGTCCGTCAATCACCTTTTCCGGACTTTCTTGAAGTGTGCGTTCATCGCAGGTGAGATAAGGCTCACATTCTGCGGCATTGATTAGAACATAATCGATTGGTTTGTCCTTTGGCGGATTAAGTTTAACGTGTGCAGGGAAAGATGCACCACCCATACCAACAATTCCTGCTTCTTTTATACGTGCAAGTGCCTGAGACTGGTCACAGGTAAAAGGATCAAGTGGTTCAAGAAATTGTGTGCGGTTTTCTTCATCTGCTTCGATGATGATACACGGAACTTCCTGATTGCCTGTTACAAGACAGTTCTGGATTTTTTTAACTTTGCCCGATACCGAAGAATGTACCGGACAATTCATAAATTTATCGCCATTTGCAATAATTTGACCTTTGGCAACCAAATCTCCTACCTTAACGACAGGACTATTTGGAGCTCCCCCCATGGTTACTGGAATTGTAACCGTTTTTGTTTTTGGGAAAACATCCGTAATGGAACACTTATTGGAAAGTTCCTTCATCTCTTTTGGATGGATTCCACCTTTAAAAGTTTTTGCTCTCATAAAATAACCCGAAATAAAAATATGCTATATATTATACTACGGGACGGGGAAAATGTATATTGAAAAATGGACATCGAAAAATTGATTACTTTAACTGTTGTGGATTAGGTAAAAAGAAATTGCAAAAAAAAATATCTTTATTCCGCATACTTCTTAAAGTTTTCTGCGTTCTCTTCCAAGAAATGTAGATGAATATAAAACTTTTATGACAAATTGTATTACTTTTATTAATTTAAGAAATGATATAATTGCTCAAAAAAGTATCTAGTATAAGCCTTTCTTTTAAGTTTCATACATTTCCAAACAAAGAAGCCTCCTTCACTGGAGGTTTTCTTATTTTAAATACAATGAAATTACTGTATACTAAGTAAAATCAAAAAAGGTAAAATTTTCAAGGATAATGAAAGAGTTAAGGGAATTAAAGCTGCTTATAAAGAGATTATAATAATTAGAAGAATGAAAAGAAAAAAAGAACTTTAGCTATTCCTTATCAAAAACAAATATTTTTTTTGAGATTATTTTATAACATGATATAATGAAAGAATAAAATAATTTGACATAATCGTATTGAGGTGCATTATAGTGGATTATTCTTTAACTGGATTTAATGAAGATGTTTTTATTATTTCGTTAACTGAAATATACGGGGATCCAATTAACTTTGAATTTAAAATCAGTGAATTTGATAAAGATATAAGTTTTGATTTATTTGCAGATTTTGTCGGTGAAAGAATAGATTCAAATTATAATTATTCTGAAGATTATTTTGATAATGGATACATTGGCGATTTAATAAAATGCTTATACAATTATTATTTTTGCCATAATGAAGTAAGTTTCAAAACAGGTGAAAGCTTAACTGTTTATTCTAATGTAAAATACTATAATTGTACCCCATATGATTTTCAGTTAAATTTTATGCTAGAAAAATATCCTTCTATTTGGAATAAATTATATTCTTCTACTACTAGTAATACAGATTACCAATTATTTATTTCTGAAATCTCTAAAACAAATAACCAATTATGGAAATTAGAATTAATAATGACAAAAAAGAGTTCTGACAGATATTCTTTGGGCGGTAGATTTAAGTTCTTTGTAAAACCTGGTGATGTAATAAATTTAAAATATTATGAACATCCTCTTTATAATGTAAAAGCAGAAATTGTTTCAATTGATTATAATTCCATTACATTTAATTTTTCTGGCTATCATAAACCATCAATGCTTCATGATATAGAATAAAATCAGCAAGTAAAAAAAGCCTCCATAGAAAATTATGGTTCTGATGAAAAAAGCCACTAGGTAGAAATGCTTAGTTATCTCAAGGTCTTAATATTATTTCTCTACCCAATAAATACCTTTTTCAGGATTCCTGCCCATGTAAAAATTGTCATAGAGTTCACGTCGTAAAAGTGCATGATCTCCAAAGCTGTGCCACTTTTTCAAAATCATATTTACCTGAATTTCTTTATACTCAACTCCTGGCTCAAACTTTGTAATAAGATAATCCAGAACAGCAAGCTTTTCTTCCTTTTTCTTTGGCCAGCGGATTACGATTCCTTCTTTATTGATGATAGAGTCTAGATTTAGTTTTTTATCTTCCATAATTTACTCCGTTATGATTGGCCGTTTTTTTGTTGGTGTGATAATCAATTCTTTTAAAGTATACTGTAACTGAAAAAATAAATCAGTATGTTGTAATTGGGGATGCTTTTCAGTTTCTTCGCTGTATGGGGAGATTAATTTGTTGAAGTGATTTGTTGAAGTGATTTTTTTTGGAGACAAAATATGATAGAATATAATAAATAATGTTATGTTGATTGCTCACTGGGCAACGAGAGGTAAAAAAGTATGAAGAAAGTTTTTGTATTATTGATAATTCTGTCTGCAACTTTATTATGCTACTCTCATAGTAATGAAGTAAGTAGATATTCAAAAGAAATTGATTGTGATTATCCTCTTTCAGATGAAATATCAACCTGGTTGAAGAGGGCGGAAGCTGATGTTGATTTGGAAAAATATAAAACCATCATTCGAAACGGAGATATTTCTGCAATTGAACGTCCTTACTTAAATGATTTACAGCTAGGTGTATTATCAAAAACAGAATTAAAACTTTTTAGAAATTTATTTTACGCAAAAAAAGGATTCATTTTCTCTGATGATGAATTAAGCAAGTATTATTCTCAGTTTGAATGGTATACGCCAACAACTAAAAATGTAAATTTCACAGACTTAGAACAATCAGCAATAGATAGAATAAAAATTTTTGAATCAGAATCAACTATAGAATATGATTATGAAAATAGAAATATCATCTGGGAACAATGGAATGGTGGTGCAGATCAGAGAGGTTTTTTGTTAAAATTAAATAAAGATAAAACATTTGAGTTTATTCCTAATCAAGGTATAAATAGATTAATAAAAATAGAAGGTACATGGTCTATTTCAAAAAACAAAATCATTTTGTCTGTAGAAAAGGAATTTGTATATTTTGGTGGTTATATAGCAGATCATCCTAATACACCTTATATAGGCAAGGCAACTCCTGGAATTATTACATTTGAAAAGCCAATTAAAATAACTCTTCCATTAAATGAAACTGATGTTGATAAAGAATACAATTTAACTTGGAGTGAGCAATGGATTATGCTTGGTTCTACTGAGTGTTATATATCAGAATAGTAAAGTCACATAATAAAGCCGTCCATTCGTCAACGGAAGCGGGAATCAGAAAACCTTCCTTTTCGTAGAATCTAAGAGCCTTTACAGCGAATTAATGCTTAGTGTATTAATCAGCGGTTCTCTAGTTATAATTTCAGACGGCGATACCGAAAGTTTTAAGGAGCATTTGAATATGAGCAAGAAAATACACTTAACCGGAATAATCGATGTAATAGTATATTTTATCTCGGTTGGAGTTTTTTTAATCAGCAAGACTGACATAGCCCTGACAATCTGGGAGCTGATGACTGTTATAAGCGGTCCGATTGTGCTTTTTGTGTTGTTGGAATTAAGCAACAGGATTTCGTGTCCCAATCTAAATCGTAGGGCCATGCAGGTGTTTATGGGATGCACATGCGCATTAACGGGGGCAGCTCATATTGTAAACATTGCAGTTACCAGAAGTCTTATAAGAGAAGGCGTTGCGGTTCCGCTTTACCTTCAGATCGGGCAATGGCCGTCGGTAGAAATGGCTGTGGATTATCTTGCATGGGGCTTTTTTATGGGATTGGCATTTATTTGCTTGGGCATTCCCGTTTCATCAACTGATAAAACTACACGGAGTCTGAAAATGATTTCGCTGATAAATGGTATTCTTTGTCTGATTGGTTTTATTGGTGCGTTGTTTATCAATGAAAACATTTGGTATTTGGCTCCCATAGGCTACGGATTCGGTCTGCTGATTCTCTGTATCATAAGATTACGCAAGGACTAATGTCGATTAAATCGGAAAATATATTACAGGTCATCCTAATAAAGAAGTCGGAAGTCTTGTTGCGAATACCCCCGCAAAAAAAGGGGGCAGTTCATTTATTTTCCGCTCCTTAGTGGTGTATATCGAAGTAATGGTTCGTTGATTCAAACTATGAGTTGAACGCCTTTATTGCAATAGCAATACTGCATTTTTTCACCCACTTTGACTGGTATTTTGGGGTGCCGCAAGAAGCCGAGATACCTTTTTTTACATTCTCTTAAAAATGAAAAAACGCAGGTGTTGAAAGCCTGCGGTTTATTTTTTATACTTCCATCATATCATTAAGTCTTCCATAACATTTCATAGTTTTGGCATTATAAAAATAAAAAAGAAGGTAATAATAATTGTTATAATTAAATAGATTTTTTCGATTTTAATAAAAATTTTAATTTGCTTAAAACCGAAAAAGGATAATGCATATAAAACAATCGTAAATACAAAAAAGAAAAAATACGTTATTAGTATAGGTGTATGTAAAGGTTCTTTTACATTGAAAGGAATAAATGTAAGCCCCCAGATGTTATTACTTAGTAAAGCAGAAGGTAAAGAATCATAAAAATAATAATCATCATACTTTTTTATAGTTTTTACCAAAACACTTTGTCCATTAACTATTTCATTAGAAATAGTTAAATTTATACTATTTTCTTTTTTTAGATTAATTGAAATGGTTTTACAAAGAAAGTCAATGAGAAGTATAAATGCAGGAATTAGTAAACTTGTCAAAATATGAAAAAACAATTGAAAACCAGAAAACTGGGGTACAAATATAAATGTAAGTATATCTTTAAAACTCATTTGTTAATCCCCTGATATTTTTGTTCACGTTCATTTAAAATTTTTGAAATTGTAGAATTAAAAGGAAGTAAACTGAGCTTTGATATATTTCTTTTTATTAATGGGATAAAATAAAAATATTGGCTAACATTGTCATATGAAAATTCAAGTTTACCTAGAAATCCTAAATCAAATAATTTTTTAATATCACTGTTTCTTTCATTAATGATATTAAGTGAAATATAATAAAGAGAAGGTTGCGAGCCAAGATTGCCAGTCCAATCAACAAAAAAATTATTATCAAATACATGAAATCGTTTATCATTTATCTTATCAATTATTGATTTTTCGATATTTGTATTTTCATGATACTGAAATAGATACATACTACAAGCAAAAGTTCTTAAAAGTTCTTCTAAATTCGAGTTTTTTTTCGATTGAGGAAAATGCAATAAAAGTTTTCGTTCAGAATATGAGATATTTGATGCATAACTATTTTCTTTATAATCTGATAAAAAAGTAAATAATTCTTCCGTTGTTAGATTATCTAATGTGTTTTTATTATATTGTAGATCTGAAATAATTGTATTAATTTCAATTTGTAGAGTATTTATATTCTGATCTTTTATTGAAAATATAAATTTCATTTTGTTCTCCTTTTTTTTATTTTATCTAGGTAATTTATATTCAATCTCAAATGTAGAACTTTGACCTGATGCAGTTTTTGATATTATTCTATCTCTAGAATTATCAAATATTTTTCGCATTGCTGTGCAGCACATAGGACATCTATTTTTATTTTTTTCAGTAGTAAATGGTAATAGATGGTTTAATTCACCTGAAATAATTCGAATAGATTTTTTACCTTGCTTTTCAGCTTCAGCTAACATTTGCTGTAGTGTTTCATCAACTTTATATTGTTTCATATTAATTCTTTTTACTCCATTTTTTTTTAATAATAGTATTATAACACAAATCTTTTTGTTTAACGAGGAATATAATGATTTACGGTTATATAAGAGTGTCTAGCGACAAACAAACAGTGGAAAATCAATGTTTTGAAATTAATAATTTTTGTAAAAAAGAAAATCTTAAAATTGATGGTTGGATTGAAGAAACAATAAGTGGTACAAAAAATTATGATAAAAGAAAACTTGGTGAACTTCTGAAAATCATACAAAAAAAATGATTTAATTATCTGTGCAGAGCTTTCAAGGCTTGGTCGTAATCTATTTATGATTATGGAAATACTTCATATTTGTATGAATAAAGAATGTAAAGTTTGGACAATAAAAGATAATTATCGTCTTGGTAATGATATTCAAAGTAAAGTATTAGCTTTTGCATTTGGACTTAGTGCAGAAATTGAAAGAAATCTTATTAGTCAAAGAACAAAAGAAGCTCTCGCATTAAGAAAATCTCAAGGAACACATATTGGTAGAACAACTGGGAGCCATAATTCAAAAGTAAAACTTTCAGGTTATGAAGAAATTATTCAAGAATATTTACTTTTTGGATTTTCGAAGGCAATGATTTCAAGAATTCTAAATGTAGATCGAAGTACACTTTGGAGATTCATAAAACAGTTGAAATAAAATCACCGAATGATTGCAACGGTTTTGATATTGTTATTGGTAATCCGCCGTATATCAAAGAACTTGGAAATGAAAAAGTTTTTGCTCCAATTAACAAAACTCCATTCGGAAAAAAATATCATGCTGGAAAAATGGACTATTGGTTTTTCTTTATGCATAAAGCTTTAGAATTAGTAAAGTTCAAAGGGATTATAAGCTTTATCACATCTCGTTATTGGATTAATAGTAATGGTGCAAAAAAAATCATAAAGCATATATCTGAATGTTCAAGATTTATTAATATAGTTGATATCGGGGATTTAAAAGTTTTTGATAATGTTGTTGGGCATCATATGATTTCTATATTATCTAAAGAAACTACAATAAAAAATTGCTTGTACTTAAGATTATCAGAGAATATTGAAAAAATTGAAACATCAGACTTTGATGAAAAAAGAATAATTTGCTCAAATAATTTAATAACAGATGACCTCGAAATTGTTGTTGAACAACGAAATAGAATAAAAACATCTCTCATACTTGATGATGTCTGTTCTATTTCTCAAGGTATTGTCGAAGCTTCAGATAAAATTAGTGCTAAGATGTATAAAAACAATCCTGACCCTAAACACTATGTTGGTGAAGGTATTTTTGTATTATCAAAAGAAGAAACAATAAAACTCAATCTAAATAAATATGAAAAATCACTTCTTGAACAATATGAAGATTCAGGTTGTATTAACAGGTATTTCATAAACTACTCTGCCACAAGAAACTTAATATATGCAGATATAATCAATAGAAAAAAGATAGAACAAAATGCTGATTATAAGACACTAAAAAAACATTTAGATTATATGTCAGATTACATCACTTCAACTTACAAACCATATGGTTTGCATCGTGCAAGAGAATATAATGATTTTATTAAACCAAAACTGATAGGACCTTCCATGTTTGAAGTCCCTTGTTATGCTTTTGATGAAAAAAAAACTTTTTGTTGGAATGTCTTATAATATTATTACATCTAAAAAGAATACAAATTTATTATATGTTTTAGGATTATTAAATTCAACTTTTGGAAAAAGTTGGTTTTATAATAATGCAAAACATAGAGGAATAGGTGTTGATGTTGGCGTTGAAAAACTTAGACAATTTCCTATACCGAATAGTAATACTGAACAGGAAAATAAAATTATTCACATTGTAGAAAAAATAAATGCTGCAAAAAACGCTAATAGTTCAGCTGACACATCAGCTCTGGAAGAAGAAATAGACAACCTTGTATACAAGCTTTATGAACTTACAGACGAGGAAATTTCAATTATCGAAGGCAACAAATAATTCACTTAATCGAAAGAATTACATCTGTCAATTCTTCCCAGTTCATGCCTCTATGAAATTTAGGAGAATTGTCTATTGGTTCCGCATATTCATTTTGGCTGATTAATGATTCAACAGATTTTCTCGGAAATTTGCTAAGAATAGAATCATAGAAAGTTTTATGAATTTCTATATGAGATGTAAAATAGAAATCTTCCCAATGCTTTTTTAGTGAGTTTTCATCTTGAATGTCGATTACTTCAAGTTGCTCTAATTGCTTTTTGCCCGCATCCCAATTTGATTTTACTAATTCAATGGCTTCTACATCACTTTTAGGACCACTGTACCCGAAAACAGTGAAAATATATGCGTCTTGAAGCTTTATCTTAAACTGATTCCAGAAGCTTTTAATGGACGGAACTGCATTGTAGTTTTTATGCTTTATCGGATAAAGCAATTGCAATGGTTCATATCTTTTATTACAAATCGGACATTTTCCTCGATAAACAATTCCATAGCGCTTATGTTCATTACAGATTCCAATTAATACATTACCGTGCAAATAATAAATCTCAGGAAAATTATTTGTAATTGTGCGAACTCGCATATAAGCCTGAACTAAAAATGGATCCCAATTAAAAGTTGCAATACAATCTTTAGCCGTTAGCGAAAGAATTAGCATATCATAGATTGTAGGCTCATCTGGTATTTTATATTCTGAAAAAGTATCATAGATAGCTTTTTCAAGATTCATTCTTAATTTACGTCTAAACGGATTTGAGTATAAATTTGAATAAATCTCTTCCAGATTCTTTGATTTCGGATGATACAATGAATCGTTAAATACATATTCCAACTTCATGTTTTCTATGAAATTATCCATAGATGAAATTGGTTTGCCATTTTTATCAACCTTACCAAAATCTTGTAATAGAGCACAAGAAGCTCCTGCACCAAGTAAGACTACATGAGGTCTGTTCTTATTTGACATTTTAATGTCCTCCTTGATAAAGAGGATACATAATAAAAAAATGGAAGTTAAATATTTCGGTTAAAATTATTTAAAGACTATCTTCCCAGCAGCTTACTATTCGCACTCAATATATCAACATCTGATGAAGAAAAATCATGGTCATGTGTTAATAAAATCATACCCTTTTTCTTGCAGAGCAGTTCAATGAGCTTATCATTAAAATCTAGGGTTGTTACGGTAAGAATAGCCCCCAATTCATCTTTCGAAAAGAGTTCATTGGTAATTTGAAATTTAGATAGGATTCTATTTTTTATAATTTCATAAATATCTTCTTGTACAGACTGCCCATCAGGCGAGTCTCTGTATTCTTTAAATTGGTCTTTTGGCATATTTGACTTGTTAAACTCAAGTCGCATAACTCTGTTGATTATTTCAGAAATAACAGTTTCGTTTACTACCAGGGTTGCTCCATTTTTTATAAGAGTTGCCATCATAGAACCGTAATCTGTGGCTGCCTGAGAATCTGGACTTGTCGGCCAAAAAATATAAATCAGAGAATTTGCATCAAAGAAAACTGTTCTATTCTTTAGACTAGGAATACTTGAAGCAGAATATCTCATTCTCATACAGATTCCTCCAGAATTTCTTTTAATGATTTTTTTATTCTTTCTGGGTCTGTATAAAAAATCTTAGCAGTGTCTACAACTCGTTTTAGTAAAACTTTATCAGTTGAATCAATATCAGTTACGGAAAGATATTTTTTTATATCTTCTTCGGAAAAATCCTTGTATAAAAGCCCGATTGCTGTATTGAGAAAAGCAGAGGTCAGCATTGTAACATTCAAAAAAGACAATACTACAGGTTGTTTCTGTTTAATGAATTCGCAAATAACATCATAAACCTTCTTTCCGTCATCTGCTTCAACACAAATTCCAGCTCCTACTATTTGATAAACACTCTTTGTAACTGCTTCTGTCATAAAATCCTCTTAGAATATATCGTCAGTATAATCTGATTCAGATGAAAGCCTATATGAGTTAGTATCATCTGTCCTAAATTCCATATTTACTATAGTTCCTGGGAATGGAGCGTCAAGAAAACCTGAATTTTCAGTTTCTCCAACTTCATAGAAACCATCATCACTTATTATTTGAAATTTTCCTCTATTTAATTTAATGAATTCTGTTAATAATGACAATCCAATACCACCCGGAACATCTTTTTTAGTTGTATTTCCGTTTATTAAAGCCCATTTTATAGCTTGAACTGATGATAAAGAAAAATTGAAGCTGTCATTAATATGTTTCTTAAAACCAATTCCCATATCAACGATAGTAAACTCTATTTTTTCTTTATGTGGAAAAAATTGTCCGCAAGTATAAATATAGTCCGATTTACTATGAATTTGGGCATTTACAAATATTTCATAAATTGATTCTGCAATTTTCTTTTTCAGCGGTTCAGACATTTCCGGTAAGTCAGAACGAGATAAAAGTTCATTCATTACATATGAGTTAAAATAGCGACTGTCAGAAGCTCTAAGTTTTAAATATTGAATTGTTGTGTTATTAACATCTGGATTCTTCTCATATCCATAATTTGCAAGAAAACCATTCTTTTTTAAGATTGATAAGATGGCTTCATTTTTAGAGTTAACGTTTATTGAAGTTGTAAAATCAAGTTTATCAAGAACACCGCCTAGAGCAGCGCTCATGTTTGCTCCAAACCATTTTTCAAGTTTTATATTAATTGTATCAAAGTAAACATCTTTTAATTCTTTATAAAGATTCGCAAATTGATTGTAACAAGAGAAACTTGTATTAATGTCAGTAAGAGTAAATTCTTTCACATTATTTTATCGGTAAAATCATAGTGTTTGTTTACCTTCAATGATGGCAATTTCATCTTCTTTAAGATTATACAGGTCATATACAAGATAATCGATTTCCGCTTCGAGATTTGATGTATCAGCTTTAGGATTAGCCTTTTTTGCAGAAAGGATTTTGTCTACCAGGTAGATGATGGGCTTTTGCTGTTCGGGTGTGGCTTGGGGAAATGGAATCTTCTTTAATTCACCGATTGGCACATGATTTGTCTGATTGAAAAATTTGAAATAATAATTTACCGCTTTGCTATTCAGAACAGCAAGAATGAATCTGTTGTCGATTTCAGTCATTTTTGAAAAGATGTAATTTGTAGAATGTCCACAGATTACATCTTTTAAGATTGTTCCTTTTGTCCTATGTGTAAGTCCCATATTTGAAACTTCTTGAAAAACGATTCTTTCTTTTTTAATATGATTTCTAGAAACAGCATCCAGAGAACAATATTCGTTGCTTTTTTCAAAACTGTATTTATTAAGTTGGATTCCTCTGACCAAAGGGATGGAGTTTTTTCTTTTTTCATTTGAAATGTAATCTTTTTTTTGCGTTAAATTTACTTCTCCCTGATATCCTTCGCATATATCGCCAAATGTTTTAATTGATTTTTTAATTTGGTCTATTGCTGAGTCAGAACTCTTAAAGATAAAATTATTATCTGTAGCACTATTCGGTACTATTCAGATAACTTGCGGTTTAGGTATATTAATGGTAAAATATGTTATGGCTAAAGCGAAATTGACAAAGAAGCAGAAAATGATTGCTCGGCTTCAGGAGTTTACCCTGATGGATGATGACTTCATGATCCGCTTTTTTGAAAATGACAAGGACTGTACACAATATGTACTTCAGACAATTCTTGAAAACAAGAAACTTAAAGTAATTGATACAGTCGCTCAGAAAACCGTAAAGAGCCTTGAAGGTCGTTCTGTCAGGCTTGATGTTTATGCAAAGGATAATAAAGGAAAGCCTTACGACATTGAAATCCAGAGAGCTGATAAAGGTGCCGGAGCAAAACGTGCCCGCTATAATTCAGCTTTGATGGATGCTGATATAACAGTTCCTGGTGAAGATGCTAAGAATCTTCCAGAAAGTTATGTTATCTTCATTACAGAAAATGATATCTTTGGAAAAGGACTACCGCTCTATCATATTGAAAGAACTGTAAAAGAATGTAATATACCATTTAACGATGAGAGCCATATCATATATGTTAATGGTAAATACGAAGGAAATGATCCTATTGGCGACCTGATGCATGATTTTCATTGCAAAAAGGCTGATGATATGAAAAACAAACTTCTGGCAGAAAGAACCAGATACCTCAAGGAAAATGAAAAGGGGGTTAAACATATGTGTAGAATAATGGAAGAATTTGGTAAAGAAGAGAGAAAAGAAGCTGTAAAAGAAAGAAATATTCAAGTTGCTATAAAATTATTAAAACAGGGAAAACTATCCGAAACAGAGATTTCTGAATTATTGGGACTTTCTGAAAAGCAGATGAAAGAAATTAAAGAAAAAGTTTTAGTTACAGCTTAATCAATTTAACTATTATTATTCGGGCTGGTTAGTATTAGAAATTTTTACTTCTAAACACTTCCTGTCCTGCCACCTATTCCCTATAACCCTTGGAATGAATCCGCAAAAGTAATTGCCAGTTCCCCCTGTACCGGCTTCTCCTTTTCCTTATCCGCTCCAGTAATGAACGAATCCAGCTTTGCAGAACGTTCAAGCAAATCCATTGCTCCGTCTGCATTCAGTTCTTCTGGCTTTAATGTCTTAATACGTTTTGCAACAAGTTCATCAAAACCATTCAGCATTTCCATCTGGCGTTTTTTACGCTCCACGCGTTCAGCCAGTATTTCTCTTTCAGTCTCCCTGGCAAGATATTCATCATACGCAGCAGCTCTTTTCTCCCACCTAGTAACCTCCTACCTGATAATTCAAAAATCAAATAAAGCTTATGCCTCTTGTTTTCTTGAGTTGTACGACACCATTGTTCCAAGCCAGTCATACAAATCTTTTTTTTTAAATTATGTGTCTGCCATAATTTACATGAGGAATTTTGTTTTCCTTTGCCAGTCGATAAATATAGGTCGGACTGAATTTCAAATAACTGGCAGATTCTTCTACATTCAAAACTTCTATGTTTTCACTTTCGTTCATAATTACTCCTTTTCGCTTAAGACAAAGATTCTGGGCTTTCTTTGTCCTGTATATTTTTTGTCATTGATTAAATAATAAAGTGAAAAGTTATTACAGATTTGTAATAATTATTAACAATGTGGTAATTATTCTTAACAGAGTTGTAAGAAATCTTAACAGAACGGTAATTGAAACTGCATTAAAACAAAAAAAAACGGCAGCGTAAAAACTGCCGTTTCTTATAAAAAGTTATGCATATAAATATTTTTTCCAGGTATCTGACATAATATTACGCATATTATCAATTTTTTCCTGATTTTCATGTCAGCTCTCTGAGCAAGGATAGTAGCGCAGAAATGACGCAAACTGTGAAAAACCATATTTCTGTCTTTTTGTTCTTCGTCGCTTACACCGATTTGTTCTAAAGCCTTGTAAAAAACATCAGCATAATAACCAGGGTAAAAAGGCTCTTTTGGATTATGAGGGGCATAAAAAACATAACTCATTTCACTGAATTCAGGATTCAATCTTGCTTGATTCATAAGCTGTACAGCTGTCAGATGGTCAACAGGAATATTTCGAGTATCAGTATTTTTAGTGCTTTTCAGTTTATCAATCTCACTCCAACTGTGACGGATATGTATCATATCTCCTGCATCATCAACATCATACACGTAAATCGCTTATTTCATTGGAATACCACGTTCTTGATTATCAAGCTTAAAACTCTCAATAACCCACAAGAGGGTTATGCTTTATCTTTCCGTTATCCAAAAGCCACTTAAAACAGCCATTTGCACAATTTTTAGTACAATTTTTAGTACAATCAGCAGATTTATAACAAGATTTCAGCTTCCATATCCGCAAATATGTAAGCCAGAAAGAAGTGTTTTTCACCTAAATCCTTATAACATAAGCATTTAGACATAAAAAAAGCTCGTCAGTTAGACGAGCTTTTAAGCGCGGCAGAAGGGAGTCGAACCCTCGTCATCAGCTTGGAAGGCTGAGATAATGAGCCGTTATATGACTGCCGCAAGTGATGTAACTAATATATACTTCTGAACAAAAAGTGTCAATAGCTTAAAACAACTTTTTTGAAAAAAAAATCAATGTTTTTAATTTTTTTTGCTTCTTAACATTCTAAAATCCGCCTGCCCTTTATTCATAAAAGTTTCTATTCTACACTTTTTGGGACGAAGATTTTCTACAAAATATTTAATGTCAGCCGCATAATCAGAAGCAACATACTCTGCATCATAATTTAACAAAATGCTTTCACCTTTCCCCGTATCTGTTGTTCGTGAAATTGCACCGTAAAATTTAACTATATCCTCAACTGCAGAAAAGTATTTCATTAGATTTTTTGTCGACAATTGAGAACGTAAAAAATCAAGCTGGATTTTCTGAATATGAATGTGCGAAATCTCTTCACATGATGATTGCAACGAACAAAGCCTTTCACATTCTTCACTATATTTTTCATAAAATATTTCAAAAAACTTTGAGGCTTTAATTTTCAGCAGACGACATACAGAATTAAACCATGGAACTGCCCTACCCGAATTATAAAAATAAGTACAGGCTTTAGACAATTTTTCTGCTCTCTTCAAATCATCACCAGTAAAATCTTTTGTTTTTATAACATGATAGGGCGGCACCTTTTCCCATACTAATCCAAGAGCTTCTGCTCTATCAAATAAATCAGTTCCCGGCAAAACAGAAAGACAAAAGATTTCCAGATTATTTGGATATAATGAAATTGCAAAGTCAATTCCATCACGAAAGGAAGAAAATGTCTCACCAGGAAGTCCAAAAATCAAATCTAAACCAAAGGTTACTCCTTCTTCATTTAAAATTCCTATATTGCGGATAAACTTCTTTGTATCAAAGGGACGATTTACAAGGCGCAAAACATTTTCATTGGCACTTTGCAGTCCAATTTGCAGCGCACAAGGGATTTTTGTAAACTCTCGGGCTAGTTCCCTGTCAATAAACTCTGCCCTTGCTTCAAAATAGTAAAAAGTATCTGGCGTTTTTTTAGCAATCAGCCTAAGCAGTTCAATTGCACGTTTTTTATTTACATTATAAGTTGGATCCAACACGAAAACTTGAGGAACTTTTTTTGCAGCAAATAAATCTAACTCTGCTTTTATGCGTTCCATCGGATAATACCGAACTTTTTTTTCGCCTTTTGATTCATAGCAGTATGAACATTTAAAAGGACAGCCTCTTGCAAGCTCCCATAAGGCTCCTTCATATTCTGAGGGATTAAGGATTCCGTCTAAATATGGCGAATATAATTTTGATAAATCCGGTGAAAAAGAATGTATTGCCGTAGATTTGTCTGATTTTTTGCCAGATTCTTCTGCTTCGACGTTTGATTTCTCTTCTACTTCTTTCTCTGATGATTGATTATCATTTTTTCTTTCATCAATAATCTTTTTTATGAGACTTGGAACAGAATCTTCCCCTTCACCACTTACACAATAATCAAAATCCTTGTAAAAATCTGGATGAGCAGTGATTTCCGGGCCACCTGCAATTGTAATACAGCCCTTTCCCCGCAAGATTCTTGAGCTTTCCAGTAAAATCTTTATGTTCCAGACAAAACAAGAAAAACAAAAAATTGCCTTAGTTCCCGCCCGCGTTTGAGTTTGCACTTGCACTTGTACTTGAGTTTGCACTTGTGTTTGTTCTTCTTCATGTACTTTTATTTCTGAATAAAGCGAATCAGCAATAAAAGCGGCAATTTTTTTATCACCCCCAGTCTCTGTTTCAGCCCTAGCCACAGCCCCAGTTTCCGCATTAGTTTCAAACTCAGCCTCAGATAATATTTTCAACTCTTTTATTTTCTCATCTTCCAAACTGAAGGATTTTAAGGAAACTTCCGTAATACCGCTCGTTTTTGGATTATGCTTAATAGCCGAAGCAATACATGCCGCCCCAAGAGGAAGAGCCTGAGGAGATTTTTCTATTAATAAGCTTGTGCAGATAACTGGTATTTTCATTATTGTTGACTATTTTTGACTTGAAATATCCTTTTTCCCGTCCTTGACATATTTATCCAGCTGAACATTTGCCAGATTAATTTTCTGAACGACACAAGGACCTGCAATACAACCGCCTTGACAACTCATTACTTCAACAAGATTTCCATCCTCTTCTTTTGCCTGAACCCGACCTGCATTTATATCCCCGTAATAGCGGAGTTTTTTCATACCGTTTTTATCAAGTCCATTGATTATATCCAGCTTTAATATAGAAGGATCTTTAAGACGAAAGCGTACAGCTTCTGCAACTCCCCCGCTTCTTGCAAAATTACGTCCGCTTGAAGAAGGAACTTCTTCTTTTTCAATGCCTTCAAGCTTTGTAACATCAATTCCTTTTGCTAAAAAAAATGCTGAAAGTTCTTCTGCTGTAATTACATAATCAACAAACTCATCATCAAAACCTTCCCGTCTTTTTGCCAGACAAGGTCCAACAAAAACGGTAACACATTCTGGATCATCTTTTTTTGCAATTTCGGCAATATAATGCATAGGACTACGGGTTTCGCTTACACAAGAATCAAGGTCTGGAACATGTATATGAACTGCACGAACATAAGCAGAACAGCAGGAGGTTGTCATAAGCTTGTCTCCCCTTTTCATTCTTTCAGAAAACTCAGCCGCTTCCCTGTCTGCAGTAATATCAGCACCACGGGCAACTTCATAAATTGTCGTAAAGCCTAACTGTTCCATTCCTTTTTCCAGCTGACCTGCACTGGCCTTAAATTGGGATGCAATTGCAGGCGCATACATTACGCTGACTTTATGGCCTTCCATGATATGTTTGATAACGTCAACAAGCTGACTTTTGTCCATCATAGCTCCAAAAGGACATTCGGTCATACATTTTCCGCAGTAAATGCACTTATGAAAATCAATTACTTCGTGACCGTCTTCACCTTTAGAAATCGCTCCAACCGGACAAGCCGCTTCACAAGGAACCGTAATTCTTATAATTGCATGATAAGGACAGTTCTGCTCACAAATACCACAGTGAATACACTTAGACGCATCTATATGAGCATGATGAATAATATGAATTGCTTTTTTGGGACAATTGACCATACAAGGTCTGGCAAAGCAGCCCTGGCAGGCATTGGTAACCATAAAGTTCTGCTTTACACAGCCGTTGCAAGCCTCATGCAAAACTGTAATCATAGGCCAGGTTGGTTTTTCGCGGTTAAGGGCTTCTCTTGCATAATCATCAAGGTCGTTGAGGTCGTTGTAATTTTCAACAGAGATTCCCATCCGCGCAAGAAGACGCATTCTTAAAAGCTCGCGGTCATGATAAATACAGCAGCCAATCGGCGGAGTACCAGCTGGACGCATTTCTGTAGGGATTTTATTGATTTTTCTTGAATCAAGTTCGCCGGAAAGCTGTAACTTTGCGATTCTTACTAATAATTCGTTTTTAACCTTTGTGGCATTATTATTTATATTCATCTCTTCTATTATAATTCAGAGATTTTTTATATACAACTAGATAGATTATTATTCGATAGCTATTATTCGATTGAAAAATCAATGAATCTATTTTATTATATAAAAACAATTCGTTATAATTTTATTTATTCCATATCTATTAAGAGGATTTATGATTTTCAAACTTCTTTATAAAAAATTACTTCCTTCAAAAGAGCTTTATGATTTTTATAGTCTTCGTGAACAAGAGCAGTTATCCATTTTGATTGGTTCCAATTTAGTCTTTATGATTTTATTTGCATTGTTTGGAATATCCTTGTTTTTTCTAAAACATTTTATGCTTGGAGCTGGAGGATTATTCTTACTTTTATTCTTTTCAACTTCACTTAGATTTATAAAAGAAGGACATATTCATCGTGCTTCCTGGACAACAACAATTGCAATTTGTATTTTGACTGCGATTGTATGTTTTTTCTCTCCCTTTCAGCCGACAAATTTTCTTCCCTATCGAGATTCCTGTTTTATTGTTGTAATGGCTGTATGTAATTATGTAATTTCCCTAAGAAGAAAGCAATTACAGAGCTTTTTTATTTTTATATTTATAGTCTGGATTATTGCAAACTTTACAATCTATAAAACTCTATACAATATTAATTTTTCTGATGCTTTAGTAAATATTATAATTTGTACTTTGGGCGTGCTGACTGCAAATATCTGTCTCCTATTTTTTGACAGATTCACCCGACGTGTTGTAGACCGTGCCAGTGAAAATGAAAAAAAATCCTCAGATGCCTTCAAGAAAATTACTTCTGTTCTTAATGAAACAAAAGAAGGTCTTAATATTGGTAAACATCTTTCTGAATCAACAAATAATGCAACTAAAAGTGTAAATGAAATTGACAAGATGTATTCTTTTATAAATAAAGAAACAACAAGCTTAAATAAAGAAACTATTACTATAAAATCTTCAAGCTCTCAGATTAATGAAAATGCCACACAGATGAGACAAAGCGTTCAAAATCAAAGTAAATCCATTTCTCAATCTTCTGCGGCTTTAACTCAAATGTCAGCAAATCTTTCAAATATAAGTAAAATAGCTATCCAGCAAAGAACAGGTATGAATACTCTTGTAGAAAATCTGGATTTGCAAATGAATCAATTGGAAAAACTTGTTGATAATGTTGAACAGGTAAAAGAATCTTCCGAAAAAGTTTCTGCCTTTGTAGCTGCAGTAAATAAAATAGCCTCTCAAACAGGACTTCTGGCTATGAATGCCTCAATCGAAGCAGCTCATGCTGGCGTTTTAGGAGAAGGATTTTCTGTTATAGCCCATGAAATCAGAAAATTGTCAGACGAAACCTCAAAATATGCCCAGAAAATTGCAGAAACCTTACAGACAAATGAAGAAATAGTTAAAATTACTTCTGATTCGGTTACTTCTTTTTCTGATTACACAAAAGCATCCACATCTGAAATTAGAAATACAATTGGCGTAATGGAAGAAATCCTTTCTGGTATTTCTGAGATTGATTCAGGTGCACAGGATGTAAGTAATTCTATTGCTCAGATTGTTGAAGAAGCAGATACAAATACTAATTTAGCAGAAGGTGTTACCAATCAGATTATTCAGCAGAATGATGCTATAAAAAAAATCTCTGATGGTACAGAATTATTGCAGGCAAAGGTTTCAAATCTGGATAATCTGCTTACAGACATTAAGAATGCAATTGATGAAATAGAAAAAAATGCAGAAGCAAATGAAATCGTATCGGAAAAAATCTTAGGTGCCTTGGAATAACTTTATATAGAAGATTAAAAACTAATTTTTTTCACTAATTTTTTGTTGTCTATTAACAAAAAGTGAATAATAGATTATATTAATAAGAATAATTGGGGAATTGTGTCTAACATTTTTTCCATACATTTAGTTGAAATATATTTTTAGGAGACAGAAACATGTCAAGAAAAATTACTATCATCGGTGCAGGACAGGTAGGATCAACTGTTGCTTATGCCCTTACATTAAAGCAGATTGCCTCAGAAATTGTAATCATCGATATCATTAAAGAAAAGGCTATGGGAGAAGCAATGGATATCCGTCAGGGTACACCATTTATTGGTCCAGTATATGTTCATGATGGAGATTATGAAGATGCTAAAGGCTCTGATATCGTTGTATTTACATCTGGTGTAGGCCGCAAACCTGGACAGTCACGTCTTGACCTTACTCAGACTAACGTTGACATTACAAAGTCTGTTATTCCACAGATTACAAAAGTTGCTCCTAACGCTCTTTACGTTATCGTTGCTAACCCTGTTGATATTCTTACATATCAGTTTGTAAAAACTTCCGGCATTCCTGCTAACCACATTTTTGGTACAGGTACAATGCTTGATACAGCAAGATTCCGTGCAAGAATTGCAGAAACTTACAAGGTCGCTCAGGAAAATGTTCATGGTTATGTTTTTGGTGAACATGGTGATTCTTCATTTGTACCTTGGTCTTTAGCAAATATTGGTTCTATTCCTGTTGATGATTTTGCAAAATCTTACCGCGGTGAAAAACTTCCAGATTTTGATAAAAATGACGTTGAAGATTACATCAGAAAGTCAGGTGGAATTATTATTGCTGCTAAAAAATGTACCAACTATGCAATCGGTGTTACAACAGCAACCTTGTGCGAAGCTTTGAATTACGATACAGATTCAGTTCTTACAATTTCTTCTATGCTTGATGGCGAATACGGAATTAAAGATGTTTGTCTTTCTATTCCTACAGTCATTGGTGGCAACGGAATCAAGGGAAGAATTGAAACTCCTCTTACAGATGCAGAAATCGCTTCTTTGCGCCACAGTGCCGACTGTCTCAAAGACGTAATCAAACAGGTAAACTTCTAATAGATTCCCGTGTCAAGCACGGGAATGACAAAGCATCATAATGTCATTGTCCGGCTTGACCGGACAATCTCTATAAGGACAATAAATATGGAATATAAAATTGAACATGACTCAATGGGCGAAGTAAAAGTTCCAGCAGATAAATACTGGGGAGCTCAGACAGAACGCAGTCATGAAAACTTTGAAATTGGCGTTGGAATAGAAACAATGCCTCGCGAAATTACAAAAGCCTTTGGATATCTTAAAAAGGCTGCTGCAATGGCAAACAACGCCCTAAAACCTGAAAAAATGACTGATGAAAAATTAAAGGCAATTTCTCAGGCTTGTGAAGAAGTAATTTCTGGTTCTTTAAATGACCACTTCCCTCTTGTTGTATGGCAGACAGGTTCTGGAACCCAGAGCAACATGAATGCCAACGAAGTTATTGCTAACCGTGCAAATGAAATTGCTGGCAAAAAACTTTGTCATCCAAATGATGATATTAACATGAGCCAGTCTTCTAATGATACTTTCCCAACAGCTCTTCATATTTCTGCTGTATGTGTTATCGAAGACAAACTCCTTCCAGCAATTGATACTTTAGTTGCAACCTTCAAACGTCTTGAAAAAGAAAACGAAGGAATCGTTAAGTCTGGACGTACACATTTGCAGGACGCTGTACCAATCGCTTTTGATCAGGAAATCTCAGGCTGGAGAACATCTTTGGAACGCGACCGCGAAATGCTCTGCTCTTCCCTTCCTTATCTTAAACAGCTTGCTCTTGGTGGTACTGCTGTAGGAACCGGACTTAATGCTCCAAAAGGTTTTGATTCAAAAGTTGCTGAATGTGTTTCTAAACTTACAGGAAAAGATTTTATTACAGCAGCTAACAAGTTCCATGCTTTGACTTCTAAAGATGAACTGGTATTCGCTCACGGTGCAATTAAAGCTCTTGCAGCAGATATGATGAAGATTGCCAATGATGTACGCTGGCTTGCTTCTGGTCCTCGTGATGGTCTTGGAGAAATCCACATTCCAGAAAACGAACCTGGTTCTTCAATCATGCCAGGAAAAGTAAACCCAACACAGTGCGAAGCTGTTACAATGGTTGCCGTTCAGGTAATGGGTAATGATGCAGCAATTGGTTTTGCCGCAAGCCAGGGAAACTTTGAATTGAACGTATTTATGCCGGTGATTGCATATAACTTTATCCAGTCTGCACGCCTGCTTGCTGAATCAATGATGAGTTTTAACAAGAACTGCGCCGTAGGAATTACTGCAAATAAGGATAAAATGCATCACAACCTTTATAACTCACTTATGCTGGTAACAGCATTAAATCCATATATTGGTTATGAAAATGCTGCAAAAACAGCTCACAAAGCATTTGATGAAAATATTTCCCTCAAAGAAGCATGTGTAGGATTAGGATTCCTTACAGCCGAAAAGTTTGACGAAGTATTCAAACCTGAAGCTATGGCATATCCTCAGAAATAATAGCTAAGCTGTTTGTGATAAACCGTAAGAATAAGAGGTGATAACAGATTTCTGTTGTCACCTTTTTTTTTACAAGTTATACTGATTTTATGGAAAAAACTTTTAATACAAACAGTACTTTTTTGTATGTCGTAGCCGGTGTGACAATTATATTCATTCTGGCACAATCAATTTATTTTTTAGTAAGGGCTTCAAAAAGAGCCAAAGCAATCGGAATGGAAAAATCTCTGGTCTGGAAAACAATTTCTTCTACGGCGATTTTTACCATTGCTCCGGCCTTTTCTATTTTGCTGGGAGTTGTTACCTTGTCGCAATTTTTAGGACTCCCCTTGCCTTGGATTCGTCTCAGCGTAATTGGAGCTATAACCTATGAGCTTCCAGCAGCTACTTCAACTGCTAAGGCTCTGGATATTTCCCTTTCACAAATGATTACCGACCCTAAAACTTACACTGCAATTGCCTGGGTAATGACACTGGGAATCCTGCCAAGTATTCTGCTTACTCCAATTTTAATCAAAAAAATCCAGAAAGGTGTGATTAAGATTCAGACAAAAGACTCTGCCTGGGGCAATATTTTTATGACTTCTCTTTTTATGGGAATGATTTCGGCTTTTAGCGGTATGGTTTTCAGTCATCTGCGCGAAGGCCTCAAAGGACTGCTCCCGGTTATAGTTCTGTTTATTTCGGCTTTGATTATGGCAATCTGCGGACTTTTAATTAAAAAGGCTAAAATCACCTGGCTTGAAAACTTTGCAATGCCTTTTTCTATGATTTTGTCCATGGTGGCAGCAGTTTTCCTTGCCCCACTATTCGGATAAGCAGCTCTATAACAAACTGCATATTTATATAGAAGGAGATTTTTATGACATTTGAAGAATATAATTTGGATTCACATAAAAAAGGACAGATTTGGATTTGGACTGCTTTGTGCGTTATTTTGTTTGTTCCAGTTTCTATCTGTCTCTACTACAATGCCTGGCCAAGCTTTACAGCAGTTTTTAAGGGACTTTTGGGCGTTGCACCAATTTACTGGACAGTTGGAATTATTGAAATCATCACTTTTACACCAATGCTTGGAACTTCTGGAACCTATTTAAGTTTTGTCACCGGAAACGTAACTGCTCTAAAAGTACCGGCAGCCCTGAACGCTATGGAAAGTGCTGGAATACAGCCAAATACAGAAGAAGGTGAAATCATCTCCACAATTGCTATTGCAACAGCTTCTATTGTCACAACTATTGTAATTGCAGTAGGAGTCTTCTGTTTTGTTCCTTTGCAGCCTTTATTGGCCAGCGAAAAATTAAAACCAGCTTTTGACAATATCCTCTCATCTTTATTCGGTGCCTTAGGTTTAGTTTACATCAGTAAAAACTGGAAGGTTTCAATTGTTCCTGTAACTTTTATGGTAATTTTGTTTATCTGCGTGCCGAGCCTTGCAAGTTCTGTAGGCGTTCTGGTTCCTGTGGGAATCTTAATTTCTTTGGGCGCTGCAAGAATTATGTATAAAAAAGGATGGCTTGCATAATGGATTTTTCAGAGGAAGATAAAAGCAAAATCGTAAATGATATGTGCCACATGATTCAGTGTAAAACTGTTTCTAATATGGACGAAAACAAAATTGACTGGAGTGAGTTTGAAAAGTTTACTTCTTATCTGCGGGAAGCCTTTTCAACTATTTATTCCACCTGCGAGTTTTTCAAGATTGGAAAAACGGGTCTGGTGCATAAAATCAGCGGTAAAGCGGCACAAGCTTCTCCTGCTTCAACAGAATCCGCTCAAAAACACGCAATTGTCCTTATGGCCCATTACGACGTGGTTCCTGTTGTTGAAGCAGACTGGGGCTTTGCTCCTTTTGCGGGTGATGTGGTAGATGGTTCCATCCGCGGTCGTGGTACCATGGATACAAAAGGAACCTTGTGCGCCTGTATGGAAGCGGTTGAACTTAGTTTAAAAAAAGGCTGGCGGCCAGAACAGGATTTGTATCTTTGCTTTAGTGGCGAAGAAGAAATAAACGGTCAGACCTGTGCAGATATTGTTTTCTGGTTCGAGCAGAATAAAATCACAGTGGATTTTGTACTTGATGAAGGCGGCGCAATTGTTGAAAATGCATTTCCCGGAGTTTCCAAGCCTTGTGCAATGGTTGGTACCGAAGAAAAAGGTTCTACTTATCTAGATTTGATTGTAGGCGGAACTACAGGACATGCTTCAGCCCCTCCAAAACATTCTTCGGTTGGACTTGCAGCTAAGATTGTTGCAGAAATTGAAAAAAAAGAACCTGCTATAGAGTTTACCCCAACAGTCACTCAGCTTTTGCGCACAATGGGTAAAAACAACGACAAAGCCGCTTTTAGATTCATTTTTTCTAATCTCTGGCTTACAAAACCTCTTGTCGGCTTAATCTCAAAGATTTTGCGTGGCGAGCTTTTTGCACTTTTACATACAACCTGCGCAATCACAAAGTTTACTGGAAGCGAAGGCTACAATGTTCTTCCTCTTAAAGCCAGCGTTGGAATGAACTTCCGCCTGCTTGGAAAAGATACTGTAGAAAAGGCTGTAAGACGAATTGAAAAAATTGCCTCAAAAACAGCCAGACGACTTGCCGGGAAAAATGCCCAGGTTCAAGTAAAAGTTATCAGCTATGGAAATCCTTCTAGAGTTTCTTCAATAAACTGTCAGCAATGGACAATGTTAAGTGAAGTTATCAAAGAAACCTGGCCAGAAGTTATTGTCAGTCCTTATTTGATGATGGCCTGCAGTGATTCCCGTCATTATTGCCGCATTACCGACAAGGTTTACCGCTTTAGTGCAATGTACATGTCAAAGGAAGACCGTGCAATGATTCACGGAATAAATGAGGCAATCCGCGTGGATGTGCTGCTTAAAACTGTTGATTTTTACATAAGGCTGATAAAAAAGCTGTAATGAGCTATAATTAGATAAATTATTTTATAAGAGCAAATTATGACATTAAAAGAATTAGAGATTGGAGAATCCGCTTGTATT
>CADCLG010000034.1 GCA_902802305.1 uncultured Spirochaetaceae bacterium
TCGCCTCCAATTCCTAAACAGAAAAAAGGAAATCCGATTTCAAGGCTGATATCTTTTCCATAGTTATAGAAAGAGAAATCTACGGTAATTTCATAATCTCTTGGATTCAATACAATGTTTATTGTCTCCTCAGACATTTCAACATCAACATTACCTTCCTTTGTAGGAACCAGCTGCCCGCCTGCCATAAAAAAATAAGTGTCGTTAGCATAAAGGCAGAAAATCGAAAATAAAAGACTGAGTATTAAAATAATTTTTTTCATAACTAGAATATAGCCGAAATTCTTTTGATTTGAAAGCCTTAATGTTATATATTATATCTCCTAGCTCACATCAATCCAGTTCTTTTTGTGTTGATTCGTGTGTCGGGGGGCGTTCAATACTGCCGCAGTTGAAGTAGTTTAAGAAATCATTCAGTAACAGAAGAAATCGTAGGTTTTATATTATCACCCATTCTTTCCTTTATAAACTCAATAACTTCATCAGTAATATAATAATCTTCATGCTTAATTCCAGAGAATATCTTACATTCTGAATCTGAATAACAGGCAGCAAGTTTTTTTTGAAGTTTAGCACTTAGAGTTTTGTCGGAATCGGAACCTATAACTGTTACAGGGCAGGTTGTAATTTTTGCATATTTATCTACACGGATATTATTTTTTATAAATACTTTGTTTGGGCCCCAGAAAATAGGAATGATTTTGTTGTATAAATCGGCATTTGTTCTGTAGCCGGATGCCAGAAAAAGATGTTTGCATTCCCTAACACTTGCAAGATAAGCAGCCATTCCACATCCATAGCTGTGTCCCATTATATAAATGTTTTTATCAGGATATTTTGTTTTTGCGTAATCATAAAGTTCTTCTGCAGATTTTTGCATTGTCTTAAGATTCATTTTTCCTTTACTTTTTTGAGTTCCGTAATAATCAACAGAAAGGAAGGGACAATCAAAAAAGCCAGCATACATTCCTACTGTGTTATAAGCCACATACATGGAACCGCCAAAACACAAAATAACTTTGTCTGATTCTACCTGCAAATTATAGCCGTATCCGAATAAGGAATTATTTATTTGAATTTCCTGCGGGATGAAAGAGACTTCGGTTAGCTGCCGATCTCCTTTATAAAAAGAATAGGAAATTGTCTGCATTAGAGTATCTGTTGAAAAAAGCGAAAGGCAATATATGCCAAGGATTTTTAAGATTGTTAGAATCATAGTCTTCATAGAATTAAAACTTCTTAGAATTAGAAATAAAAAATCTCTTCAAATTTTTTATCCAGCGCAACACATAAAATTAAAGCGAGTTTTGCAGTAGGGCAGAATTGACCTGTTTCAATGGAGCTGATTGTATTGCGGGAAACTCCAACAAGTTCTGCCAGAGCATTCTGCGAAAGATTTTTTTCACTACGGATTTCTTTAAGATGATTTTTTAATACAAGCTTGTCATTCATAGCGGGCTTCCTTAAATCCTTATTAAAGGCGTCCTGTTAATTGCATTATAAAAACAAGTGTGAGCATACAGAAAATTGCAAGATAACCGAGAGCAACAAAAAGCTCGTGAAGTTTTTTCAGTTTAAAGTATTTTACAAAAAAAGTGATTGTAAGCATTCCAAAAAAAATCATCCAGCACTGTGCGCTTACACGTTTTGCAAAAATCCAGCTAAGAATTGAAACAAGGGCACATAAGCCGAAGGAAGAATAAAAGGCAGTTCTTGCAGCAATTTTTTGGACTTCAAAATCAAAAATGTCTTTGTCATTATTTTCTTTTCTGCTTTGTTCAAGGATTTCTTCTTTTGTCATTTAATTATCTCCTGTTTGCCAAGTATACTTTGCAAGTAAGATAGTTATATCATTGCCAAGTAAACTTGTCAATAAGAAGCATAATATATTTTATTAAATTATTTGAATTAATTGGGCTTGATGTTAATTATTTTATCATTTATAATGACACTGTGTCATTTTTATAATGCATTGGAAAAAATTATGCCAAGAGTAAATGAAGAATATTTTGAAAAGAAGCGCAAAGAAATTATAGAGGCTGCATACAGGGTCTGCGTAAGAAAACCAATAACTTCCGTGGTTATGAATGATATCATAGCTGAAGCTGGTTTTTCACATGGGGTAATTTATAAGTACTACAAAGACTTGGACGAGGTGTTGAGAGACCTTGTAATTTCTATTAATTCACAAAATAAAATTGATGAAAAGCTGGACAAGATTCTGGCAAAAGCTGATAAGAAAAAATGGGAAAATGTAATTCGAGAAATAGGGGAAATGCTTGCAGATTATCTTATCGAGGTTGGAAGGGATGTCCTTAAAATTTCTTTATACAGCGATATGCTTGCAATGAGTGAGCCTGAAAGAGTCAGCAAAATTGCCGGTGAATTGGGAAGCGAAAATCAAAGTCCGTTGCTTTATTTTGTAAAAGCAATGGCAGTCTATCTTAAAAAAGTTATTAAGGAAGAAGGATTAAAGCCTGTAAAATCTGTTGAAGAAATTATTCAATTCATAATTGTTAATTATCACGGGATTCAGACAGGTTATGTTCTTTCTTTCTGTATGGATGCTGAACAGATTAAGGGAAAATACAATCCAAAAGAAATGTTTTCAATAATGTCGGAATCTGTGATTCTGATTATGAAAGGAAGGAAGTAATGGTATTTCATACACTAGGCGACAGTTCAAAAAAGAGTATTGTGTTTGTTCATGGCATGCTGACACCATGGCAGATTTGGGAAAAGACAGCTGAAGTATTTTCAAAGAATTATTATGTTATAATTCCTGAACTAGATGCACATACTGAGGAAGAAAAAAGCACATTCATATCCGTAGAAAAAGAAGCAGAAAAAATAAAAGAGTATTTGCTTGAAAACCGCGATGGAAAAGTATTTTTACTTGCAGGACTCTCAATGGGAGGCCGAATCAGCGCAACAATTGCAAAGGATTCTAGAATAAATATTGAAAATCTCGTGCTGGACGGAGCACCGCTTCTGTCAATGCCAAAGCTTGCTGTTGAAATAATGAAGAAGAATTACATGTCTATTATCGCGAAGACAAAGAAGAGAAATTCGAAAGTAATTGAAAACTGCAAAAAGAATTTTATCCCTGAAAAATATCTTGAAAGCTTTTTCAAAATTGCGGACAACATGAAAGACGAATCCATTGTAAATATTATGGGGTCGGTTTTTGGTAAATTTGACTTTACTGAATATGCTGGAAAACCTCGAATTCTTTTTATGCATGGCTCCAGAAGTAACGAATCAATTTCAAAAAAAAGTGCATGCAAATTAAAAGAAATCAATCCGCAGACTCAGATTAACTGTTACGAAGGATATGCTCATGCAGAGCTTCTTTGTTTTGAAGAACAAAAATGGATAAAGGAGATAGAAAAATGGCTGGAAGCGTAAAAATGAGATGCCTCAAGGCTATTCTATCAGGGATATGGCTGAAGATCAGGTAACTGCAATGAAAAGTCTTGGAATCACAAAGGCTTCTGTCTTAGGCGTTTCTCAGGGCGGAATGATAGCTCAATATATTGCCATCAATCATCCTGAAATTATGGATAAACTTATTCTGGCGGTCACAACACCTTATGCAAACAATGTAGTAAAAACAGCCGTGAATGGTTGGATAGAAATGGCAAAAAATGGTGATCATGTGACTTTGATGGTCGACACCGCAGAAAAAATGTATTCTGAACAATACATGAAAAAAAATAAAAAAATGTTTCCTCTTATGGCAAGATTTACAAAGCCAAAAACTTATGAGCGTTTCTTTAAAAATGCCTATGCTATTCTTGATTTTGATGCGAGAAACGAACTTTCAAAAATACAATGCCCGACTTTTATTGTATCCGGTGCCGATGACAAAACAGTTGGAAACGACGCCCCTAAAGAGTTTTCCCAAGGCATAATTGATACAAAAGTTTACATATACGAAGGTCTCGGACATGGAACCTTTACCGAAGCCAAGGATTTTTACGACAGAATACTGGCATTTTTGAAACAATAACGCAGTCGCCGACAACATTGTAGCAGTGGTAGTTTCCACCCTGACGAAGATATGTTGAACTTCTGGAAAAGAAAGCAAAGAAAGCCAGATGAGAAAAACAAAGAGATTTTCTATTATTTATTTTTTTCACCAAGTCTGCTGTTGTAAATATAAAGCGTAGACAAAATAATGATGTAGCCTGCGATTTTAAGAGGGCTCAAAAGTTCATGCGCAAAAATGATTCCCATAATGCTTGTGTTTTGTAATCAGCGCAATTATCAGACTTAAAAATCCCATCGTTCCAATCTGAAAGATTCCCACGGTAAGGGCATCACAATCTTTGCTCACTTTTTCTGTAACAAGAATACAGGCCGCATAGGTCAGAGCCGCACAAATAATTGTTTTTATTTTTGGAAATTTCCTAGTAAGAACCGCGACATAAAGAGGTACAAAAAGAATCGCCATATTTTCAATCAGGGAACTTACTCCGGAATCTATGAGCCTTAGGCCGTACATTTCGAATATCATACAGACTGTATATAAGAGCCCAAGAATGATTCCACCCTTCAGGCTTTTATGATCAAGCTGTCTGATTTTTTTGTTAAAGATTAAGGCCAGAACTAAAAAAGCCAGCAAAAATCTTACAGCAAGAATGCTCATGGGAGAAAGACTTGTTAGTAACTGCTTGGAAAATAAAAAGGATGTTCCTCTCGCAATAAAAACTGCAGCAAGCAAAACTCTGGCGCTAAAAGGTTTCATAAAAACAGTATATTCAAAAACGTGATTTTTGAAAACTGAAAATGGTAAGGTATTACTTAACTCTTACCCAGATTCCATCCCGTTTTTTGTAAGTATTTTCTCCACTCATAGTCCAGCTGCCGCTTATTCCATAAACCTTCGCCGTGAGCGTGTGGGTGACTTTCATGTGAGCCGTGTCGCCTTTTACACTGATTGAAAAATCCTTTGTTTCCACTTTGAAGTAGTTTAGAGTTCCGTCCATGATTTCGCCAATGAACTCTTCGCGAGTCTGCTTTTTCCCGCTCATGTGGGTAAAGGTCAGGTTTTTGTCAAAGTAGAGTTCCATTGCGGTCCGGTCTTTTTGTATCATAGCATTGTTGATGGCCTCGTAGGCAGAGTACACTTCGTTTTCTTCTGTGGTCATTGGCGGAACTCCATGTCTTTGTTTTGATTCCTGGCCCGTGCAGGCGGTAAGTGCCAGCACGAGCATCGCCAAAATTGTTGCAAGCTTTTTCATATCAGGCCTTTTCAAAATCTGGCTTCCATGCGGCAAACTGTACTAACTGCTCGTCTGTCCGGTGGTAGTAGCGTTCGCCTTTGTCGAGCTTTGCGATTTCTGCCATTTCGTCGGCGGTCAGTTCAAAGTCCATGATGTTCAGATTGTCTTTGATGTGGTCAACGTTCTTGCTCCCGGGAATCACCACAAAGCCCATCTGTACATGCCAGCGTAAAATCACCTGGGCAGGTGTTTTGCCGTATTTTTTGCCCAGTTCAGCAAAAACAGGTTCCTGAATCAAAGACTTGTCGCCGTGTCCAAGAGGATACCAGCTCATCAATTTGATACCGTACTTGTCCAGAGTTACGCGCAAATCCTTCTGCGTAAAATATGGATGGGCTTCCACCTGAATGAACTGAGGGGCAGTTTCCCATTTTGTCTCAAGTTCCTGAATATATTTTCCTTCAAAATTAGAAATGCCGATTGAGCGGGCTTTTCCATCGTGGAGTGCCTTTTCCAGCTGACGATAACCTGCAAGCCAGTTTCCTGCCGGCTGATGGATGTAGAGCAGATCAACATAATCAACTCCAAGCCGTTCAAGAGTTTCATCCACAGCGTTCGGATTTTCATATTCCGACGGCCAGAGCTTTGTAGAAAGAAAAACTTCCTTTCTTGCCACGCCGCTTTCCTTGATTCCCCGGCCAACAGCACGCTCGTTTACATAAGCGTTGGCTGTGTCGATAAGACGGTAGCCCATCTTAAGAGCCTCGCGGGTGCTATTCTGGGCATCTGCCGGTGAGAGCATAAAAGTTCCAAGTCCAATTAACGGACAAGTTATTTCATTGTTTAATTTTATTGTTTGCATGTTGTGTCTCCTGTCATTCCGAGCCTGAGTCTGAATCTCAATCTTGAGAGAAGTGTAGCATGGAAATTCTTTTTTTCAATGTGCAGATTTTAACTTTGTGTAGGATAAGCGACAGAGTTAGGAAATGTGCCTAGAAATGTGAATAAATTGGGCGTCCCGCCTGCCTTCGGCGTGACTACAATCCCTAATGTGTTCTTTAATTACCTTTCGATATCGTGAGATTTTATTGAAGGTTTAAGAAAATCATGGTAAAATTACATTGTTGGAGTATCAAAATGGCAGAAGTTCCTGTAAAAGATAAAATAGAATACACCGTCGCTATTGTAAATAATTTTGCAAAAAAATATTCGCTTTCCACCACACGAGACCTTGCAACATATCTTGTAAGGGATTTTTCTTTTACCGTGGAACAGGCCTTGCGTGCCGTGTACAACTCAGAACTCTACCAGAAACTCTGTGACCCAAAGACAGGACTTTACTTTCAAAGCCCCCTTTATGTGTATGACTATTTAAAGACCGAAATCAAGACAGGAAAACTACAATGAGCGCAAGTTACAAAAAACTCTGGAAAATCCTAATCGACCGTGACATGAACAAGAGCGACCTCATCCGCCAGGCAAAAATCACCAGCAACATCGTAGCCAAAATGGGCAAAGGCGAAGATGTTTCTATGGAGAGCCTTCGTAAAATCTGCATTGCCTTGGATTGCGAGATTGGGGATATTATGGAAGTGAATGCGGTTGAGGGAGAAAAATAATGAGTGATATTTTTGATATTCACGAAATGTCTGAAGAAGACATAAAGCATGAATACATAACAACTGCCCTCGAAGCAAAATGGGATGCAAAAAAAATCTCTATGGAAACAGAAATCTGGAAGGCTGTAAAAAAACGCAATCAAAATCTTCATATTTCAGCCTCTCCTCTCAACAATTTTACAGACGGCAAAGTGAAAATCAAAGGAAACATTCCAAGCCGCGACAAAGGAAAACGATGTGACTACATTCTGTGGTACAACAAGGGAACACCGCTTGCAATCGTTGAAGCAAAAGACAATAACCACTCATCTTCCTTTGGCTTACAGCAGGCTATCAGTTACGGAGTTTTGCTTGATGTTCCTTTTGTTTATACTTCTAATGGTGATAGCTTTTTTGAACATGATTTTACTACCGGTCTTGAAAAAGAATTTCCCTTATCTGAATTCCCAACAGCAGATGAACTCATGGCACGCTGGCGTGGAGTAAATGCAGAAAAGATAGCAGAAGTTGAAAACCGCATGGAATATGCGATTGACGGCAATACTAAATTTTATGATGTTCCTCTTTGTTTTGAAGAGCATCTTATGAACACACCTTTCTATTCTGGAGCAGACTGTTATCCGCCACGTTATTATCAGCGTAATGCAGTAAACAGAACCCTTGAAGCAATTGCAAAACATCAGGCTCGTATTTTGATTGCCATGGCTACAGGCACAGGAAAGACTTATACTGCATTTCAGATTGTCTGGCGACTTATTGATTCTGGAACTAAAAAGAAAGTTCTTTACCTTGCGGACAGAAATAATCTTGTGGACCAGTCTATTCAGCAGGACTTTAAACCTCTTGAAAAAGTAATTCACAAAATCAACTTTCAGAAAGAAGATAAATCCAAAATCTCTGCCTATCAGGTGTATTTCGCGTTATATCAGCAGTTAGATTCCGCAAAGCATCATGATGAAGATGAAGAAGAAACAGAAGAAGCGATTGAACTCGAGGTTTCAAAATATAAAGAATTCTTTACACCTGATTTCTTTGATTTGATTATTGTAGATGAGTGTCACCGAGGTTCTGCAAAGGCTGATTCTCGCTGGCGTAAGATTCTTGAATATTTTAGTGGTGCTACTCAGATTGGTATGACTGCAACACCAAAGGAAACAAAGTATGTTTCTAATATTGATTATTTTGGAGAGCCGGTTTATTCATACAGCCTTAAGCAGGGAATTGAAGATGGATTCCTTGCTCCGTTCAAAGTAATAAATGTTCATACAAATATTGATGACGGCTGGAGACCAAAGAAAGGTCAGAAGGATATTCATGGAAATGAAATTGAAGACCGCGAATATAATCTTTCTGATTATGATTACAACATCATTATTCAAGATAGAATAGATGAAGTTGCAGCTGAAATTACAAAATACCTGAAAGAAACAGACCCTATGTCTAAAACGATTGTATTCTGTCCTACAGAAGATGCCGCAGATAGAATGCGTGTTGCATTAAACAATTTGAATACTGACATGGTTTTGAAAGATAATCAGGGAAATGTAAAGGAACAGTATGTTGTCCGCATTACAGGAAGCGATAAATACGGAAAAGATAAACTTGATTATTTTATTTCTGTTTCACAACCTTATCCTGTAATTGCAACGACTTCAAAGCTCCTTTCAACTGGTAGTGACTGTAAAATGGTAAAGCTTATTGTCATTGATGAGCTTATTAATTCAATGACTGAGTTCAAGCAGATTATCGGCCGTGGTACAAGACTTCGCTATGATGATGGAAAAACTCATTTTACAATTATGGATTTCCGCAGAGTAAGCCGTTTGTTTGCCGACCCTGACTGGGATGGTGAAATTGAACAGGATGAAGATTATGGTTCGACTACGCTCACCGAACAAAATATCCCTAATGAAGAAAAGCCGGTCACTGAGCGCAGTCGAAGTGACGGACTAGATGAACAAAAAACTGAAAAACGCACAGTTCAAATTATTGGAAAAGGTCAAATAAAAGTAAATGTCCTTCAACGTTTAGTTTCGATTTATGATACAGACGGAAAACTTTTGAAGCAGGAATCTATCGAAGATTACACAAAAGAAAGCATTCTCGGAACATACCAGACTTTGGAAAACTTTATTCAAACCTGGAACGGTGAACAGAAAAAAGAAATCATCCGCAATATGCTCAAAGAAAAGGGCATTGATCTTGAGTTGATTAAGAAAGACCAGAACATGACCGATGTAGATGACTTTGATTTTATCTGTCATATTGCATTTAATCAAAAGCCTCTGACCAGACGAGAGCGTGCTGAAAATGTAAAGAAGCGTGATATCTTTGGAAAGTACGGTGAAGCTGCCCGCGAAGTTATAAATGCGCTTTTGGATAAATATGCCGAACTTGGCATTTATGATATTGAATCAACAGAGATTCTTAAACAAAATCCATTTACAAAATATGGTAAACCTTCTAGAATTGCGGCTTTATTTGGTGGTAATGAAAAATACCGTTTAGCATTAAGAGAACTGGAAATAGAATTATATAAAGTAGCTTAAATCTAGGAATTAAAAAATGGATGAAAATAAGATTGTTGAAAAAATTATAGAAGAAGGTACAAAAGAAACTGTTGGTAAAGCAGTTAATGGTGTAGGCCAATTCTTAAGTAAAATATGTTTACCTGCTGCTGAAGAATTAGGATTATACTTAAAAGATAAAATGCATATTTACCGAGTTGTGAATTTATACAAAATAACACAAAAAGTTCAAAAACAACTTGAAAATAAACAACATTATGAAATAAATCCACGTTCATTAATTAATTTTATTGATAAAGCATCTCTATGTGATGATGAGAATATACAGAATATGTGGGCAGGTTTATTATCAGGAAGCTTACTTCATCCTAGTAGTGGAGATACAGATATTATATATTATGATTTATTAAACTCTTTATCTATATATCAAGCTCGTATTATAAAATTGATATATAAGGATGATAAAATTTGTACATTTGAACGACCTTTGAAAATTTGCGCTAATGATAATGAATTAAATTTAAAAGAAAAAATTAAAATACCAATAAAACAAATATTGGAAAATTCACCCACACCCTTAGATTATATTTTTCATAATACAACACATGAAGAACTTATTAATAATGAAGAATTATATTCTATATCCATAGGTTATATAGTTCCAAATTTTGCCGGATTACAAAAAATGAATTTAATCAAATCCTATAAAATTGACTTGATTAATAAATTGGTTGAATTCGATCCTACATTATTTGGACTAGATTTTTATATGAATTGTACCGGATATAAAATGTATCCGCTAGAAACTTATCTTCTTACAAGAAAATATTGGCTAGAAAATATAAAATAGGATTTATAAATGAGCAACTTAAGTAGTTTTGTAAAACGTATTCGCGATGTAATGCGTAACGATGCCGGTATTAACGGTGACGCACAGAGAATTGAACAGATGGCCTGGATGCTCTTCTTAAAAGTATATGATGCCAAAGAAGAAGACTGGGAATTTGAAGACGAAAAATATGAATCTATAATCCCGGAAGAACTCCGCTGGCGTAACTGGGCTCACACAGAAAATCAGGGTGACGGGCTTACAGGCGACAAACTTTTAAACTTTGTAAACAACAAACTTTTCCCAACTTTAAAAAATCTGGAAATCACACCTGATACACCAATTCGTCAGACTATTGTGCGAACGACTTTTGAAGATGCAAACAACTACATGAAGGACGGCGTTCTTCTCCGCCAAATTGCGAACATCATCGACGAGCTTGATTTCGGCAGCTACGAAGAGACCCACGCGTTCGGCGAAATCTACGAAACAATCCTCAAAGAACTTCAAAGCGCGGGAAGTGCCGGTGAGTTCTATACCCCGCGAGCCGTAACTCAGTTCATGGCAAAAATGATTAAGCCTCAGATTGGCGAAACAATGGCAGATTTTGCCTGTGGTACTGGTGGATTCCTTTCCAGCTGGATAAAAGAACTTGAAGAAGTAAAAGACGCTAAAGGCAGCATTTCAAACGAAGAATCAGAAAAAATCTATAACTCAGTTTATGCCGTAGAGAAAAAACAATTCCCATACATGCTTTGTGTTACAAACATGCTTTTGCATGGTCTGGACAGCCCTAAGGTCTATCACGGAAACTCACTTACATATAAACTTTTGGACTATACCCAAAAAGATGCCTTTGATGTAATCCTCATGAATCCCCCTTATGGTGGAAGCGAAAAGGACGACATCAAACAGAACTTCCCGGCAGACTTGCGTTCAAGTGAAACAGCGGATTTGTTTATGGCCGTTATTATGTATCGTCTTAAAAAAAATGGACGCGCAGCTGTAATTGTTCCAGATGGATTCTTGTTCGGAAACGACAACGCAAAGAACAATCTAAAGAAAAAGCTCCTTACTGATTTTAACCTTCACACAATTGTCCGCTTGCCTGGTAGCGTATTCAGCCCGTATACAAGCATTACAACAAACATCCTTTTCTTCAATAATGAAGAGCCTACAGGAAAGACTTGGTTCTACCGCGTAGACATTCCAAGCGACCGCAAGCATTTTAGCAAAACAAAGCCAATGGAATTAAAGCACTTTGATGACTGTATTGCCTGGTGGAATGACCGCAAGGAAATTACAGACGAAGAAGGAAATCCAAAAGCAAAGTGTTTTACTGCACAGGAACTTATTGATTCGAATTACAACTTTGATGTCTGCGGCTATCCTCACGAGGAAGAAGAAATCTTGAGCGTTGCAGAAACAATTCAAAACTACGAAGAAAAGCGTTCAAAGCTTAATGCCGAAATAGACAGTCTTCTTTCACAGATTACAGAGCTTCATCAGAAAGCACAGAAAGGGGAGTTGTAAATGGTCGATAAATCGCTTTTGAAGCTGGAAATGGTCGATAAGTGGTCTGTAAAGCCAACTTTAGCCGAGAAACTGGTCGATATTTTGCATTTTATGAGCGATAAATCCCAAATCACTACAGAGGAACTTGTGCAGCATTTTGGATTTACCCCTACAACCGCCAAACGATATTTGCGGCAGCTTACCGAGTTCGGCTATCTGGAAGCGATGGGCGGAAATAAGAACAGATGCTATAAACTAAAAGAAATAAATAAAGCCTCCGAAAGATTCGAAGGCTTGAGTGACGCGGCTGAAAAATCAGCGGGCAGGGCAACTAAGACACCTCACGTCGATAGTTCAAGTATAGCAGATGAAGCCAGCAAGTCAAGCGATGATAGTCCATGACGGCAAAAGAGTTAAAACAAAACAAGGCATCCGAAGATGCCCTTTCGTTGCCCCAGGCTGATAAAAACCAGAACTCGGACTTTAAAAAAAACACGTCCGCGGTCCCTACGCTATCTTTCGATAGACCACCTGCTCAAGGCAGGGAGAAGGAATCCCGCGGCCCACATTGATAATATAAGGCAAAAATGATTAAATGTCAAGAAAACGAGGTTAAGATGAAACAAGAATTTCATTTGAATATAGAAAAAGCTCTAACGGCAAGCCGTCTTAGTGCATATAAAAACAATGGTGAGAATTATGAAGAAACATTAGCTAGGTATTTATACAATATAGAATTATGTCGGGCACTTTATAGCTCTTTGCATTTTTTTGAAATATGTCTCCGAAACAAAATAGATGAGATTCTATCTCAATTTTGCAATAGAAACGATTGGTATACAATAATTCCTCTGTCAGATTCGGCCATTAATAAGCTTGAAGAAGTAAAGAAGAGAATTTCAGATGGCGGAAAAGCAATAACGCATGAACGGATAGTGTCAGAGCTTTCATTGGGTTTTTGGACTGCTTTTTTTTCAAAAAGATATTCTTCTTGTGCTTTTCAAAGCAAAATTATAAAATATGGTTTCAAAAATTGCCCTAAAGCACAAAAAAATTCTGCTAATATACAAAATATAATGGAACAAATACGCAATCTGCGTAACAGAGTATATCATTATGAAAGAATTTGTCACTGGAATGATTTACAGTCCAAACACGATTTAATACTTGAATGTATTAAATGGATGCAGCCATCTGTTTTTGAACTTGTTACTAAGGTAGATACTTTTGAACATATATACAATCATGGTGAAATGCAATTTTTGCCAATCATAAAAGATAATTGGAATTAATATTATGACTGCTAAAGATTTGAAAAACGCACTTTTGCAGGAAGCAGTGCAGGGTAAATTAGTTCCTCAGATTGCAAGCGAAGGCAATGCAAGTGATTTGCTGAAAGAAATACGGAAAGAAAGACTGTCACACGGATTTGCAAATTCCTACGGAATTTGCGATGGAAAGGATAAAAAAACTAAAAGCAGTGATTTACGTAGTAAATCACAAATCCGTGTGACGAAAAAAGAATTGTCCGAAATTACAGAAGATGAGATTCCTTTTGATATTCCAGAAAACTGGTGCTGGTGTAGATTGGGAGAGTTAATTAATTTTATTGGCGGTTACGCATATGATAGTCACTCTTTTATTGAAAACTCTGATTATCAAGTTTTGCGTTTAGGCAATGTTAAAAATGGTTACTTGCAACTTTCTACAAAACCAGTATATATTGATGTTTCATTAGCAGAAAAAACAAATGCATTTAAATGTATTACAAATGATATTTTAGTTACAATGACTGGAACTCGCTTAAAACGGGATTATTTTTTTACAACTCTTATCACAGAAAATGATAAAAATTTGTATGTAAATCAGCGTGTTGGATGTTTAAGACCAAAAAAAAATATATATGCTAAATTTTTAACCTGGATATTAAAAAGCAAACCTATTTTAGATTATATTTTTGAATTTGAAACTGGAACAGCTAATCAAGGTAATCTGGGCTCAGAAAACATCAAAAAAATTCCTATTCCCCTTCCACCACTAGCCGAACAAAAACGCATAGTCGCCGCAATCGAAAAGTTCATGCCGCTCATAGAAGAATACGGCAAAAAAGAAAGCGCGCTCAAGGCAATCAATGAACAAATCGGCACACTCACAAAAAAAGCAATCCTGCAGGAAGCTTTTCAAGGTCGGCTTCTTGCGAATCCGCCCTTGAAGACGAGTTTTGACTTGCCGGGCAATGGCCCGTCATGTCCGCAAGCGGACACCGCCAAAACTCGCGGCATCAACTTGCAAACAGGAAAAGCTTTGCTTGAAGAGATTCGCAAGGAAAAAGCCCGACTCATAAAAGAAGGTAAACTGAAAAAGGAAAAAACTCTACCTGAAATTACAGAAGATGAGATGCCGTTTGATATTCCAGAGAATTGGTGCTGGTGTAGATTATCAGAACTTTGCAACCTTTATACAGGCGATAGTATTAATGAAACTGAAAAAAAATTAAAATATACAAATGTAAAAGAAGGCTGGTTTTATATAGGAACAAAAGATGTAAATTTTGATCAGACTATTAATTATGATAATGGTATAAAAATACCTTTTGAAAAAGATAATTTCCGTATTGCTCCAAAGAATACAGTTTTGATGTGCATTGAAGGTGGCAGTGCTGGAAGAAAAATCGCTTTTACAAATCAGGATGTGTGTTTTGGAAATAAACTTTGCTGTTTTAATTCTTATAAAAATGAAATTGAAAAATTCATATTTTATTTCTTGCAAAGTACACTCTTTACTGATGCATTTAAAGATAATATCAATGGCATAATTGGTGGTGTAAGTATTAATAATTTAAAAGGAATGCTTTTTCCACTTCCACCGCTTGCCGAACAAAAACGCATAGTCGCTGCAATCGAAAAAATGCTGCCACTTTGTGAAAAACTTGGAGAATAGAAATTATGAACGCAATAGATAAAGCTATTTTGGATGCTGATACAAATATCTGTAAGAATATCAGTAAGTTTGACGATTCTGAACGTGGGCTATTAAGCCAAAATATCCTCAGTCAATTAAGAAATTTTGTTGAATATATTGCAATGAAATTATGTTCAACCGACAAAAATGTTAATCCTAATGATTACAATGAGAGGGTTGGACTTCTTAAAGTATTAAAAACGAGGGGTGATTTAAGGTTTTTATACAAATTTCATGAATTGTTACAAAAGTCTGCATCGCATTATACTCTTGATGAAAACGCATCTGAACGCTTGATGCTGAAATATTATGAATATTTACTAAAAATAAAAACATATTTGTCTCAAAATTGTAATCTTCAAGTCTTAAAAAATATAGATGATTTTCCAATTGATACGGATAATGATATGAATGAGTATCATCAGAAAATTGCTGAAAAGATAGATAATTTTTCATTATCCTCGGGAACAATAAATTATAACGAGCGATTATATATACAAAAAATAAAGCCCTTTTTTGTAAATGAAAAAGTCTATTATGAAGTAACCTTTACGCTTGCAACTGATAATGTCAGTAAATTTGATAGAGTTATAGCGTTTACAGCGATGGATATCCTTGAAAACTATGCTGTTAAATTTTCCATGCATAAGGATACAATCAACATCAGTAATAACAAGATGGAAATACTCATTATAGATTCTTGGCAAGCATCCATACGACCTTGTGAATTGAATAATTTTGGCTATATATTTACAGGTAAATCAGAAATAAAAAGTAATAACCTTGTGTATGATGGGTTAATGGGGTTTATTTCAAAATATAATATGAATCTCCTTGATTTTTTAGATTCTGATGATATTTTTTATAACTCAATTAAAACTCAAATAACTCAGCGGGCAAGAAATACAACTTTGTTTGATATATTTGATACTTGCAGAAATATTATAAAAAATAATATGGCGGGTACAAACATACTCAGGTATTTATTATATACAATGGATAATGCAATTCTAAGATCTCAAATCGACTGGAATGGCACTTGCAATATTCTTTCAAATTTGCATTTAAAATATGGTTGTAATCCTTTTGAATCGATGCCATTTGTAACATCATTGATAAATCATAATCCTCGTATATTTGATTTACTTGAGTGTATTTCTACACAAAGAAGAGAACATGAATTTCTTGCTAGATATATAAAAATAAATACAGAACAGAAAGAAGCTTTATTTACGAAAATAGATGAATTGGCGAATTTTCCAAATTTAGATGATTTGATTAATTGTTATAATTCGAAGATTTATTATAAGCACCGCGAATACCGTTCCTTAAAACAATTTTCCAATTCTATATACATAAATGAATATGCAGAAGATTGTTCATATATAATAAAGCGTTTTAAGGAACTTGCAGCTTCTGGAGTAGGAGGATACCAAGTCTATGTAGAATCTTGGTTACGAGAAAACTCAGATAAAATTGATGATGAGACAAAAAGAAAAGCACTCCTACAGATGTTCATAAATTCTCATGTTGCTTTTATTTATGGTTCTGCAGGTACAGGAAAATCTACATTGATAAAACATGTTTCAGAACTATTTGCAGCACGAAGCAAACTATATCTTGCAAATACAAACCCGGCAGTAGAGAACTTAAGAAGAAAAGTCACTGTTGCAAATTGTGATTACATGACGGTTGCAAAGTTTTTATCTTCTAAAAATTCAAAAACTGAATATGATATGATATTTATCGATGAAAGCAGTACATTATGCAATTCAGATATGAGAAAAATTCTCGAAAAAGCTCAATTCAAATTGTTGATTTTAGTAGGAGATGTTTATCAGATTGAGGCAATTCAATTCGGTAATTGGTTTTCAATTGCAAAACTATTTATACCTGAAACATCAGTTTTTGAATTAGAAAATACATTCAGAAGCACAGAAGAAAACTTAAAGACTGTTTGGTCTAGAGTTCGGAATCTTGAAGAAGGTATGCAAGAAGCCATAGATAAATTTGGGTATTCAAAACGATTGGACAATTCTATTTTTGAAAAAAATGATGAAGATGAAATTATTTTATGCTTGAATTATGACGGATTATACGGGATTAATAATGTAAATTCATTTCTACAAGACAATAATCCTGGAAAATCTGTCGTTTATGGTATTCATACCTACAAAGTAGGTGATCCTATATTATTTAATGAATCAAATAGATTTAGCCCCATTATTTATAACAATTTAAAAGGAATAATTCAAAATATAGAAGAAACAGAGGAAAGTATCGTTTTTGATATTGAAATAGATACTGTTTTAAATGAACTTGATACATTTGGTTACAGTTTTGAACTGCTTGGGAATTCTGAAAATGGAAAGTCAATCATTCGTTTTTCCGTTAATAAAAAAATTAATACGGATGATGACAATGCAATAACAGAGATACCTTTTCAGATTGCTTATGCCGTGTCAATTCATAAAGCTCAAGGATTGGAATATAATTCCGTAAAAATCATAATTTCTGATGAAGTTGAAGAACGTATAACGCACAATATTTTTTATACGGCAATTACACGGGCTAGAGAAAAATTAAGCATTTATTGGTCACCAGAAGTTGAGGTTCGTGTTTTGAGCAATTTAAGAAGAAAAACGAATGCTAAACGTGATGCTGGAATATTGAAATCTTTATATTCCTTATAGTATTATGGATCAAAAATTCCTAAAACGCCTTATTTCAGAATGTCCTCTTACAGATTTTTCAGAAAGCGGAAATGTTACTGAAAGAGAATTACAGCTTGATAAATATTTAGAACAATTCACAAACTTCCTTTATTCAAATGAGAATCAGCTTATCCAGCATTTCTGGCAGGATTATATTGCATCTTCAGAAGTCGCATTGCTCCAGAATTCAGAAATGCTCAGAAAGTGTTTTATTTTCCTGGATTGTGCTGTTGCAATTTATAACTATGCGGCAAGAAAAAGCAAAGGTAAAAAGAACTCTCAAATTGCAGAACATATTTCTGTTCGGTTGCAAAATGATTTGAATCAATATAAAAGTATTCTACTTCTTGCAATGAATGGCTGCTTTAATAGCGTGATTGTAGAGTATCGTTCGCTATATGAAAGTTTTGTAATTGGACAGTATCTCGTTCAGAATCCAGATTTAGTTCCTGTTTATAAAGAGCATCTGCAATTTCTTAGATATCATCTTACTCAGCTTGTTGGAAATAGTACGCCAGAATGGGATAAAATTCATGATGATTATTTGAATAAATACGGCCAGGAGTTTGCAGAAAACTATGGCTGGACCAAAAGCAAAATTCCGAATAAAAAAGATAGAAAAATTGGAACTTTGGCAAAAGAATGTGATTTGGAAGATTCATTCACTGTTTTATACAAATACTCCAGTAGTTATGTTCATTCTTCAGCTTTTTCAGTATCAACCAGGACAGATTTATCTCAGATAAAAGTATTCTTTCATGCTGCAATGCACTTTATCGAATCAGAGATAACAGATTATCTGCGAGAAAGTAAACTGCCTGCAAAAGATGCAGTTATTATGCGGAATATTCTGGTATTTTTATATCAGGATTTTGAAAAACTAGATATAAGCCGATTATAGAGGAAAGGAATAGCCTATGCCAGATAAAAATCCATACGAATTAGATTTTGAAGAATATATCCGCAATACAGAACCTGAAAAAAAGGACAAAACGTATGCCTGGTCAACTGCTATTGGTTTACAACAGGTAGACGGTCTTACTCCTTCTAAATATCTTTTTGATACTGCAAAGCGGAATATTGACGGTGAGATTTCTATTGATGAAGCAAAATCTCTTATTGATACTTACTATGAATCAAAAACAGAACGTACTGATGATCCAAAAGAAAGAACAGAAGAAGCGGATAAAGTTGCATCTAGGATTGCTCAAATTTTGAGCGAAAAATCATTTAACTTTTCTCCTTCTCATCTGATTGCAATTCATGGACGCCTTTTTGAAGGAATCTTTAAATTTGCCGGGAAACTTCGTGATTATGATATTACTAAACACGAGTGGGTTTTAGATGGTGATACAGTAATGTATGGTGCGGCCTTTGAATTAAAAGCCGCTCTGGATTATGACTTTGATCAGGAACGGAATTTCAGTTATAAAAATTTAACAACTGATGAAATTGTAAAGCATATTACATTTTTTGTTTCGCGACTCTGGCAGATTCACGCCTTTGGAGAAGGAAATACAAGAACTACTGCTGTATTCACTATAAAATATTTACGTTCATTAGGATTTAATGTAAATAACGATATATTTGCTGAAAATTCCTGGTATTTTAGAAATGCATTAGTTCGTGCAAATTATACCAATCTGCAGAAAGGAATTCAGGAAAATTCGGAATTCCTTGAACGATTTTTCCGAAACCTCTTGATTGGTGAACATAATGAGCTTAAGAACAGGTATTGTCATATCAGGTCGCAAAATCTGCCTGTAAATGAAAAAAAATCTGAAAATACAGGCAAAAACCTGCCTGTAAATCTGCCTGTAAATAAAACTCAAAAACTGATTCTCGATTTACTCAAAACTAATCCAAATTACACTTACGATGAACTTGCAGAAAGAACAGGAAAAACAAGAGAAACTATAAGGGTAAATCTCCGTAAACTGGAAGAACTGGCTCTTATATGTCGCGTAGGAGCAGATAAAAATGGTCATTGGGAAATAAAATAGACTTTTTATCGAATAGTTTTTAATAAATGCGTTCCGAAGAAATGGAGCCGAAAGGCGGAACCCGCAAGAATGGCAAAGCCATTCTTGTAACGAGTTTGCAAGCAAACTCGCAAAAGCCCGCTCACGCGTGAACGAGGGAACGCTCAGATTCAACTTTTAGTAATTCGCATTACGTCTATCTTTATTTATCGCAGTCATCCGTTTCATCTCATCATCTGTGAGAGAAAAATCCCAGACGCTTGCATCTTCGATGATGTGCTTTTCGTTGGAGCTGCCGGGGATTGCGATGTTGCCTGCCTGCAGGTGCCAGCGGATGATAATCTGAGCTGAAGACTTTCCGTGAGCCTTTGCAATTGCGCTGATTGTAGGGGCGTTGAAAAGTTCCTGAGTGTAGCCGCGGCCACCGAGTGGAAACCAGCTTTCCATAACAGTGCCGTACTTTGCAATGTGGGCCTTCATTTTTCCGCTCTGGTGATATGGGTGGGTTTCATTCTGCAAAAGGGCAGGCTTAATGCTTGTGGCTTTTACAAGACGGTCAAAATCATCAGGCTCGTAGTAGTTTGAAAGTCCGATTGAACGAAGCTTTCCGGCTTTTACTGCGCGTTCCATTGCCTTGTAGGCGTCAACATCATTGCGTGGCTGTGAGTGGTGAAGAATCATCAGGTCAATGTAGTCCAGCCCCAGACGTTTGAGGGAAGCGTCCACAGCTGCATCTCCGTTTGAGAAATCACTGGTCCACATTTTTGTGGTAACAAAGATTTCTTCCCGCTTGCAGATTCCGTCTTTAATGGCCCGTCGGATTCCGCGACCAACTCCTTCTTCGTTTCCGTAAATGCGTACGGTATCAATCAATCGCATTCCGGCTTTAAGAGCCCAGTAAACGGAGTTTTCTGCCTGAGTGTTTGATAGCTGATATGTTCCGATTCCAAGAATTGGCATTTCATGTCCGGAGTTCAGTTTTACAGTACCTTTCTTAAGATCAAAGGCCGGAGCCTGTGCAAATATTGAAGCTGTCATCATAGAAAAAACTCCTGCAATTAAAAATATTTTCAGACCTCTTTTCATGCAAGTCTCCTACTTTCCCAATTTAGAAAGCCAGTCCTGAACTGCCTTTTTAGCGGCACTTCTGTTAGTCTGTGCTACCTTTCCTTGAACGGCGAGGCCCTTTTCTACTGTGGCTCCCTTGCAGGTTGAACGGATGCGGCTTTCTGTTCCGCTAAGTCCGCTTCCTTCGTGGGTGCAGAATGGGATGATTGTTTTTCCGCTCCAGTCGTGGGCTTCTAAGAATGTGTAAACCGGCATTGGCATGTCTCCCCACCAGTTTGGATAACCGATGAAGATTGTGTCGTATGCGGTGATGTCGATATCAGCTTTGAGGGCTGGGCGGGCTTTTTTGTTCTGCTCGTCCTTTGCAATCTGAGTCAGGCGGCTGTAGCTGTCGGTTGGATAAGGCTTTTGGGTTTCAAGTTCAAAAAGCTCTGAGCCTGTTTCTTCTGCAATGAACTTTGCGATGATTGAAGTATTTCCTTCTTTTATGTTTCCAACGTTATACTGTTCGCCTGCGAGCGAAAAAAAAACTACCAGTGATTTTCCCATTTTAGTCTCCTTTGAGTTTGAAGTTTTGTTTTGTGCGAATAGCGAACCTGCAAGGCAAGCTGCTATTCCCAAGCCGATAAGTGTTTTTTTCAGATTCATTTGTTCCTCCTATTCCTTCTGTTCTGAAGGATCCAGCATTTTAATAACTTTTGCAGGCACCCCACCGACTACCGCAAAATCCGGAACATCTTTTGTGACTACAGCTCCTGCTGCAACCACTGCATATTCGCCGATTGTAACGCCGGGACAAACTGTAACATTCATTCCAAGCCAGGCATTCTTTTTGATTGTGACTTTACCGTAGGTGTATTTTGTGTGTCGCTCATTAAAGTCGTGATTGATTGTAGCAATGCGAAGACCAGGCGCAATGCAAACTCCGTCGCCAAACTCTATTCCACCGGATGCCGACAAAATGGCAGAGTGATTAATGAAGACATTTTTCCCGAACTTTACACGGTTTCCAAAGTCGCAGATAAAAGGTGTGAGAATGCGAACATCATCCAGCTTGCGGCCAAAAAGTTCTTCAAGATCAGAAACATAACTTTCATCATCGGGCATCTTTGCATTTGCAATCGCGCAGAGTTTCCTGGCACGCATCATTTCGCTGACCGCTTCCTTAAAATAAGGTTCGCGAACATCTGTTGGTCCGCCTTTTTCCATAAGTTCATAAACATAGCCTGGGGTGTAGTCCATTTTGTCCTCCGAAGAAATTAATTTGGGCGTTCCCGCCTGCTTTTAGCAGGCGGTCGGGCGTTCCGCAGTTCCCTAACGGTCAGCCGCTTCCCTCGCTTTGCTCAGTCCAGTGGCCTGCTTCGCAGCTGCTCCATGCCCTAACGCATAATTGCATTATAAGCGACACATGTCTTTTTATTAAGGGCAGGTTATGGTATAATGTCTTTTAAACGACAGATGTTGCATATTTGCCTATTAATTATTTTGTGAACGCGCAAGGGATAGGAGCCACGCCGAAGGCGGCCACCGCAACGAAGCCGCAGGCAAAGTGAGGAGGCTGGAGCGACAGCGAAATGGCGGATAGCCCGATCCGAACGAAGTGAGGGATGCGCCCAAAAAAGGAGAATTATGACTGAACAAAAAATCGACCCGCGCATTGTTCGCACGAAAGAAGCAATTCAAAGTGTTTTCAAAAAAATGGTCTGCGAGATGCCTTATGAAAAAATTACCGTAAAGGCAATTACTGAAGGAGCCAGAATCAACCGCAATACTTTTTATCTTCATTATAATTGCGTGGATGATGTGCTTGCGGAGATTCAGGCTAAGCATTCCAGCGAATACAGCGCGATTGTTTCGGGGATTGATCAACTCAAGGAAACTGGAAAACTTGTGCAGGCCTTTTTTGAATACATGGAAGCTCAGGATGATTTTTTTAAGCGTGTTACCTGCGACAGCCGTTTTGACTATATCCGCGAAAGAATGCAGAACCGGGTTACAAAGCAGGCGGCGGAATCTCGTCCTCTGAAGGGGATTGACCAAAGCGTGCGCAATATCCTTTTGACTTTTAATAACTGCGTAGTTCTGCTTTACCGCCAGTGGGTTGCCGACGGTCGTAAGATTCCAATGGAAGAAATGATTGAGCTTGCAACGACTTTGCTTGAAAATGGGATGAAGGGATTCAGGAATAAATAGTAAAGATATTAGGGGTAAGATTGATGTCTCACAAAGAATAAGCGGTGAATTTAATATCATTTTTCATTGACAAATATACTTTATCCATATAATATTACTAGAGTACACTCTAGTAGAGTATTCTCTAGTAGACAGCGCTCTAGTAATACTTATCACAGCCCAAAGAGGATTATCAATATGGAAAAATTTATAGGCAGAAAAGAAGAGCTTGCGTCTCTTCAGGAGCTTTATAACAGGAAAGGTTTTCAAATGGCTGTTCTTTTTGGCCGTAGAAGAGTTGGAAAGACAACGCTCATAAATAAATTCATTGAAAAAAATAAATGCAAGTCTGTCTCTTTTGTCAGTACAGAAATGACGGAAAAAGAACTCCTGGAAAGAATGGGAAATGATGTTCTGGACAACCTTGCTCCGAATCTTAGCGGAAAATTAAAATTTGATTCCTTTGATTCAATCTTTGATTTTATTGCAGAAGAATCAGCAAAAGAGAGACTTGTTTTTGTAATTGATGAATATCCTTATCTCTCAAAATCCTGTCCATTTATGGACTCTTTACTGCAGAAATACATTGATAACAAGTGGAAGAAGTCAAATCTGTTTTTTATTTTACTGGGTTCTCTCGTTTCTTTTATGCGGGAAGAGGTTCTTGGTTCCTCCGCTCCGCTTCATGGAAGAGCTAATCTGGAATTCAAAATTAATCCATTTAATTACAAGGACACAGCTTTGTTTGTTCCTGATTATAATGCAGAAGAGAAGGCCATTGTTTATGGTCTTACAGGAGGAGTTGCAAAATATCTGGAACAATTTGACAGTAAGCTTTCACTTGATGAAAATATCGAAAAACTATTTTTCTCTAGAAATGCATTTTTCTCTGAAGAACAAGTTAAGACAGTTATTACGGCGGAAAAAATGAATCCTGTTGCCTATAATTCTATAATAGATGCCATTGCAAAAGGAAAAACTAAATATAATGAAATTCAGTCAAGCACAGGAATGTCAGACATCAGCTACTGTCTGAATAATCTTATTTCAGCAGAAATTGTAGAGCGTCGTGAAACTCCTAAACCATATTATATAATTTCAGATTCAATGATAAATTTCTATTTCAAATATGTTGCTCCGGGCGCAAGTCTTATCAATAGTGGAAAAGGAAAGCTTTATTATGAGCAGAAGGTAAAAAAGAATCTGCATAATTTTATGGGCAGCGTTTTTGAAAGAATGGCAAAAGATTATATTCTGAGTAATGTCGGCACCAAAAAAATCCATTGCTTTTTAACAGACCTTGTTGAATATCAGAATTCTGTAAAAGCCGGGAAGAATATTGTCCTTGTTGAAATAGACCTTCTTGGACTGGATGGAAAAAACTATGTTCTGGCCGGTGAGTGTAAGTTCAAGACTGAAAAATTTGACAATGGAGATCTTGATAACTTTCTGAATAAACTAAATTATTTGCCAGCATCAAACCTAAAAGCAATGCTGTTTTCTCTTTCAGGCTTTACTGATTATGTTATTGAAAATTCTAAAAACCTTACATTGGTTACATTAGAGGAAATGTACTAGGGCTCTGCTTTACGACTCATTCACCAGTTTACCGGTCATGTGTTCAATTTCAAGTTCAAGGCACTGAACACGGGGCAGGGCATTGGTAAGTTCTTTTTCAAGATATGCCTGATCATCTGTGAATTTATAAACCAGTTTTGTGCAGATCTGGCGGGTAAGGTCCGGGTCTGTTACAAGGCGGATTTTTCCAAAGAC
>CADCLG010000035.1 GCA_902802305.1 uncultured Spirochaetaceae bacterium
TCGTATAACCCAGCTTTTTATTTTCGCTGAATTGACCGTGAACCTGAACCGGTTCACGTTTAGGTATGTTTTATTCTCTGATTAAAAACATATAAAAAATTATATAGTTGATTGTTTCCTTCCCTGATTTGTCAAAGACCGCGTCGCTCTCTTGCGACGGTGAAGAGAAATATATATCCTTCTTTTTTTTTTGTCAATAGTTATTTTCTCATTTTTTAAATATTTTTTACTTTTTTTTATTTCTTTTGCACATCTGCAAAATATTTTTTCCAAATCTCATCATTCTTATATAACAGAATATAATTAATCACAGTGTAATTTCCATCAACTGTTTCTGCTGGAGCTTCCCTTTTTGAAGAAATGTAACCTAAAGTACTGTATGTAAACTCTTCTCTATAACACGAACCATCTCTAGTCTTACCATTACGGGTTTCCTGATATTTACATAATTTTGAATCAATATCATATATATAAACAGCTTCTCCGTCTGGTAATGGACGGGATTCTTTTATTCTTTGACCATTTTCATATTCAATTTTCTGGGATAATTCTCCTTGATTTCCTGTATACCATACCATAGAAGATATAAATGAATTATCTTTATATTCACATATAGTTTGCCTTTCCAGGACATCATTCCTAAATTCACTGTATGTTATTATCCCAGGTTTATATTCATATTGATAGGCATAATCATAGTCTTTCCGATATAAACTCAAGGATTCATCTGACATAATCATATCATAAACTGTTTTTTCTTCCTTTTTCTTTATTTCATCAATAAAAGTTTCTATATATTGATTTTCTGTAAGAGTATAAAAACAAGTCCATTTATTATAAATAAGATCATTTTTATCAATCCCAAGCCGATCAACTCTGTAAATATGTCCATAAGCATCAAAATGATAATAAGTATAGCTGGTATAAGGAATCTCTGAATCACTCCATAATTTATATCCTGCATCATTTATCCAATATGATGAATTCTTGCATAATATAACCTTATTCTTCAATTCTTTCACTTTCGGATAATAATATTCCGCAGCATAAAAAGTAGGATTATGTACTACAAAATCATAACAAACATAATCTTTATCGATATATTTCCCAAATATTTTTTTATACATATCTTCTGCATGCATAAAAACAGAGATAAACCATAAAAAAGCAATTGCAATAATATTTTTTTTCATTTTAATGCTCCTGTGTTTACCTTATAAAGGTAAACATTTTAATTATGACTCCATACGGACTCAATTTATTAAATGGAATATCTGAATTACATAATTATCAGATATTCCACTAATTTTCTGTTACCAAACTTAATGCTTATCTAACACAGTATATGTTTCTATTTTTGAAATTGTATAAGTTTCTTTTTGCGATGGATCCACAGGTCCAAGTATATAAGTTCTATTATTCAGGCCATCATTTTTGCTTGTTGCATTATAATCAAACACAACCTGGCCGGAATCATTTACATTATAACCTTCAAGTACAATCCAATGCTGACCACCATGAACATCTTCTGCCCTTCCAAGAACGTAAGTAAACTTGTCTCCATCAAGCGAAGGAATACTGTCTATTACAGATTTATCAAGAGTTTTTTCAAAATAATCTGTCTTTATTGCTTTATTACTGTCAAGATTATTTTTTGCATAAGATTCTATTTCCTCTCTACACAATAATCCATCATTATTTGTATCACAACCTTCATTAACTTTCGAAATAGAAACATCAAGCCCCAATATTTCAGATAAAATTTTTGCGGCTCCCTGCATTTTACAGCCTACTGTGCTGTAAAGATTCTTTTCTCCATTCATTTCTGAATCTTTCGTAGCTTCATTTTTATCATCTCGATATTCCTGCATAAACTCCTTATCATTGTCGAAATTGCGAATTCCTCCCCAGTGACCACTATCAGGACCATTATCTTCCGGCTGCTTGGCCGCAGAATCGACTTCAGAAGATTCACTTGTATTATCCCGAATAAGTTCAGAAGCTCCGCCATCGTCTGCATCCACACCAGTAACAGCTTCAAGAGTTTTCTTGTCATCAGCTATATCACTTGTATCAGCTGGAATAAGTTCACTTTGCTTTTTTTCTTCTTCTTTTTTCTGTGAATTTCCTCCCGATGGAGCCGACGAAGCCTTTGGAGCACCACTACAACCAGAAACAGGAGTAAAACCTCCGCACTGTCCATAAGATGAAGAACTGCCTCCACCAGAGCCCTTACCAGAGCTGCCTGAAGAAGAACCAGATTTTTGACCTGAATATCCAGAACCGCCACCGCCTGAATATCCTCCACCGCCTGAATACCCTCCACCACAGCCACCGCTATATGAGCCACCACAATAACCGCCGTTAACACCAAGTAACTGAGAATCATTCAACTCTTCTGCTATATCAAGCAAACAATCATCAAAATCAAAAAGGCCATACCTTTTATAGTTTTTCATATTCAATTTCCCCCTCTGAATATTATTTAATTAATAAACTCTCTCAATTGAAATGTCGTTTTCCTTTAGAAAAACAATTAATTCCAGACACTTTTCAGCAAGATGCTTTTTTAATACACATTCAACAGGATCAATATTTCTATAATCACCTGTACTCACAAAAGAACCATAAAAACACGTACCGCTGCATAAATATCTTGCCCAGCAATCTGAACACTCTCCCCGATGCTCCACAAGAATATCATGATTAATTTTTTGACTTTCGATTTCTGAATCAATGTTTCCATAACAAAAATCTTTATTACCGACAAAATAAAGGCAGGGATATATTTCCCCCTTAGAATTAACGACAATTTGCTCATCAAACGCACATCTTTTAAGAAGCTTTGTTCTGCCGGCAAATATATTGAAGGCAGCAAGTGTTAAATCTTCCTTTAAAAATCTAAATAAAGAAAAATCCTCGTTAAGACTGTTCCTTTTTAATTCTTCAAAAACACAATCGTAACCATCTAACAACTGTTTTATAGTATCTGAAGAAAAAGAACATTCCGTTCCTGGTCTGACTGGTGTCATCGAAACTTCTGAAAAACCGATTTTTTGCAAATGACGGATTATTTCCAGAGGTCTTGGATAATAGGAAGTTATTACAGAAGAAGCCTTAAGCTTAATTCCGTTTTCTTTGAAAATCTCAATATTTTTTAAAAGGCGTTCATACGAACCGTTACCGTCATTCATTCTTCTATTATGATTATGAACTTGTTCAGGACCATCTATACTTATCCAGAAAGGACTGATATCACAAGCCTTTATAAAATCCATAAAATCAGGACTGGCACAAGTTCCATTACTCATAAACCAGAAGGTTACATAAGGTACATGCCTTTTTTCAATATATTCATCATATATTACTTCCAGACACCATCTGTTAATTCTAAAAAGCTTCCATTTTGTACAGACATTCCGTTTTTGAATCTGATATTTAGCATCATCATTAAACATTCTGTCTGTAACATGAAGCAAATCATATAGATTTCTTAATTCCAGTAATTTATTTAAAAATTCAACAAGTGATTCTTTTGTTTTTTCAGGTATTTTTATCTGTAAATTGTTTTTCTTAATCCTTGGAAACAATTCTTCATTCAATCTTTCATAAAACTCATCAATTTTTTCTGTAAAAATGTCATCGCTAATAAACTGGTAATTTTCATAATTGATATACTCTTCCGCTATTTGTTTTAATAAATCTAAGTCTACCGATGATTCTGATGTCATTGAGTAGGAAATGACATATTCTGAAGCATCCGGTCTAAACTTTTTCATTGCAAAATCCATTGTCTTTTTTACAGTTTCAATATTATTCAGACAAATATCATTTTTATTTCTATAACAATATGAGCAATTCAGATTGCAGCGGTTACTTGTATTAATCATAACTGAACACTTTGTATCTGGTTCAAGAGGATTTACATAATCCGATTTGCACTTGTAAATTGCAGAGAAAAAGCCGATAACTTTTGCAAGATCTTCCAGGGATAATTCTGCAAAAATATCAGAAGCATTATCAGATTTTTCTTCCACAAGCTTCCAGAAAACTTTACTGATTGAATAAAGACCATGGGAAAAGGAATCGTAGAACCATATTTTCTTTTCAGTTTCCATTCTGAAAAAACGCTTTTGATTATTCAGAGAATCAAGTATCTGCAAGATGTTCTGATTAAAAATAAATTTTTCATTTTTTTCCATAAATTCGATTCCTTAAAAAACAAATGATTCTACCAGAGAGAGACTAAAACCGTTTCAGCCCGAAGGGGTCGTACCAATAGCTTCCATCGCAATATTCAATAATACTTACATACAAATATTCAATTTCATAATATTCATCTTCCGTATCATAAACATAGGAATCTAAAAGTACCGAAACTGTTAAATTCTCACCCGGTAAAACCCTCTCTTCAAACTTTAGGACAAGACTGTTTTTATTTTTTAAAACAGAATTTCCTTCCTGATCGAAGACAAACATAACTGTAGTAAAACTGGAAATTTCTTTTTTACTGAGATTATCAAAAGACAATTCCATTTTTTTTTGCTCTGAAAGACCTTCTTCGTTTTCGTTCACCATTCCACTAATTGCATAAGGCAATTTTTCTCTGGCACACAAAAAGCCCATAAGCTCAAAAACAAAAATCAATAAAAAAAATCTTTTCACACCTACTCCTCATCCAATTTACACCTACAAAAAACGTCACCAGAAGAATACTCGCTTTCCCAAACACCGTAATACAGTGCTGAGCCAGATTCTTCAGACACCACCATAAAATCCTCTGCCGCAGACCAAGCAATGTAATCAAGATTCCAAAGCTTACGATTTATCTTCTGCCACTCATTTAAATCCGCATAACCATTACCATTACATGTCTCAATAAATGAATTCCAAATGACCTTCGTAATTTCCGCCTCAATTTTTTTTGCCATTCTTTGATTTTCCAGTCGCCCGCATAAAAAACACGAAAGAACTGTCATTATCAAAAAAAGCCCACAACAAACGACGAACCAAACTTTTGCACTTCTTTCCATAAATAAACTTCATTCATCAAAAACAGCTTTTTGTGCTGTAACGGCATTAAGGACATTCTGATTCATTTCTTCTAGAAACAAAGCATTTTTCCTTTCCTGCACATTCAACTCAATCGCTGCCTTAATCACATTTTTTGCATAAAGAACAGAAGACAATAACAACAAGAAAAAACAGACTAACAAAAGACATTTCTGATTCTTATTCCGAAAATCCTTTCTCCGCTTCTCTTCCCTTTCCCTTCTATATCTCTGTTCCAGCAAATAATATGGACGAACACTCGAATACCTATGACTGTTAAGCACATAAGTTAAAGGAATGACTTTCCTCCTGCCAAAAAGAAAAGCATAATTAAAATCCCATATTCCTTTTCCATTTTTTCTGGAATACTTTACGCACAAACTATTATTATTCTCCTTAGTCATAAAGCTTCTCTCTCCTTTTTATGATAAGTATTTTTCAAATTGTCTTTGCTGCCATAAACAAACTTTACACAAGCCTCTTTTTTAAAATCTTCAGGGCAATCCTCCTGGATTTTTACAAAATTAAGGTAATTATAAAAAGCCTTTTTTAGATTGCGTTTTAGTTTTTGCTTTTCGTAATACGGAATCAAAAAGCTGATTGTTGCTCCCTTTTGATTAAGAATTGCAACACTCTTGTATTTTGAGTACGCAGGAAGAAGTTCAAACTTGTATTTTTCAACAATCTTATCCATAGTTTTTTTTATTTCCTCACCCTATAATTAGTTTTTTTTTAAAGATTTCGGACCATTTTTTCTTATAATTTTTTGTTATATTTGATTTCTTTTTATTTTTTGGGGATGAAAGCCTCTTTTTTAATAATTCAACTGCGTCAGGGCGTGGAGCCACGTGAGCAGGCAAAGTCTGCGAACGGCCACTGGAGCGAGCAAGGTTTACCGAGCGAGTGAAGCGGCTGACCGTGAGGGAATGGCGGAAGGCCCTTTGGGATGAAAGGTCTTCGCCCTGATTATGAAAAATAAAAAGAACACATAAGGCTTAACAAATAAGGGACATTCTGTTATTATGAAAGAGTCAGTTTGATGTATTAATTTTTTTTCAGGAGGTGAATTATGGACAGCGGTAGTTCGGGTTATCCCATATGTTTTCCAAAAATAAAAAATCATCTCATGGAGAAAAATTATGATTACTTATTGGCAGCAAGTTAACAACCAGTTTGTTAAAACAAAAAAAGATGCAATTATAGACAATCAGCCACTCTGGGTGGACGCTCGCAATGTTACCCGCGACGAAACCACTGAATTACAATCTGAATACGACATTGATAATGACCACATCCTTGATATTCTTGACCCGGATGAACTTTCGCGGCTTGAAGAAGGAGAAGGTTATATTCTTACTATCGTTAGGGTTCCAAACTACGATTCTAATGCAGAAACTCCTTATTTTACTGTTCCAGTTGGTATTATCATCAAGGGAAACATAATTATCACAATATGTTGGACAGACACGGAAGTTTTAAAGGATTTTGGTACAAACCGCATAAAGAATGTCAGGCTGACAGATTTTCCTTCCTTTATTGTTCAGATTATGAACCGCGCAAACTTAAACTTTTTGCGCCATCTTAAAGAAATCAACAGGCGTTCTACGGGCATTCAAAATGAAATGAGGCTTGAGATTGAAAACAAGGAAATCATGCAGCTGCTGGGTCTGGAAAAATCACTTGTTTATTTTACAACTTCGCTAAAATCGAATGCCCTTCTGCTGGAAAAAATGGTTACAACCCGTCTGATTAAGTTTGATGATGAGGATATCGATTTTGTTGAAGGCGTGAGAATTGACAACAAGCAGGCTATTGAAATGGCCGACACTTATTCAAACATTCTTTTTGGTGTAATGGATGCTTATTCTTCGGTAATTTCCAATAACCTTAACGTTGTGATGAAAAAGCTGGCAATCATCAACCTTGTTATGATGGCGCCAACTTTTGTAACAAGTTTTTTTGGAATGAACTTTAAACTCCCGTTTGAAACTCTTCCAGGCTACTGGCCGGTTATCTTTGCGACACTTTTATGTCTGATTTCTGTTTTTATTTGTTCCTGGCTGCTGAACTTTAATAGGGAAACTTTTTCTGCACTAAAAAAAGCAAAAAAACAGAAACGCAGTCAGAAAAGACTGATTAATCACGAAAAGAGAAAAATAAAGAGACAGGAAAAGCGACTTAAGTAAGAGGCAGACAGGCGTTTTTGCGTTGAGTTACCACTTAGTGTTGAGTCGCTACTTAGCATTCACTGTGCAGCAGATTCGGAATCCAAAATAATTGTACTTTTCATTGGGATTGTAGGAATAGCGGTCACCAGCATAATTGAACATTGTATAAGGTGCCCAGCTTCCTCCCCTACAGACGCGTTCATAACCTACAGATGGACCATAGGGATTGTCTTCGGCATAATCGGCAAACCAGTCCCAGCAAAACTCCAGAAGATTTCCGCTCATATCATAAAGGCCTGCGCCATTTGCGTTTCCTGTAGCGGGTTTTACAACTTCGTCAGGATTAAAAGGTACACCGGCAGTTCCAACGATTTTTGATGAATCAGCATTTTCAAAAATCCAGGCGTAGAGAAGTCCTTCTTCAGATGACGGTTCAAGTTGCCCGCTGATTAAGTTTCCTTTCTGGAAAGATTTTTTTGTACGGCGGGCAGCATATTCCCATTCTGCTTCGGAAGGAAGTCTGTAGCCGTCTGCATTCCAGTTACATTCACATAAATCACAGCTGGCAGTGTCACCTGAATCGCGGAGAACTGCACCTTCGTAGGTATAGCAGGGAGTACGGCCTTTTAATTCGCTCAGGGCATTGCACCAGACAATTGCATCATACCAGTTTATCATTGTTACAGGCTGGCAGGAGTTTTCGTCAGTAAGCTTTTCTGCTCGTCTTCCGTGAGAGCCCGGCTGTCCCGGGTTTTCAAAATAATAACCTCGGGCTTCGGCAGCAATTCTTGTCTGATACCAGAGTCCGTAGGTGGTTTCGTATTTATTTATAGAAAAGGGCACTAATTCCCTTTGTGCGGTATAGGCTTGAGTATCTTCGCCGATTGTATATTTCAGGTTGGATCTGAAGGTTACAAGGCTGATGTGAGAAAACAAGGGAGCAGCCTTCAATCCAAAAGTTAATAATGAAAAACACAATATAGAACAAAACTTTTTCATTTTAACCTCCTTAAAGAACATCGCTTTAGCGGCTATCAGAGCTACAAAGTGCATAACTCGCTTTTTGAAACTTTCCACTCATCTCCTTCTTTGGTAAGTTCAAGCCAGGCATAGTGTCCCTCAAGTAGAGGACCTGGATTTATGACGGTTGTATTTCCGATTTTTTCAATTCCAACACCTTCATGAATGTGACCACAGATTACTGCAAGCGGCTGATTTTTCTGAATATAATCTGTAAAGAGCTGGCTTCCAGCGTGAAGGGATTCGTTTACTTTGTCGCAAAGCTCTGATTTTGGAGGATTGTGGCAGATTAAGATTGTTTTTGCCCATAGTGATGAATCTCCAGTTTCTTTGATTGAAGATTCAATAATTCCAAAATCACTGAGGATTTCTTCTTCACTGCGCTCAAACTCGGTTTTTCCTGTAAAATAGGTTCCGCCGCCCGCACCTGCAAGAGCAAGACCTTCGTGGAAGACCAGAGTTTTTTCTATGCTGATGTCTGCATTTTCAATATCTTCAAGGAAATCTTCGTTATCACAGTTTCCAAGAACAGCAAAGATTGAATCATGCTTTGAGCATAATTTTTCAAGGGCGGCCTTTCCTGTTTCAGGTTTAAAACATTCTGCAAAATCACCGGCAAATAAAACTGCATCTGCCTGAGAGAAGATTGAATCCATTTTATCTAAAATTGCATTGTTTGCATGTAAATCACTTATAACTAATAATTTCATAATTGCTCCTGTCATTTTGATTCTTTTTATCTTTTTGATAGTAAAAGTTTAACAGTCGTTTAGAACTTTTTCAAAGGCTTTTTTTAGTAAATCCATTTGTTCTTTTGTTCCTATGGTTATACGTACAAAATCTTCTATTCCTTTTGTATTAAAGTGACGGATAAGTAATCCCTCTGCTTTAATTTTTCTATAAAGTTCATCACCGGCGATACCTTCTTTTTTGGCAAAAAGGAAATTGGTTTCGCTCTTTAATACATAAAAACCATGAGAAAGCAAAAAGTTATAAAAATCTTCACGCTCGTTTACAACTTTTCTTGCACATTCGGCGTAATAAGCAGGATTGAGACAGGCTGCTTTTCCGCTTACCTGGGCGATTGCATCAATTGGAAAGTGATTTACGCTGTTTTTTACGGTGGTAACTACATTTACGAGCTCTGGTGAAGAAACAATATATCCCAATCGCTGTCCTGCCCCGCAAAGACTTTTTGAAAAAGTTCTTACAATTACCAGATTTTTAAAATCAGCAAGAAGAGGAATACAACTTTCTCCGCCAAAATCGACGTAGGCTTCATCTACAATAAAGATTTCGTCAGGACTTGCTTCTTCAAGCATTTTGCGGACCTGGTCACGTTTAAGTCCAAGGCCTGTTGGTGCATTTGGATTTGCAAAAATGATTCCGCCTTTGTTGGTACGTGCGTGCTCCAGCATGGCCTTTGTATCCAGGGACCAGTCATTTTTAAGAGGGATTGTGTCCATTGGGATGTTATAAAATCCTGCATATACCGGGTAAAAACTGTAGGTATATTGGGGCATTACAAACTTTGCGGATGAATCAAAAAAGGCGTAGAAAACGAAAGAAAGTACTTCATCGCTGCCGTTGCCGCTGTAAATCATATCGGGTGTGACAGTAAAGGGAATTACGTCTTCTGGTGCGGGGGTTACAAGGGGAGTTGCGGAAGCTGCTGGAGTTGCTTCATTAGCGGGAGTTGCGACTTCTGCGGGAGTTGTTACACGGGCGCGGCACAATACACCGCCAGTTTTATTCAGGAGGTCGGCGATTGCGGCGTGAAGTTCATTTGAATCTGGGTCAGGATATAGGCCCATTTTTTCAGGATGATTTTGCACGAAATCGATTACTGCCTGCTGTACCTGCGGGCATGGTGGGTAAGGATTTTCGTTTGCATTTAATTTTATATAATCTCTGTCTTTAGGCTGCTCTCCCGGTACATAGGGATGCAGATTTTTTAATCTATTAGAAGTAATCATAATTAAACTTTAACGTTTATGAGAGGGTTAATCAATAAAGGGGAGAATGGAGACCGACTATGAAAGTATAATCATGTAAGTATGATTCCGTAAATATCATTCAGAAAATATCATTGATTTATGCTCACAAGTTATGTTATAGTCAAAAAGAAAAAGGACTTATCAAAGGAATTATTATGACTTTTAAGAAGATTTTTTTAATTATTTCAGTTTTATGTATGTTTTTTATACCGGTAATCGCAGAGGAAAATGATTCTCCATGGACTTTTTCTCTGACTACAGATTTTGCTTACTATCCGAAATCTGACTATATTGCCGGGGGAAATCACTTTGCACCTTTGACTGGACCATACAGCGGGATAGAAGGACGCACAACAGGAAGTGCAAAATATACGATTGACACGCCACTTGGTCAGCACTGGCTTGTATCATCTGCAAATCTTGAATTGACAGGAAGCTTTGAGCTGTCTCCTGTTTCAATTAAGCCGGGCTTTGATATCAGCTTTACGCCCCTGCCCTTTTTAGTTTTTTCTGCTGGAGCTGAAGCAGGTACTGGCTGGAATCTTATCGGATTGCAGGGAATGGCTGGCTTTGATGGAGTTGCAAAAGGTACTTACACAGATTATTCGCCTTTTAAAACCTGGTACTTGAAGTGGTACGCTCAAGGAACCTTTCAGTTTGATACAGGTGCAATTTGGGAGGGTGATTGGACTCATGTTCAGATTTTGTACACTTATCAACTTTATTACGAAAAACTGACATCCGCTGCTGCTCAGAATGTATGGATGTGGCAATGTACAGGAAACAAGGTAAACGGTTATAAAAACTGCCAGACTTTAATTCTTGCTTATGCCATGCCTCTTGTTGTAAGTAGAGCCGGTCTGCTTTGCGAGTTTGAAGGATATTACAAGGACAGTGCATTTGCAAATCCTTACTACAAGGGAGCATTTAAGACAATCAGCATAAGTCCAATGGCTCAGCTTTCTTTAGGAGGTAAGGATGTACTTACCATACTGATTGGTTTTTCAAGCAGAAGAAGCTTTAAGGAAGCCCATGTAGAATCCTATGAAGAAACAGCTTTAACTTATAGTGGAAGAGAATGGTTCTTTTACAGGGGTGCATTGAGCTGGGAGCATAGATTTTAAGGCAGCATACTATGGTCTTTACCGCCGCGAGTATTTTGCCTTGAAAGAATATTGCGATAAATAGTTTGCGGGGTCCAAGTAGAGCATGTTTTATTTATCCTTACTAAATCAACCCGTTAGAAACAAGAAAAGTTTCTGGAGTTTGTACTATGAGTGATGCATTTTTGTAATCGCGAAGGTTGCGGGTCAAAAGAATATTGATGTTGTTTTCCTGCGAGGTGTAATACTGGATAGCATCTTCAAAATATGCAAAGTCTGAATTGAGGGCTTTATCTACAACTGCTTCTGATGAATCTATTATATGAACAAGGACACGCAATTTTCGGAGGACCTTTTTTGCTTCTTCATTTCCCAGCTGTTTTCGGAGAATGTAAAAGGTATTTGCAAAAATCAACGGAGTGGTATAAAGCTCAAGCTTTTTCATTTCGGCAAAAGTGAAAAGTACAGCCGAAAAATGAAAGTGAGGAAGACGCCGGGCTAGCAGATCAAGAATTACGTCTGTATCCACAAAAATTTTATTCATATTTGTGGTCCAGATATGAAGCATAATCAGCTTTGTAATCGTAATTTTCGTCCAGCTGAATAATTCCGGAAAGTTCGTTTACAAGAGGACTGTATTTAAAATCCTTTGCTTGCTGCTGGAGTGTAAGCCCGTCAAAAAAATCTTCAACAATAGCCGAAAGCGAAGTACCTATAGAAGAAACATATTTCTTTGCACGAGAGATTGAATCGTCTTTTAGTTTTAGAGTTAGTTTTGCATCCATGACAGTACCTTCGTACGTATAAAATATTATAATATATACGTACTGTCAAATTTTATTTATTACTTGAATTGTCTTTCTGATTTATTGTGCTTACATTCATTATCACTACATAAAGCAAGATAATAAAATGAACAAATTACGGTTGCAAGTTCTGGGCCAAGAAAGGGATTTTTTTACTTTTTTACAATAAATAAATCTTCAAGTTCTTTTTTCAATTTTTTCCAATCTGGAACAAAGAACTCGAATATTTCATAAAATCCTTTTCCATGATTTGGGTGAATTAAATGACATAATTCATGGTAGATAACTTGCTTTATACAATTATTATTTGAACAAACTAAAAGTGTATTTAACGTCATCTTGGCAGGTATTTGCCTTGTATTTTGAGATAGACTTCCCCACCGGGTTTTCATAGTTCGCAATACCAAAATCGGCTTTTCATATTTTGGATAATAATTCTTAAAATGTAACCAACACTCCTCAAAAAGCTCATTAAAAATTCCAGTTGCTCTTTCTTTCTGCCAGCGAATAAATGTATTTTGAAAGGCTTCCGGAGTCTTTACTCTTGTTTGTATAATTAAATTATTGCCCGAAAGATATACTAAACTTTTTTTTACAGATTCATCACATGATTTTAGGACATATTGTTTACCACGATAGTAAAATGTTTCGCCAACCACATAAAAATGGTTTACAGGAATCTGAGCAATTTCTTTTTTTTCTTCAATCTTTTTATTTATCCATTTTTCTTTAGAAGTGATAAAACTGCTTATTCTTTTATCTGACACATTCTTTGGAGCTCTTACTTCTATTGTTTTATCGGGAAGGACTTGAATCTGTATGGTTTTCCTATTAGAGCGGATCAGCTTGTAACAAAGCATTAATGATTTCTCCTTTTTCTTTCAACAAACAATACTTTCTCAATAATTTGATCCATAATATTTGATGGAATAGTTATTCCCTTTTCATCGCGGATTACATCATAAAAATAATCATCCATCAAATCTTTTACATTGTTTATAGCATCCTCATCATTCCAGAAATTAACTTTGCTGTTTGAATCCAATATTTTGTCAAAAGCAAAAGCGATATTAGAACTAATTTCTTTTACTATGTCATCAGATAACTTCAGTTCAGAAACAATAGGATGTATTACACCATAAGCTGCAATAGCATTATCATTATTAACAAGATTTTCTGGAACTTCATCATGTTCTCTAGCATCCAATTTTCTTTTTGTTTCGGTAATCTGTTTAAGATATTCCAAATCAGAAATCTGTTTTTGTCGATACGCATCAATTACATTTTGAATCAGTACAGAAAACTTTGTATAGAACGCAGGATCTTCTTCCATGTTTTCAGAAATTGTTTTTTTTGCAATAGATGCAATTCTATCTGCATATGCTGCTATACCTTTACCCGAAGAATCTTCTGCTACATTATAAAGGCCTGTATTTTCATGAATAATATAAGTTGGTTCATTCAGCTTTGTTACTGTATCAGCATGAATATGGGTATCCAGCAGTTTCTGAATTTTTGGTTCATAATCCCTATAATCAATGACTTCTGCATAACGATACTGAACAGCTTTTCTGAGCTTTTCAAACCTCTTTAATGTATTTTTGTATCTTTCAATATCTTTAAGTTCTGTATCTGCAAGGAAAAGTTCAGAAGAAAGCGCAATAGCAAGAGTTTTTGCATAATCTCTTAATCTGTCATAAAAATCCTGTCTTAATTCATCATCCGCAAGAAATTCTTCATATGCATTTTCATCATAAGAAGCTTTTACAGGATTAAAAATATCGATAAGAGCAGAATACTTTTGCGGAAGAGTATTTATTTCTGATGAAACGCTAGAAAGAGCTCCGTCTAAATCTTCCTGGTCAAAATCAGCAAGTGCTTGATAATTTGTTAGAGCCTTATCCAGATTTTCAAGGACATCTGCATAATCTATGATGTAACCAAAATCTTTTCCATCGCAAAGTCTGTTTACTCGCGCAATTGCCTGAAGCAAAGTATGTTCTTTTAATGGACGACATAGATACAAAACAGTATTACAAGGAGCATCAAAACCTGTTAGCAGTTTATCTACAACGATAATAATCTCAGGTTCGTCACCATGCTTAAATGCATCGATTATTTTCTCATTATAATCTTTTTCATCTTTGTATTTTGCCATCATCTTTTTCCAGAAGGCATCTACAATTTCAGACGGCTCTTCCAGAATATCTGTATAACTGTCTCTTGTATCAACTCCCGAAATTAAAACTTCTGTTGTAACATCTCCAAACTCATCAAAGAATTGCTTGAACTTAACAGCCGTTTTTTTATCTGCAGCAACAAGCTGACCTTTAAAACCTGTTCCCTGCCAGTTATTCTTATAATGCTCATTAATATCAAAAGCTCGCATATAGATAACTTGTTCTGTCTTTTGAAGCATATCTGCCCGGGCATATTTTTTCTTTAAGTCTGCTTTCTGTTCTTCTGTAAGGTTACTTGTATGCCTTTCAAACCAAAGGTCAATAGCTTCTTTATTTTGGGCTAATTCAACAAGGCGGCCTTCATATAAAAGAGGAACTACTGCTTTATCTGCAACAGCCTGTGCAATTGTATAAGTTGGCTTAATTAATCCACCAAAACGCTGGAAATTATTCTTTTCTTTTTTTAGGAGTGGAGTTCCAGTAAAACCGATATAACAAGCCTTAGGGAACATCTGCCTCATTTTTGCAGCAAAGCTACCGAACTGAGTCCTATGACTTTCATCTACAAGAACAAATATGTTAGAGGAATCATCGTGGAAGTTTCTAATGCCGGCAGCTTTATCAAACTTGTGAATAAGCGTTGTTATAACAGAAGCTTTTTTTTCGGAAATTAAATCCAAAAGATTTTTTCCAGATGTAGCACGTACTGGAGTTATGCCACAATGTTTAAAAGTATCTCCAAGCTGCTCATCCAAGTCAGTTCTATCTGTAACCAGAATAATTCTTGGAGCTGAAATATCTTTGCAATACATCAGGTTCTTTGCAAGCATAACCATAGTTAAAGACTTTCCAGAACCTTGTGTATGCCATATAATACCGCCCTGTCTGATACCATCATTTCCTACACAATGAATTCTTTCCAATGTTGCTTTTATAGAGAAGTATTGCTGATAGCGGGCGATTTTCTTTGTTCCAACATCAAAAACTGTGAATCCATGAATTAAATCTAAAAAGCGTTCTTTAGAACATAATGAAAAAATAGTTTTATCTTGTTCAGTTGGATTTTCGATGATTTTCAATAAAGGAGAAATATCAGGCTCTTTCCAAATATTCCAGAATTTTGACTGAGTTCCAACGGTCGCATATTTTGCTCCATTCTTGTTTACAGCCATCAAGATTTGGCAATACATAAAAAGATGAGGAATATAAGTCTCTGTCTGATTGCGGATATTCTGTGTTATTCCTTGCTCAAGATCTTCCGACGGAGCCTTACACTCAATAACACCAAGAGGAATTCCGTTTACAAACAAAACAATATCCGGGCGGACAGTTTTTTCTGAACGAACACGCTCAACAACAAATTCTGGGACTGCATAAAAAACATTTTTATCAGGATTATTCCAATCGATATAATTCAAAGTAAAACTTTTTGTAGAACCATTGATCGATTGAGACTCGCTTGTTCCCATGATTAATAAATCAGTTAGTTCATTGTTAAGAGGAAGCAAGCCATCATTTTTAAATGGCTTTAATTTCTGAACAGCACTCTGGATGCATGATTGTTCAAAAGCATATTCTTTTCCCTGGAATGAAATTTTATTGATTTCTGAAAGCTGCTTATAAAGGACATCTTCAAGCAAAACAGAAGAAAGTTTCTCACCACGAAGTTTATTTGCCTGTTCATAATCAAGGATTTCCCAACCTAGTTTATGAAGTAGCTCTAGAGCTGGCTTCTGGGAAAGTTTATACTCGGTGCTGTCGAAATTTAATTCATCAGGATTTATGTTTGCTTTTTCCATTCTATTTTCTTCCTTATCAACTATCTGTCATAAACAATGTTCTGTAATGAGCAACGATTTGTTATGTGGCTTTGTCATGCTGAACTTGTTTCAGCATCTACACTACCTCTAGTTCTATAGATTCCGAAACAAGTTCGGAATGACACTAGAAAACAAACTTATTGGTCATTTCCATCCCATTATTTAATTCTCCATTCTCCAGTCAGGAGTTTTTGCATAAGACCTTGCTTTTGCAGTTTGTATTGTTCAAGTTGTTTTTTTAGTAAAGAAATTTCTCTTTGCTGACAATCCAATAATTCAATGATTTTAAGCTGGTCGTTTTTATTGTATATTTCTATTTTCAGATTACACAAATCATTTTGCTGAATATTCGGAAGACCTGAACCAACTCGTAGTTTCATAATTTCTTTTTCTTTAGATTTCAACATCCAATAGAGAAACTTAGTTTCTACATCTTTATTTTTTAACTCAAGGGTATAACAATGTCCGCCCGCCCAAAAATCTTCAGAAACAAAATTTACATAGCCACAGGAATTCCCACCCTCACTTATTGTAATAGTATTCTTTTGAGTATTAGCAAAATTAGTAAACCCTGAATAAGAAATTCCCCCATTTAACACAGGAATTGTACCATTTGAAATCATATTTTCTTTATTTAACTGATTTCCTTTTTTTATGGTAACAATTTTATTTAAATAACATGTATTTCCTTTTTTGCTGAGAATCTTTTTCATAATGAAAGAAAACATTCTTTCTTTGTCAAAGATTAATTTTTCTGTTTTCTCAATAGCAGAATCCCAAACAGATAACGTTTCTGCTATTTTCAACTGATCTGATAGTGGCGGTAAATTGATTGTCATTTTTCGTAAATTATCGAGAGTTACAGTTTTTTGTGCTTCACCAATTGCAACTTTATCAGCCTGTAACCGAAAAGCACCACTATCTAATGCTTGTACAAGAAAATCTGAATTAATTTTTTTAGCTCTAATTAAAGCAATGTGACGCTGGAAACAAAATTTTGTTTCACTTTTTACTAGAACAGGAATACCGTACGAGCCAACAACGGTATATAGAATATCATTTTCTTTTACTTTTCTCTTATCGATGATTTTTTCATAATAATCTTCAGGAACATAAGAACAATCCGTAAAATTTATTTTATTGAATCCTTCAATATTTGAAATATAAATAAAAGGTATTCCATAGTCTGTTTTAGGTGGAGGTAAATGATCTCCATCTGTTATAAATGCTACATCTCCTAATGTCACTTTTTTCCATTCATCTCTCATTTAATAATCTTCCCTATCTTCTTCACAAAATCATCCAACTGCCTCAAATTCGCGGCATTTACACCGTCACACCCAGCATATTCATAACCTGCTTTGCATCCAATCCGAGGTTTGAAAATCCAAATACTTTCTTTCCCAAATCTTTTACAGATGCTCCTATATGATAAATTGTCTTTTCATCAAGAAACAGAAATCTGTCGTGAAAGTTCTTTATAAGGCGAACATCAATCGGAGCATATTGAGCGTTGTGTTTCTGCAAATCCAGGGTAAGCTGCTTTGAAATAGATTGCGTATAAATTGCTGCTGAAACTCCAGACTTTCTTTTGTCGAGCATTGAAAGCACTGTGTCATCTACATAATTATCAACAAGAACAATTGAAGTTTTTGCCTTGCGAATCAAATCTGATACAAACTTGTATGAATCAAAAATCTGACCATCACAGAAGACACCCTGTTTGGGTAAATCTGCCGCTTCAAGAGCGTCAAAAACCTTTTCAAAATTCTTTTCGTTAATATCAAGCTTTTCATCAATCCGCAGCAGATTGCGGTTAAGCTTTTCTTCTGTTTCTATCTGCTTTTTTTCAACAGTGTCTAGGCGTGCAAAAAGCGAACCATTCGCAGAAAGGAAATGCCTCATCTGAACAAAAGCGTTCATAATCTGAATGCTAACCTTCACAGCAGTTTCACTTTTGAGAATAGATGCAAGCATTGCAACACCTTGTTCAGTAAAGGCATAAGGGAGGTATTTTATGTTAGAACCACGTCCAGTGTTCAAGGTCGCAATTTGCGACCTTGAAGAGCCATTGGTAAAAGTTGAAGTCACAATTTGTAACTTTGGAGATGTATTTTCGGTTTTTGAGGTCGCAATTTGCGATCTCAAAAAATCAGATTCGTCCTTTGTCAGCTGAAAACAAAATTCTTTTGGAAATCTTTCAATATTTCTTTTTACCTGCTCATTTATACGCTTAGTTTCCACTCCATACAGTTCTGCCAAATCTTTATCCAACATTACCTGAACATCACGAATTGTATAAATTCTATTTTCAATAGTCTGAGTTGTTACATCTTCCATATGCTACCCTCTAAGAATATCATAAAGTTTTTCATCAATTTGCAGCAGATTGCGATTGAGTCTTTCTTCTGTTTCTAACTGTCTTTTTTCAACTGAGTCCAGACGCTCAAAAAGCGAACCATTCGCAGAAATAAAATGCCGCATCTGAACAAAAGCTCTTACTATGCTGACGCTAACTTGTACGGCAACTTCACTATGCAATACTGTCGCCAACATGGAAACTCCTTGTTCTGTATAAACCCAAGGGTTATAACGGCGACCGCCTGCACCGGAATTTGAGGTTCCAATTTGGAACCTCAAAAATTTTGTTTCTTCATCTGTTAATTGAAAGCGAAAATCTTCTGGGAAACGCTCTACATTTCTTTGTGCAGCTTTGTTCAAGTTTTTGGTTTCAATTTGATACAATTTCGCCAAGTCACTATCTAGCATAACTTGAAAACCGCGGATTTCATATATTAGAGTCTGTATTTTTTCTGGGGTGACACTTTCCAATTTTTCCATCGGCTACCCTCTAAGAATATCTGCAAGCTTTTCCTTCATCTGAACACGAACTTCTGCAAGCTCAGTTTCCAATCTATCAATTTCACTTTGAACAGCATCAATATCAATTTCTTCCTCTTCTTCGTAAGTATCAACATAGCGGGGAATATTGAGATTGAATTCGTTGTTTTTGATTTCTTCAAATGGCACTTTACGGCTGTATTTTTCAACATCGCGTCTTGCTTTATAGGTTTCTACGATTTTATCTAACTGTTCATCAGAAAGTGTATTTTGTTTTTTGCCCTGAACAAATTCCTTTGATGCATCGATAAACATTACATCTGTTTCTTTCTCACGACTTCCGCCTTTTTCGCGGGAACGGTCAAATACAAGAATAGCAACCGGGATTCCTGTTGTTGGGAAAAGATTTGAAGGCAAACCTATTACTGCATCCAAAAGATTTTCTTCAATCATTGCTTGTCTGATTTTAAGTTCTGCACCACCACGGAACAAAACTCCATGAGGAACAACAACGGCAATGCGACCTTTCTGATTTTCTGCAGTTTCAACCATGTGAGTTATAAATGCCCAGTCTCCTTTGCTCTTTGGAGGAATGCCACGAGTAAACCTTCTGTATGGATCACTTGCTGCATTTTCTGCACCCCATTTATCCAAGCTAAACGGCGGATTTGCTACAACAATATCAAATTTCATAAGACTTTTATTACTTACTAAAAGTGGGTTGTTGATTGTATCTCCCCATTCAATCCTTGCGCTGTCAAAACCGTGAAGAAACATATTCATACGGCAAAGAGCCCAGGTACTTCCGTTTGTTTCCTGGCCAAACAATGCAAAATTACCGGAAGGAATCTGATTTGCAGCTTTTATAAGAAGTCCTCCAGAGCCACAAGTTGGATCGCAAATTGTATCACCGTCTTTTGGTTGAGCAAGACGAGCGACAAGTTCAGTTACCATAAGAGGACTAAAGAACTCACCTGCTTTCTTTCCGGAATCTGATGCAAAATGTTCTATGAGATAAATATAAGTATTACCAATAATATCTTCGGAAACACGACTTGGTCTCATATCGAGTTTTGGAGAATTAAAATCCTCCAATAGTTGTTTTAGACGACGATTTCTGTCTTTTGTTTTTCCGAGATTTGCTTCGCTATTAAAATCAATATTGCGGAACACTCCTGCGAGTTTTGTCCTGTTTGCCTCTTCAATATGTTCCAAAGTAATATTGATTAATTCACCAATATTATTTCGCTCTTTACGCTCATAAAGACTGTAGAAATTGGCTGTAAAAGAATCTATTTCCTTTCGTTTGCCATCTACTTCCTCTGTAAGTTTAATAACAGGAAGAACAAAACGCTCGCGTTCCAGTTTACGTCGAATTCGCTCATCATCATCGCCATACTCTTTTTTGTATGTATCATAATGGTCCTGCCATACATCCGAAATGTAACGCAAGAACAAAATAACGAGAATATAGTCCTTATACTGAGCAGGATCCACAACACCACGGAATGTATCACAAGCGGCCCAAGCAGCAGCATTAATGTCTTTTTGATCAATTTTCTGATTTTCGTTTTCCATTTTTATCTCCCAACTAAAGCTCTAAAGTTTTAAGAAGTATTGTTTCTGTCAGCAACTTCTTTTTTTTGATTAATTCTTCCTGCAACTCAATTTCTCGTTCAGAAAGAGTGTTTATCTCTACTATTTTTTTTTGGATTTCTACAGGAGGAACAATCACCGGCAAATCCGCCAATACCGCTGTAGAAATCATAGTTACCGAAGTTCCAGTTTTATTGGCAGAAAAATATGATTGGGCATCCTTACTATTAATATACCATAAAAGGTATTCAGGAATGATTTTTGATGTATCATGAAGTCTTATTCGCTGAAAAGGCGCAGAGAGAATAACATTATTGGAACTGATATCCATAATAGCAGCTGTAGAATCCATGCCCCTGGATCTGAATACCAAGTCTCCTTTTTGAAGAAGATAATTTTCAGAGACATTTTGCATATTGATTTTCACTGCGGTTGAAATATCAATTGTATTCTTATCAGATAATTCTTTTAATTGAACTACCAGAATATTCCCTTCTGAGTCAGGCTCAAGTTTTGTACGAAAGGAATAACCTGTGCGAATATCTGCTATATCCTTTAACAAATATGTATTATTTTTCAAACAGTAACCTCGTTACTGTAAATAATAAGGTATAATAAGATTTTTGTCAAATTTATTTTGCAATAATTAAATTACTGTATTTTATTAAATTCAATTACTTCGAGGAGGGTAAAAGCCTAGGATAGTAAAAAAAAAACACAGGTATCATTTCCCTCCCTTGGATTATACTAGTAAGCATGATATGATTTCTATATTGAAAGAAACAGGAGGCCCACATGGCATACACAGATTTTTTGGATTTAGCGCAGGCTCGATATTCGGTTCGTAAGTTTTTGGATAAGAAGGTTCCTAAGGATATTATCGAAAAGATTCTGAAGGCTGGAATGCTCGCTCCAACGGGATGTAATAATCAGCCACAGAGAATTATTGTTGTCGAAAGTGATGAAGGTATCGCTAAAATCAAGGAATGTACTCGCTGCCATTTTGATGCGCCTCTTGTTTTTATAATCAGCTATAACACAGAAGAATGCTGGATTCGTCCTTATGATGGAAAACTCAGCGGTGACATCGACGCCAGCATCGTTACAACTCACATGATGCTCGAAGCCGCAAACCTTGGAATCGGTTCCTGCTGGGTTATGCATTATCGCCCTGAGGTTTTAAAAGAGAAGTTCAATCTTCCTGATAATCTAGAATCCACTGCCCTGCTCGTAATGGGCTATCCTGCAGAAGATGCGAAGCCTGCCCCGGGCCACGAAAATTGCCGCCCAGACAGCGAGCTTATCAGCTGGGAGTAATTAAAACTATCGCACCTTATGCCCAGAAGCTGCTTCGAAGTTGTATTTTACAATTCCTAAATCCAGCTGAGTCATTGGGCCGCGTTTTGTTGTGATAACTGCCTGGTCGCCTTCAAGAGAAACCTGGAACTTCTGCTGATTCAACGCAGTTGGTGCAAGGATAGCAGCTTCCAGACCTTCCTGGAACCAGACCGGTGTGTTTGGTAAATCAGCTTCCGAAACCTTACAGAGTTTGCTCAACGGCTTTGATTTGTGAGCCACACCCTGGCTTTCACCGTATCCCAAAGCGATTACACAGACAATCTTTTCGCCGGCATTTTTGTTGGCCTTGCATTTGCCTTTGCCGTAAGTGCCCGCAACCCAACAGGTATTCAAGCCAAGTGTCTGCGCTGTAAGAACAATTTTCTGTCCGTAGTAGCCGCACTTTTCATCGAGCTTATCAATGGACTTGCTGCCAATCATAGCGATATAGTTCTTTGCATTTTTGAATTTGCCATAATGTGCAAGGAAGGTATCAAAGCATTCAGGGTCATCAGTAACCAGCTGAATGTTTAATCCGCTTTCTGCATTGTACTCTTTTATAAGAGACGCAAGCTTTTCCCTATCTTCGCTTTTTACAGGAAGATCCTTAAACTGTCTCACCGAATGTCTTTCTTTAATTGCTTCTTTAATATTCATATTTAAATAATAATACGAAAAATCCCAACTGTGGCATAAATTTATGTTATGTTAAAAAGAAAAGTGTTATACAGGGCTCTAAAGCGTATTTATAATTTAATTAGAAATTTTATAATTTGCATTTCTTTCCCCTGATAATTTCCAAGACCTTGATAGATTTTGGAAAAACCGCATTTTTCCAGGACTAGCACTGAGGCTGTATTTTCTGCAAGACAGATTCCGTAGACTTCGTTTAGATTGAGTTTTTGAGCCATGACAGGAAGAAAGGCTTTTACTGCTTCTGTGGCGTAACCTTTGCCGGTAAAGTCTTTTGCAATGTGATAGCCGATTTCCCAGGCTTCTTCGTCTTCAAGTTCGAGTTTGCAAAGCTGAATATAGCCGATATTTTGGCCGCCGTCATTTGTGATTATGGGATATACAAAAGGACCATCAGCGCTGTTGTATCGTGATATTAAAAACTCAATCGCAGTGAGGGATTCTTCAACAGAGTTATAAACTTCATCCGGGACAAAACGTCTGGTGTCTTCGTCCTGGGAGTTTTCATAGACGGTCTGAGCCATGTCTGTGGAGAAAGTTGTGATTGTAAGGCGTGGAGTTTTTATATTCATAAACTTTTGATTTTTTCAATTTTATCATCGATACTTTTTCCAGTATATACGATTTTCATGTATTGCGTGTCCTCTATTCCATCATCAATAACTGATTTATCAAACCAGAAGTGAACCGACACAATCATTTCATAATCGTCTTTCTTCAAAGCCGCCACGTTTGTAATACTGTTGAGCAAGTCCACCTGCGCGCCACAACTCTGCTTCCAGACTTCTTTTATTTTTGAAATGATTGATGTGATTTCTGCCTCGTGATTTTTGAATCGCTGAATATTAAACCCCACAGCAAAATCTTTTTCCACATTATTATCAAGGCACAGGCGGTGCCAGCTGTAATTTCCATCGTGATCATTTTCTACATATTCTTTGAAATTGCACTGGAGAACAAACATCTGCGTTTCTTTTATGACAAAACTCTTCCCAAGCAGTTCGTCATAAACGCCCTGATGAAGCTTTTGTATTTTGCTGAAATATGGTTCGTAATTGGCAATCATTTTTGTCCTCTAAAAATACTATGAAGGAGAAAATGGGGGATATCAATGGATGAATTTGTCGCTTTCAAAGCGACCACTTTTGAATAATCGTGTTGTATTCTTATTTCAAATAAAGGAGGAACTTCTATGAAGAAAAAAGAAAAAACTGCAGAACAAAAGAGAGAAGAATTATTTGAAAAGTTTAAAACTGTTGAACTTTCACCATTGCCATACTTTACAAATGAGTTACTTTATTTTCCTGAGGAAATGGCAAAAGAAATGAGACAAATAGCTGACAGACATAATTGCACAGTCAGTTATGTGATCAGTCATTTTCTTACGGATTTCTTATCTGAAACAAAAGAGATTACTGAAATTTCAGCAGAATCATTGATTGAATTTTCAAAGAACAAACCATATCTGCTTATCAAAAAAGATGGTAAACCATTTGCCAGAGTTTCGTTCTTTGGGGAAGATGAAAGATGGTTGAAAGATTATGAATTCAAAGAGAATGAATCTAAATAACCTTTTCGCCATAATGATCAAGAATTTGATTTACGGTGATGACGTCAAAAATATGATGCCCAAAGCAATATCGTAAAATCAAGTCTGACCGTAAGCTTTTTGAAAGTGAATAACCAGCTGATTTTAGCAGGTCTTCTGTTTCATCTGTATCCAGGTTCATTGCAAGGCAAAGCCTGAGCAATGTATTTTTGTTCGGATGATAAT
>CADCLG010000036.1 GCA_902802305.1 uncultured Spirochaetaceae bacterium
TTGCCGGCAGCACCTGAGAAAAAGCTGATGCTGCAATAAGAAGCAAGGCAGCCGTAAGAGCAATAATCTTTTTCATAAAAAAAATCCTCCAAAAAACAAGCGTGGTACCTGAGCACCACGCTTTTATATTAGTGATTTTTTAGCAGCGGGTCAAACGACCACGCTTGCAGCAATTACCACTTCTTTTCGATTGAATCGCAGATATTCAACTCGCCTTCATCGAGAGAGAAGAACTTAGCCTTTTCCATGTTAGGAACAACGTTTACTGAGTCACCAAGGCGGAATTCAGCATTTGCAGTTGTCTTAGCAATGATAGACTGACCTTTGTTAGAAACAAGGTAGAGGTGTGTTTCAGCACCAAGTGGTTCCTTGTTAGTAATCTTCATCTGCATATCATCTTTTGCAGCTGGCTTTTCAACGTATGTGAGGTCTTCAGGACGAATACCGAATGAAACTTCCTTACCAACATAGTCTTTCAAGCTCTTAGCCTGCTCGTCTGTAGGGTTGATTTCGAAAGAACCTTCATCACAAACGATTTTTCCGTTCTTCTCAAGAACCTTTACAGTGAGGAAGTTCATTGGAGGTGTACCAATGAAGCCTGCAACGAACTTGTTGATTGGGTTGTTGTAGAGGTAAAGTGGAGCACCAATCTGCTGGATAACTCCGTCCTTCATTACAACGATCTTTGTACCAAGAGTCATAGCTTCGATCTGGTCGTGTGTTACGTAGATCATAGTAGCCTGAAGTCTGTTGTGAAGAGCAGCCAATTCAGAACGCATTGTTACACGAAGCTTAGCATCGAGGTTAGAAAGAGGTTCATCGAACAAGAATACCTTAGGGTTACGAACGATAGCACGACCTACAGCAACACGCTGTCTCTGTCCACCAGAGAGGGCCTTTGGCTTACGATCGAGATACTGAGTAAGGTCGAGCTGTTTAGCAGCATCGCGAACACGGCGGTCAATTTCAGCCTTGTCCATCTTACGAATCTTCAATCCGAATGCCATGTTATCATAAACAGTCATATGTGGATAAAGAGCGTAGTTCTGGAATACCATGGCGATATCACGATCCTTTGGAGGAACGTCGTTCATTTCAACGCCATCATCTTCCAAACCAGCGATCATACGGAGAGTTGTTGACTTACCGCATCCAGAAGGACCTACGAATACGCAGAATTCCTTGTCTTCAATTGTGATATTAGCATTGTTTACAGCACGAACACCGCCGTCATAAACTTTACCAATACCTTTAAGTTCTACCTTTGCCATTTAATTTGGCCTCCTGAGTGAGCCCGACCGGGCGGGCTGTGATTAATAGCAAGCCGTTAAGAAAATTGCGAAAGCAATTTTTAGGCTTACCACCCCTCTGGGTTATATTATAAAAACTATTATATCATAAAGACATGAGAAATCAATAGAGAAATTTCGTAAAAGTGGATTTTTTTCGGAAGAAAAGGAGGGGAAAGTCTCCCCCTGCGCGCGCAGTAAAAGTTGCTCTGAGTTTTTCTTCGAAAAACTCACGGAAGACGTAGCTCAAGTTTGCCAACTAAAATATAGTGTTTATGTCTTCCACCACCCTTTCGCCTAGGGGACTCGCCGCCCCTAATACCCTCGGCTTTTAAGAGAACAAGTTCAAAACCAGCGGTACTAATGTAACAAACAAAATCTCAAAAACAAGAGCCGGAAGAAAGTTTGCTGTTTTTATTTTTTTCAGGCCTAAAAGATTTATACCAATCATAATAATCATTGCACCACCACAGGCAGAAAGTTCCTGAATCAGCAAATCAGAAACATAAGGCTGTAAAAAAGAAGAAAGGAGAGTTAATCCCCCCTGATAGATTAAAATTGCAATTACAGAAAAAACTGTTCCTATTCCCATGGCGGCGGTAAAGCTTATTGCCATAAAACCGTCAAGAATTGATTTTGTAAAGATTGTCGTATAGTTGTGATTTACACCAGCTTCAAAAGAACCAACGATTGACATTGCACCTACGCAAAAAAGTACGGAAGAGTTCAAAAAAGCATAAGCAAAGTTAGAAGAAGTGGAATCTTCATTTTTTTTAGTCAATTTTTCCAGTTTTCCACCAAGCTTTAGAATTGCACCGTCTATATCCAGAGCATATCCAATAATTGCACCAATAATTAAAGATAGAGCCAGATAAACAATATTGTCATACTTAAAAGCCATCTGCAGTCCAAGCACCAGAGTTATTACACCACAAGCAGTCTGAATCATATCGGAAAGTTCTTCCGTAAACTTTTTTGCAAACAAAAGACCTATTAATGAACCAAGAATTACTGCACCACAATTTACAAATACTGCTAACATTTTTACCTCTACTCCCCGAAAAATTCGGGCAAAAAAAAAGAGATTGCCGACTGACAATCTCTTATGCGGAGGAGCCGACTTGAACGGCCACGACTTGCGCCACAAGCACCTCAAGCTTGCGTGTCTACCAATTCCACCACCCCCGCGGAATGTATGAACTATATTATAGAAATACGGAAATTGTGTCAATACCCTAAAAAAGGATTTTGCCATAATTCCGCATTTTTTTTAATACTGATTCAAGCCGCCAACCTTTACCTGGAAATGACTAAACTCCATAGAGAAGCTTGCACGTCCCTGTGTTGCAGAACGAAGATTTGTAGTAAAACCAAACATGTTTGCCATAGGAGCCTGTGCATGAATAATTTCGCCAGTTGTTTTAGAATCCTGGCCCATAATATTTCCGCCGCGCTGACTGAGCTGGCTTGAAGCAGGACCAACAAACTCTTTTGGACAAGAAATATCAACATTCATTACCGGCTCAAGAATCTCTGGACCAGCTGCAGTACAAGCCTTATCAAAAACCTGGGCAGCACAAGAAGCAAAGGCAAAAGGTGTAGAAGTCAATTCATTGTAATCAATTGCTGTAACTTTTACGCCAACATCGGTACACGGATAACCATAGCTGATACCTGAATCAAGAGCGTTTTTAAAGCCGTTTTCAATAGCTTCCATAATTTCATCAGGAATTGAACCTTGCTTAACAAGACATTCATACAAGTTTCCACTTCCCTGCTCGCGTTTTTCAACTTTGATTGTAAGACCTGCTGTATTTTCTTTTCCTGCAAGAACGCGTGAATATGATTCTGAAGCTTCTGCACTGCCGGAAACAGATTCACGGTAAGTAACCTGAGGAGCGCCAACATTGCATTTAACGCCAAAATCATCACGCATTCGAGTAACAAGAACATCAAGATGAAGCTCCCCCATTCCACTGATAATAAGCTGACCAGTTTCTGCATCTTCATGAGAAGTAAAGGTTGGATCTTCACGGCTCAAGATTGCCAGAGTTTCGTTCATCTTATCTTTTTCGCTCATACTTTCTGGTTCAAGAGCAACAGAAATTACAGGCTGTGGGAAAGATGGCTGCTCAAGAAGAACATTAAAGGCTTCTGTTCCGATACTGTCACCAGTCTGAGCAAGCTTTAATCCTATGAAAACTGCAATATCACCAGCCGAAACTGAATCTACAGCTTCTGATTTATTTGCATGCATACGTAAGATTCTGTTTACGCGTTCTCGTTTTTTCTTATTAATATTGTAAATCTGTGAACCTGAGGCAATTTTACCGGAATACATTCTGACATAGCACAAAGGTCCCATTTCTCGGTCATACTGGATTTTAAACACAAGTCCAAGAGGCATTTTTGTAGCATCGCAAGGAACTTCAATTTCTTCCTGCTGGTCCTTCTTTACTTTAATTCCTTTTGAGGCAGGAACGTCTGTCGGGCAAGGAAGATAATCAATTACTGCGTCAATCAAAGGCTGAACTCCCTGATTGTGTCGTGCTGAACCCATTAAAAATGGAACTAACTGACGATTTATTGTTGCCTTTCGGATTGCAGCTTTTAACTGCTCAAGAGTAATTTCGCCGCCTTCAAGATAGATTTCTGCAAGAGCATCGTCAGTACCGGCAACTGTATCTACTAGTTTTTCACGCCATTCTTCAGCTTCTGCCTTGCGTGCTTCGGCAATGTCGCTTTCGGTAATAGTTTCGCCTTCATCATCAGCAGACCAGCGCAATTCCTTCATTTTGAGCAAATCAATTACACCTTCAAAATCTGGCCCCTGTCCAATCGGTATCTGCAAAGCAAGACAGTCTACATCAAACTTTTCGTGAACATCATCCATTGAACCGAAAAAATCTGCACCAATTCTGTCCATTTTATTCATAAAACAAATGCGGGGAACACTAAATTCATCGGCCTGCTTCCATACAGTTTCTGTCTGTGGCTGAACACCATCAACTGCACAGATTACTGCAACTGCTCCATCCAAAACACGAAGAGAACGTTCAACTTCGGCAGTAAAATCAACGTGGCCCGGAGTGTCGATTATATTTATCTGATAATTTTTCCAGTAAGTTGTTGTAGCGGCAGAACAGATTGTAATTCCACGTTCCTGCTCCTGCTGCATCCAGTCCATTGTTGCCTGACCGTCATCTATCTCGCCAATTTTATGAATTTTACCTGTATAATAGAGGATTCGTTCGGTTGTTGTTGTTTTTCCGGCATCAATATGTGCCATAATGCCAATATTACGCATTTTGTCTAAAGGCATGGAAGTCTCCTGTAAATGAAATAATGTTACATTGTAATATTTTTATGAAAGATTGAATAGTAGGGGGCGAAAGCTTCTGTTGGTTTGTAAACATGCATTAATTTTGCTTTCGCTCTCAGTTTTGCAGGCAAAACTGAACATTGGTACATGAAAAAATAATACTCCTGCAAGTAAAATTATTAAGAATTTTTCTTGCAGGAGTGTTTTTTATTAGACGGAAAAAATTAGTCTGCCAAATCTTGAATAACAAGTTTGATGAGATTGCTGTTTTTGATGCCGATGCGTTTGCGCTGTTTTACCAGAGCCTCTTTTTCCAAATCAATTCTGGCATTTTCGCAGATTTTTTTAGCATAATCCGACATTTTTGAAGGAGATGGCGAAGTACAGGCCAGAAGAACATTTTTCATGCTCATGTAATGATAGAAGAACTGCATAAATTCATCGTTTTCAACAGGAAGTCCACCAAGCATATAAATTCGCTTGAAATCCTGAATTTCTGCAATTCGACGAGCACAGTTTTCCAATTTGCTTGTAAATCTTTCAGCTCCACTTTCATCTGTACAAATCTGTTCTGCGATGATAAAGAGTTCAGGATCACCTTCGCACTCACCTTTTGGTTCACATTCAATAACCTTTGAAATCTTAGCAGAATCCAAAAGAATCTGAGTCTTATTATCTATTCCACCATCTGTTTTATTCTCTGCTTCAGCCGCTGTAGAAGCTACAGCCTGACTTTCGTGAGATTCAAAAAGGCGAGCAAGTTCATCTTCAGAAATTCTTACATCATTTGCAGGAGCCGGTTTATCATTCATGCAATCCATCATTTCGGTGAGAACCTGTGATTCCTTTTCACCAACTGCTACATCTTCCTGCCCAACATTTCTTGCTTTTTCTTCATTCATGATATCAGCAAGCACATCATCTAAATTCTGTTCCACTTTAGTCTCCTCAATTTCAGAACCATTGATTATCCCCTGCTCAACGGCAGCAATTTCATTTTCATCTGCTCCTATTTCTGAACTGAAAGTATCATCTTCTTCATCAATACTTTCGTCGGAATAGAAAGCATCTGTTTCATCATCCACATTTTCTTTATAAAAACTGACAGCCTCCACGGCTTCGGCTAAAACTTTAATTTTCAGTTTATCACCGTCAGCAGTTCTTTCATACAAGCAACCATCTTTTTCGCTTACATAAAAAAGATTATTAGAATCAGCAATTCTAACTTTACTGATGGAATTACAGCCTTCAAAAGCATCATCAGCAAGCTCAACCAGTGCAGCAGGAAGCACAAGCGTTGTCAACGAAGTACAATTTGCAACAGCCATAGAAGCAATTTTTTCAACCGTACCTGGAATAACCAGCGATTGAATTGCAGAACAGCCGGCAATTACATTTTCAGGCAATTCTTTTATTCCTGCCCTGAATGGAATTTCCATAAGGGACGTACACTGATAAAATAAGCCTTCAGGAAATTCATCTACCACTGTAGGCATTGAAACTTTTACAAGGGATGAACAGCCTGCAAAGAGATATGGCGAAAGAGTTTTTAAACCAGACGGCAATTTTACCTTTTCCAGAAATTTTGCATTCTGAAAAAGACAGGCTCCAATCTGTTCTACAGAATCCGGTAACGAAATTGATTCGCAGGGAGAATCTGCAAAAACTTCATCCTCAATGTAATGAGCACCAAAAGGAACACGCCCCGTAAATTCATTTGAATCAGAATCTACAGCGACAATTGTTTTTTTATCTGGTGTATAAAGAAGTCCGTTTTTTCTTATGTATTCCATAGTCTCTATTTTATTACGCTTTCTAAATTAGTGCAATTTTTTTATTTTAATTTTTCCTTTTATTTTCTCTGTCAATTTGCACGACTTTGATATAATTCAGCCAGTTTAGAATCGGAAAAACCTAAAGGTGAATTTTTGCTGAAAAATGTATTGCAATCCCACAAAACCGGACAATAATTAAACTTGTCGCAGTTATCAAGAATACAAGAAAGCCAGTCGACCATTCCGTCTTTAGGATTTCCATTTTTTTGTCTGGCAACACCATACTCACCGATAATAACGCCATAACCGGCATCCACAAACTTTTTCATTTTTGCAAAATTGTCATTCATAAGGCGTATATCGGCTGCTGTTCCCCATGAAGTTTTATTTTTCCCCCAACTTACATCTTCATTTATGATGCAGTAAGTTGACGGAGTATAATAGTGAACTGAAATCAAAAGCCTATTCTGAACTTTATCAGCCGGCATTTTAAAATCTGCAGAAATTGTTCTGCCAATATCAGTATCATATCCAGGAATCAGCAAAAAGCGGTATTTGTTATTTCCACCTGTTGAACGAACCAAATCCACAAAGCACTGATTGATTTTATTAACCGCATCATAACACTCATACTCAGAAAGTACGCCCTTTTTTCCTTTTGTGATTGCAGTATCATCATTCAGTCGTCCGCCTAATTCTTCATTTGCACCTTCAAAAATAAGATGCTCATCATAATTTTTAAATCGGACTGCAACCTGAGTCCAAAGTGATTTATAAAGTTTTACAGCTTCCTTTCTCAAGGATTTATCAGCTGCACCGAACATTCCCCACCACTGACCATCCCAATGGTCGTTTATAATAACATAGAGCCCAGCATTCAGGGCATAATTAACAACAGTTTCAACTCTGTCCAGATATTTTTCATTGATTATGTAGTCGCCTTTTTCATAGTTCATCATGTTAGTCCAGGCAACAGGAATTCTTACGCAATTAAAACCGGCAGCTTTATATGCATCCATAATTTCCTGATTTGTTTCCGGCTGTCCCCACAATCTTTCATAAGACAAAACAGGCTTTGTTGTACTTCCATTCCAACCACGGTAGGCTTCAAGGGTGTTTCCAAGATTTATTCCGTTTCCCATAGCCTGAGTCAATTCCAAAGCCGTCATTGTTTTATCCATTTTATCCGCCTTTTTCTTTATTGGACTGGAAGTATCAGGTACCGATACTCTGATTTCAAAGTCTTCATTATAACCAAAAACAAAAGGTGCAGAACAAAGCTCAAAATAAAAACCTGCAAAAATAAAGAGCACCATACTAAGAATATGTTTTTTCATAAAATCTCCTGCTTTTCTATAGCCTTTACAATAAGATTTCCCATCTCTCTTGTACCGACCAATTTTCCAGCCCCGCTAACCGCCTCTATATTACCGGCAATATCTCGGGTGCGCCAGCCCTCATCCAAAACAGCCTCTACTGCTTTTTCAATAGCAGCAGCTTCTTTCTCCATCTTAAAATCATAACGAAGAAGCATTGCCGCAGATAAAATCGTAGCAAGAGGATTTGCAAGGTCTTTTCCGGCAATATCAGGCGCAGAACCGTGAATCGGCTCATACAAACCAGGCCCGCTGCCATTTCCAATAGAAGCAGAAGCAAGCATACCAATTGAGCCGACTATCTGAGCAGCCTCATCAGAAAGAATATCACCAAACATATTTGAAGTTGCAATTACATCAAACTGACAAGGATCACGAACTAACTGCATTGCAGCGTTATCAACATAAAGATAATTCAATTCGACATCTTTGTATTCTTCATGAATCTCTTCCGCAATTTTTCGCCACAAACGGCTGCTCGTAAGAATATTTGCCTTATCTACGACCGTAACCTTTTTTCTTCGCTGCATGGCCGCTCCAAAAGCCATTCTCAAAATACGCTCAATTTCTTCGCGACTATATTTTTCTGTATCCCAGGCAGTGTTTCCGTCATTAGAAGTTCCACGGTCACCAAAATAAATACCACCAGTAAGCTCGCGCACTATAAGAATATCAATTCCATTCTTTACAATTTCGTCCTTCAAGGGACAAGCTTTTTTCAACTGAGGAAACATTACCGCCGGACGAAGATTTGCAAAAACCTTCATTCCACCTCTAAGACCAAGAAGGGCTTTTTCTGGCCGCAGGGAAGGTTCAATATTATCCCACTTTGGTCCACCTACAGCCCCCAGTAAAACGGAATCGGAATGAAGACAAATATCCAGCTGAGATTTTGGAAGAGGATTCTTAAATTGATCTATAGCTTTTCCACCTGCAATTACATTTTTATAGGTAAAAACATGACCATATTTATTTGCAATGGCATTCAAAACCTTTACTGCTTCATTTATAATATCAGGTCCTATACCATCTCCTGGAATAAGTGCGATAGTTTTATTCATTTTTCCTCCCGAATAATATTTTATTTTACTTCGACATTTTCATAACCGGCAGACAGAAGAAACTGACGAACCAGTCTTTTTGAATAATCCTTTGCTTCCGTCAATATGCCAGTCTGAAGGATTTCTTCAAGGGCATCTTCCTTTGACTTTTCAATTTCTGCAAAAACTTCTTCCATTTTTATTGGAACAAAAATACTCTGCTGTTCATCAAAAACTTCCTGTGAACTTATTTCATTTCCTAAAATCTCTGCATCTGGCAAAGTAATTTTTACTGATTTACCATCTTCTGAAACTTCATAATCACACATTGTCATGTCTCTGATTCCAACGCGGACAATTCCACTGTATTTTATTATGCTGTAGCTTTTGGACGGTCCAATTTTTGCACTCTTTTTTACAGAAACGACATCGCTGTATTTATATTTCATGGAAACAAACTCCTGACAGTAAAGAAGCTGGTCCTGAATCACTATGGATTTAGCTTCTACCTGAACAGGCTTTGTAATTATTCTTAAATAAAAAAGTCCACCACCAACAAGTGAACACAAAAGAATCAAAATTATAATCAGTTTGGTTAATATTCTATTTATTCCTGCATGAGGTTTTGGAGGCCTTTGCTTTCTCTGATGACTTCTTTTCTGTTTTTTAGGCTTTGATTCTTGATTTTCATCATTTTTCTGAACATTTTTTTCATCTTCAAGAGCCTTATTGATTGCTTCAGCCCTGGCCATTAAGCCCGATGTTGTTTTTTTATTATTATTTTCCACTACCATGCCTAATATTATACCCTAGATTTTCGATTTGTCTTGTTTTTTCTGCCTTGATTTTATATCTTTTAACTATAATAATTTATTAAATTTTCTAACAGCAAGGAGAAAAGAATGGCTGATAATGAAAAAATCAAAAAAGCAAGAAAACGATTTTTTAAACCATCAACATTTGTCTGGCTTATAATCCTCGGACTTATTGTCGTTGCAGGATTTTCAAGTTTTTATGTAGTAGATGAAACAGAACAGGCGGTTATTACACGTCTTGGTAAATACACTGAGACTGTAGGAGCCGGCTTGCATGTAAAGCTTCCTTTTGGATTGGATAAAAACTACAACGTTCCTGTAAAAGTAGTTCAGACTGAGCAGTTTGGCTTTAAGACTATAAAGGCAGGAAGAAACAATGAATATAAAAACAATATTTCTGCTGAAAGTACAATGCTTACAGGAGACTTAAACATTGTTGATGTAGAATGGATCATCCAGTACAGAATTGTAGATCCTAAGCAGTGGCTCTTTGGTGTTTATGAAAAAGAAAACACAATCCGCGATATTTCTCGTTCAGTAATAAATGAACTTGTAGGCGACCGTGCAATTCTTACAATCATGAGTTCAGAGCGTTCAAACATAGAAGTTCTTGCTCTTGATAAGATGAACGATTATTTCAAAAATCTGGGACTCGGTATAAACGTAATTGCAGTTAAACTTCAGAATATTGTTCCACCTAGTGGAGTTCAGACTGCATACGAGGATGTAAACAAGGCAATTCAGGATATGAACCGCTTTATCAACGAAGGTAAAGAGGCCTACAACGCTGAAATCCCACGTGCCCAGGGTGAAGCTGACCGTCAGATTCAGGTTGCAGAAGGTTATGCGGCAGAACGTGTAAATATGGCTCAGGGTGATGTTGCCCGCTTTAATTCAGTTTACGAAGAATATAAACGTTCTCCAAAAGTTACAAAAGAACGTATTTATCTTGAAACTATGGACGAAATCTTTGGTTCAGACCAAAAGCCTGAATTAATTGACAAGAATCTTGAAAATCTTGTTCCAATCAAAAATCTTAAAGACTAAGGCAGGAGGAAGAAAATGGCTAAATCAAATAAAAAAGGCTGGGGATTATTAATCACTGTTGTCATTCTGGCAGCTTTATTATTGCTTACAGGTCCTCTTTACATCGTAAATGAAGGAAAACAGGTTGTAGTAACAAGATTTGGTAGTATTGTAAATACTCATACAGAGGCTGGTTTATATGTAAAGATTCCTTTCCTCGATAAAATAACAACTTATCCAAAGCTGGTTTTATCTCTTGACGGAGATGAACAGAGAATCCCTACAAAAGAAAATCAGTTTATTATTGTAGATACAACTTCAAGATGGCGCATTTCTGATCCTGCAAAGTTTTATCAGAACTTTACAACTCTCGACGCCGCTTACAATAAGCTTTCTGATATAATCGATTCTTCATGCAGAACTGTTATCACACAGAACAGATTGAGCGAAATTGTACGCTCATCAAATATCATCAATGAAACGGTAGTAGATTCTGAAACAGAAGATGAAGATACAAAAGAAATCAACAGTCTCGTTAATGAATCAACAGCAAATGAGCTTGTAACAAAGGGCCGTGGAGAACTCTGCCGTCTTATGACTGTAGAAGCAAACAAACTGGTTCCTGAATACGGCATTGACTTGATTGATATTGTTCCTCGTCAGATTAAATATTCAGATGAACTTACTGAATCTGTTTACAACCGAATGATTAAGGACAGAAATCAGGTTGCCCAGGCTTACCGTTCTCTTGGTGAAGGTAAAAAAGCTGAATGGCTTGGACGTCTTGAAAGCGATAAAAGAACTATTGCTTCTGAAGCTTACCGCAAATCGGAGGAAATCAAGGGTAATGCAGATGCTCAGGCTGCAGCAATTTATGCAGCGGCTTACAATAAAGATCCAGAGTTTTATACCTTCTGGAAGAGTATGGAATCTTACAAAAATAATTTGAAAGACTACCCTGCTACTTACAGTACAGGAATGGATTACTTTAAATATCTTTACAGTGCAGAAGGCAGATAGAATAAGGCAGAAGGTCGATAAAAGATGAAGCTTGTCACAATAGAAAAAAAAGAAATAAGGTTGAGTTCATGCATGAATGAACTTGCGTTCGGAAAAACAAATTATGATTCAATTGTTACACAAACCGGTATTCTGGCTGAATGTGACTCTTATGAAGATGGAAAATATCATTTCACCTTCACTCCCTGGTCTTTTTCAGAAATAAAATCATATTCTGTTGAAGGCGAAGAAGAACCTTATGTTTTCTATTGTGGCAAAAATCCTTTGTCTGCCAAAGCAAAATCTCTTCTTGATTTTTTTGAGGCTGCTGGAAAAGAAAAGGCCAGTCTTGAGGATAAGGACAAAATGTTTACGGCAGCCTATATTATCACGTCAATTTATACACAGGCCGCTAATGAAGATGTCGAAATACCTATAAACGGTGCAGGTGGTATTTTTATAAATTCTGATAAGGAAAAAACAAAGGTTCTATTTTTCCCACAGAATCTTTATAAATATTCGTCGGCAGGTCTTTCACCTGTAGAAAATGCAAATCATCAGGGCTGCTGGGTAAATCCTACTTTAATAGGACTTCCTGCCTTGTGTTTTGCAAGGGCTGTAATTGTTTATAAAATGCTTACAGGGCGTTTTCCTTATCCATCTTCCGATAATATTGAAAGAAATGCAGACATTCTGGACAGAAAATTTCTTCCTCTGGAATTATGCATAAATGGAATTGATTCTTCGGTTGCAGCAGAAACTAACAAGGCATTAAAACTCAATTCCAATGAAGTTGCTATTCCGGGAAAAAAGAAAAAGGGTAAATCCAGCGAAGATTTAACTCCGACAAAAGCTTTTCCTCTTGAAAATCTCTTAAATTTCAAAAACCAGCCTTCGGGCAGTAGAAAAATATCTGATGAAGAATTTGAAAGCAAGGTTCAGAATTACATAAAAATAAGAGATGTTAAAATAAACACAAAAAGAAAAATCCGCAGAAACATCACTAAAATAATTATAAGTGCAGCGGCTGTTATTGTGCTGGCTATTATGATTACAAATGCGGTTAAAAATAATCTTGATGACTATTCCTCAAAGGGACTTACTTCTACACAAACAATTGAAGCATACTATAAAGCAATGAATCTCAGGGATTCAGTTTTGATGGGAACAATGGTAAAAGGCAAAAATCCTCAGAGATATGTTGATACTGTAAGTCAGGTTTACGTTATGGGACGTGCAAGACAGGCTTCTTCACGTGATTTGGGTTTTGTTTCACCAGAAAACTGGCTACTCTTTGTTACAGAGCAATCCAAAAATTCTCAGGCAAGTATTTTTGGAGTTTCAAATGTAAAAATTGATGGAAAGCTTTCAAATCTTAATCCTGAGCTTCACAAAAAAATTGAAAAAATCCCTGCTCTTCAAAGTGAAAACGGTGTAAATCTTACGGACAAGTTAGAATCTGTTCATAGCGTAGAATACTTTTTCCTTGTTTCAGAAGGTGAATCAAACGAAATCACCCTTGAAAAAGTCAATGCAACCATCACCCTTACTTATGTAAAAGACAGATGGCTTATCACAAATATTGATACTGTTTCGACCAAGATTGACTTCAATAATTTTACATTCAAGAGCGAATATTTTTACACTGTAAAACAGAATAATGGTGATGTAATCAAAAGTGTAAGAGAACTGAGAAATAAGTATTCATGGCTGCCTTCTGATGAAGTTCTTAAAAATGAAGAAATTCGTCTTGCCGAAGAAATGTCTTTTCCAATGAAATCTCTTGGCTTATAAATAATTACGATTCTGTAAAATTATCAATAGGCTCCAGTTCAGACAGATAATAAAGGCTTTTGTTTATTGTGCTTCGGGCAGTCATAAGACTGTCGCGGAACTGTCTGTTATTATGTCCTTTGATTGATGTCATATTTTGCAGAGGTTCATGAATTCCATCTTTAACATCATCAAAAAATCCATGGAAATTTTTCTCCAGAGCTCGTGCACTTTTTCCAAAAAGCTTAATGACATCCTTTATTGTTGATTCTACATTTTCCATCATTGTGTCAATCTGTTTCTGTATCTGGAAGGTATGAATTTTTGATGCTTCAAATTCCTCGAAAGCTTTCCCATATTCGCCCTTTGGAGAAAGACGTTCAATAAGTGAAAGCATATTATTATTAGCCGTTGCAAACATATCTACACTTTCCGTAAACTCAACACGGTTTTCACTCTTATAAAAAACACCTTCCATGATTACGTCATTTAAAGGCTGAATTATTTCGTTGAATTTTTCTGTTGCAAACCAGGAAAGAAAACCGCCTGTTAATTCGTTATTAAAGCGGACAGTATTCCACATTTTTAACCAGGGACGATACTCAATTACCGGGAAATACTCCAGACCAAAATCAAGCCTGAGAGAATCAGTGAGATTCTGTTTTTTCTGTTCCCTTACCCAGTCGGCCCAGCGGATATTAATAATTTTTTTCCACTGCATTCTAAAAATTGGGAACCAGCCTTCTACACCTTCAAGATTTTCACATTCCCAGTCATAATTATTATTTACTACCCTTCCCAGCTTTATTACCGGTACACCATCAACAAAGGACTGAATTGTAGAAAAATACGCCGCAGCCTGAGCGACAAAATCCCTAACTGCTTTTTCTATATCTTTTTCGTGTCCTTTTTCATTTAAAATCTTTCTTTGTGAAAAAAGGAAGAGTGCCTCAATTACTTCATTTTCAACTTCTACTGTATTTGCAAAAACGCTTGCAACATAATTGTAATCAAGCAAGGCATTCCGATAAGGGCAAGTATAAACATCACCAGCCACATTTGTAAATTGAGACAAAAAATGAATGTAAGGAATCAGGGTAAACTTTTTCAGCCAGTTTTCTGCACTGATAGCCGCATATATTTTGTTTTTTGTACCAGGATTTAAGTTCATTAAAACGTCATCAAGCTTTTTAAGAACAACTTTACGTTCATCGTTTGAAATATCTTTTTGAACTGGAGAATTAAATGGGTCTATTTCCTGATTTATTCTATCGGATAATTCAGGAGCAACAAATGTACTTAAAAAAACATAAAAATCACCAGGATTTTCGTCTACAATTGCTATATAAGGCTTAAAAAAATCTGAAGCTTCTTTCAAGGCTTTAAGTCTTTCATAGAAAATATAATCAAGAGATTTTATGCGCTGATTTATAAGACCAGGATGATAATGGTCAATTCTTTTTGCGATAGAAGACAATAAATCATCCCGATACAACTGTTCCACTGTGTTACGGGCGAACAAGGAACGGAGCCAGAGAAAAAATCTGTATATAATTGATTCCGTAGCAAGCTTTGACTGAAGGGAAACATGCTTTTCATTAGCTTCGCCTCTGTCAGCTACAATTTGAATTTTATTATCACCAGTCTGATTTATTCTGTTCAACATTTCGGCACGGTCTTCTGTGCTAAGACCAGCAACAAGCCTGTCGAAGGAACTTCTATTATCGTCTTGTATCATAATTTAATTATCGGCATATTCAGGCTAATTCGTTAGTAATAGAAAAATTGTAAAAAAAAACTCGCCACAAAGCGAGTTTTTACCTAATAGCTCCTACGGGAGTCGAACCCGTCTCTCCGCCTTGAGAGGGCGATGAACTAAACCGATATTCGAAGGAGCCAAAAAAAAACTGAACCCGAAAAGGTTCAGCTTTAGTTCCCCAAGGAGGATTCGAACCCCCACAGTCAGAACCAGAATCTGATGTGCTACCATTACACAATCGGGGAATAAGTGACTATAAATATATAGAATTACAGTCACTATGTCAAGATATCAAACCACTATTTTTTTATTTTTTAGCAGTTTTTTTTGCAGTTGTCTTTGGAGCTGCATCTTTTTTTGTTGTTGTTTTCTTTGCTGCAGATTTAGGAGCAGGCTTTTTTGAAACTTTATCTGCTTTTGGTAGACTTGTATCTACAACAGAATTATCATCATTTGCAAGTTCTGAACGGATATATTTGTCTGCCTTCCAGTCATTTATCCATTTTTTACCATCAAGAAGATAGCGGAACTGATATTCCTTATTTGCATCGAGCTGCTTTTTTACAGAGAAAGAACCATCCGGTCCCTTTTTCATAGGAATAGAAGTTTCATCCCAGCTGTTAAACTCGCCTACAAGATAAACTTTCTCAGCATTTTCAGCGGCATTAACATTCACGTTGAACACTACAGTACATTTTTTTCCATCTGCAGAAAAAGATTTTTTCAAAGACATAATATCATCTCCTCCATTAAAAAATAATATTATTACAAAGATATTAACCCTAATAAGCATTTATGGCAAGACAAAGCTTTTGCATTTATTCCATTACTTCAATTCTACATAAGTTTTACCTGCCCCTCCGTCTTCCGCAGGCGCAAAAGAAAACTCTTTTACAAGAGGACAATGAGACAAATAATCTCTAACCGCCTGCTGCAAAATGCCGTCACCTTTTCCATGAATAATACTGAAATGTAGAAAGTTATTAAGCACACATAAATCTATCTGATGTTCAACCTGTTTGATTGCTTCTTCGGCACGCAAACCAAGCAATCGAAGTTCATAAACAGGACGCTCTATTTCTTTTACAGTTACAGTCTCTCCATTTATGGTCTTTTCTGTCAAATCAAGAGAGAAGCTTGGTTTTAATTCAGCAGCATCTTTTTGAACAAGTTTTAAGTCCTTTTCCTTTACGCTCATTTTTACACTGCCGAATTGAACAGTCCAGACTCCTTTGCGTTCCAATTTTACAAGGATTCCTTCATTCTGATTCTGCCCCGCAAGTACATAAGCACCCGGTTCAAACTTTAATACTTTCTGCTTTTCTTTTACGGCTGAAGCTTCAGAAGCTGGAGATGCATAAGAAACCGCGTATTTAAGAGCTTCAGCATTGCTCATTTTTTTCTTAGTTTTTTTATTGGAAGGCGAATACTTTTTCTTCTGCGCTTCTTTTTCCGCAAGAAAATCTTCCTGAGCCTTGTTCAGAGCTTCCTCTTCCCTTTCGATTTTTGAATCCATTCTGTCGACATTCTTTTCCAGCTCAGAAATAAACTGCTTTACGCCAAGTGTTTTTTCGCGGGTGATTTCGCCTTCTTTTAGTGTACGCACAAGATTTTCAAGCTGGCGGCGGCTGTGAACCAGAAAATCATGCATTTCCTGCTGCTTACCGTTTTTCAAATCATGCTCACGGCGTCGCAATTCCAAATCCCGTTCTTTCTGCTTTAAGATTTTTTCGTCCAATTCGCGACTTTTTTTATCCATTGAATCACGGAGCTGATCAAGTTCCAGATGCTTTTCGTTTAAACCGCGGATAAGAGCCGAAACATCTGCCTGCTCTGTTGCAATATAATCCCTTGCTTTTTTACAAATCACTCCAGGCAATCCGCTTCTCTGAGCAATTTCCAGAGCATGACTTTCTCCCGGGATTCCCATAATCAATTTATACGAAGGAGTAAGAGTATCCTGGTTAAACTCAACAGAAGCATTTATACAGCAGGGATTGGTATAACCGTAATTTTTTAAAATTCCATGATGAGTTGTAATTAAAACAAAGGCTTTTTTTTCTATAAGCGTATCAAGAACCGCCATTGAAATCGCCGTACCTTCAAGAGGATCTGTTCCACTACCCAATTCATCAAGAAGAACAAGGGATTTAGAATCTGCATTATTTACAGCATGCGAAATATTTTTCATGTGTCCGCTAAAGGTAGAAAGACTCATATCAAGAGACTGACTATCTCCAATATCAGCAAAAATATTCCCAAAAACAGGAAGCCTTGTTCCTTCTTTTGCAGGAATAGGAATACCAGCCTGATTGAGCATAGCAAAAAGTGCAAATGTTTTAAGAGAAACCGTTTTTCCCCCTGTATTAGGACCAGTAATAATAAGAACACGTTTACCAGACATAAATCGTATATCTATAGGTACAGCAGTGTCTCCAAGCAAAGGATGACGGGCTCCCAGCAAAAGAGGAGGCTCAATTTCATCACCATTATTATTGCAGGGAAGAGCGTAAATGCATTTATTTTTTAAGCCCCATTTTGCAGCGGCCAAAGTCGTATCAAAAAAGAGCATGAGCGGTAGAGATTCTGTAAAGAAGGTCAGAACAGTCTGAAGTTCTGCAGTAAGTTCATACAAAATCTTTTTAATTACTTGCTGAAGTTCATTTTCTTTTTGAATAAGCTCGTTGCTGCAAATTACAGCTTCAGAAGGTTCAATATAAACAGTTTGTGCAGACTGAGAGACCTCATGAATTATTCCCTGTATTTTATTCTGCTGGCTTGCTTTTACAGCAAGAACCTGTCTTCCGCCACGTAAAACAGGAATTGTAGATTCAAGAACATCTGCCAGCTTTTGATTCGAAGTATAGGAATGCATGATTCCCTTGATTTTTGTATTCAAGGCTGCAATCTGCTTACGGATAGTCATAATTTCAGGCAAATCTCGCAGATTTCCATCCTTGTCAATTACGCGGAAAATCATTTTTTCGGCTTCCTGTCCGTCTCCCAGCAATTCCACCTGAGACATCAAAACCTTCAATTTTAAATCCTCTGAATGAAGCTTAATACATTCCTTGACATTTTTTACCGACAGACAAAACTGTCCAAGCCCGCGTAATTGTTCAAGAGTAAGGCAGGCTCCACTTGTTTTTATAATCGGGAATAAAGGTTTTACAGGCTCCCAGAAAAGGACAGCAGCTTTATTTGTAGAGGAAAGATAATCTGTCCATTCGCGGCCGGCATTTTTATAAAAATCAATCTGTTTTGAATCTTTAAAAGGTTCCCTATGCACAAAGGAAAGGCGGCCTTCTTCACTTACACAAAAACCGGCAGCCTCATCCCTAATTCTAAAATAATCTATTTCTGTTAAAGTTTTTACATTCATAAAAGAAAATTAATCACTCCAGGAACCGGTCCTGATTTCCTCAGCGATTCTTGCCCAGGAATCATAGCGCTCTTCGGTAATATCTCCATTTTTTACCGCATTTAAAACAGCACAATCTGGTTCCGATATATGCTTACAATTCAATCCAAACTTACATTTTCCTATGAAAGGCTCGAACTCCCTGAAATACAAGGCCAAATCATCTGCCTCAATATCATCAAGAACAAAACGCCTTATTCCGGGAGTATCGATTATATTTGCCTTACGTCCTATAATTCCATCCATAAGAGACTCATTCAAAACAATATGAAGAAGAGTTCCTTTTGTGGTTGTATGACTGCCCCGCCCATATTTTTTTGAAAGACTTCCGGTTTTTAAAACACAGGAATTATCAAGGACATTTATTAAGCTGGATTTTCCAACACCAGACTGACCTACAAAGGCACAGAGACGATTTTCCAGAAACTGAGCAAAGTCAGTCAGTCCTTCTCCACTTTTTGCAGAAATCTTAAGCACCTTGTAGCCCAGTTTTTCCCAAATTGAAAGACGTCTTTCAATCTGTTCAAATAATTCTTCCCTGCCATCAGTCTGCATTTCTTCGGCCAGGTCCCACTTATTACAAACGATTACAGGTGTAATTCCCTGATGTTCAGCCTGAGCAAGAGCCCTGTCGATAAAACGAGGACGGAAAGGCGGTTCGTCAGGAGTTGTAACAAGAATAAGATTATCCAGATTACTTGCAAGAAGTTGAGGACAACGGCCCTTTACATTCCAGCGCAAAAAAGCATTTTTTCTTTCATAAAGAGAAAGCACCTGCCCTTTTTTATCATTTAAGGAATCAACTTCAATTTCAACCATATCACCTGGGGCAATTGGATTATAATACTGCTTATCTGATTTTAAGACCTTGCCTTTAATTGTGCAATTTCTTAAAACTTCATCCTCACATTCAACCGAGAAAAGATTATTTGTACCAGCTGTTACAAGACCTTTCAAATTATTTTCCTGTTCTGTTTTTTTCAAATATATTATGCCCACAAGAGCCATAAAACTAAAGCCGCAGTACCAGTTGTAAGAAGCGTAAAAGGACCGGCAATTTTGAGCCAGACTTTAAAATCCATAGGATAGCCTTCTTTGTGAACTATTCCCATACTCACAACATTTGCACTTGCACCAAAAGGAGTAAGGTTTCCACCAAGACAACTTCCAACAAGGAGAGCAAACATCAAAAGCTCTTTATCAATATTCATTGCAAGAGCCATACTTCCGGCAATCGGCAGCATTGCTATAATATAAGGCACATTATCTACAAATCCACTTATAATGACAGAAACCGTCAAAATAATGATAAAGCCTAATAACTTGGAACCACCGCAGATTTTTGCAAGGAAGAGGGCAAAATCTTCCAGCAGTCCAGTTTCCTGTATACTTCCAACTACAACAAATATACCAAGCAGGAAGAAAATTGTTTCCCAGTCCAGGCCTTTTATCAATTCACCAAGTTCGGCTCCTGTTTTTTTCTGATTAAAGCGATACCACAAGAGGCAGATAATTCCAAGAATAAGCACGTACAAGCCGCTCAAATAAGCAAAATCAGTCTTAACAAAAGAAATACCTGCAAGTCCTGCAATCATCAAAATCAGAACTATAAAAGGAACCCAGGAAATCACTGGAGTTTTTTCAACTTCGATTTTTTCTTTTCCAACTTTGGCAAAAAAGCAGTAGAAATAAATACAACCTACCAGTAAACCAGCCTGAATTATAAAGAAGACTGACAGTTTTCCGCTATGTACAAAGAAGTCGTTGAAATTATAACCTGCATAGGCCGCAAAAATCATTGAAGGTGGATCGCCAACCAGAGTTGCTGTACCTTCCAGATTCGACATAACGGCAAGTCCAATCATAAAGTATGTAGGATCCATCTTTAATTTTTTGCAAAGTGCAAGGGCGATTGGAGCCATTACAAGAACGGTTGCTACATTTTCTACAAAAATAGAAATTATACCAGTCATTGCCAGTATTAAAACTATTGCCAGTCCTGTATTTTTGCTGGAATTGATAATTGAATCTGCAATCCGTGCCGGTACATTTGAATATAAGAATAAGGCGGCAATTGTCATACTGCCTAAATAAATCATTATTACATTCCAGTTGATTACACTAAATAAAGAATGTATTAATGCATAAAAATGTCCACCTGCAAATGCAGCCAGAACAGAGTCTTCCGGGTTATTAAAAACAAATCCAGGGAAAATCATTCCAAGAAGAATTACGAGCACAGCCGCGCCCGTCGTAATCCATACTTTCTTTTTTTGGAACGCAATTACTAAAACGTACATCAAAATTGAAATGCCTAGTATGACGTATTTAATCAATTCCATATTTATTTATAAATCTCCTTCTATTTCGCTGAACAAGGCTTCGTATAAGGTTGCCTTATCGCTGTTTGTATTTCGTATTGTCTGTGACATTCGTTTTGCAAGATGAAGCAAAACTCTGTAGCCTAAAAGCGGTTCCTTGTCACAGATTGCCAGAAACTTTTTACTTGATAAGATTATGCAGCTGCAATCTTTAGTCGCTCTGACGGTGGCGGAACGGGTATCATCACTGATAAGGGCTGTTTCGCCAAAGAAAATATTCTGCTCAGAATTAAGGTTTGCAAGAGCAATTACATCCCCTGCCGGAGTGTTTCGCTGAACCTGAACTTCGCCAGAATATAAAATATAAAATAAATCACCGTAATCCCCTTCTCTGATTATGACATCACCCTTTTTAAAGTTTTTTATGGTGAGATTTTCATAAACCAGTTTAAGAATCCGCCGGTCATTTTCATCTTCAGCTGAAAAATCAGAAAAAAGTTCTATTTTAATTAATTTTGGAAGTATAGTTTCAAAATTGTCCATAAAAGCTCCTGTGAAATTACAATTTTATCTTACAAAAATTGCCTTTGCATTCTTTGGAATAATGTAGCCGGCAGGAGGAACCAGGACCGGATCATTACTCTTAAGTAATTTTACTTTTTTCAAATCATCCACAATATTCTGGATATTTGGATTTTTCTGTGCTTCCCTTAAAGCATCTTTTCTGCGCTGATTAAAATTACCTGTATTCAAAAGCAATCCGATAAGGACTCCGCTTGATTTTAGATTTTGATTATATTCCTGATAAGTTTTGCCAATGTAGGTCTGAGGAATATCTTCTATGATTATTCCGCTGGTTGCATCATCACCAATAAGAGAGCGGATTACATTACTGTAGCCCATTCCACTTGAAGCAGTTGCCAGAAGACTGTGCTCGTAATCGGTTGTAAGGATAATTTCATCGCAATGAGCCATATCCAGATGTTTTTCAAACTTTGAATCAATAAGTTCGGCGGCTGTATAAATATCTGGATTAAGATTTTTCATAGTAAGAACAGCAAGAACGGTTTTTGAGTCAATTTCCAAATCTGAATAATCATGGGAATGGTCAGAAATTATCAGGGCACGCTCAGCACTTTCTATTTTTGCGCGTTTAAGAACAGAATCATCAGTGAAATCACCAGAAATGTAATTGATTTCCTTAAAGCGCGAAATGGAACGAACTTGGGCAACCTGTTCGGCAGGAGCATCATTGAGCAAAACAATCATATCAGGAGAAATATCCGGGTTAGAATTTAACACGCTATCCAATATCTTTTCAAAACCGGCCCGCCAGCCGCACAGTAAAAAATGTCCTTTCATACTTTTTAGTTTTTTTAACCCCTTGTCTTTTTTCATCTGCATGTCCATAAAGGAAGATGCAATTTTACCTGTTATAACGCTCAATAAAAGCATTCCAAATATAAGAAGAACAAAAGCAGCAGCTCTTCCTGATATGGATTTTACACAATAATCAAAATATCCGGCAAAAACAGTTACCAGAGTAAACCAGACTGAATCGAACATTGTTTGAATACCGCTGTCTGTTTGAGTTTCTGCCTTGAATACCATAATTGTTGCAATTACAATAATTACCAGAATCGCAAAATATGCATAAGTAAACGGATTTTTGAGAGAATATCTTAGATTTCTTATTATCTTTTTAATTCGGCTGTTTGCAGATTTTTTCCTGCTCATATTCTTAGAATATACCATAAATTAACTTGTAATTCTATATCCCGATACTACAGGGATTCTGGTAAACGCATTATGACAGGGGTTTTAAAGATTTATTTCTACTCTGTATTTGCTTAGGATTATATCCGGGTAATATGAAAGTTTTGCCTTGCGTAAGCCTTCAATTCCTAAATCTTCTTCGCGGTTTATATATTCTGTCTGGACTGTTCTGGCAAACTCCCTGTTAATTACTGCATAAGCTCCATCATGAGCAAAAGACGAAATACATTTTTCAAAATGAATATCCGTAACAGAAGAACTCAAAAGACTTGAAATACAGAAGGCAACTGGATTTTTATTCACAAAAAGGATGCCACCAGACATTCCACAGTAATTGGCAAAATGGTCAAAGTTTTCAAGGGCTTGGTGAATTAGTTTTCTTTCAATCTGGAGATCAGGGCTGATATTTTCTTCAAACCATTTATCTTCAATTTCATAAACTGCATTGATATTGGTCTTATTAAGAAGTTCAAAAGAATAATCGCTGTATTTTTTCTTGAACTGGCTGATATGATTACGCTTTTTAGAGTATTTGTGTCCTTCCAGACTGCTTAGATTTTTTGTAAGATAGATATAATCATTCAGTTCTGGACTTTCGGTAACTTTTGCAGATGGATAAAAGGATAGAAGCAAGTCTTTTTCACTTGAAGTCACATTGCTGAATATTATTTTCTTTTCTTTTTGGGAAATTACCTTCAAAAAAAGCTCATTTAAAAGTTCATCGATTGCAGACTTCAATTCCGATTCAGACTTATCACCTTTTATATTGTGAGGAAAACTATAATACAGATTCTTATCAGCTTCAAAACGTTCAAATATCCAATTGTTATTTATAGAGATTTGAGAATTATACTTTTTTTGATATAGAATTGAATTAAGAGCACTGTAATTATTGGCATAAAAATCGTTATTCATAGCGCACTTTTGCAGGATTTCTATATCTTTTTGCTCTGTAAAATGCCAGTTCATTATCTTTCCTTACATTTAATTTCCTTACATTTAAATAATAATGATTTTTTTAATCATGAACCAGTGCCTTCATACTTTCTGGCACCGAGCACCCAGAATCTATAGCTCAAATAAAAGAAAGCCAGCCCTATTAATGGCGAAAACCAGGAAAGCAGGGGAACAGAATCTGGTCTGAGCACAACAAGAGATGGATAATAGGCTATAAATGCAATCGGAATCACAAAGGTAAACACAATTCTAAAAAATGAATTGTATATGCTTGCGGGATATTTTGAAAAGTCCTTAAAACGGGACATAATCACCATTACATAACCAGAATTTTGAATCCAGAAACAGGTTGCGGCGGCAAAGTTCATAATTGCAATCATAAAAAGAGAGGCTGTAAATAAAAAGAGAATTGTTTGAATTATTACTAGGGTTGTTACAGGTATTGCAAGATGGCGCCAGGCATAGACAAGCGTGGCAGTTCCAAAAAGCAGTTGTCCGAGTCCTTTTACATCAAAATCTTCGGAAATAAAATAAAAATAGATATTTAGAGGCCGGAAGCAATATTTTATAAAATCACCAGATTTAACGAAAAAACGAAGGTTCCAGTTGTTGTCAAAAAAGCATTGGACGGGGGTTAGAGCGATGAGGGAAAATCCATAGAGAAAAAGCATTTCGTACTTGGTCCAACCATTAATAGTCTCAAAATTCTGAAAAAGAATATAAAAGGTTACGAATCCAACGAGGTTAGAAACTATCATTCCTATATTGGAAATTATAAAATCGGCACGGTAGCTCATCTTGCTTTTAAAATCCTGAAGAAGAATTTTACCGTAGATTTTGAGATAAAAACGAAAACCTCTTTTTACCGAAGAACTATTATTATTCATGACTCTATCCTCCATTTACTGCAATTCTTTTTAGCGAGACACTCCAGAAAACACAACCAATTCCTGTAAGAGCAATACACCAGGCAAATTGGAGCATAAATGAAAAGAAGAGGCCGCTTCCAAAAGTATAGCCGGGCTTTTGCAGCAAGACGCTCAAGGGTGTATCATAAATACAGCGAAACGGAAGATACTGCACAATACTTCTGAGACTTTCGGGGAAAAAAGCGAGTGGTATAGATGCACCTGATAGTAGCAGAACAATACACTCCTTGACAATATTCAATCCCCAGGTAGATTCGGTATAAAGGCAGATTGTCGCAACAATCATATCTATACTGAAATTGATTATCAAAGCCATAACAACCGATATGATAAAAAAGAGCAGGTTTATCCCCAGAGCAATGCTTCCGTGTGTCAGAATATTGATGATTATAAAAGTTGGAAGAAAGGTCAGAAAAAAAGACATGACATTTTCGCCGAAATATGACCAGAAACTGTAACTTCTAAAATTCATGGGTTTAAGCAGTTTAAGAATAATTTTTCCTGATTGAATATCCCGGCTCATATCCCAAACCAGAAAAACTTCAAGAAAATTAAATAAAGCTGTGGCGAGAACGAGGTAAATCATAGTATCATTTAGTGTCATACCGTTTACCAGGTCCCTTCCAGAAGAAGCATAAATTGCTTTCCATAAAAAATAGATTAAAACCAGATAAATTAAATTACCGAAAAGCGTTACAAAGGTTCCAAGCCTGTAATGTAATTTTTCCATCATTCCCAGCCGGGTAAGCACTAGATATTTCTTAATATTCATTTTTTTCTCCTGCTAAGCGCTTCTTGAAGCCGCCTGCTCATAGATTTTCTTAATAACTTCTTCCGTAGAAATATCTTCCAGTTTTATGTCCTTAATACCACCCTTAATCTGATATTCAGAAATAACCGACATAACATCGGTTTTAGCTTCGTCAACAATAATCTCCTTCCAACCACTGTCAGCAAGATTCAGTCGAAGCGTCCGATATGAGCCGAAATAATGTTTAAGATGTTCAATGTCGTTATCGTAAATAATACTGCCGTGGTCAATAATTACAATTCTCTGACAAAGTACGTCAACATCCCCCATATCATGAGTTGTAAGAATTACTGTTGTATTTTTTTCCTGATTTAAACCTTTAATAAGATTGCGGATTTTTGCCTTCATGGCAACGTCAAGTCCAATTGTCGGTTCATCCAGAAAAACAATTTTTGGGTTATGAAGAAAAGCTGCAAGAATATCGCTTAAGGTTCGCTGACCAAGAGACATCTGACGAACCGGCTTATGCAAAAGACTTTCAATATCCGCAAGCTCCCGATAAAGCTCCAGCATCTGATTGTAGTCAGCATCTGGAATCATATAAATGTCTTTGAGCAGTTTGAAGGATTCAATAAGAGGAAGCGACCACCATAGTTGACTTCTCTGTCCAAAAACGACTCCGATATTTTCTGCATTGCGGGTACGGTTTTTATATGGAATACTTCCGTTTACAAAAATTTCTCCGCGAGTAGGCTCCAGAACACCTGTCATCATTTTGATTGTAGTTGATTTACCGGCACCATTTGGCCCAAGATAACCGACAATTTCTCCAGCTTTTATTTTAATTGAAATATTATCTACTGCTGTAACAGTTTTATAATCGCGGGAAAATAAATCTTTAAGGCTGCCTTTGAGTCCTTCGTGACGATTAAGCACCTTAAACTCTTTAGTCACATTATTCATTGTGATAGCAAATTCTTCTTCAGTCATAAAGCCCTCCAATTTTCTGTAATTTTAGTTTTTAAACAGGGAACCTGAAGCGGGGGTTCCTTATATCCACCTCAGATTCCTTGCTTGATTCCTTGCTTTTTTAAGATAAGTGAATTATAATTCATAATTATATGTAATATAATTATTATTTTTACATTTTTTTATAACTATTTTTCACTTATAATGGAATTTTGTTATTATCTATGAGGTAAACAAAATCATGGCAGAAATAATACAAAAACCTAAAAAGGGAATCATCTTAAAACGAAGTGATGGTTCTGAAGTCGTAAATTACAATATAGAAGGTTTTCCAGCCTATATTCACGAAGGTTATGTTTATCCCGGCTGTACCTGGGAGCGGGTTCCCCACTTTCATGATGATATAGAAATTCTTTCTGTTTACTCAGGTTCAATGGCTTATTCAGTCGATGGAATAAATATCACACTAAAAAAAGGTGACACCATTTTTGTAAATTCTGATAAAATCCACTACTCAATTTCAACTGAAAACCGAAGCACCTTATATTACATTGCTGTAATGCATACGAGCATTATTTCCTCAAGCTTTGCCGTAGAAAGCAAGGCAATAAAGCCCATCATTTCTGACCGCTCTGTTCCTTTTATTCATTTTAAAGCAGAAGATTTTGATGGACAAGCAATTCAAAAACTTATGAAAGCCCTCTGTAAGGAAGAAGAAAGTGGCAATGAATTCATAATAACCAAATACTTTTTTGAAATTTGGGAAATCATCATGCACCGCTTTACCGATGCCTATCGTCTTCACGTTGGACATATAGAAGATAGTGATTCCCATAACTCAAAACTCAAAGCCATGATGTTTTACATTGATCAGCACTACAATGAGCCAATCACCCTTAAAGATATTGCCCAGGCTGGTTGTGTAAGCCAGAGTCTCTGCAATCAGATTTTTAATAAACTGACCGAAAAGTCCCCGATTGAATATCTTATGCACTACCGCTGCCGTAAAGTGACTGACCTGCTTCTGGCCGGCGACATGAGTATGAGTGAAATTGCAGAAATCACAGGTTTTTCCGGCGCCAGCTATATGGCAGAAACCTTTAAGAAATTCTATAAAATGTCGCCGCGAGATTTTAAGAAGATGAGAGCTCAGAATAAAGAGACAGATGTCTTACGAAACTTCTCTCAATGTGATTCGTAAAAGTTTTCTCTTTCAAGCCTTAGTTCCAACTGCAAGCCCATCTTTTTTCTGCTTTCTTTTATTGATAAAAAGAACGATTCCTAACGAAAGGAAGTTTGAAAGCACAATTCTAATAATCTGAAATTCATCTGTTCCAGAGCTGCTTACAACGTGCAGAAAATTTCCGATGAAGTTATTAAAGAAGTGTTCTGAAAGTCCTACCCAAAGTACACCTGTCATACTCACACAGGTTCCCCACTCAATTGCAAGAATGCCGGCAAGTACAACATAACCGATTGCAAAAATCACAGCCTGCCCTACAGACATCTGCCCGTCATAAAGGCCAAGCACAACCATAACAATATGCCAGATTCCAAAAAGAAAAGCCTGTACATAGTTTCCTGCCCTAAAACCCCAGCGTTCAGTCACAACCTTAAGAATAAAACCGCGGAACATACCTTCCTCTGCAAGCACATTTATGATGTTGGCAATCACGCAAATCAACACAGCCAGAGCAGAAAGACCTACTTCCGAAGTTGCACCAGAGAGCCCGAAGTTTGTAATGTACATAGAAAGATGAGGAGACTTCCCCATTACTGCAAGCAAGGCCACTTCAAGACCATAAGAAATTGCAAAGGTAAAAATACCAAGACCAAGACCGCAGCCGATATACTTAAAAGTGTTTTTGCATTTCAAGCCGATATCTGCAAACTTAAGTCCACAGATTTTCATAGCGACCAGAGTTGCAATAATGCAGAAAATTTTTGTGATTACATTATCCGCAATAATCGTCTGGTCGGTGCGGATAAATAAAAACTCAACGTATTTTACAATTGTAGTTACAAGAATAAGAATTGTAATAATGCGGATAATTTCTTTCTTTGATTTTGTGATTTGATTTTCCATAATAAAGCCCCATTCTTTGGGCGCAGAATCTTCGTCCAAAACGCGTTCCGCCCTTCGCTAACGCTCACCGTCCTCGGCTCCGCCTGCGGTCGGCAAGGGGCTCCATGCTTGGCGCGCATCTCAGCTTAGATTTTTAATTTTCTTCACCAGCTCTTCATCCAGAATGTCCAGATTAAATGCTGCCAGCATAGAAGAAAAGAGCTTACACTTTCTCAAAAGCGCTTCGCCCGGACATTCAAAAATCAGCGGATTAATCCAGAGATTTACAAACAAAGCCAGCAGCTCAGAAAGCTCCTTAGGATACTCAGTTTTAATTGAACCATCCGCAATCCCCTGCTCAATAACTGGCCTTATAAAAAGCGGTGCCACTTCATCTTTCAGCTCCAGCAAAAGCGCATAAAGCATTTTCGGATTTTTTGAATAATCAACCTTTCCGCCAGCCTTATGATTTTCAATAGCCGCCTCAAGCGATTTTTTAAGAATAAGCTTTATTTTCTCCCGGCCAGTCAACTGATCAGATTTTATAATCTCTTCTATTGCATCATCAGAAGAAGCCGACATCTGGTAAATTACAGCCTGATAAATCTCCTCTTTGGACTTAAAATGACTGTAAATTGCGCCTTTTGTGAGTCCTCCAAGATTTTTGATAATGTCGTTGAGCGAGGTATTTTCATACCCCTTTTCCAGAAAAAGCTTTGCCGCCACCGAGATTATCAGTTGTTCAGTTTTTTCCGGATACTTATTTCGTGACATACATACCAACGGTATCTAAGATTAATATACATACCAACGGTATGTTTATCAAGAACCCCGCCATTACGAGGCAACGCCGAAGTAATCCATTTATCATACACTCGCCCCCGACTTAAACAATTTCATCATTTCATTTGTGAGGCTATAATCATTGGGCTGCAGTTCAATATTTTCACGACTAACCCACTCTGCATACTTGAGTTCGCCCTCATCCATTTTGATAGTCTCGTCACCGTCAACCTCGCAGAAAAAGCCTGCAAGAATATCCTGAGCAAGAGCCCAAGGCTGTGATTTATAATAGCGGATATTTTTTACCTTAAGGCCAACTTCTTCCATTACTTCGCGTTCAACAGTTTGCTCAAGAGTTTCGCCAAACTCAGTAAAACCTGCGACAAGAGCAGAATGTGCATACCCCTTGCGGTATTTTGTGATGAGGATTTTATCTTTCTTTTGATTTAAGATTCCAATAATCACTGCAGGATTAATCCGCGGATATATTTTTGACTGACATTCAGGGCAAAGAAGAGCACGCTCTACAGTATCCAGTTTCAGTTCATATCCGCAACGGCCACAGAATTGATTATCATTATACCACTTCCAAAGGTGATATGCCGAAAAAACTGCAAAGAGCTCAACTTTTGAAACAAGGGGCATATCCCGCAACTGGCGAGGTGTGAAAAATGAAAAATATTCCAGATTTGCAAAGGGAACGATATCATCCTTAATAAGAAAATACTTTTTATTATCTATTGAAAAAAGATAAACAGCAGAAAGCCCCGAGCATGAATAATCCTTAAAAGTGGGTAATATCAGCTTCTGTGCTTTTGTATCATAAGAAACATAAACCTTATCATCCCAAAAATCCAATACAATATCATTATCACTAACTTTATGATTTTCAAAATGATTATCAAAAATTGAAGGAAAAATATCTTGAATCATAAGGTCAATTATATCAAATGAAGAAGGTCAAAACAATCTGACTATTTCAGCAGGTTTGAAATCTCATCTTTCCAATTGCGGCTCCACTTTACATTCTGCATAAAGATATGAGCTTTTAAAATCAAGATTCACATGAATATAGCCTAAAGTTTCTTCATCTTTGAGCCAGCTTTCGCATAGATAAGGATTCTTCTCCCGAGCTGTTAATCACTTTGATGCTCTCCTCGATAAGAGCATTTCTCAAATCTCCATGATGATACTTATCTGACATGTTCCAGCATTGACTCAATTACAAGTTGGTTTTCTTCCAATAGTGGCGACTAGGCTTAATTATAAAAAGTATAAATTTTTTTTCAGGCCCTTCAAGTTTTTCCAGCAACTCTTTTGAAAGTGTGATTGGAGTTATGTAATCATAATAGCCGCTGAAAAAGTAAACAAGAATTAAGGCAGGCTTATCTGAATGATCTTCCGTTGAACGATTTTCACGGGTTGTCGCACAGCTCACCATAAGGAGAACCTCTTCCATGAAAAAAGATATTCTTCAAGGTTAAACAAAAAAAGCCGACAGCGAAAAGATGAATCTTTTCCCCGCGTTTTGTGGATGAAGCTAAAAAATGCTAAGCCGCATTTTTCTTAACGCTTCTCCGATAAGAGCGTCTACTATCCCGCATCAGAGCATTCCTGTATCTGCCCTACAGGCAGATTACTGTTGCAACTGTACTGCTCTTCAGCGGAGCAGAAAGTACAGTGCACGCTGTTAAATAAAAAAAAGCCGGCAGCTATCTACTTTCCCGCTAAAGAGCAGTATCATCGACGTAAGAGAGCTTGACTTCCGTGTTCGGAATGGGAACGGGTATTGCCT
>CADCLG010000037.1 GCA_902802305.1 uncultured Spirochaetaceae bacterium
CACGCAACAACAGGTCTTTCTGTTGCAACCTTGCTCAAGGGTGCCGAAGCCGGTGCTGACTGGCTGGATACTGCAATTTCTTCTATGTCTATGGGAACTTCTCACTCTCCAACAGAAACAGTTGTAGAAATGCTCAAGGGCACAGACATGGATACCGGCCTTGATACTTCTGCTCTTCTTGAAATAGCAGCTTATTTCCGCGAAGTACGCAAGCATTATTCTTCTTTGGAATCTTCATTCCTTGGTGCTGATACTCGTATCCTTCTTTCTCAGGTTCCGGGCGGTATGCTTTCTAACTTGGAAAGTCAGCTCAAGCAGCAGAATGCAGGTGATAAGATGGACGAAGTTCTTGCTGAACTTCCACGCGTTCACAAGGATGCTGGTTATGTTCCACTTGTAACACCAACATCACAGATTGTAGGAACTCAGGCTGTTATGAACGTTCTTATGGGACGCTACAAGACAATGACTCAGGATTTCCGCAACTTGATTACAGGTAAGTTTGGTGCTCTTCCTGCCGAAGCAAATGCAGACCTTGTAAAGAAGGCTCTTGAACAGAACGGAATGGAAAAGGTTATGACCTGCCGCCCAGCTGATGAAATCCCTAACGAATGGGACAAGATGGTTGAAGAAGCCAAGAAGGCCGGTGGTAACGGTTCTGACGAAGATGTTCTTACTTATGCAATGTTCCCTAACGTAGCACCTAAGTTCTTTGCTGAACGTGCTAAGGGTCCTGTTGATGCAGCTAGTACTTTTGCTAAGAAAGAAGTTAAGGCCGGAGATAACAAAGGCGGTTCTTATACAATCAATATCAATGGTACAGCATACAATGTTACAACTGGTCCTGCCGGTGACAGCATGAACGTAAATGTAAACGGTACTGCTTACAATGTAAGCTTTGGTGCTGCAGGGGCTGCTTCTGCCGGGGTTGTTTCGACAGGCTCAACCACCTCAGGCGCAGGTAAAGATGTTGCTGCTCCGGTTGCCGGTACATTGCTCCGCTATGCAGTTAGCGAAGGTGCTGCTGTTCAGGCTGATACAACAATCATCATCATTGAGTCTATGAAGATGGAACTTGAAATTAAGGCAGGTGCTGCTGGTAAAGTTCACTTTGTTGCCGCAACCGGTGCCCAGATTGCACAGGGACAGACTGTAGCTCAGATTCAGTAGGAATTAATTATGGAAACAGAATTAAACAACAAAAAAGATAAATACAAATACCTTAAGATTACTACAGTTATCTGTCTTATGGCTGTGGCACTCTCTTTTGCCGGATGTGGTAAGGGCGACAGTTCTACAAGTACTAAGGCACCTTCGGTACACAGCACAACAATCGTTAAGGGTTCAGAAAATATCAAACCTATTTCGGTTTCTTCTTTCTTTAAGAACGTAGGAAAGAACACTGGAATCTATAAAATGATTCATAATCCTACTCCGGAAGAAATTGCAGAGGAAAAGGCTTCTAAGAAAGCAATGGAGCATGCAAAAGAAGTACAAGCCGCTCAGGCAGCCGCAGACCTTGCCGCTCACCCTGTAAAGGGCTGGCAGCGCCTTATCATGCTTGCAATCGGTTTCTTAATTGTTTACCTTGCAGTAGTTAAGGGCTTTGAACCGCTTCTTCTTATTCCAATCGGCTTTGGTACTATCCTTGTAAATATTCCTGGTGCCGGTATGGGGGATGCTCCGGATGGAATGCTCCACATCATTTACAACGCCGGTGTTGGTAACGAGTTCTTCCCAATGCTTATTTTTATGGGTATTGGTGCCATGACAGACTTTGGTCCGCTCATCGCTAACCCAAAAACAGCATTGCTTGGTGGTGCTGCCCAGCTTGGTGTATTTGCAACTCTCTTTGGTGTTGCTGCAATGAACTTTATTCCGGGAATAGACTATAATATGAAACAGGCTTGTGCCATCGCTATTATTGGTGGTGCTGATGGTCCTACTTCAATCTATGTTTCGGGTAAGCTTGCACCGGAAATGATGGCTGTTATTGCCGTTGCAGCTTACTCTTACATGGCCCTGGTTCCAATGATTCAGCCGCCAATTATGAAGCTCCTCACTAGCAAGAAAGAGCGTCAGATTAAAATGAAGCAGCTTCGTCCTGTTTCTAAGACAGAAAAAGTTTTGTTCCCATTGCTTTTGCTGGTTGTAACAATTCTTCTTTTGCCACCTGCAGCTCCTCTTATTGGTATGCTTGCATTCGGAAACTTTATTAAGGAAGTTGGAATTGTTCAGCGTCTTTCAAAAACTGTAGAAAATGAATTGATGAACATTGTTTCAATTCTGCTTTCTTTGGGCGTTGGTTCTCAGATGACACCAGAAAAGATTATGCACGCTAACTCTCTTGGAATTATTGTTCTTGGTCTTCTTGCATTTGCAGTTGCAACAGCAGGTGGTCTTATTATGGCTAAGATTATGAACCTCTTCCTTAAGGAAAAAATTAATCCTCTTATTGGTTCGGCTGGTGTATCAGCAGTTCCAATGGCAGCCCGCGTTGCAAACAAGGTTGGTATGGCAGAAGACCCTACTAACTTCCTTTTGATGCACGCTATGGGACCAAACGTAGCCGGCGTAATCGGTACTGCAATTGCCGCTGGCGTATTTATTTCAACTTACGGAATGTAAACAGTTTATACAGGGGCAATTAGCCCCTGTTTTTTTTATGAAAAGAATTTTTGCACTTTTATTTTACAGCTTACTTTTTTCACTTTCTTTGTATGCCCATGGTTATACTCTTACTGACCATTCCAAGATAAAAGAATTATCCTCTTTCAGAATAATGGGAGAAATAGATTTACGGACAGAAAAAGATATTTCTTCAGAAGTAAAATATAGAACTCTAAATCATGAAGGCGGGATGAAGGTAAAAGTTCTTGAAATTCTGAAAAAGGATGTACAGAATGATAAAACTGGAAAATGGCTTTATGTACTTCTTACTGCGCCAATGTGGGTAGATAATGGAGAATGGATTCAGGAATATCAGAAATTTCTAATTTTTCTGCCTGATGATATGCCGCTCTTTGATTTTGAAGAATAAAAAAAGCTGTCTAAATCCTATAGACAGCTTTTTTTATATAAATATCAATACTTTCTATTTTGTAGTTTCAGCAGTTGGAGCATTTGCAAACTTTTTCTTCAAGAGAATCAAAGTTGCGAACAACAGTGCAACTCCAACAATCCATGAAATCAATCCGCTGGCAACAATTCCAAGCCCCAGAGTTAAACCTGCAACAATATAGGTTACAAATGAAACAACTGCGGTTGTAACTGCATAAGGAAGCTGAGTTGAAACGTGATTTACGTGTTCACACTGAGCACCAGCAGAAGCCATGATTGTTGTATCTGAAATTGGTGAACAGTGATCACCGCAAACAGCACCAGCCATACAAGCAGAAATTGATACAATTCTTATTGCTCCTTCTGGGAAGGCTGCAATACAGATTGGAATCAAAATACCAAAAGTTCCCCATGAAGTTCCTGTTGCAAATGCAAGGAAGCAGGCAATAATAAAGATGATAGCAGGGAGGAACATCTTTAATCCAGCAGCTGAACCTGCTACTAAGCCGGCAACATAGTCTTTTGCACCAAGACTGTCAGTCATTCCTTTAAGTGTCCAGGCAAGAGTAAGAATCAGAATAGCAGGAACCATTGCTTTAAATCCGTCAGGTACACATTCCATTGCAGATTTGAAGCTGAGAACCTTTCTACAGATATAGAAAATTACAGTAATAATCAGAGAACCAAATGAACCAAGCATGAGTCCAACTGAAGCATCAGCATTAGAGAAGGCAATTATAAAGTGTAAATATGATTCAGAATCGCTTGTAAAGAATCCGCCGGAATAAATAAGTCCGAGAACGCACAAAATAATAAGAACAACTACCGGAAGAACCAGATCAATTACTTTTCCTTTTGAATCCTTTGCAGCTTCATCTTCTTCTGTGTCATCATTCATAATTGCAAGTGCTTTTTCATATTTTGACATTTCACCATATTCAAACTTCATAAATACCATTGCAGACATCATTATAAGAGTAAAGAGAGCATAGAAGTTGAAAGGAATTGCTTTACAGAAAAGTGCGATACCATTTTCACCTTCTGTTACAAAGCCTGAAACAGCTGCGGCCCAGGAAGAAACAGGGGCGATGATACAAACAGGAGCTGCTGTTGAATCGATAATATATGCAAGTTTTTCTTTTGAAACGCCGTATTTATCTGTAACTGGTTTCATTACTGAACCAACAGTAAGACAGTTGAAATAGTCGTCAATAAAAATAAGAATGCCGAGAAGAATTGTAGCGAACTGTGCGCCAACCTTTGATTTAATATGCTTTTTAGCCCAGTTTCCAAAAGCAGCAGAACCACCGGCTCTGTTCATCAAAGCAACCATAATTCCAAGTATTACAAGAAATATTAAGATTCCGACATTGTATGAATCTGCCAGAGAACCAACAAAGCCGTCACTGAAAACGTGGGTCATGAATCCTGTGAATCCACTTCCTGCATCGATTGCAAAAAATATACCGCCAAGAACGATACCGCAGAATAATGAAGAATAAACTTCCTTAGTGATGAGTGCCAGCGCAATAGCTAAGATTGCAGGCACTAAAGCCCAAAATGTACCTGTCATTTTATATTCCTTTTATTTTTAGTTTTTTAGTTTCTTAAAATCTGTATTAAGAGGGTCTGTTACGCCTTCTTTTTCAAGTTTTTCTAATACTTTGATGAGATATTCGATAACATCAAGTAAGCCGGCTGCTGTATAGGTTCTGATTTTTTTTAATGAATCAATAGCCTCACGATTTGTCATAAAATCCTCCTTATTTAATTTTTTTGATATTATGATAATAGTAAAATTATAACATAGAAATTGGTGAATGAAAAATCAATTTTGAAGGAATATTGAAAGAGATTTGAATGATTTTTGAACCGACAAAAGTGCTTACGAATTATTGACTGATTTTTGAAATAACATTAATCATTGAAAAAAAGGGAAAAATGAATTATACTATACGAAAAATGGGTGGCACAAATTGTGCTAGGGGAAAATAAATGGCAGTAAAAAAAGAAGCAGCTCCCGCTGTTTACGACGAAAGTTCCATTCAGCATCTTGAAGGATTGGAGCATATACGCTTACGTCCTGGAATGTATATCGGTTCTCTTGGTGACGGTTCAAATGAAAATGACGGTATCTATATTCTCTTAAAAGAAGGAATCGATAACTCTGTTGATGAGTTTTCTCAGGGCTTTGGTAAAAAAATCGATATAGAAATTAAAGACGGACGTGTAAAAATCCGCGATTACGGACGTGGTATTCCTCTTGGAAAACTGGAAGATTGTGTTTCCAATGTAAATACTGGTGCAAAATATAACAGCTCTGTATTCAAGCAGGCAATTGGTATGAATGGAGTTGGTATAAAAGCTACTAATGCACTTTCTTCATATTTCCGTGCTGCTTCTATCCGTGATGGAAAGATGGCTGTTGTTGAGTTTAAAAAAGGTGAAAAAATTAAATCAGCTACAGGAGATGCAAAACCAGGCGCTCAGAACGGAACTTACCTTGAGTTTGAACCAGATGCAGAATTGTTCGGTAAATATTCATTCAATATGGAATATATTGAAAAACGTCTCTGGAACTATGCCTATCTTAATCCGGGCTTAAAGCTAAAATGCAATGGCAAAGAATACATAAGCGAAAACGGAATTGAAGACCTGCTTCTTAATGAAATGGGCGGAAAAAACAAGGCTCTGTATCCTCTCTTGAATTATAAAGGAAAGAACCTTCAGTTTGTATTAACTCATACGGCAAGTCTTGATAAATATGTTTATTCTTTTGTAAACGGTCAGAGTACAGAAGATGGCGGAACTCATGTAACTGCTTTTCTGGATGGTTTTTCAAAAGGTATCAATGAATATTTTAAGAAGGATTATGATATAAAGGATGTTACAGCCGGTCTGATTGTTGCATTAAAAATCGGACTTGATAATCCTATGTTTACATCTCAGACAAAAAATAAACTTGGAAACGTAGAAATCCGTGCTCCTATCATTAAGGAAGTTCAGCTGGCTGTTGATGACTGGCTCAGACATAATCCTGATGTTGCCGGTGGTCTTGAAGATAAAATTATAAAAAATCAGAAGGCCAGGGCAGAAATAAACAGCGTAACCGAAAAACAGGTTCGTGAAGCCGCTAAATCGGTAATGCTTAAGATTCCAAAATTAAAGGACTGCCGCTATCATCTTCAAGATGGAAAGAAGGGAGAAAACTCCATGATTTTCATTACCGAGGGAGATTCTGCTACTGGTTCCATGGTAGGAAGCCGTGATGTTTCCTATCAGGCAATTTTTTCTCTTCGCGGTAAGCCGGAAAATATGTACGGACGCAAAAAATCTGCTCTTTTTGAAAATGAAGAATTAAAGAACCTTACATTCAGTCTTGGCGTTCAGAAAGATATTGAAGGTCTGCGCTATGATAAAATCGTAATTGCAACCGATGCCGATAATGACGGTTATCATATCAGAAATCTGGTTCTTACATATCTTCTTCTTTTCTTTGAAGAACTTGTGCTTACAGGTCATGTTTACATTCTTGAAACTCCGCTTTTTCGTGTGCGCAATAAGTCAAAAACCGTTTACTGCTACAGCGAAGAAAGTCGTGATAAGGAAATAAAAAAACTGGGACGGGGTGTAGAAGTAACCCGATTCAAGGGATTGGGAGAAATCAGTCCTTCTGAGTTCGGTCAGTTTATTTTCCCAAGAAAAGAAGGTGAAAGCGAAGATAAAGGAATGCATCTTACTCCAGTTACTATTCAGGCTCTTAAAAATGTGCCAGAAGTTCTTAAGTTCTATATGGGAAAAAATACTCCTGAACGCCGCGACTTTATAGTTCATCACCTTGCAAGTGAAATTGATGCATAAGTCGTCTGAAGAGTAAAGCAAGAGGCAGTAGTCTAATCTCATTTTTTGTAATATAATAATGTTTTCATAAAAAGTATTTAGCGAGGTTCTGTTATGGATTTGAAAGGACGCAATTTTCTGACACTTAAAGATTTTTCGGCAGAAGAAATTATCGGTCTGCTTGATTTGGCAGAGGATTTAAAAGCAAAAAAGAAACACGGCATTCCTGTTGATATTCACAGAGGAAAAAATATTGCCCTTATTTTTGAAAAGACAAGTACCCGTACCCGTTGTGCTTTTGAAGTTGCTGCCCATGACCTTGGAATATGCACGACTTATCTGGCAGAAGGTTCACAGATTGGAAAAAAGGAAAGTATCGCTGATACTGCTCGCGTTCTTGGCAGAATGTTTGATGGAATAGAGTACAGAGGTTTTGAACAGTCTCTTGTTGAAGATTTGGCTAAATATTCTGGCGTAGTTGTCTGGAATGGTCTTACCAATGAATATCACCCAACTCAAATGCTTGCTGATATGCTTACAATCCGTGAGCATTATGGGAAGCTTAAAGGTTTAAAACTCGTTTATTACGGAGATGCTCGCTACAACATTGGAAACTCACTTTGTATTGTTTGTTCAAAGTTAGGCTTGAATCTTACCTTGTGTGCTCCTGCTAAATATTTCCCAGCTGCTTCTCTTATTAAGGAATGTGGTAAATGGTGCAAAGAAAGCGGTGGTTCAATCACTCTGGAATCTGATATTGATAAGGCTACTTCTGGAGCTGATATTCTCTATACCGATGTTTGGGTAAGTATGGGAGAACCAGATGAAGTATGGGCAGAAAGAATTGCCGATTTAAAGCCTTATCAGGTAAACAAAGAAGTTTTGAATAAAGCAAAGCCGACTGCAATTTTCATGCATGATTTACCTTCTTTCCATGATTTAAATACAAAGATTGGAAAAGAGATTGGTGAAAAGTTTGGTCTCACTGCAATGGAAGTTACAGACGATGTTTTTGAAAGCAGTCAATCTGTGGTTTTTGACGAGGCTGAAAACCGTATGCATACAATAAAGGCAGTTATCGCTGCAACATTGGGCAACAATTTTTAGGAGATTTTTATGAATGCAATTATTACTGTAGTAGGTTCAGATAAAGTTGGTATTATAGCAAAGGTTTCTGCTTTTCTTTCAGAGCATAAAATTAACATTGCTGATATCACCCAGACTATTCTTTCGGGTAATTTTGTTATGATGATGATGGTAGAAATGGACAGCAGCGATATTTCTGTTGATGAAATGCGCACCTCCATGAACACCCTGGCCACCGAAATGGGCGTAGAAATCAACATCATGAGTGAAAAAGTTTTCAGTGCCATGCACAGGGTATAACAGTTTTTACGTCAGTAAAAACTGTAAGCGGCGGATAAAACAACAAAAGAAGAAAAATCAACTGTCACCGCCGCTAGCTATGCACCGAGTGTAACAGCTTGAGTAGAAAACTGATGTTCACCACGCCCCCACTAGAAAGTTATAATCTCTTCATACACCTGAATCGCAAACTGGTCTGTCATTCCTGAAATATATTCAATGATGCATTTAGTATAGGATTCATTGTCGTTTACGTCAAAAATCTGCGGTGTGTCATAATGAAGAACCGGCTTGCGGTCTACAAAGGCTCGTTTTTCCATTGAATAAGGCCTGTAGTTTGAGTATCGTATCAGCCAGTCTTCAAAAGTGCTTCCCAGTTTTGGATAAAGTTTTAAAACCTGGGTAACTCTGCCGGTTTTGGCATAAGCCTGAGTTTTCTGAAGGGTTCTGAATAGGGTTCTTATAATGTTTTCTGCATAAATTGCAAATTCCTTTAAGCGCCAGTGATTGTAGATATTTGCAAAACTGAATTTTTTAAGTTCAATCAAAAAATTAAAGTATTCTTTTGAAAAACAAAGTCCTTTTTCTGGAGAACTCTGTTCGCATAAATCAACTATTAAATCGTTTATAAGAACTGTGGTATTAACTGCTTTACCGCTTCTTAAAGCATGGGCTCCTTTTTTTTCAAAGCCCAAAGTTGAACCGACAATTTCGCGCAGCTGACGGTAAGAGGCCATATCAAGAATATGATAGGTACGGGCATCTTCAATGTCACGGCCAAGAAAAGCAATTTTATCAGCAACTTTTACAACACAACCTTCCCAGGTATAGGGCTGAACAAATCCGGGCCTTTTAATTGAATATAAATCTATAGCTTCGTTTCTTGGCTTTATTCCCTGCTGATCAATTTCTCCACAATGGCAGATAAGTCCATCTCTAACCCCATAGGTTAAATTTAATGTACGCTGAATACCATTTGGATCTGGAAGTGTTTCTATATAATCAGCAAAAAAAAGGCTGTTTCGCTCATGCCAGAATTTTTTTGGTGCATTTGCACCTTCTTTTTGTTCAAGAAGATTATTCAGACAATCTTCTCCGTGATGACCAAAGGGAGCATGGCCTATATCATGTCCAAGAGCAATAGCAGAAGTAAGCTGGTCGTTTAAGCCAAGATATTTTGCAATAGTAGTTGCAACTGAAGCAACATGACTTACATGCTCCATTCTTGTACAAATATGGTCATTGTGGGGAGCAAAAAAAACTTGTGTTTTGTGTTTTAATCGACGATAGGCTTCGCAGTGAAGGATTCTGGTATAATCGCGCTCAAACTCGGTGCGGATATCGTTGTTTCTTGAATAAAAATTAAGCTCACGTTTATTTGCCTGAGCCCATTTTGGATTCTCTGATATGCATTTTTCTTTTATGAAGGCATCTTTCATACATTTAGGATAACCCAATTTGTAGTAAAAATCCATTCTATTTTTATGATTCTTAAATCCTTTTGTGTTATAATAATTTTATGAATGTTGTAATCATCACTCCGCCTCTGGTTCAATTAAACACACCTTATCCTTCCGGTGCCTATCTCTGTGACTTTTTCAAAAAAAATGATTGCAATGCTGTTTGGTATGATTTAAACATAGAACTTTTTTATTCACTTTTCAGCAGTAAGGGTTTGAAAAAATTATTTGAGCTTACGGAAGCAAAAGCACTTGATATGGCAGAAAAAGCAGAAGAGCAGGGAGATGATTTTACTGCATTTAATTTAAGGCGTTATCTTTCCTTAAAAGACAGCTGGGTAGAGTGGAGTGATTTTATTATTTCTTCCTTGTGTGATGGTCAAAAAAAGCAGAGTGACCGGGAAAAAGCACATCAATTTTTATTTTCTCCTTTTGCCCCTCGCGGAAACAGAATGCAGGCTTATCTTTCATCTCTAGAAACTGAGCCGACTGTAGATAATGTGCGTTTTTTAGCTTCCTATGCGCTTGAAGATTTGGCAGATTATATTACTGCTGTTTTTGATTCTGAGTTTTCTCTTATAAGATATGCAGAAGCCTTGACCGTAGATGAATCGTCTTTTTCTGCAATTGAAAAAAGAATTGCTTCACCGGTGATGGAAGTTTTTTTTAAGCCTGTTCTGGAGCGTTTTTTATCCTGCATAAATATAGAGCAGGCAGATAGGTCAGATGAAAAAACAATGGTTTGTATTTCTCTTCCTTTTGCCGGGACTTTTGTGCCTGCTTTGTATATTGCAAAGTTTTTAAAAGAAAGACTTGGAGATAAAATCTTTATTGTTATTGGCGGCGGTTTTGTAAATACAGAATTACGGGAAGCAAATGATAAAGCTCTTGCAAAATATGTAGATGCAATTTCTTATGACAGGGGCTATGGTTCTTATCATGATTTGCTGCTGAATGGAAAAAAACTTTTGAAATCTGATTATGTCCGGGCAGAGAATATTCAGGCGGAAATAAAGCCTTTATATAAAATGCGGCTTTTTGTAAAGGAAGCTTCTGATTCTTCTGCTGGAGAAATAAAATGCATCGAGCCCTTGTGGAAAGCTCCCCAAATGGAAGCTTTTGAAGATGAAATGACGGTGTCAATTGTTCCTGATTTTTCTGATATTGATTTTTCAAAATATCCCCGGGTATGTGATGATGAAAATCCTATGCACCGGCTTTGGAGCGACGGTTCCTGGATAAAAGCATATCTTGCTCACGGCTGTTACTGGCAAAAATGTGCCTTTTGTGATACAAAGCTGGATTATGTTTGTTCCTACAAGCCTGTTGATGCTTTGAAGCTTTTTAATAGCCTTAAAAAAACAGCAGAAGAAAAGGGAATTTACGGCATTCATTTTGTTGATGAAGCCCTTCCTGTAAATGCCCTGAAGCTCTTTGCTCTTGCAAATGCAAGGAATGGAAACAAACTTTATTACTGGGGAAACATCCGTTTTGAAAAAGCCTTTACAAAAGATACGGCTGCCTTTTTGAGTTATTGCGGGCTTGGCGGAGTAAGTGCGGGTCTTGAAGTTGCAAATGGAGAAGGGTTAAAGCAGATAAATAAAGGAACTGATATTGATTCAATCGTAAGTGCCTGTGCCGCCTTCAAGGAAGCAGGGGTATTAGTTCATGCTTATATGATTTATGGTTTCTGGTATGATACTCCCCAGACAATCATTGATTCTATGGAAACCTTGCGGCAATTTTTTGCTGAAGGATTATTGGATTCCGCCTTCTGGCACAAGTTTGTTCTTACCAAAAACTCGACGGCTTATGAATTGTTAAAATCAAGGGCAAGGCAGAAAAAGGAAAAATCAATTTTTGCAAAAAATACCCTTCATTTTGATGGAGAAGAAAAATATCAGAAATACGGGCTTCCTTTGGAAAATGCCTTAAATGCCTGGATGCATGGTCAAAAACTGAATATGAAGGTTCAAAAGTGGTTTGATTTTCCTGTTCCTGCTCCAAATGTTGACAGTCATTATATAGAAAAAGCAATTGAAAGATATGAAAAAAAGAATGAAGCTAATTGCTTTGATTTGAAAAAGCATCTTAATCAGCTTTTCTGGCTTGGTTCATATCCTGTAAGTTATACAAAATCAGGGGAAAAGAAAAAAAGTGTAAAAAAATTAAGATGGATTTATTTACAGGAAGAAGAAGAGCTTATTCTTGAAAATAATTCATCGGGATTATCTGGTATTAGTGGGGTATTGTGGAAATTACGTCCCGCTGCCTCATTGGAAGAGCGGAATACAGCACTGGGACAGATTGAAAAATCGCAGGTCTTACAAAAAATTGTGCAAGACCTGCATTATAAGGGAATTGTTTTTATTCAACATCAACAGTTGTAATGTGGGCTCCAAGTTTTTGAAGTCGTCCTACTAAATCTTCGTAGCCGCGTTCAATCTGGTAAACGTTACTGATTCGGCTTTCTCCGTGGGCGCACATAGCGGCAATTACCATAGCCATACCGGCACGGATCGTGAAGCATGCTAGGTCCGCATACAACGGCACGGTGAGGGTCGCAGAGTGTAATTTTTGCGCCCATAGAAATCAGCTTGTCTACAAAGAACATTCGGCTTTCGAACATTTTTTCAAAAATAAGTACGGTTCCTTCAACCTGAGTAGAAACTACAGTCATAATACTTGTTAAGTCGGCAGGGAAGCCAGGCCAAGGCATGTCATCAATTTTTGGAATGCTTGCTCCTATATCAGCTTTAACCTTCATTCCCTGAGTATTTGGAACTGTCAGCTCATCCCCTTCTATGCTCCAGGTAATTCCAATCTTTGCAAAGGTATTTTTGAGAGGGCGCATTTCTTCGGCACGAATGCCTTTGATTGTGATTTTTCCTTTTGTAGCGGCTGCCATTCCAATGTAAGAACCGATTTCAATATAATCTGGCCCGATTGTATATTCACAGCCGTGAAGTTTTTTTACGCCTTCGATATAAAGAATATTACTGCCGATTCCTGTAATTTTTGCCCCCATAAGATTGAGCATATTGCACAAATCCTGAATATGAGGTTCACTGGCGGCATTTTTAATTATTGTTTTTCCTTCTGAAAGGCTGGCGGCCATTACTGCATTTTCGGTTGCAGTTACAGAAGCTTCATCAAGGAATATATCTGCACCTACGAGTTTGTTTGCAGAAAAAGAGAAGTGTCCGTTTACTGCAATGTTTGCGCCCAGTTGTTCCAGGGCCAGAAAGTGGGTATCTACACGGCGGCGGCCAATAACGTCTCCTCCTGGAGGCATCATTTCGCACTTGCCTGTTCTGGCTAAAAGTGGGCCGGCAAATACAATGGAACCGCGGACTTTTTTTGTAAGCTCTTTTGGAAGTTCGCTGCTTTTTATTTCAGCATTGGTTATTTCCCAATTATTTTTGCTGAGTTTTTTTACTTTTGCACCCAGAGATTCCAGAATCTGAATCATTACATTTGTATCCTGGATTTCCGGTATATTTTTTAAAATTACAGGTTCTGATGTTAATAAGGTTGCTGCAAGACATGGAAGTGCTGCATTTTTGTTTCCGCTTGCCGTAATTGTTCCCGAGATAGGATATCCACCCTCAATTACATACTCATGCATAATTTGCTCCAGAGAAAAATATTTATCTTAATATAATTTATATAGAAAGATTGATTATAATGTCGGCAGCTTTTGACATTTGGTTTAGAGATAACCATTCATTGCGGGAATGAAAATCGTGGGCACCGTTAAAAATATTTGGGGTTGGAATACCCATTTCTGTAAGACGGGAGCCGTCTGTTCCTCCGCGGATTGGCTTTCTTACAATTGGAACGCCAGCGTCAGTGTAAGCCTTTTCAACCTTTTTTATAAGCTCCGGATTTTTGTCCATTTCTTCTTTCATGTTGATGTACTGTTTTTTGAAGGTAACTTCTGCTTTTCCTCCAAAAATTACTTCCTGGGTATGGGCAAGCTGTCTTATGAGCTCTTTTTCTTCTTCAATTTCCTCATTTGTAAAAGCGCGGAGAAGCAATTCAACTTTTGCAGATTCAATTGAACCTTCTATACTCATTGCAGCAATAAAGCCCTGGTAGCCGTCTGTTGTTTCCGGGGCTTTATGGCGGGGGAGATTTGCAAGAAAATTAGAAGCCATTACTGCGGCATTTACCATTTTGTTTGCTCGGGCATCACCTGTGTGAGTTGATTTTCCTGTAAAGGCAACTTCTGCGGCCCAGGCATTAAAGCATTCACTTTCTAATTCGCCAAGATCGCTGCCATCGATTGTAAAGGCACATTTTGATTTTATAAGATTGAGAGGAACTCTATCCATACCGTGACCGGTTTCTTCATCTGGGGAAAACATAACTTCAACAGGGCCATGTTTAATTTGAGGATTATGAACAAGAAAATCAAGGGCTCCCATAATTGCGGCAATTCCAGCCTTGTCATCGGCACCTAAAAGTGTATTTCCGTCTGTGGTAACAATTGTATCTGAAGAATCTCCAGTGTAATCCTGAGGATTTTTTGCAATCTGAGGTTTTACATTTTTACCGGTAACTTCATCAACAGTATCTAAGTGAGCCATAAAAAGGACTGGCTCTTTTTTTGTATTATCTGTATTGTCAGGCAGGTTTGCAGGTAAAAATCCGTAAACATAACAGTCTTTTGTCAGTTGAACATTTTCAAGTCCAAGTTCTTCCAATTCTGCCTTCATGATTCTTGCAAAATCAAACTGTTGTGGGGTAGAAGGAAATACTCCCTTATCAGCTGCCTGGCTGTCACTTTCTGACCAGATTTGTACATATTTTACAAATCTTTCCAATAATTTATTTTTTTCTTCATTATTTGTGCTTATGTAATTCATGCTCATAATATAATGTTTTTTTTACGTGTTTTCTATATTGTTGCTTAATTTTGCTTAATTCTACGCTTAAAATTTTTACTATATAAAATGAACTTTTGGGTCGATAATATAGATATGGAAAAAAACACAAATTTTTCAGAAAAATTAGAAGCAGCTCTCTCAAAAAAACGTCAGTGGTTTGATAATGATGTTTTACCTGCAACGTTGGATGCTTATCGTCTGCTTTATGTTTGTGTAAAGACAATAAATGATAACCTGGTAAAAAAATCAATCATTGTACCAGATCCATACAAACTGGACCGACGAATATCCGAAATAGTGATTCCTCCAAACGATATTTTTTCAGATCAGGATATTCCAGAAGTAATTGGAGAGCGTCTGTCTACTTATGAAGTAATGGTTGATTTTGTATGCACTTATTATAATTTCAATACAGAAAATCTGACTGTTTCAAAAATCAAAACCTTGATGGATTTGAATAAAACATTTCTTTGGGAAGATTTGAATACCAACAGTGCCCATTCAAATACAAGAGGTCTGGCAACTGCAATTAATGATGCAAAACTCAATGCTCCAAATCTTACTGTAAGTATGTTTAATGACAGCATGGAAAAATGTTCAACTTCGATAAAAACAATTCAAAAAAATCTTTCTGCTCTTGCAGCTTTTCAGCGAGAAAACTATAAGGGAGCAATAAGACGGGAAGTTATCAATCATCCGGAATTCAAAAAAGAAAATCTTTATTCTTCTCTGGAAAATGAAGTTGCAGAAATAAAACGTCTTTTTCCAAAGGTTATGGGCAAGAAACCTTTTTATTCTGATTTGGTTAGCGAAATTGCAAATGAAGATCAGGCTGCGGATAAAGAGACCTTGAGGGAAAAAGTCCTTGCTTCCCTTGAAATTAAGGATGGTGGGGCTAAAAAAGCTGTTAAGACAATTAATTCTAAAGATTTGCTTATGAATGCGGTTGCAACTTTAGGTCCAATTTCTCCAATTTTAGCCCAGATGTACTTAAAACTCGAAGAAGATTTTGATTTGCTTTTTTATGTAAAGAAAACTTTTTTCAGAAAACTGATGGCGGCACTTAAAAAGGCTCTTAATATTCCAGAAAAAGAGCGGGTTTGTACAATTCCTGTTACTGACCAGAAAACCGGTAGTAAATCAATGCAAAAAATTAAAGTTAATGAAATTATGGAAGAAGTGGACAGCAAGAAGCGTGTTTATGCTGGAATTGCTGTTCATGGTCCAGAATATGAAAAAATCGCTTCTGCTTCGGAAAGCGCAATCATAAATTTCATAAACAAGCAGATTAGCGAAAATCAAACTTTATTTACCAACATAAATGCTCTGGATGATTATTTTAAGTCTAATGTTGAGATTCTTTTGCGTCCAAAGGTAAAGGGCTTGAAAATTGATTTGTCTTCCTATAGAAATGCAATTATAAATGTAAATAAAAAGCGCGGAGAGTATGTTTCTTTGCGTGAAGAATCTGAACAGATGCGAAAATTAGGAATTTCTAGTAATGTTAAACAAATTTAAGGTTTCAGCTGTATTTTTCTTACTTTTTATTCTTTTGGCTCCGAATTTTTTTGCCCAGGAAAGTCAGGAAAATATAGACAGTAAGCTTCAGGGGGATTTTGTAATCTTGGAACCTGTCCGTGAGCACGAGCTTAATCCCCAGATTACAACTTATGCAGGTGATTCTCAGCTTTTATGCGGCCTTTTTGAAGGTCTCTTTACTTATAATCCCAGAAGTCTTGAACCTCAGTATGCTGTAGCGGTTGATTATAAAATTTCACGGGATAAAAAACGCTGGACTTTTACAATCAACAGCAAGGCTTATTTTAGTAATGGCGATAAAATTACCGCTGATTCAGTTCGTGATTCCTGGCTACAACTGCTTTCTACTCCTCAGGCTCCTTATGCTTCTTTGCTGGACGTTATTAAAAATGCAGAAAAATTCAGAAAAGGAGAATGTGAAGAAGATGAGGTTGGAATTTATGCTCTTTCTGAGGATAAGCTTTCAATTACACTGGAAAAGCCGGCAAATTATCTTCCTAAAGTTCTTTGCCACTCTGCATTTTCGGTAATTCACAGAAATCCGCCGGTTTATAGCGGTGCTTTTTATCTTTATGCTTTTGAAGAAGGTACATATATTCTCAAAAAAAATCCCTATTACTGGGATAAAGATAATACAATTCTTGAGCAGATTACTATTGTTCAGAGTGACGATGATGATGAAAATGCCTTTTGCTTTAATACCGGCCTTGTGGATTGGGTTACAGCAAATGTAAGTACAGATAAGGTTCTTAATAAAGAAAGCGTTCAGTTTAGTGCAGAGTTTGCCACAAGTTATTTGTTTTTTAAACATTCGTCCAGAAAACCTTCTTACGTAAAAGCAGATATGGGTTCTGTCTGGGATTATGTTGAATTCAGAAATGCTTTGTTTGAAGCTATGCCTTGGGACGCTTTACGTGCAAACTGCTATGTACCTGCTACAACCTTTGTTTATCCTTTGCAGGGCTATCCAACAATTGAAGGTTATTCTTACACAGACCTTAATGAAGCAAAAATCCTTATGAAGGCTGCTCGTGAAAAATACAATGTGCCTGAGGATAAAATTATTCCTCTTGTAATGGACCTTTCAGAAAACAGTTTTACAGCAGATAAACTTGAAGCTTTGAAAGAGGCTTTTGCTGAACTTGGAGTAGCTTTACAGGTTAGGACATTCCCTGCTTATTATTATTTAAGTACGGTTGCTTCTTCGGATGCAGATTTGTTCTGTTATGTATGGATTGGTGATTTTGCAGATCCGCTTGCTTTTCTTGAACTTTTCAGAAGTAGTTCTTCGCTGAATGATTCGGGTTGGCAGAATTCTGAATTTGACTTTTTATTGGATAAGGCTTCTGTAGTGACTAATGAAGAAAGAATAAAGCTGCTTGCAAGGGCAGAGGAAATTCTTTTAGATTCTTATGAAGTTATTCCAGTTCAGCACCCGGTTTCTTTTAATGTAATAAATTTGAATGAAGTTGGCGGCTGGTATTCAAATGCCTTTGATATTCATCCTTTGAAATATCTGTATAAAAAAAGTGTAAAATCGGATTTGCCGAACATAGTGATAGGGGTGCCTAAAAAAGAATAAAAGCTTAATTGAAACGTGTGCGAGAAATGATTATAATTGACAGATAATTTTTTATAATATAGAGGAAAATATATGGTTATTTTGACATTGAACTGCGGTTCATCTTCAGCAAAGTATCAGGTTTACGATTGGGATAACAAACTTGTTATGGCTAACGGTGTTGTAGAAAGAATTGGTAATGAGGGTTCTGGCATCACACATAAAGCAAAGGGACAGAAGGTAGAGATTATAAGCCCATGTCCAACTCATAAAGAAGCAATTGAATTGATTATAAAAGAAATTACAGATCCTAAAGTTGGTGTTATTAAGAGCATGGACGAAATTGGAGCTGTTGGACACCGCGTTTTGCATGGTGGTGAAAAGTTTACAAAATCAGTTTTGATTACTCCAGAAGTTTTGGAAGGCTTCCGCGAGGTTGTAGATTTGGGACCTCTTCACATGCCTGCAAATATTATGGGTATTGAAGCTGCTCAGAAGGTTATGCCAAATGTTCCTCACGCTGCAATTATGGATACTGCCTGGCACCAGACTATGCCGGAAGAAACATTTATGTATGCTATTCCTCGTGAATGGTACGAAAAATATGCAGCCCGCCGCTATGGCTTCCATGGAACTTCTTTCTTGTACACTGCTAAACGTGCAGCTGTTCTTCTTGGAAAAGATCCAAAAGATACAAACCTCATTATCTGCCACATTGGAAACGGTTCTTCTATGTGTGCTGTAAAAAATGGTGTCTGCTATGATACAACAATGGGTATTACTCCGCTTGAAGGTCTTGTAATGGGAACCCGTTCTGGAGATTTGGACCCGGCTCTTCCTTTCTACATTATGCGCAAAACAGGCATGACTGCTGACGAAATGGATACAGCACTTAATAAAAAGTCTGGTTGTCTTGGAATTACTACAAAATATACTGACCGCCGCGATATAGAAATTGCTGCTGCTCAAGGCGACAAATTGAGCCAGCTTTGTATTGAAATGGAAGCTCTCCGCATTAAAAAATATATTGGTGCTTTTGCCGCTGAATTAGGTCATGTTGATGCTATTGTTTGGACAGCTGGAGTTGGTGAGCGTGGACCAATTACTCGTTTTAAGGCTTGTTCTGGTCTTGAAAACTACGGAATTAAGATTGACGCTCAGAAAAATGACTGGTCATTCACTGGAAATGCAGAAACTTGTATTTCTGCCGATGACTCTGCAACAAAGATTTTTGTAATTCCTACTGATGAAGAGCTTGTTATGACAGAAGATGCCTATGCTTTGATGAAAGGCACTTACGATGTTCATACAAACTTTACATACAGCTTCCAGAGCCCTGATTATGTAAACAAGGCTCGCGAAGAGGGCTTGAAGGGTGATCTTGTAAAACGCCCTAACATTGCAAAGGTTATTGCACGTCCGCCAAAAAAATAATTAAACGATAAACGGATATGAAAAGATTAGGTATTGTTTTTTTTGTTTATTTTCTACTTTTATCCTCACTGATTTCGCAGGCTCAGACTTCTGAAGTTGCGGCTTCAGCTTCTAATGCTCAATACGAAACTATTAAGTGGGATGGAGTACCAAGATCAAAGAAATACGAAGTAACAATTGAAAAACTGAAGACTGATGAAAAGTGGACTAAGCTTTTTTCAAAGCAGACAAAAGACACTTTTATGGAAGTTCTTTTAGAACCTGGCACTTACAGGGTTTCAATTACTACCTTCAATATTCTTGGCAAAAAAACAATATCTGATTGGACTGAATTTTATATTCTTGATGAAGATACTCCCTACATTTTCAAGGATTATCATAAAAAAGATCCTTTATGGAATGTTCCTGTTCTTTTTATAAATTTAAAAAATATTCCTCTGGACAAGCTTGAAGGTTCAGAAAATTACATTAAGGCTGAAAAAAATTATCCTGAAAATTCATTTTTTATAAAGGGAAAGAATATTTTTTCTCCAGGAACATCCTTTTCTTTAATTCCTTCAAATACTGCAATAGACGGTGGACATGAATATAAGCCTATTTTTGACCAGCGACAGAATGTTCCATTGAATATTATTGCCCGTGATACAAAAAAAGGTGGAGTTTATGTGTCTTATGATCCTGATAAGCTTTTTACAGGATATTATTCTCTGGAAGCAAAAAACGGCAGTAAAACTTCTTCTTATGGCATTTTTGTTTTTGCCGAGCGAAAAATTGATATTGTCTGTGAAGATTTTGAGCAGGATGCCCGCTATAAGGTAAACGCTTTTTACATTCCACCAAAAGGAAATATTAATTTATCAGTAATCGGTATTGGAATAAGTCCTCTTACTACTTTTACTCTTATTCCAAATGATTCGGACGGTATAAAATACCCTTTTGCCACAAGTGCAGTACGAAAACAAGTTCCACTTATTATAGGCCAGACTACCAGTGTTTCTGCAAATGGTTATGTTCGTGTTGATTTAATCTGCAATTGTGAGGATATAAAACCTGGCTATTATTATATTAAGGCTGAAAATAAGGTTGAAGCAAGTTATAAAGATTCTCAGGTTGATGAAGCAAAATGTCTTGTACTGGCAAAAATTAAAACCGACCAATCCAACGGTATTGAAATTAAAAGGATTTCAACAAAATATAACAAACGTACTCAAAATCTTGATTTTACTATAGTCAGCAATAATATTGCTAAACATTCTGAATTGTCTGAACTGTCTGTTCTGTCTGAATATTCTCCAAAGACTGACAGCAACAGTCATGTAAAATTATTTAATATAAATCATTCAGGTAATAAAGTTACAGCTTCTGCTAACCCTGAAAATATTATTTTTGGTAACAATGCGCTTATTATAAAAAATGCAGACGGTATATCTGCTGCGTATTTTTATATAGACAAGCATTTCAGAAGCAATATGCTGTCATTATCTCAGGAAAAAGCTGATTCTTTATTTCTGCGTCCTGAAGGTGATATAAGTACAATTGATTTTAATTCTGATATTCAGGAAAAGGTTGTTTTCTTTGATGATGAAGTCAATGTTATAAGAAGAAAGCCTCCTTTGTTCCCTTATCTCAGATTTACTTATGGCTCTTATATTGATTCGATTATAAATGGAGATTTTGACATCAATTTTAAGTTTGAATTTGATGTTTTCAATAAAGAATGGATTTATTTTGACTTGGGCGCAAAATACCTTATTCATAATAATTCTGAAACAGAAAGAATGTATGAGCTTGGAACTGAGCTTTTTGTTCGTTTTGCTGCTCCAGGTTATCTCTTTATTCCTTTTATAGGTTTGGGGGTAGGCTACAATCTTGTAGATCCTAATACCGGATTTAATTTAGTGGGACTGCCGGCAAGTTTTGAACCTCTTATGTCAATTGACCAGAACGGCTTCCTTGGTTCTTCTGATTTTTATTTTATGGGACAACTTGGATGTATTTTATTCCAGTTCTTTGACATAAGATATAATTTTGAAATGCACTATTTTATGAATCCGAATAAGGATTCAAAAATATCACACATGGTTTCTATGGGTGTACAGATTCCATTGCGAAGAGATTCTTTTGTTCGTCAGGTTCTTTCTCAGGGGGCTCAAATTTCAAAGTCAGGCAGCCTTTATGCTTATGATTATGATAATCTTGCTAAAGTTTCATCAATTGAGTTTGAGGAAGGCATAACAGAAGTAAACGGCTTTGCTGAATATAATTCTCTTGAATCCATAACATTCTCTGAAAGTATAAAATCTATTGGTTCTCAGGCTTTCATGAATTGTTCAAAGCTTTCTTCTGTTGATTTGAGAGCTGCAACTGAGCTTACAGTTATATCATCCCAGGCCTTTGCCAACGATAAAAAGATAAAGTCTCTTTCAATTCCTTCTTCCGTAACGAAGATTGAAGCCGCCGCTTTTGAAGGCTGGACACCAGGACAGACTATTTATTTGAACTGGCCAAGAAATTCTACAACAAAGCGTGATTTGGAAGGTCTAAAAGATACAAAAGCTCTTGTACTTTATCAGGATAATACCCCTTACAAGCCTGCTTCCGAAGCTTATGAAACTGTATTCAATAATCCTAGAAACTGGCTTCCACCTTTTGATGTAGTAAACAACAGATTCTCTCAGGTATTTGTTTATGCAGATAATGAATACCATGCGGCTGTAAATGTATATGGTATAATTACAACTGACGATGCTGATCTTACTTATAAATCTTCCGAAAAAGAAGTAGTGAATGTAATTAAATTTGCAAAATCAATAAAGTTTAAGGTTCTTGGTGATGGAAACAAGTATATGTTCTATGTTGTCACAAGAGACGGCGGTTGTTTTGCAAAAGAGTTTAAAACTAAAGCTGGAGATATAACCACTGTAAGTGTTTCTATTAATTCATTAAAGAGGCGCCCAAAATCTCAGACACGAAAACTCAATATGAACAATGTGACTTTTGTTCAGATTGTTCCTTCTGTAAAACACGGAGTAGAGTGTGGGGCATATTTCTTTGATTTCGAGGTGGAAAAGAAATGAAAAACAAAAAAAAATCTGTGGTAAAAGTACCAATCAGTCTTAAACTTGTTTCGATTTTTTCTATACTTGTAATATGTATTTTATCAGGTATTACAGTTATGATTTCTACCCTTGTAAGAAGTGAAGAGAGAATCAAGGCTGAAGAAAATAATCACATCATAAATACCAGAACCGCAGAAACAATACAGGAAACAATTGTAAATGTGCAGAGCAATGCGGACGGCTTTTTGAATGCACTTTTGGTTATAAGTGACAGTCCTGATTTTGAAACAGAAGAAAGACTTCTTTTTGAAGATTTCTGTGAGCGAAATCCAAAATGTTCATTTTTATATGCCACTTCTTTTGAATTAAAAGTAAATAATACATTTTCAAAATCCTTTTCCCAGACACAGGAACGTTTTTATAAGTGGCTGGACAACAATATTCAATATGTAAAGAAAATCAATCAGGGGAATGTTGAGGTCGTAAATCTTTCATCAGCCTTCAATACACCTATTCTTGGGATTTTATTTTCCCATTACAACAGTATTACAGGAAAAAATGATTTTATTGTTGTTGGTGTAGAAGCTTCTTCCCTTGCAGATATAACCAGCTCAAGCTCTTATAATGAAACCTTTGTAATAAATAAGGATGGTGTTGTTTTAATACATGCTGATGAAGATATGATGATTGATGCAGAAAATCTTTCATATCTGGATGCTATTTCAGAAATCAAGCAGTCAAGCTTGCAGAACAGCCAGATTTTACGTCCAGATCAGAATGGAAAGAACTGGTTTTATTCCTATAACAGAATTGTCGGCAATATGTTTGTCATTACCTGCGTTTCTGAAGATGACGTTTACGAATCCTTAAACAGAACAACATATAGAATTATTCTTCTTATTATTGCAGTTCTTTTGCTTTCAATTTTATTTATTCGCTTATTCAGCCGCAGTCTTACAAAACCAATTGACGGACTTGTAGAAGCAACCAAAAAAATTGCTGCCGGTGATTATGACATTCAGCTTAAAAGTCATTCAAAAGATGAAATTGCCTATCTGTCTGACAACTTTATGGAAATGACCAACGGTCTTGCTGAACGAAACCGACTTATGAATACTTTTACAAAGTTCACCAATAAGTTTATAGCCGAAAAAGCAGCCCGCGATGAACTTGCTCCTGGTGGCGAACGTAAGAATGCGACTATTTTCTTCTCAGATATTCGTTCTTTTACTGCCTTGTCAGAAAAACTTACTCCAGACGAAGTCGTAGAATTTTTAAATGAATATTTTGCCCGCATGTGCGAGTGTGTAGATAAAACCTTCGGAATTGTAGATAAGTTTGTAGGAGATGCCGTAATGGCTGTCTGGGGAGCACCAGAATCTTCTGGAAGTCCTCAAAGTGATGCCTGGAATGCAATAAAAGCTGCCCTTATGATGAGAATTGCACTTTTCCACTTTAACCGTAAGCGGGAAAAAGAAGGAAAAACTCCTATAAAAATTGGCTGTGGTATAAACAGCGGTCCAATAGTTGCAGGACAGATTGGCTGTGAAGGTCACATGAATTATACAGTAATTGGTGATACTGTAAACCTAGCCAGCAGAACCGAAGCTTTAAATAAGCCTTTTGCAACCGATATTCTTATTACGGAAAATACCTATAAACTGGTAAAAGATAAAATTATTGCAGAAGAAATGCCTGGTGTACATGTAAAGGGTAAGACTGATGCAATCAGAATGTTTGCAGTTGTAAATGCAAAGGGTGTAAAGGGACCAAAAGATATTCATGAGCTTAGAAAGTTTCTTGGATGGGATGAACCAAATCTTGATAAGGTAAGTACAGATGAAGAAGAAAAGAAATACAAGATTGACGGCTAAAGAAGTCATTATTACCTTGCTTTGTTTGGCTGGTATTAGTGCAGCTGTAGTTTTATTTTATAAAGATATAAATCTCTCACTTAATGCCAATTCAGAACCAATTGGTGTAATTTACTTTAAACAGAACAGTGCACAAAGACGTTTGCAAAGCAGAAATCTTTGGGAACGCATTAAGGTTTCAAGCCCTGTATACGAAGGTGATAGAATCAGAACCGGAGATTTATCAGAGGCTTCTGCTGTTTTTAATGACGGTTCAAAAATTGATATTCACGAAAACACATTAATTCAACTCTTTTCAGATGAAAACAAGGTTTTAAACTTTATAAATGGAAGCATTACACTGGCTTCTGGCAATTCAGAAGAAGAAATTGTCGTTCAGGCAGGTGATAAATTGCTGACTTTTTCAGAAAATACTTCTGCAGTTATTAGTATTCCTAAAAAAGAAGAGGTTTACGAGAAAAATGATAAAGTTCTGCAGACGGCAACTGTTACTGTTACAAGTGGTCAGGTAAGTGTTGCCCCCGCACCAAAAGAGCTGGAAGCAAAAAGTCCGTCTGAAAAAATCAGGCAGACAATTGAAAATATAACTTCAAAACCACAGGTCCTTATTCCTGAGCAGATTATTTATGCTGGTAATGCAGCTAGTGTAGAAGTAGCAGCTGTAATAGATGAAAGCGAAAAAGAAGCTTATTCAGAAGAAAGCTTAAAGGAAATTGCCAGGGAAAATACTAAAAACGGCAAATTGGAAGAAGATTCTTCCAGATTAAAGGTTATAATGCCACCTCTTGCTTATTCTGTGTCTCAAAAAGAAAACTCAAAAACTTTGATTCCTTTTTTCTGGGAAAAATATGATGATATAAAAATCGATCTTTCCTATAGTCCGTCTTTTGATGAGATTATCGAAAGTCAGATTTTTTCTATGCAGAATCATAAGGGAAATATTGAAGTAGATTTTGGTATTCCTGGTGACATAATTTACTGGCGGGCTTCTCCAGTTCAGGCTATTGAAGGCGTAAATAAAGAAGACTTGTTTTCACAGGGAAAAATTATCATAAAATCTGATGATGCAACAGCTCTAAATGAAAGTATTAAAACAGTTTTTGATAAAAAAGCTGAAAAAATTACCCAGAAGAGCAGGGAAAGTGACAGCAGCGTAAAAGCTACTCAGAAAAAAACAATTGATGAACTTCCTAAGGCTACAAGGGTAGAAGCTGTAGAAAAGCCAAAAATCATTGTAGAAACTGAAAATCCAAATTTTGATAAAAAAATTCAAGAAATTGAAATCTTAAAAGAGCATGAAAAAGAACGTCTTCTTAGAGAAAAGCTTGAAGCAGAAAGACTTGAAAAAGAACGCAAGGAAAGGGAAAGACAGAAGAAGCTTGAAGAAGAAAAACGTCTTGAAGAAGAAAGGCGACTTGCAGAGCAGAAAAGACTTGCTGCTGAGCGTGCGGCAAAAAAAGAAGCAGAAAGAAAATTAAAAGAAGAAGAGCGCAGAAAGGCTGAGCTTGAAAAGAAACGTCGTGCAGAAGAAGCAAAAAGACTTGAAGAAGAAAAGCGTCTGGCCGCCGAAAGAAAAAAAGCAGAGGAAGAAAAACGACTGGCAGAAGAAAAGCGTCGTGAAGAAGAAAGACTTGCCGCTGCAAAACGCAGGGAAGAGGAAAAGCTTGCAGAGCAAAAACGTCTTGCTGAACAGAAGCGTTTAGAAGAGGAAAGGCGTCTTGCTGAAGAAAAACGCATAGCGGAAGAAAAAAAAGCTGCAGAAGAAGCCCGTCTGCTTGCAGAGCAAAAACGTAAGGAAGAAGAAAAGAGAATCGCTGAAGAAAAGCTCCGTGAGGCACTGAGAAAGGCCGAGGAAGAGCGGAAGGCAGAAGAGGCGCGGATTGCTGCCGAAAAGCAGAAGGCAGAAGAAGAAAAGCGTAAAAAGGAAGAGCAGCGTCAGGCAATTTTAAAGATGGCCGAAGAAGCCAGAAAGAAAGAAGAGTTGAGACTTGCTCAGGAAAAACAGAGGGAAGAAAAAGAGCGTCGTGCTGAAGAAGAAAGAAAACTGGAAGAAGGTCGACTGATTGAAGCAGCTCGTCAGGAAGAACTGCGCATTCAGGAAGAAAACAGAAAAAAAGAAGAGTTTCTCCTGCTTGAACAGGCTAGAAAATATGAAGAAGAGCGTCTCGCCGAGGAAGCCCGTCGTTTGGAAGAAGAAAGAAAAGCTGAAGAAGAACGCAAAGCCCGTGAAGAAGCAGCTAGACTTGCTGAACTGGAGCGTATAGAAGGTACAAGACTTTTAAATGAATCTTTACGTCTGGCAGAGGAACTTAAAGGTCAGCAGAAAAATTCAGAAGAAGCGGCAGAAGTTCTTACCAATTCTACCGAAACTCCAGAAGCTGGAAAAAAATCAGAGGAAACAATAAGATCAGAAGAAGCTTTAAAGAGAGCCAAAGAAAGAAGTGAAGCAGACGCTCAGGTAAATGCTGAAGAGACTGCCAAAAATACAGAAGCTGATGAAGAACAAAAAGCAGCTGCCGCTAAAGATAAGCTTCTAAAAATTACAGAGAGAACTCCTGTGCTGACAGCTCCAGAGGCAAATCAGGTATTTACAGATGCCGATTTTACAAAAGGCCCAAGAATTACATTTGCATGGAAAGAAATTGAAGGAGCAATGGCTTACAGATTTGTTATTAAAAATGAAGCTGGAAAAGCTTTGCTCGTAAAAACTTTAAATACAAACAGATATTTGCTTTCAGATAGAATATCTCTTCTTTCTGCGGATGGCATATATGAATGGTCTGTAACAGCTTTGACTAAGATAGATAATAAAACTTATGCAAGTAAAACCAGCAGCCGAAAACTTAAGATTCAACTTCTTGAAGTTAAGGCTGCAAATGTTGATACAAGCAATCTGGTTACTGGAAAATAATTTTTGCAGAAAAATTATCTCTGCAAAGTTCCGTCGTGAACTTTCTTTGCCGTCGCTTCATCAGTGAGAATGCGAACAAGCTCCATAGCGAATTCTTCAGCGGCACCTGCTCCACGGCTTGTAACCAGATTTCCATCTGTAATAAAAGTTTTGTCAGAATATCCAGAAAGATAATCTTCTTTTGCCTCGCCTTCCATATCAGGATAGCAGGTCCATTTTTTATCTTTGAGGATATTTGTTTTTCCCAAAACTACAGCAGGAGAAGCACAGATTGCAGCAACAAGTTTTTCATTTGCATGGCATTTTTCAAGATGCTTATGCAAATCATCAGAAGCAGCAAGATTTTGTGCGCCAAGAGAACCACCCGGGCAGATTACACAATCTGGAAGATTTTGGCTGAATTTTGAAAGATATTCTTTCATCGTTGTGTCTGTAATTATTGGTACTTTATGTGAACCCATTACAATACAAGGATTTTCAGCTTGTGAAGAAGTAACTGCAACTGTAATTACATTTACTCCAGCTCTTCTCAAATAATCTACTGGCGTTAGGGCTTCAATTTCCTCGAATCCATCTGCAAAAAAAATTGCTGCTGTTTTCATGTTTTTCTCCTAAAATATTTTTGCAGTTTGCTTATGCAAACTGCAGAAGCAGCTGGTACCAATTGTGTGCTTAGTACCAGTATCCAGCTGCTTATTAGTCTGCTAAACAGGCATCTAAATCAGCTTCTATCTGCTTTCTGTCAAGATGACGTCCGATTACAACAAGTTTAATCATTCTGTCACCAACTTTTTCATCCCAGTCCTTTTTCATTTCTGGATTTTCTCTCAAAACTCTTTCCTGTTCACGTTTAGGGCAGGAAGCAAGCCACTGTCCTGAATAACCAGCCTGAATCTGTCTGCCGGAAGTTTCCAAAACCATAGCCATGTCATCTTCATCACTGAACCAGATTACACCCTTAGAACGGATGATATTTCTAGGCCAGCGGGCTGCATATTGATCCAGTTTTACACGGTCAAAAGGCTTGCGGCGGTAATAAACAAAAGAACCGATTCCGTATTCATCTTCGGCTTCACCTTCATGCTTGTGTTCGTGATGATGATGGTGGTGTTCCTCATGGTGGTCATGATCATCGTCGTCATCATGGTGATGATGTTCATGCTCCTCGTGATGTTCGTCATGTTCATCATGATGCTCGTGGTGTTCGTGTTCGTCATCGTCGTCATTATCTTCTTCAGCATCATGTTCTTCCAGGGCTTTTACCCAACCAGCAGAAGCATATACTGTTTCAAAATCAAAACGACCTGTACCAATTATGTCTTCGACAGGAACTTCACAGCGGGTAGTCTCAAGAACTTTAACAGTTGGTTGAATCTTGTTGATTACAGCGCGAACCATTTTCATCTGCTCGTCTGTTACTAAATCGCGTTTGTTTACAATTAAAGTTGAACAGAACTCAATCTGCTGGATAAGAAGAGACTCAATATCTTCTTCATCAATATCTTTTTTAAGCAGAGCCTTTCCTTCATCAAACTCTTCTACAAGACGGCTTGCATCTACAACGCCGACAACATTATCCAAAGTTCCAATTTCAATAGATTCAATTGCCTGAGCGATAGGCATTGGCTCACAAACACCAGATGCTTCAATCATAATATAGTCAAACTTTCCTGTTTTCATCAGGTTTTCAATCTGAGTAACCATATCTGATTTCAAAGTACAGCAAATACAGCCGTTTGTAAGTGGAACAAGACTGCTTGAATCTTCAATTTTTGCTTCTTTTGAAATAAGTCTTTCATCAACGTTTACTTCACCAATATCATTTACAATTACAGCAACCTTATAGCCTTTCTGATTAGTAAGAACTCTGTTTAAAAGAGTAGTTTTTCCAGCTCCAAGATAACCGCAGAGCAAAGTGATTGGAATCTTCTTTTTTGCCATTTTTATACCTCTAAAAAATTATCTACATATAAATATTATATTCTTAAATATAATAAAAGAATCTCAAAGTGAAAAGTCTTTTTTTTGAATGTATATCTATAGAATAAAATGCATAAATATTGTATATTTTCTGTATAAATATACATCTTCTGAGGATTTTATGAAAGAACGTCAGTCACGCTTAAAGGCAATCAAAACTCTTATCAAGAATAACACAATTGAAAGTCAGGATGATTTACTTTCTCTGCTTTTAAAGGAAGGATTTGATGTTACTCTGGCAACTTTAAGCCGTGATTTAAAATTATTAAAAGTTGGAAAAGTGCCTGATGGAAAATCCGGCTATATGTATGCTATGCCCGGTGATGATGAAAACGGTGAATCCGAAGCAATTTATGTTCAGGATTTTTTACGTGGTTATGTAAGCATTGACTGGAGCGGAAATATTGTAGTTATAAAAACTTTCCCTGGTCATGCAAATACTGTTTGTAATGCAATAGATAATCTTAATATGGACGAAGTTCTGGGAACTGTTGCCGGCGATAACTGTATGTTTGCCTGCTTGCGTGAAGGCGTTACAGGAAAAGATTTTATGGCCAAATTAAGAAAACACATTCCCGGAATTGAAGAAGGATAAGAGTAATTAAAAATTAAGAATTGACAATGGATAATTAGTTTTTTTGTAATTGTCAATTCTCCATTATCAATTGTCCATTGTATTCCCCCTTGTTTCTAAATTGATTTTCAGTTAAATTATTTCTATGTTATTTACCAGTACAAGAAATAATAATATAACAGTTCCTTTTTCTGTGGCTGTAAAATCCTGCATACCGGAAGATGGCGGTGTTTTTGTTCCATCTGCCTCTTCAATAGAGGATTTACGACGCTGGATTTATTATATTGACGAAACAACTCCATTTTCTTCTATTGCAGGTACTTTGACATCTGCTTTTATTCAGGATGAGTTTTCTCCTATTATTTGTGAAAAAATTGCAACTTCTGCATTTCCTTTTGAACCTGTAGTAAAACAGCTGGATGAGCATTTATTCTGCATGGAATTATTTCATGGTTATACAGGCTGTCACAGGGATTTTGGCGTAAGTTATTTATGCTCTTATCTTGAAACAACCAGCGAACTCAATGGCGGCGAAACTCTTTTTGTTGAATATACAAATGGAGAATTGGGAGCCCTGCTTTCTAAGGTTTTAAAAGGAAAAAAACATATAAAGGCTCTTCTTGTTTATAAAAAAGGAACCGTTCGTGGTCTTAAAGAAGAAGATTATGTATGGAATGGTGGAAATATTTATCCAGTAGAAATGGAAGGTTCAGAAAAAGAAATAAAAAATGCTATCCGGGAGATTTTTGCAGACAGGGATTTTGTAAAAGCTCATAATTTGTCTCTGGCAAATACGACAAATATCGGGCGTCTGCTGGCTCAGGTTTTTTATTTTCCTTATGCCTTTGCTCAGGTTAAACACAAGGTAGACGGTGATATTTTTTATGCACTTGATGCTGGCAATTATTCTACTTTGGTTGCAGGTCTTTACAGCTGGCGTTTTGCACTTCCTTTAAATGGTTTTTATCTTCCTTCAACATCTGCCTTGTTTATGAATCTTGCAGAAGATCCTGTTGTAATGGATTCTGTCGTAGATTTTGATAAAAGGCAGAGCGTTAATCCTGTAGACCCAGCAAATCTGGAAAGACTGGAATCTTTTTTTGGCAAGCATAATTCCATGCTGCGTACTTTTGTAACTCCAGTTTCTGTAAGTGAGCGTGACAGAGAAAAGGCTGCAAAGGAGCTTTTTATTAAATACGGAGTTTTTGCAGAACAGGGAACAGCCAGTGCCTATGCAACTATCCAACAGAATAGAGGAACCGTATATTCAGATGATGACAATTACATTCTTATTTCTCAGAAGCATCCAAGCTTGAGTATTGATTATTGTCGTCATGTTATTGGAGAAGTACCTGAAATGCCGGATAATATTCGAGAAAGTCTACGTCCGGTAGAGTTGGGACGCCCTGTTATTACTTCAGCAGATGAATTGAAGAAGATTATTAAGCTGATATGGTGAAAGGTATATTGGCGAGATTTATTCAATTCTTGTAAATCTCTGTTATTTGTTGCACTTTTTGTGTGATGTATTATAGCGGCATGGAAAGGAAAAATCTTGTAAAGCGTATTTTGATGTCGCTTTTTGGTGTAATAATCTGTGCAATCAGTGTGGGGATTTTTAAAATTGCTGCTCTTGGCGTAGATCCCTTTCAGTCTTTTATGGCTGGACTAGATGCTTTGGTGCCGATTAAGTTTGGAACTCTTTATGTGATTGCAAATGCTGTGCTTTTTATTTTTATGCTGATTTTTGACCGTCATTATATTGGAATTGCAACTTTTATCAATTTATTTTTGCTGGGCTATATCACCCAGTTTACCTACGAGTTTTTGCAGACTGTGATTGTTGAGCCTGCAATTTGGGTTCGCGTACTTTGTCTGATTGTCGGTGTTGTGATTATCTGCTTTGGTTCTGCTTTTTATATGACTGCCGACCTTGGCGTTTCTACTTATGATGCCGTTGCCCTGATTATTGTGAATACATGGAAACGCGGTAAGTTCCAGTATGTGAGAATTATTACTGATGTGGTATGTGTTCTTCTTGGCGTGGGACTCTTTCTGCTTTCTGGTGGGGGCATGAAGGGGATTATCGCAATAGCCGGAGTTGGAACTATAATTACTGCATTTTTTATGGGGCCTCTTATCGAGTTTTTCAATGTGCATTGTGCTCGCCCTGTTTTGAATAAATAAGGAGGGGGAGGTCTCCCCCTGCGCCCGCACTTCGTTGCGGGCTACCCTCTCGCCTATGGCTGCCGCCCTAAAACCCGCTTTAAATTCTGGAGGAAATAGAAATGAACGAAACACTTAAAGTTTTAGAGACCCGCCGCAGTTGCCGCAAGTTCAAAAGCGACATGCTGCGCGAAGAAGATTTGAATGCAATCATCCGTGCCGGAACCTTCGCTCCAACCGGAATGAATAAACAAACCCCAATCATCATCGCCGTTACAAACAAAGAACTCCGCGACAAAATCAGCGAAGAAAACAGAAAGATCGGCGGCTGGGATGCAGGTTTTGACCCATTTTATGGTGCGCCTGTAATTCTGATTGTTTTAGCCGATAAGGGAGTTAGTCCTAATTACATCTACGACGGATCTCTTGTTATGGGAAATCTTATGAACGCCGCAGAGTCCCTCGGCATCGGCTCAATCTGGATTCACCGCGCAAAGCAGGAATTCGAAAGCGACTTTGGAAAGAAGCTGCTTGCAGACCTTGGTATCGAAGGCGACTTCGAAGGAATCGGCCACGTTGCTCTGGGCTATGTGGATGAAGGCGGTGTGAAACCGGCTGCACCTCGTAAAGAGAATTATGTTTATTGGGTGAAGTAAAAGAGACAAAATTGAATGTCGATTAAATTATTGACATTTATCATTTATATGGTATATTAAAAGTAAAGGAACACCGCAGAGGTGTGGCTGTCTCCTTTTGGCATTTGTTAAAAGCCTACTCGGTTTAGCGACACGCGGGTAGGCTTTATTTTTTTGCTTTCTACAAGATTACTTGAAGAGAGCGAGTGCATTTACAAGCAAAGTCAGAACAGCAATAACAATGATTGCTTTTTCAAAGTATGTCATGTCTGCACAATCTCCCATCATATTAAGATTAGGAGACAGCCTCCCTTTCTACGGTGTTCCAATAAACTAATTATACTATTATAAAATTGAGTAGTCAATTATTTTGACATATGTATAGTAAAGATTTGTTGATGTGTTTACTTATTTAATAAGGAAATCTCTAATCATTGAACTGAATTCTTCCGGCAGTTGTATTTGTGGTGAATGGCCGCAGCCTTCAAGC
>CADCLG010000038.1 GCA_902802305.1 uncultured Spirochaetaceae bacterium
CTCCCCTTTATCAATACTTGTAACCATCAGGAATTCTAATATAAGCTCTTATATGTTCATCTTTCTGACGCTCAATGATTCCTGATTTGTTGTTTATATTTCCTTCCGCAGCAAGAATTGTATTCTCGCGGTTTTCAATGACTATGCCGATATGGTCATGCTCCTGATTTTCAAAAACTTTGTCATAGATTACGATATCGCCGACTTCAGGAATAAAGCCTTCTTCTCCCTTGTGGTATTCTAGGCGAATATCACCTTGAGTAAATTCTTCCCAGGCAATACAGCCAGCCAGATGACAGGTCTTGCATTCATCCGGCCGGATGGGGATTTCAAATCCTGCTTGTCGGCAGCAATAATATACAAACGCTGCACACCATAATCCGTCGGCTTCTCTTGGAGTCCACTTTGGGAAAAACTGAATGATCGGATCAAGATTTGATTCTTTACCTTCAATATAACCATGAAAAGGGAATTCCGCTGCTTTCTCGGCAATCGTTGCCAGTTTTTTTCTTGTTGCATTTTCCATTGAAGCTTCGTATTTTGTTTTACTGATGATTGTCATTGATTGATTCCTCCTGTAATATAGGACATATCATTAATATGCCTTACCCGATGTTTTCCATCATCGCCAATAATCATATGAGATACCCCTCCAGCAGGACCGCGGATATCAACTTCATAAAATGATTCAAGCGGAAGCCCTATATACATTGCATTCCAAATACTCAAAAAATCACCATGAGACACGATAATGATGTTCTCTTTTTCGCTGTTAATAACTTCATCGTAAAAAGGTTTTAGACGATTCCATGCATCTCTCCGACTTTCTCCGTCAGAAAATAGTCTGTCATCAACAGTATTCTCTGGACTCTCAATATTTTCACGAAGCCACTGAACCGACTTACCGCAGCATTTTCCAAGATTTCTTTCTCTTAGTTCCTGCCTTAAAATCGGTTTAACGCCTAAATATTTAGCTATTTCTTCAGCTGTTTGTATAGCACGCTTAAGGTCCGAAGAATATAAAGCCACTTTTTTACCGGCAAGCTCATCGCTCAGTTTCTTTCCAATGTGATCTGCCTGTATTTTTCCAAGTTCTGTCAAATCCCAATCTGTCCAAGAACCTACCATTCCATTCGTATGATGAATTGACTGTGTATGTTGAACGGTGATAATGTGTTTCATCTAATATCTCCTTGATTACCTTTGACGTTTGCTTCTTCCATCAGTTTTTCATCGACCGGAATGGATATGATTAATCAGACACTCCGCTGCGTCTTCAATATCTTCATAGTCAAGTTCTTCGCCTTCGCGGGTGGCGCATTCAAACTCATCAACGATGTTTTCAATCAGCACCATGTCGATAAAGAGCGGCAGTTTTTCCAGCAGCTCGTCCGGCACTTCCGTTTCTGTTTTGTAGCCCTGCAACTGAAGATCGAAGCATTGCTGCATCAGTTTGAAGCGTTTTCCCGGGGCGGGTTCGTGGCGGCACCAGCCTTCGTTGTGAAGCCAGAGATTTGCAAGGTCGAACATGTACCAGCAGTACATGCAGTTGTCAAAATCAAAGACTGTGATGTTGCCAGTTGTCATGTCGATGTGGTAGTTGCCGTCGCTGAAATCAAAGTGAACCAGGCCGTAGCTTTGTGAATCGGTCGGGAGCGCGAGGAAGGTTTCGAGGCGGGCGTCTATGGCTGATTTCAGTTCACTGTATTTGTCTGGGATTAGGCGATTCAGACATTGCATGTTGTATTTATCAAAATAGTCCGGGCGGTGGTGATCTGCAACTGGCTCATAGACTTTTGAAAGCGCGTGGATTTTACCGAGAGTTTTTCCGGTGTTGAAAAAGTATTCAGTCAGTGGCGCACCTTCGCGGTAACGGTAAGCGTTGTCAGCAAGCAGCATTCCTTTTTCATATTCAAAAAGCGAGATGAAAACTGGGTCTGCACCGTCATCGCCAGCCGCACCCGAATCAGTGCAATCGCTAGCTTCGCTTGAATCAGCCCCATCAATAATTTCAACAAACTTTCCGCCGGCACTTGGAATTACATCCGCAACAGGAGCACCATTTTCTGCAAGATAATGAACAAAGTCCGTTTCTGCAAGATAATCATTTTCAGTCTTGTCACCAGTCGCAGAAATCCGCAGTACGAATTTTTTTTCGCCATCCTTACTGCAAATAAAAATCCTATTGCGACCACCCTCGTGCCCTTCAACTTCGTGGCAATCATAATTCTGAAGAGAAAATAATTTTATAGCCTGTTCAAGTGTTTTCAATATATATTCCTCTCAAATCTTCAGAGCAAGCTCTTGTATTTCAAAAGTGTAAAAATTCTCCGGATAACCTACATTCATCACAACAAAATCGTGCTCATGTTTGGATAATTTTCCACCCCAGGATTCATAAACTTTTCTGGCCCGGGTGTTGTCTTTTAATACGCCTATGACATACTTATCAGCATTTTTTGATTTTGCCCATTCAACAAAAATGTCTCTTAGTTTTCTACCGATTCCTTTTCCCTGATATTCTGGATACACATAAAGTGCTGTCAAATCGGCGTAGTCATCTTTGAAATGCTCATAATCTGAATCGAGTGTACCAAACATCAGCCCCACTATTTTCCCTTCGCACTCAGCTACATAGGCAATCTTTCTTTCACCAATGAATTTTTCTTCTGTGAAGTTTCGGGCCCTTTCTTCTCTGGCATAATCGCGGCCATCAAAAACCTCTTTTGGAAAAATGTGAGAATATGTAGCGCGCCAGACTTCATCTAAAAGAGTATACCATTTATATCCGTCTTCTTTTCTAACTTGTCTATATTCAATTTGCACCTTGTTTTGTCTCCACTTTTTTCCTTATGATTTCTCTGATGTTGAGCACCAGCAATATAAGCATAAAGGGTAATTTGTTTATTTTCAATTGTTCTTTGTATTGACAGAAATAAAGATAATAATTACCCTAAAATTATATTGAGAACTTGCAACGCAAACGGCCCAAATTCTCAATAACATAAGAGGTTTAATCATGATACAGCGTGACCTTTATTTACAGAGAATAATCGACTATATGTGGGACGGACAAATCAAAGTAATCACAGGAATCCGTAGAGCCGGAAAGTCTACCTTACTTTTTGATTTGTTCTATGATTACCTTTTGAAAAAAGGTACAAATGTTGAGAATATCATCAAGCTTCAGCTCGATAAAAGAAGGGATACAAAATACAGAAATCCAATTATCCTTGCAGAGTTTGTAGAAAATCAGGTTCGTAAAAGCAGAAAAAAATTCTATTTGTTTATAGATGAAATTCAATTCTGTTATTCTGTTCCAGATCCGGATAATGAGGGTTATGAAATTACTGTCTATGATATGCTGAATGAACTGAAGGATTATAAGAACCTCGACGTTTATGTTACCGGTAGTAACTCTAAAATGTTATCTAAAGATATTTCTACAGAGTTCCGCGGGCGTTCGTCTCAAATACATGTCTATCCTTTAAGCTTTTCTGAATTCAACACAGCGGCGGGTGGTGACAAGCGGGATAATTTTGACCGCTATATGATATATGGAGGTCTTCCATATCTTTTGCATTTAAAAACCGATGAACAATACAAGCAGTATCTTTCAAATCTTTTTGATGAAGTTTACATAAAAGATATTGTTGAACGAAATAAAATCGAGAGAACAGAAATACTTGAAGATATTTTAAATGTATTGAGTACGTTTATCAGTTCTCTTACAAATCCTCTAAATATTACAAATACCCTTAAAAGTGTAAAAAAAGAAAAGCTTAGTTCAAATACTGTAAGCGATTATATTGGTTATTGTGAAGACGCATTTTTGATTTCTGAAGCAAAACGATATGATGTAAAAGGAAAGCACTATTTTGATTATCCGAATAAATATTATTTTACAGATATCGGTTTAAGAAATGCACGGCTTGGATTCCGCCAGTTAGATTCTGGTCACATTATGGAAAATATCATCTATAATGAACTTCTGATTCGTGGATATTCAGTTGATGTGGGAGTTGTTGTAGACCGTAGAGGCGGAAGTAATGTTCAAAAGGAAATTGATTTTGTAGTAAATAAAGGCGATAAACGAGTTTACATACAATCTGCCTGGCAAATGAATAGCGATGAAAAAATCACTGCGGAATTAGATTCCCTAAAGCTCACTAAAGATTTCTTTTCTAAAATCATTATCCAGAATGACATCCCTTCTCATTACACAGATAATGATGGAATAATTCATTGCAATCTGATTGAGTTCCTGCTTAAGCCTGAGCTTATAGCGTTATAGAGCAAAAGATAATGTGACACTATAAAACTATAGAGTAATAAAATAACCTTACGAAAACGAATGGTGCTATACCAATGTACTATATTATTGGCGAACTTGATAATATTCCTGAGGGAAATAAAAAGTATCATTTGGTGAAGAATCTGTAAAAAAATCAAACAAAATCCCAACCTTTTTCCAAATCCCCGCACTATATAAGCAAACCGGTTTTTAGTAAAATGGAATAGCGATGGAAAAAGAAAGGGCTGACAAGTTAATCGTAAAATTTTCTTCTAAGGTATATGGCTTTGCTGTAAAAAAATCATTTTCGTATGATGAAGCAGAAGAGCTTTCGGGCGAGATGCTGAAGGAGCTTTATCTTTCTTTGCTGCACGCAGAGGATATTGTAAATCCTGAAGGCTATGTCTGGAGAATCTGCCAGCATGTTTACGCAAAATATGTGAATCAGAAAAAACTGCAGAAGGGAATTTCCCTTGACGGTATTGAGCTTGCATATTTTGATCAGCATGACTTTGGAGAAAGTGAAGAAGAAATCAAAAAGCTCCGCAAGGAGATTGGATTTTTGACTTCCAGCCGTCGTGAAATTGTCTATTCCTTTTATTACGAAGGTAAGTCTATTGTTCAAATTTCAAAAGAACTTGGGCTGCCTGCCGGTACCGTAAAGTGGCACTTAAACAAAGCTCGTAATGATTTAAAGGAAGGATTTACTATGAAAAGAAAAATTGGAAGTCTTGGTTTATCACCTGTAAAGGCTGTTGGAATCAGTCATAGCGGAAGGCCAGGAAGTAAGGGCGGTCCTGAATATTATCTGAATGATAAAATCAATCTGAATATTGTTTACAGCGTTTATGAAAATCCAAAAACAATGGAAGAGATTGCCGAAGATTTAGGAATGACGCCTGTTTTTCTGGAAGACCGGATTGCAATGCTGCTTGCAAACGGATTTCTTGTTGAAACAAAAGGTAAGCGTTACACAACCTATGTTAAGTTTACTCCAAAAGAGTTCTCTCTTGAAGCGGGGGTAAATGGAGTGAGGATGCAGCAGAAGGTTGCAAAAATCCTTGCTGAAAAATATGTTCCTCAGGTTCGGGCGGCACTTGCGGGAATGGAAATTGGAAAATACATTTATATTCCGGGAGGAAATCGGGAGCTTTTTGAAGCAGCTGCAATTTTCTATGCTATTTATTCAAAATGTAGTGTTCATATTGATAAAGATATTTCTAAGCACAGAATCAAAAGCAACTTCTGACAAGTTTAAGAGACTTCGTGACCGTGGCTTTCTTACAAAAGATGGCAAAATCAACATAATGATTATAAAAAGCAGCAGGGATGATTTTTCAAAAATGATTCCAGGGCCAGATAAAAGTCTTCTTGATGAATTTGCAAAATTTGCATTGGAGCAGGCAATGATTCGGGCAAAGCAGTATCCGCCACAGATTCAGGATAGATTTGTTTACGACTTTATGGATTGTGCAATCGGACATACTGTTGCAATGATGGTTCTGGATGAACTTTATGATAATGGAAGTTTCCGAGCCTTGAACGAACAGGAAAAAGTCACAGCAAATCTTTTGATGTTTGCGGATAAATTGCCGGAATAAAATAATAAAAAACTATTGAGTGGGGATGTCCCTAAAAGTTTACTTCCTATGACAATACTTTTTTGGACAGCCCTGATACAACATTTAAGTCTTTGGAGAAAAATAAAATTAGATTTTCCTTAATGGGATTATTATTGAAGTATCATCCTTCACAGAAAATTTATGTTTTTTAAATTTACCAGGAATTCCTTTTCCATCATAATTGCTTAAACCAACTGGTTCCTTTGGCATTCCGATAAAGGTGGTATCTAACTTTCCATTATTGTTGATATCATGAAGCAGCATTACAAGATATTCTCCATCTGGAACATTTGTTTCAAAAATAACTGAATCAACTTTTGGCTGAATTTTTATTTCCTGAAAAGCTATTCTTTTATCGTAATTCTCTGCGGAATTGTAAATTGCAAGAATTATTTGTCCATCCTCTGATGCAACATTTGTAATCTCAATCTTCAGTTTATTTTGTTTTATTGCTTTTTCTGCAGTCAAAGACAAGACGCAAACAATCTGCATTAAAACCAGCAAAGTAATTTTCTTAAAATCAAAATTCTTTTTCATTTTTTATTTCTCCATTTTTCTCAACTTCAAATATGCAATGACAGAAATAACCGCTGTAAAACATACGGCACTATAAGTACTGAATCTTTCTGGAATTCCAAAATATTGTCTTGGAACTAAACCACTGCCTGCGGCGCCTGCAAACATCAGAAGGAATGCCGCAAGTGCGCACCATGCCAGAACTTTATTTCCGCTCTTAAATCCGCCAACAGCAATCAAAATCAAAGATACAATCGAAAGCAAAACTACAAGAACTGTAATTACATACACATGAACAAAAGACTGAAAGCTTCCATCATAGCCGCTGCCAGTTAAAGGGAAGAGGCTGTAACCGATTGCAGAAATCCAATGCATTGTTGCAAAAAGATAAACTCCCAGACGCAGGATTTTTCCCGAAGCTTCCTTCCACAAATCTTTTGCAGAAATGCAGATTAAAGTACATGTTACACAAGAAAAAATTGCATGTATTTTTGTGAACTCAGATGCTATCAAACGTGAAGGCGCATCTGTAGCGGTCAGGTCACTCACAGCCTGAGCCATCCAGTTATAGCCCGGATAAAATCTTGCTCCAATAACATCATGAAGCAAATAAAAAACGACATTCAGAATGCCACAAACTAATAACCAGTATCTGACCTTTTGATTTTTACTTCTTTCCATTTGTTTTCACTCCTTTAGCACCATAGATCCTGCAGAACTCGCTGATAAAGTTTTTCATCATTTTTTTATCAATGCCTTTTCCGGCATCGTTATTCGCACTTTTAAGCTGATTAAGATCACATTCTAAATCAATAATTGAATGAACAGACATAGCAAATGAAAGGGCCGCAGCATCTGCATCAGGAAAGTCTGCAATTTTTTTTACCTGCAGCGCATAAAACAATTTTTTTGTCGCATCTATCATTGCTTTAGTTTCCATAACCATAATTTCGGTAGCCGCAATATCAATAGTTCTCTGCGACATTATGATTTTATAGAACTGGAACATATCTGGATTTGTACAAAGCTTTCGGTAGCCGTCTACCATCTGCGTAAGAATTTTTTCAAGCGGAATCTTATCAGAAATCGTATCCCAATTTATTTCACCGGCTGCAATATTCTGTTTTGCCTGTTCGCGCAAAAATGAATACATGTTTTTTATGATTTCATCACGAGATTCAAAATGCTTATATAAAGCAGGTTTAGAGATTCCCAGCTTTTCAGCAATTTGATTCATGGAAACTGCTGCCAGTCCATATTCAGATGCAAGTTCTAGAGTTGCTTTAATTATTTCAGATTTTCTATCCATTTTTTAAGGTTACCTATCGATAACTATAATAATACCGCGAGGTAACCTGTGTCAATATGATTCTTAAATTATTTTTCCGGGAATTTACCATTGCTTCCTACAAAACAAGAACGGAAAACGAAAGTCCTCAAAACAACTCATCCAGCAAAATCCAATACCTGATTTTCTCCCAGTCGGCTTCTATGCCAAGGGCTTCAAAAAACAGATCGGGATTAAAATTGGGATAGACCTTGCCGCCGAAGGTTCCGTCGAAGTTGTGTTTGAGGCTTCGGTAGCAGAGGGCTATGTCTTTCCATTTATCACCGATGGCCGTGTCGCCGCAGTCAATAAAGCCGCTGACTTTGCCGTCTTTTAGTAAAACATTCGGCAGGCAGAAGTCTCCGTGGGAAAGAACGGGCTCGTATGCGGGTTTGTTTTCTTCCAGCCATTTGAGCAGGGCAGCGGGGTTTTCAAAACCATTTGGGCCAAAAGTGTCTGGCTCTGCGTCGTCTATGTCTACAAGGTTATTTTCTACACGGTATCGGGCAGCACGCAGCTCGGTATCAAAGTCCCGGCTTTTTGGGCAGCCGGAGATGTCTGTGGACCAGAGCATTTTCAAAGCTTGTGCAAGCAAAGGAAGCAGCTCATCCGGATGTTCCATGTAATATTCTGAACAGGACATAACCCCAGGAATCCTTGTCATTAAAAGATATTGATAATCCCCGTTTTTTTCAAAAGCCAGAACCTCAGGAGCGGGAAGCTTTCCCTTGAGCCAGTTGAGCACTTCCACACTGGATTCTTCATCATGCAGTCGGCTGTCCAGTATTTTTAAAACGCAGTCATCAAATATCAAAATTGTAGAACCGGACTTTCCCATGTCGTCGATTGTGTATTTTTTTCCTGCGATTAGTTTTTTGATTTTGCACGGAATCAGAAGAAGGACTTTTGCAACTACCGATTGATAGTCTGAATCAATGATGTCAACAAATTCCCCGGAGGCCTCAAAGCCTTGGATGACACGGCGGTTTTCTTCTTTTATCCAGTCAGCCGTGCAGTCGCTGTCATCAAGTCTGGATTCAATATCCGAAGCGTGCTCCTTTATTTTATCAAAATGACGGACGATATAAGCATCCGTCATGGCAAGACAGATAAAACTGATATCCCGCAGGTATTCCCCATCAAAATCCTTGCGCCAGTCAAAGGGAATATAGCAGCCTTCAACAATGAGGTTCTGCCTGTTCTCAATAGCAGTCTTAATCATCTCGCGGACAATCGGCCAGAGGTAAGCTGTCAGCTGGTCATCATCCTGCGGAGTAAGCTTTGTATTCCCGCTTCTGATGAGCCCCATCTTCAGGTGATCTATTAAAAGATAAGGATACTTGTATTTTTCGAGCATGCGCTGTGCGAGTACAGTTTTTCCTGTGTGCGACGCGCCTGTGATGATTATTATCATCTATCATATCTCCTGAAAAAGAGTTTTATTATAAAATAATAATTATAATGCCTTAAAAGCTGTCTGTGCAAGGCCTGTTCAACTGAATATTTTACCCCTTGTAATTATGGGATATATCCCCTATACTAGATTCAGGAGGTTTTCTATATATGCCAACAATTTGTCATTTTTATGGAATTATCATAGTTATGTACTTGCGAAATAAAGAACATAATCCTCCCCATGTTCACGCAATTACACAGGACTTTGATGCTCCCTTTCTCATTTCTACTGGAGAAATAATGGAAGATGAATTCCCAGCAAAGGCAAAAGCCTTAGTTAAGGAATTCTTAATTTGTTAAGTTATAAGGAAGAACCAGCATGTTTCACAAGGCGATTAAATTAACATTCTGTAATGGAACTTCTATGGACGTTTTGTTTCAGGATGGAAAGACAAAACACTACGACATCTCTGTTTTATTTGATAAATACCCTCAACTGAAGGCTTTAAAAAAACGAAGCCTCTTCCTTAGTGGTAAATTAATGGGAGCTTACGGAATTATCTGGAATGACGATTTAGATATAGAAACAGAAACTATTTATGAAGAGGGAGAAACCATTAAAGAAGAAACTCTTTCTTCTAATTTTTTAGTTGCCCAGGCAGTTGCATCAGCCAGAGCAAAATGTGGCATTTCTCAATCAAAACTGTCAGCTTTAACAGGAATAGATCAGGCAGATATTTCAAAAATAGAAAGAGGCTTGGCAAATCCATCTGTTTCAACTTTAGAGCGAATAGCCGAAGCCCTTGGAGGAATTCTTTCAATTAATATTACAATTCCGGCGTAGAAGAATTTGTTGTTTCATTCTTTTCGTCTGTTACATATAATTAAGGGCCTGCTCTTAAACCGTAATATAAGCCCCGGCCTGAACCTTCCACATCTGGGCGTATTTTCCTTTCATGGCGAGCAGTTCTTCATGACTTCCCTGTTCAACGATTTTGCCCTTTTCAAGCATGATGATTCGGTCTGCAATTCTTGTTGTCGAAAGTCGGTGAGAAATAAAGATAACTGTTTTATCTCCCGTTGCTTCGAGCATTGCATGATTCAGCTGATATTCGGCAATTGGGTCGAGCGCGCTGGAAGGTTCATCAAGAATCATAAGACCGGCATCTTTATAAAAGACTCTGGAAATTGCAAGCTTCTGACTTTCACCGCCGGAAAGGTTTACGCCCTCCTGAGAAAATTCTGTTGTAAGTTCAGTATCCAGCCCTTTTTCAAATTTATTGATGCGTTCCATAAGTCCGCTTTGTGTAAGTGCCTTTTTAATGCCTTCATCTTCAATTCCATCTGCAACATCCAGAAGAACATTTTCTTTTACGCTTCCCGCAAAAATCTGAAAATCCTGAAAGACTGTACCGATTGTATCGTGATATTTTTTTACATCATATTCTTTGATATCCCGGCCGTCGGCTTTTATAACGCCGGCTTTGGTATCATAAAGTCTCATAAGAAGTTTAACCAGCGTAGTTTTTCCGGCACCGTTATAACCAACAAGAGCAATCTTTTCTCCTGGCTTTATATGAAGGTTCAGATTCTTTATGAGCATATCCTGATTTTTTCCATAAGCAAAAGAAACCTTATCAAGCTCAATTTCTTTTGCTTTGTTAGTAGGCGCTAACTTTTCTTTGGAAACAATCTTTGGCTCGTAGTTCAAAAACTCTCTGATTTTATTTACATACAAACTTGTTTCGCAGGCAAAAGGATAAGTTTCCGAAAAGACTCTCATGCTGTTTTTAAGACGTCCAAAGGAGCCGTAAAGAATTGCCACAGTACTAAAGGAAATGCTGTGAAGTACCATTGCCTGATAAACAAGATAACCGATGAACAAAACATCAGCAAAAAAACTGTTACAGACATAGCGGCGCATAAAACCAAAGAACCATTTTTTCAAAGCGTATTTTTTTTCAACAGCATAGACTTCATCATTGGCCGCTTCAAAACGATCAAAAAGAATATCCGAAACGCCGGGGTTCAATCTTATTTCTTTGGCATAGTCATTAAGATAATAGATTCTTTTTATATAATCTCTTTTTCGCGAGAAAGGAATGCCTTCAACGCGGGCAAGATAATTCTGCTTGTTGTAAAGCTGTTCAAAAATCATGGAAAGAACAAAAGCCCCAAGCGCAAACAAAATAGCTGTCTTATCTTTATAAAGAAAATAGATTGCCGTTGTTACAAAGGCCGCAAGACCGCTAAGCGTGTCAATTACAAACTTCATAACCCTGTCAATCTGATTATCAATTTCCGAAATGGCAAGCACCTGGCTGTTATAAAATTCCGGGTCATCATAACATTCAAGATCCATGTCCCTTGCTTTTTCGTAAAGTTTCATTTTGATTTTCTGGCGAACCTTTGGCCTTTCTCTGGGTCCTACATATTCACCCTGATAAACCGTAAAAAGCATTCCAATTGTAATCAAAGCCGCAAGCAAAAGGATGACACCCGCAACCTTCTTAAAAGGATAGCCGAATTCCGCAGCCTCCAGAACATAGCCAATCAAAACCGTGTGCTCAAAGAAAATGGAAACCTGACCTCTTACTGCATCCGCCGCCTGGAACAAAACGAAGGATGGCGATGCCGAAAAAATCTGTTTGAGCATAAAAAAGTTGTTTGCAAAAACTGTCTTTATTGACTGCTTTGTTTTTTGTCTTTCTTCTTTTGGAACGTACTTCATTATGCAATCACCTCCTCTTCGTTTTCAATTGCCAGATAATTCATTGCCTGCTTTTTGTACATTGCGGCGTAGCTTCCGTTTTTTTCCATGAGCTCTTTGTGTGTTCCTTCTTCGATAAGTCTTCCCTGTTCAAGCATAAAAACCTTGTCGCAGTTTTTAACAGAAGAAAGTCTGTGAGAAATAAAGAGCATGGTGTGATCTTTTCCTTCGCCGATGATGCTGTTAAAAAGCTCGTACTCGGCAATCGGGTCCAGGGCACTCGAAGGCTCATCAAAAATCTTCATAGGGGAATTTTTAATAAAGGTTCTGGCAACGGCAACCTTCTGACTTTCACCGCCGGACAGGACACAACCACCCTCATCAAATTCCTTTGTCATTACAGAATCAATTCCCTTGTCCAGCTGTTCAATGCGCTCAAGAACTCCGGCTTTTTTCAAGGCAGCTTTTACCAGTTCATCCTCGTTTTCATAATGGCGTCCCATAAGAATATTTTCTTTTACTGTCATTCCAAAAAGCTTAAAGTCCTGGAAGGTGGTGGCAAAAATATCTCTGTAGGCTTTGAGGTTGTAAAGTTTGATGTCCTTGCCGTTATAAAGGATTGTGCCTGAGTCGGGGTCATAAAGTCTGAGCATAAGTTTGATGATTGTTGTTTTTCCGGCGCCGTTATGTCCAACTAACGCTGCGGTCTGTCCCCTGGTGATTTTGAAAGAAAGATCATGAATGATTTCTTTATCCTTGTAAGAAAAAGAAACATTTTTGAACTCAAGACTTTCAAAGTCGGCGGCCGGCATTTCTCCATCAAAATCCTCCGGGATTTTTTCCTGGTATTCAAGAAAGCCTTTGAGATTATTTATGAACATTCCGTTTTTAAGAACTTCCATTATGTTTTCAAAAACTCTGATTAAAATCCAGGTCATGGCAACCATCAGACTGGTCATAATTGTAAGCTCTGCCAGAGTGATGCTGCCTGTCACGCGGTTTCGGTAAATTGCATAAAGGAGCACGCCTTCAAAAATTACGGTAAAGGTAAAGGTGATTCGCCAGAAATTCATGTGGGCGTTGCGGAAGGCATATTTGTTTGCAACCTTCACATTGTTTTCTGTAGCCTGGCCGTACTGCTTTTTCAAAAGCGAGAAAACATTTGAAAGTCTGATTTCTTTGGCACCGTCCGGAAGATACATCATGCGGCTAACATAGTTGAGGACTTTATCGTTAGGTACCGAATCCTGGTATCTCATGTAGTCATATTTATTCTTAAGATTTCCAAAAAGGAAATTTCCAATCAAGGGTGAAATGATAAAGAGCATGGCAAAGTGATCAATTTCATACATCATGTAAAAAACAGAAACCGAAGCCGCCGTACCGATTACTGCTCCAATCATTCCTCTGATGACGGCGGTGATTTTCTGCTCGGCTCCATCCATTGCCATTGTATAGTGGTTATAAAAATCCGGATCTTCATAACAGGAAAGCTCTACATTTTTTGCCTTGGCGTAAAGTTTTTTGTAAATGCCCCCGTAAAGCCTGTTGGTTTTTAAAGGATAAACAACATTTTCTACATAGCCCGTATAAATTGCCAGAAGACAAAAGATTGCGGCACAGATAAGGATGAAGCTTAAAATGCTTTTAAAGTCCCTGCCTTCTGACAAAGCGTTTACAATCACCTTCATGAATACGCCGTCAAAGAAGACCCATTCACTTTGCCCGATGAGCCACATGATAAAGGTATGCACAATAAGGCTCGGACAGATTGCTGCGGCAAGCTTCATGGCAAACCAGGAGTTTTTCATAGTTGCGGCAAAAGACAATTTTTCTTTTTTCTTTTTGTCGTTTTTTTTCACTTTTTTCCTCTTTATGAACTATAGTGTTTTTGGGGATTTCAACACCTACCGAGTAAATCATTCAGGGTGTCGTCAGTTTCTACAGGCACCCAGTGACCTTCCACGCAGATTTGAGGATTGAGATGGCGAATTGTATCGGCGAGCTTTTTGCACAAAGCCGGATCTTTTTTTCCGATAGTAAAATCCTTGCAGGCAGCGTCGCCCAGAAACAAGGTCTTGTCGTTTTCTATGTAGACGAGTGTGGAATCATCTGTGTGGGGTGCTTCGGACTGAATAACTTTAACTGTGCAGTCGCCAAGGTCAAGCAACATATCCCCGGAGTACACAATATCTGCCAGCTTGACTATGACTTCCTTGTTTTCGCTGTATTCTTTTCTGATGCTTTCGTGAAGGGCAAAGAATTCTGCAGGACCGTTTTTTTCGATTTTATTTTTCCATTCTGCAAGGTGGCTGTTTGTTTTTTCATTTGCGATGGACAGTCCATTTGCAGCATGCATTCCAAAGGTGTGATCCCAGTGCCAGTGGGTAAAAACCGTAAGGGAGGGTAACGGCAGCCCCTCCTTTTCGAGAAGGTCGTAAAACTCTTTTGTATGTGCTGCAGAATGTCCTGCATCAATTGCAAGGCTCCAATTTTTTCCTTTTACATAGCCGAGGTTTGGGCGGTCCCGCTCCTCTTCATAAGGCATGATCCAGATGTGTTGGCTTAGTTTTTTTAATTCCATTTTAACTTTCCTCTTCTTCAGCAATCTCGTTCCAGTTTAACCAGATATTCAGTTGTTCCTTCTTCGAACTTTTTATTTTTTGTGATATGAAAATCGTGTCTTTCATAAAAACGAATAGCTTCCACATTCTTTTCAATAGCCCACAAGAATGTTACAGGATAATTTTCCTTTGCATATTCTATTAAGGCTGAACCCACGCCTTGGTTTTGAAAGAAATAATCTACATAAAGCTCAACAATTTCATTGCCTTCAATATGAATCAGACCCTTCACAATACCATCATCATAAACCCATATATTGTCCAGAATATCCGGGCTTTTATATTTTTCTGCAACTCGAATCACTTGCAATTCGCCGAAGGAATAATCATCATTTTGAAAAATTGGTCTAAACTTTATACGTTTTACAAATACAAGAATCTCAGCGATTCTCGAAATATCATCTAGTCTTGCTTTTCTAATCATAATTACACCATCTTCGCAAAAGCAACATTAGTCTCACATTCTACAAAGCCATTTTTCTTATAAAACTCATAGGCCGGAACATTTGAATCCGTCAAAAGAAAAATCTGCTTGAGACCAAGCGCCTTTATTGCCTTTTCAATTTCCTTGATGAAAAAAGTGCCGGCTCCGTTTCCCTGCCTTTCTGTCTTTATGCAAAGCTCGTTGATTATATATTCTGTGCCACTGTACCAGTGTTTGATATAGCCGAGGGATATGCCTATCAGTTCTCCCGCTTCATCATATAAGCCGTAGGTAAGTGAGTAACCTTGTCCAATCAAATCGCAGATGTAAAGGTCCAGCTGCTTTGTGTCAGACCAATCATCATACCAGGGCGCCTTTGTAAAAACTCCGGTAAAAACATTTTTTATTTCTTCTTTATTCTCTATGCTCAATCTTTTTAGTGTGTACATAATTTTTTCTTAATGATTTTTGCTGATTTCATACAAGCGGTAAATCTTTCTGTAAAAGCTTCCGGTAAAAAGGAACTTGAAAAATCCTCTGTCAAAAGGCGGCAGCTGATTCACAAGATTTTCTGGCGTCAGAGAATGCTCGGCGTCGCACTTGAATTGTGTGCCCGCCAGAACAAGGTTAATATCATCAAGCCCCCAGACCGTCGTTACGCCAACATCATTAATGGGGTTTTTATACTTGCTCGCCTTTGCGCCAAAAACAGTATAAACATCCAGCAGCATGTGAACCTGCGGATACTTCTTATCCAGCGCACGGATAAAGGCATTCAGTTCTTCATTGCGCAGGTACATGCTGATTCCTTCAAAAACTACGATGACTGTTTTGGCATCCGGCAGCTTTTCTACCAGCTCAGATTTTGAAGCGTCAAAGGACATCATCTTATAATGCTCGTTTTCGGAATAATATTTTTTTCGCGCTTCAAGAACTTCGGGAAAATCTCCGTCTATCCAGTTGCTGTAGGGAGCCGCAATTCTAAAAGCCCGACTGTCCAGTCCACAGCCAATATGCAAAACCAGCGCATCCGGATTTTGCGCGAGCATCTTTTCCACCCAATCATCAAATATTTTTGCCCTCATTGCCATGTTGTAGGTGAGCCACTTTGATTTTGATTTCCCATGAACTTCAAAGGCTTCGGCGTCCCAAATCTTTTCTGCCATTGAGTCTTTTATAATGATTCCCTGCCTGCTGACTTTTGCCTTGCCGTAAAGCGGGATGAATAAGGTTTGATTTACGTTGGTCATAAAATTCAGTTTACACCAGGATTGGAGGAGTTTCAATTGATATATACTTCTTCTTTTCAAGTAGAGGGGAGAAGTCTCTCCCCTGCGCCGCACTTTGTTGCGTCGCACCCCTCTCAACGGGCTCAAGCGCCGCCCGTAACGCCTGCTTTTAAATTAACTCAGGGTCTTTGAAGTAACCTCAAAAATAGAATTAAGTATATCCCTAGAAATTTTTTTATCGTCCTTTAATTCTTCAAAAGCATTTATGTACTTTTTAGCAAAATCATTAAATATATTTGAAAGAACGGAACACTTAATATTCAATGATTCAGCCAGAATAGAAAAATCTTCTCGGGTTACTTTCTGAATCTCGTAGTGTTTTCCAATTTTCATTGAAAGTTTTTCTGTCAAACCTGAATATATTATTGTCGAAACAACATCGTACAAAGGGGAAAGTTCTATACGATTTTTTTTATAAAGCAGTGAATAGTTTTTTCCGTGGCTGTCACAATTACCAATTACATAGTTAAATAGCACATATCTTAAGAATTTCTGGCTTTCCAAAGCTGGAACCGTACATACTTTTAATATGGTGTTGAAAATATCAGCAATGCTAGGTCCTCCATCATTCTGATATTTTGATGTACTCATGATACCAAGTGCCTGGCAAAAATCTTCCTGATGAAGACGTTGAATAGAGTCTGTTTCTTTAATGCGATCATATCGTTCAACTACAAAAATATCTTTTCCTGCAATATTCAACAAATCAACATCTGGAACAGGAAGCCCAAAAATCTTTGCAAGCTTCATACAAATATATTCATTTTGCGCAAGCGAAGAAAGACTGCCTGTTCGCGTTGGTTTTAAGATGTGAGTTGAAGGAGCCCCATTTAATGGTAAATACCATTCTCCATTTATTTTTGCAAGCACGAGTTTTTCTTGAGCTCCTGCAAGAGAAAGCCGTAACTTATCATCAGCCTTAATAAGAGGCCGGGTATTCATTTTTTCAATAAACTCCGAAAGCCTGTTATCGTCAAGCAGCTCATAGTTCTTTGAATCGAGTTTATAACTTGTTTCCTTAGAAAATGAATCATCTTCGTCTTCACTAAAAATTGAAATGAGGCCTGCACATTCTCCACCTAATGCTTCAAGTAATTTCAGAGTGCTGGTTTCAGAAATATGAAGATAGTCTGCAATTTTTTTTCTTGAATCTTCTTCCGGTAAAAGTCCTGAGAAAAAAGGGATGCATTGCTTTTGAGAAAATTCCTCTCTTTGCAAAGGAAGTGAAGCAGAAAGTGGAACAGAAGTTTTGTCATTCAAATATTTTTCATCATAAACAAAAATTACTCCGCGATTTTCTGTTGATTCAAGAGAGCCTGCTTTTTTATTTCCAAAGAAAACGTTCAGTTTCATTTATCATCTTCCCGATTTATCGCATAAAGATTTATTCCAAGCATTTCAAGACAATGAAGCACCTTATTCATCTGTAAAGTTTCTTTCCCATTTTCAAGTTCTGAGAAAAAACGGGCTCCAACATTACACATTGCGGCTGTTTCTGATTGAGTAAGTCCCAGCTGTTTTCGGCGGGTCTTCACAGCTTCTGATATTGATTCAACAGAAATAATTTTCATACCAATAGTATAACTTTCCCGAACGGGAAAATCAATAAAAAATGACCTAATATATGAAAATATTTTCCCGAACGGGAAGATATTACTTTGATAAATTCTGCAGATGCGTAAGGGTATGGAGCACCCGCGAAGCGAATGAACGTACGGGTACGCCCAAATCAAAAAAATTTTTAAGATTTTTCTTGAATTCAATTTTTAATCACCTTATTCTTACATATAGGCGCCTAAAACTTTCTAACAAGAATGAGGATTTTATGACAAAAGAAGAACTCCACAAAATGATTGAAGAGAAGCAGTCCAACATCTGCCAGATTGAGGTGATTCGTGACGGCAAGACTGTTTACAGCGACACCTGGAATAATTACAGGAGAGAGGACTGCCTCCACGTTATGTCTGTAACAAAAAGCATTATGGCTCTGCTGGTCGGAATTGCAATTGACAAGGGGCAGAGTAAAAGTGTGGACGACAAGGTGCTGGATTATTTTCCTGAGTATAAAGTGAAGCGCGGCGAAAAGACAATTTACGAGGTGACCATAAAACATCTGCTTACGATGCGGGCTCCTTATAAGTGCAAGGGCGACCCCTGGAGCAAGGTTTGTGCCAGCGAAAACTGGACTTATACTTCGCTTGATTTTCTTGGCGGGCGTAAGGGGCTTACTGATGAGTTTAAGTATTCGTCGGTGTGCCTGCATATTCTGACGGGGATTTTGTACAAGGCCACGGGCATGCTTACTGTGGACTACGCCAACAAATATCTTTTTGAGCCGCTTGGCATTCCAGCTCACAAAAACTTTTATGCAAAGTCGGCACAAGCGCACAAGGAGTTTACCATCAGCAAGCTGCCGAAAGAGGCTGTGTGGTTTGCTGACCCGCAGGGGCTTGGAACTCCGGGCTACGGACTATGTATGACGGCACAGGATATGGCAAAGATTGGACTCCTCTGTTTGAACAAGGGCGAGTTTGGCGGCAAGCAGATAGTTTCAGCCAACTGGATTCGCGAGATGACACGTCCACGCGAAGTTGAAGGCAAATATTTCCGCGGAATGGAATACGGCTACCTCTGGTGGATTATTTCGCGTAAGAAAAATATTTATGCGGCCATCGGAAACAGTGGTAACGTGATTTACATAAATCCGCAGAAGCAGTTGGTTGTTGCAGTTGCATCGTATTTTAAGCCGACAGTTTTTGACAGGGTAGATTTTATTCAAAAATATATTGAACCTTTTGCGGAGACGTCGGTAGGAAAGGCGTGATGACAGCTCTCTGTGAGTGAAAAAGACGTGATTTTGGAAGAAAAGTCCGACTTAACTTCTAAAATCACTTGTTTAGTCGGAGATTATTTGAAATAAAAAACTACTAAAATGTCTAAAATGGCATTTTAGTAGGTAAAATTGGCCTAAAAAAGCCTGAATTTGTAAATTGCGGCTTAAAATTCATCGATTTTCACTGTTTTTGTCCGACTAAATTGAAAAAAATGCCAGTTAAGTCGGGAAATTTTTAAAATAATATGCGACAGTCGAGCTCTTCCGTAATCTGATGAAAAAATATAGAGTATAAACATTACCGCGTAGTAGCGAGGCAAAAATGAATTCTAAATCAAAAATAATTTGCACAGTCCAGCACACCCAATCCGAACATCACGTGAACGGTTCTGTTGGTGCCTGGGGAAACTGGAATCTGACAGAACTTGGAAAAGATTGGGCCCGCAAAATAGGGGAGTGGCTTTGTAAACGCGAAGGCTGCGACATTGCTTTTAAAATGTATTCGTCCGACTTAAACCGTGCAGCCCAAATCGCCGAAGAAATTAAAAAGGTCCTTGCACTACCAACTTCATCTTTTACCAAAACTCACCAACTCCGTGAAATAAATCTTGGACAGGATAATGACAAGCTACGTGACTGGTACAAGACACATATTTGAATTGTCCGGTAATAAATACTAAGTAAGCCCAAAAATTACTTACACAGGAGAAAAAAATGCCCTTAGTAAAAGTTAACATGCTGGCCGGGAAAACTCCCGAATTTAAGAAGACTCTTTTTGATTGCATTCACCAGGGCTTGATTGAAGCCTTTGGAATTGCCGATTGGGACAGGTTCCAGCGAATCGAAGAGTTTGATAAAACTAACTGGGAAGCGCCCGAAGGCAAAACCGAAAACTTTATGATTATAGAACTCACGATTTTTCCGGGCAGAAGCCGCGAACAGAAAAAAACTGCCATTGAAAAAATCACGGGCCTGCTCTGCGAAAAGCTTGGCATTGCTGCGACAGATGTTTTTATTGTAATGAATGAACCGCCGCTTGAGAACTGGGGAATGGGCGGGAATCAGAAATAATAGAAAAAGCAATATATGGCTTTTTAGTTTTCTTCTCTGCTTTCTCTAAGCGACTGCATAATATCTTCATGCCGGATATCAAAGAGAGTTTTGATTCCTGCGAAAGGTGACGATTCTGAAGCTTCAGGGGAAATACGGAAGACAGAGCCATCGGCTCGCTTTATAAGGACGGCTCCATCGTTTTTTGATTTATCCAGAACGGATGCAAAATTCTGTCTTGCTTCGGAATATGTTACTACAAGCATGCGACACCCCTCGAAACGGCATTTGTTTTCATCGTCTCATCCATTGTATACAAGGGCAACGAAAGCTGTTTTGCCAGAGAAATGTAATATGAATCATAAGCGTAAGATTCTGTTTCTCCGGCTATTACAATTGAATTCGGAATATCCGGCTCCATCATTCTCATTGGAATTCTTGCAAACTCATGATATACCGAAACTCCATCATAAATAGAAATCAATTTGCGTTTAATAAGTTTACTTAGTGCATTACCAATTTCAAACGGGAGACAGCTTGGTGCAACAAGGCGAGCTGCACCGACA
>CADCLG010000039.1 GCA_902802305.1 uncultured Spirochaetaceae bacterium
ATGACTTGCCGCCAGATTCTTACTGACCATCCAAAGGGAAAAGATTTCGGCTGGATTCTCGCTGATATGAAAAAGTTCCCTCTTTTGAGTGATGCTAAAAACGAAGTGCTTTCTATGGCACCGATTATCAATAGCGCGACTTTGGGAGCCGTTCAGGTTGGTGATAAAGACCTGATGGTTGAGCTCACCGGTGATAATATTGAAAACCTCATCCTTTCGGCAAACATCGTTGCATGTGATTTTGCGGATCAGGGTTATGAAATTAAACCTATTCTTGTAAAGCATCCTTATGATACTGGCCTTGGAAAGGACATCATGGTTCCTTACTACTTCCAGCCTACAACTAAGACAACCCTCGGCGCTGTAAACAAGTTGCTGGGTTCTGATTTTGATATGAATAAGGTTGTTGATGCTCTTACACGCATGGGAAGCACAGTTGAGGTTAAGGGTGAGGAAATCACTTTGAGTCCTGCTCCATACCGCAACGACTTCCTCCACGAAGTTGATATTATTGAAGATGTTATGATTGGCTGCAACGTTGCCGCATTCGAGCCACGCACTCCACAGGACTTCACTGTTGGCCGCCTCCTGCCACTTACAGAGTTCAGCCGCAAGGCAAAGACTTTGATGGTTGGTCTCGGTTACCAGGAAATGATTTTCAACTATGTTGGTTCTAAGAAAGACTACATCGACAATATGCTGATTGACGGTTCTAAGGTTATTGAAATTGCAAACCCAATGAGCGAAAACTATCAGTTTATCCGCCCTGAGATTTTGTCTAGCCTTTGCCGTGCCGAGGCAGGAAGTGCAAACGCTATGTACCCTCACAAGATTTTTGAAATCGGTAAGGTTGCATATCTTAAGGAAGATGAAAATACCGGAACTATTACTCGCCAGCACCTTGGTTTCTTAACTGCAAGTGCTAACGCTAACTTCAATACACTGGCATCTGAGGTATCAAGCCTCGTTTACTTCCTCGACCACGAGTACAAGGTTGTTGAAAGCGAAGACCCACGCTTTATTCCTGGCCGTCAGGCTCAGCTGATTGTTGATGGTCAGCCAGCCGGTGTATTTGGTGAAGTTCACCCACAGGTTCTTGAAAACTGGGGAATTACAGTTCCTTGTGTTGCCGGAGAACTCGACCTCGAAACTTTGATGGCTACTGCTGATACAAAAACTGAAGCTGAAAAGGCAAAAGATTCCCGTGACAAGCACGGGAATGACAAGAGCAACAACGTGTCAGACAAAGACGAAGATGTGTCATTGTCGGGCTCGACCCGACAATCTGAAAATCAGAAATCAGAAGCAGAAACAAACCCTGTAAAATACTTCAACGAGCACATTGAGCTCCGCGTTGCAAAAATCACAAAGGTAGAAACAAACCCACAGGGCGACAAGCTCTATATCGAAACTTTGGATGACGGCACTGGCACAGAACGCATTATTCAGAGCGGCCTCCGCCCATACCTTGCAGAAGATGAACTTCTCGGCCAGCACGTAATCATCGCTGCTAACCTCGCTCCACGTAAGATGAAGGGCGTAGAAAGCCGCGGAATGCTCCTTGCCTGCGACTACACAGAAGACGGCAAAGAAAAGGTTGAACTCCTCACTGCTCCATGGGCACGCGGAATGCTCCTTGCCTGCGACTACACAGAAGACGGCAAAGAAAAGGTTGAACTCCTCACTGCTCCATGGGCAGCTCCAGGAACCATCATCCAGATTGAAGGTACCGAATACACCGGCGAAAAGCCAGCCAAAATCGACATCGACCACTTCTGCAAAATCGAATACCGCGTAAGCGGCAAGTGCTTCACAATCGCAGGCCAGAAGGCCCTCGCAGCAGGCAAACCTGTTACAACAAACAAGGCTGATAACTGCGAAGTTTGCTAATAGATTCCCGTGTCAAGCGTGGGAATGACAATGAAGGCCAGCTCGACCCCGGGCTGGTCTTTTTTGTTATTCCGGTACCTTTATATTTTTTACATCCACCATTTCGATTATATTTGTTTTTGGTTTCTGATGTAAAAAACCTAGATAATATAATGGATATGTACAAAAGCCCTCTCCGCCACCAACATTTGCATCTGCTATTTTGATTGCTGGATGTACTCCGTATTTTTTTTGATTTGCAAGTACAAACTTCATGCTGGTAGCACGATTATTAGTAGATTTACATTCGACTATAACAGCTTCTCCGTTTTCCTCATACAGAAAATCAAGTTCTGGAGAACCACTTGGAGCGTGATAATAATAAAGCGAACGTCCTTCTTTTGCAAAAGCTGCAGCTACCATATTTTCTGCAATTGCACCTTTGTAGGCGCCTAAATCTCCGTTCAGGATTTTGGCAGGAACTTCATCTCCAAGTTGCGAAGTAAGTAAACCTGTATCAATGAAAAAAACTTTGAATTCTGTTGTTATTTTTTCAGCTTCAAGCGGATATGAAATTTGAAGTGTATTATATGCACGAACAACAAGTCCCACATCTTCCAGATACTGAAGTCCATCTGCTTTTTCTGGTGAATGACCTTTTACATCTACCAGACTGTACTGAAACTTTTTATATTCTTTTGAAAGCTGAGCAGGAAGGGAATTCAGACATGCTTCGGCACGGAGTTTCAAAACTTCATTAATCTTATCTTTACCTTCTGAGTCTTTATAGCGCCCAAAATCATCTTTAATAGAATTAAGAATCTGCTTTTGTTTTTCTCGTACCTGATTTATGTCGTGTGTTTCAAAGAATGTATTTACAACCTCAGGCATTCCACCAACAAGAAGATATTGGAGATAAAGCTGTCTCATACTTTCATGAACCGTTGAATCTACCATTGATTTTTCATCAATTGATTTCTGCACATAATCAAAAACCTTTAAATCCATTCCAGTATTTACAAGAAACTCCTGGAATGTCAGCGGATACATTGTAATCTGCTCTTCATAACCAACAGAAACTCCGCGAACATAAGGATTTCTAAAGCCTTTTACACCAAGAAAGCTTCCAGTACAAATTACATCAAAACGACCATCTATATCCCAATATTTGAGGGAGCTTCTTGCATTTGCGCAGTCTTGAATCTCATCTAGAATAAGTAGTGTTTTTCCGGGAATAAAACGGGCATCTTTTTCCACAGCGGAAATCTTAAGAATCATTTGATCTACATCAAAATCACCAGCAAATGCTTTGTGGAGTGCTACATTAGAACGTAAATCAAGATATATTGTATATTCGTAATTTTCCTTTCCAAATTGTTTTACAATATAAGTTTTACCAATTTGACGTAATCCACGCACTACAAGAGGATGATGAGGACGATTTTTCCAAGAAATCAGTTCGTTTAATATTTTCCTTTTAAGCATAAGAAACACCTTTGAACTCAATTATATTATAATATTGTCAAAATTCAAAGGATAAATAATGTAATTTTTGTCATTTTTCAAAGGTTTAACAGAGCAAATCTTGTCATTTTTCAAAGGATAACATTTTATGCATTCTTCATCCCCTCTTCACACCTTCTCAGCCTCTCCCTATCTGGCGTAATACAAAGATTTTTCTCCTGAGTCGGAATAACCAGCCCCTTAGGACCATTTTTAGCCCGTCGCAGATATTTCACATGCGTATAATACAAATCCGTCGCTCCCCCGTTATTCCGCGCCTTTGAATAATAAACCGCCAGATTTCCCGCATCCAAAAGCACATCCAGAGGCACAGTTTTTCCCTTGCGAGCCTTAATAAAAACATAACCACCCGGAAAATCCCTCACATGCAGCCACAAATCCTCACCACGAACATGATGGCGCAGCAATTCGTCATTTTCGTTAGCATCCCGACCAACATAAATCAACCAGCCCGCAATCTCATATTCCAGCCCCGGATGCGATTTTTTAATTTTCTGTTTTGGCGTAGAATCATGCCTGAGTAACTGTTCAATCTTTATAGGATTTTGTTCCGCCCGAATCCGCTCATACTCAGCATCAAGCTTTTCTATTTCAGCCCTGGCTAATTCAATATCATGCGCAAGCTCATCCGCCCCACTCACAGCCTTTTTATAATTTTTATAATATTCCGCCGCGTTTTCTTGAGCTGATTTTTTAGGATTAATCAAGAGTCTAACAGTCTCACCAGTTTCATAATCCAGACATTCCAGAAAATTAGAAGCCCCGTCTATCAAATGCCCGTAGGTAAGCACCAAATCCCCCTGATGCTTCAAGGCCCCCGCATTTTTAAACGATTCCTGTTTTTTTATCAGCGCGTTCAGAGCATTTTCCCGCTTAGACCGGTTAATGTTATACCATTTTTCCGCCTTTTCCAGCAGCGCTTCCCTAGAAAGATTATCCGCATGCTCCGAATACCACCAGTCGATATAGGCATTAAAAGAGGGGAGAGCCCTCCCCTCGCGCCAGCCGTAAAGATGTTCAGAGTTTTTCTTCGAAAAACTCTCAGAAGCCGTAGTAGAGTCTGCAAGCTCAGTTTCAGCGTTTACGGCTTCTGCTACCCCACCAGCGGGGCAATTCCTGCAACCTTGTGGCCCCGCAACGCCCCCGTCGCAACTTACATCCTTCCACTCTCTAACCGGGAACCTCGTTTCCGCCTGCTCAAGCTTTTCTTCAATAACCGCCGGCGCAATGTAAACCTCATCCTTCATTTCATAGCGTTCCGGTCGCCTGAACATAGGCTCCAGAATCAAATCATGCTCATCACACAAAATAACATTAGCCGCATTATTCCAGAGCTTAATATAAAAATGATAGATTTCCTCTTCTGACCGGCTCAATTCCATCAGAACAACCCTTTCCAGCCCAATCTGAGCACAAGAGTTTATCCTGCAGCCTTTGATTCTGGAACGCAAAAACTCCATAAAACGCAAAGGCTTTTCATTTTTAGTGATTTTTCGCCTTGTTTCGTGAATACGACATTCATTCTGCGCACAACAAATAAAAACAGTCTTAGCACTCCCCTCCTTATAAGTATAAAGCGCCAGACTGTCATAATTCGGCTGAATAATATCCTGAATAAAAGCCCCTTTCAAATCCAGCTCATTCAGTATTAAATTAATTTCATTACAATTTAAAGACATATTAACCTGCTCTCAAAATAATATTTTAATTCAATACAGTTTTTAAGGAAGCTGAGACAGATTCATTCTGAGTATTAATATAATTTATATTATTTTTGTAATTTGTCTTTATTCCAGTAATAAACTCATCTGCCCAGGAAGGCGTTAAAACCTTAACATTCTCAAAATCAAGATTTATAGGTTCATCAAAGGTTAAAGAATCAAAAATATAAGATTTAGCCATAAGAAACGCTTCTTTACCAGCCGGTCTGGAAATCAAAATGTCTCCAAACTTGTTTATCTGTACATTCATCACAACCTCTCTAAAATTTTAAAACAGCAAGACATCCAGCAAAAGAAAAATTGACAGTTTCAAATCTAACATTACCATCTTTGATTATACAACAACCATTCCCAGATTGAAAATATAATTCCCATTTTTTTTCTTTTACAGAATCACATACAAACTTCAAACCATTTCCGCGTTGTTCAGGGGCCCTACCAGAAACCCTCTCTGTAAAAGCCATCTTCACAGCATCTAAGTCTGAATCAAGTAATCTTACTCTAGAAAGAGATTTTTTTATTCCCTTTCCAAAATCTGCAAGTACAACATAACCATCATATTCAGAATTAAAATACGTACCTCTCATCTCATCTTCTGCAAAATCCCAGTTATGATCAAATGTATTATTTCCAATTTCTCCAATAACTGCTGATTCAAAATACTTATTGGTATGAACAATAAATGAATCCAATCTTGCCTGAAAAATATCTCGTGAAACACAAAAATAATCAAAATCGTGATTATGAGATGATTCTTCAATACATTTTATTATTTTCTTTATAAAACCTATTTCCATAAATCCCTTTATTTCTTCTTTCCCAAATACGCTTCTTTTACCGAAGGATTTGCCATAACCTCCGCCCCTGTACCCGAAAGTACAATTTCGCCGGTTTCAATTACATAAGCTAAATCTGCGGTCTTTAAAGCCATATTTGCATTCTGCTCAATAAGGAGGATTGTTACCCCCTGCTTGTTAATCTCTTTTATAATCTCAAAAATCTGTTGAACAATAAGAGGCGCAAGACCAAGAGACGGTTCATCCAGCATTAAAACCTTTGGCTTACTCATCAAGGCACGACCAACGGCCAGCATCTGCTGTTCTCCACCAGAAAGTGTACCCGCAAACTGCCAGGAACGTTCCTTTAATCTTGGAAAAAGCTCATAAACCCATTCCAAATCCTTTTCAATTTCCTTTTTATCCTTTCTTAAATAAGCACCAATTCTCAGATTCTCCTGAACTGTCAAATCGGTAAAAACGCGTCTTCCTTCAGGGCTCAGGGCAATCCCTTTTTCACAAACCTTATTGATTGCAAGTCCTGTCAACTCCTGACCGTTTAACTGAATACTTCCGCTTTCTGCCTTTACAAGCCCGCTGATTGTCCTTAAAAGTGTAGATTTTCCTGCACCATTTGCACCAATCAAAGTAACAATTTTTCCATCAGGAACTTCAATATTTATACCGCGTAAAGCCTTAATTCCACCGTAAGAAACATGTAAATCTTTTATTTCTAACATTATTCTTCATCCTCCGACTCACCATCATCTTCACTTTCACCCAAATAGGCTGCAATTACTTCCGGATTATTCTGAATCTCTTCTGGACTTCCATGTGCAATCAAAGCTCCAAAGTTCAAAACATAGATTCTGTCCGAAATATCCATTACCAAATCCATGTGATGTTCAATCATAAATACTGTAAGATGGAATTCATCACGAATACGGCGGATAAAATCTGTAAGTTCGGCAGTTTCCTGAGGATTCATACCCGCAGCAGGTTCATCCAAAAGTAAAAGTGACGGATTAGTTGCCAGAGCACGGGCAATTTCAAGTCTTCGCTGCAAACCATAAGGAAGCGATGTACAAAGTTCATCCTTTACATCATACAAACCAAGAATTTTTAAAAGCTCCGCTGTTTCTTCCCTCTGCTTTTTTTCTTCCTTCCAGTTAAGTCTGAAGGTTGCACTAAAAACATTGGAAGTTCTTCTCAAATGCTTTGCAATTAAAACATTAGTAAAAACTGTCTGAGATTTCCACAAGCGTATATTCTGGAAGGTTCTGGCAATTCCAAGCTTTGTAATTTTATCAGGAGTTGGTTCAATATGCTTTGTAAACTTTCCCCTGTCAGTACCGGCATAAAGCTTTTTCATTTTTCCGCGGGGATAATTTTCTACAATCTCATTTCCATTAAAATAAACTGCTCCATTTGTTGGCGCATAAACTCCCGTAACAACATTAAAGGCGGTAGTTTTTCCAGCCCCATTCGGTCCAATTAAAGAAACAATTTCGCCCTTATTTACTTCCAGAGAAAGATTATTTACAGCTACAACACCACCAAACTGCATTGTAACATTTTCTATTTTTAATACATTTTCTGCCATAATCACAACCTTTTACTTTTTACTTTTTGAGAAGAGCTTTTTGCACCGTTTGACTATTCCGCTCAAACTGAACTCTTTTTCACCCATAATTCCTTTCTGATAGAAAAGTACAATACACATAATTACGATTGAAAAAACAACCTTTCTAAAACCAGGACGCAAAATCTGAACAGAAGTAAAGTTCAAGTTTGCATTATCCAGGAAGCGCAGCCACCATTCTGAACAGGCAATAAAAAGGAAGGAAGAAATACAACTTCCAGTAACAGAGCCAATTCCTCCAATTACAACAATCAAAAGAATCTCGTAAGTCATTGCAGATTTAAACTGGCTTGCCTGAATTGTTGTCTGGAACATAGCAAGCAGGGCACCAGAGATTCCTGCAAAGAAAGAAGAGATTGTAAAGGCAAGTCTCTTATGATGGGCAAGATTTATTCCCATTGCTTCGGCAGCAACTTCATCATCACGAATTGCTTTAAAAGCACGTCCATAAGTAGAATTGATAAGCAGTACTATCAAAGCAATACAAATACCACTCACCGCAAAATAAAAGGTAACAGACTTAAAGTAAGGATATTTTCGCAGAAGATTAGAACCATTTGTAATCATACCAATTTTATCCCACTGGAAAATGGCACGGATAATTTCTGCAAAACCAAGAGTTGCAATTGCAAGATAGTCAGACTTTAACTGCAATACCGGAAGTCCAATTAAATAAGCAAAAAGAGCCGCAACAAGCCCCGCAAGAATCATTGCAACAAAAACCGGCAGCGTAAATTGAATTGCTCCGCCATCGTAATATTGATAAACCTGTGCCCTAAGCTCTACCGGAATAGTAAAAATTGCATAAGTATATGCTCCCAAAAGCATAAATCCAGCCTGCCCCAGACTGAAAAGCCCCGTAAATCCATTCAGCAAGTTCATTGAAACTGCAACTAAAGCATAAATTGCACCCTTTTTAAGAACCGTAAAAAGGATTGAAGTTCTAGGAATTGTATTTTCAAGAATCACCAGAACTACAAAAAGCAGGGCCAGAAGACCAAAGCTTATAAGTAAATCCCGTCTTTTCTTTTTATTTTCAAGCATATTGTTTTCAAGCGTATTTCCCATTTTAATCTCCCGTCCTTATACCTTATCCGTAACTTTTTCACCAAAAATACCAGTTGGCATAAACATAAGAACAACAATCAAAAGAACAAAAGTAAAGGCATCACTAAAGGTAGTCCAGCCCAGCCCCTTGATGATATTTTCGCAGATACCGATGATAAAAGCTCCTATTACTGCGCCCGGTATGGAACCAATTCCTCCAAATACAGCGGCGACAAAGGCCTTCAAACCTGGCATACCTCCAACTGTAGGCGTTACTCCAGGATAATTAGAGAAGAAAAGAATTGAACCAATAGCAGCCAGAAAAGAACCGATTACAAAGGTCATTGAAATTACTGAATCTATTTTTATTCCCATAAGCTGGGCTGTCTCAAAATCCTTGGAAACGGCACGCATTGCCATTCCAATTTTTGTGTGATTTATAAGAAGCACCAGAGCTACAACAAGAACTATAGTCAAAATTGGTGTAATTACAGTAACACGTTTGGTTATTGCACCCCAGATAGTTACTGAATCACTTATCCATGGAATCTTAGGATATGTTTTTAAAAGTCCGCCCGTAATGTACAAAGCAAGATTCTGAATCAGATAAGACATACCGATTGCAGAAATCATAATTGACATTCTTGGTGCCGTACGTAAGGGCTTATATGCAATCCGTTCAACAGAAAAACCTAACAGAACAGTTAATATTATTGTAAAAGGAATAGAAATCCAAAGTGGCATAATTGTATAAGAATAAATCATTATAAGACCGGCAGCCATAAAAACATCACCATGTGCAAAATTGATAAGGCGCAATATACCGTAAACCATTGTGTAACCTATTGCTATAAGTGCATATTGTCCGCCTGTAGAAATGCCGGCAAGAATATAAGGTAAGTTTGTCTGAAAAAAACTCATTTTTATTTCCTGTTTTTATAAAAAATAATTTACATTTTTAAATGAAAAAAAATGTCTGGGCGGGCCCCCATATCATATATAAGAAAGTCCCCGTCCAGACAGTGAATTAAATTATTTTACAGTCTGCTGAGCAACGTAATCCCACTTACCTGTAGAAGTATTAACTTTCTTAATGTAAGCAACATCACGGATAGCATCTCCTGTTGAATCAAATGCGATTGCACCAGAAACACCTTTGTAGGTTGTAGTAGGAAGAGCCTTCATAACATCAGCGCCTTTAATTGAACCTGCATTTTTAAGTGCAGCAAGAGCTGTGTAATAAGCATCAAAGCCCATTGCAGATACAGCAGCAATTTCATCATCACCACCGTTGTTTGTCTTAGCAGTAGCATTTGTGTTGATGTAGTTGCGGAAACCGTTTACGAAGTCTGTTACCTGTTTGTCTTTTGAACCTTCAACAAAGAAGGTTGTTACATAAACACCAATGTTTGTTCCTTTTGCAGCAGCAAGGATAACGTTAGAATCCCATGTATCACCGGCAAGAAGAGGAACTGTTACACCCTGTGTGTTAGCCTGTTCAATGATAAGAGCAGCTGCTTCAATAGAAGTTGGAGTAAACATTACGTCAACGTTGTTATTCTTAGCATTTGCTACATAAGCAGAGAAATCAGAAGTTCCATCAGGGAAGGTTTCGTAAATTACTTCAATTCCAAGCTTCTTACAAGCTTCAATAAAGAACTTGCAGAGACCTACAGAATAGTCATCACCAAGCTTTGCAAGAGCATAAGCTCTCTTTGCATTGAACTGTTCTTTTGCAAGGTTAGCATGAACAGAACCCTGGAAAGGATCAAGGAAGCAAATTCTGAAATAATGAGAGTTACCTGCTGTTACCTGAGGATTTGTACAAGTAACACCAACTGCAGGAACGTTTGCATCTTTGAATGTATCAGAAGCAGCAATAGAAACACCTGAACCATAAGAACCAAGAACGATTGAAACGCCCTTGTTGATAAGTTCAGAAGCTGCTGTTACAGCCTTATCATTAGAAGATTCGTTATCAACGATTTCGAGCTGAACCTTGTATTCTTTTCCTGCAATTTCTACTTTAGGAGTAATAGAATTAGCATACTGAATACCAAGAGTTTCCTGTTTTCCACCGGCACCATTATCACCAGAAGCTGGCTCGTAAACACCAATTTTTACAACTGGTTCTTTAGAACCGCCACAACTTGTCAAAACTGCAACCATAGAAATAGCCGCAATAATCAGTAGATTTTTTTTCATAGTTTTTACACCTCTCATAAAAAAACTGTCAATAATTATAATGCATTTTTCCTATATTAACAAACGCATTTATTAAAAATGTTTTACGTAAAAATAAGAAAATCCTATTGCTATTTGACATTTTTTGTGATAATGTCAGACAAACAAATAAAATAATTTGGAATCAATATTTAGGAGAAATCCAATGAAACAATTTAAACTTGATCCGCATGTAGAAAAAACTGTACCTCTCATGCTTAAAGCTCGCGTTGCTCAATACCCGGACGTAAAAATACAAGCCCAGAAAGATAAAAACGGAAACTTTGCTTATTATTCTTATGCAGAAACTTACGAAAAAATCATAGCTCTGGCCCTGGCTTTCCGTACTCTTGGAATCCACAGAGAATCTAATGTTGCACTTATTTCCGATAACCGTCGTGAATGGCTTATTTCTGATATTGCAATTCAGGCACTTGGTGGCGCAGATGTTCCACGTGGCTGCGACTCTTTAGGAAAAGAACTTCGCTTTATCATTTCTTTTGCAGACTGTGAATGTGGTATTTTTGAAAATGTCCGCCAGCTTGCAAAAATCCTTGAAAATGAAGCCGAAGTACCTGCCTTAAAAACAGCAATTCTTTTTGACAAACCAACAGAAAAAGATGCAGAGGTATATAAAGACACAAAAATCAAGGTTATCTTCTTTGAAGACCTTCTTGCAGAAGGTGAAAAACTTTATGCAGCAAATCCAGCTGCCCTTAAAGCAGAAATCGAAGCCGAAATGGAAAAATCTCAGCCGGATGATGTTGCAACAATCATCTTTACTTCTGGAACAACAGGCACTCCAAAAGGTGCAATGATTACAAACAATAACTTTATGTCTCAAATCAGTACCCTTAAAAACTTCATTACCTGTAAACCAAATGACTGGTGGATGACAATTCTTCCTGTATGGCATATTTTTGAACGCTTTATTCAGTATGTTGCCCTTTATTTTACATGCGGACTTGCTTATTCAAAACCAGTTGCTTCTGTTTTATTAAAAGACATTACAGTTATCCGCCCAGACTGGATTTGCGGTGTACCTCGTCTTTGGGAAGCACTTGCAGCCGGCGTAAACAAAAAAATGGTAAAAACAGGCGGAGCAACCCTCAAAATATTCCGTTTCTTTGTAAAATGCGGAACCCTTTATGCAAACTTCCGCGATATGGTATTCGGAAATGTATGCCAGTTCAAAAAACGCAGCCGCCTTTTGGATGCAATCTTAGGATTCATTCCATGGATTTTATTCTGGCCTCTTCATAAATTGGGAGATTTGCTTGTATTCAAAAAAATCCGCGCTGCCTTTGGTGGAAACCTACGCATTGCAATTTCTGGTGGTGGCGCCTTGCAGAAATCAACAGACAATTTCTACCGCGCTATCGGCTTAAATCTTTTGGAAGGTTACGGTCTTACAGAAACTTCACCTGTTATTTCCTTCAGATATTACAAACATCCACGTCCAGGCTGTGTAGGAGTTATTTTCCCTACCTGGGAAGTTAAGATTGTTTCAGAAGAAAACGGCGTAATTACAGGAACTGAAGATTTAGGACCAGGAAAACAGGGAATGATTCTTGTAAAAGGTTCTCAGCTGATGAAGGGGTATTACAAACGCCCAGATTTGACAGAAAAAGCAATCGACAAGGACGGCTTCTTCAATACAGGTGATATCGGAATTATGACTTACGACCACGAATTAAAGATTACTGGCCGTGCAAAAGATACAATCGTTCTTCTTGGTGGAGAAAACATTGAACCAACTGTTCTTGAAAGCGAGCTCTGCACAAGCGACTTAATTGAAAGCGTCATGGTTGTAGGTCAGGACAAAAAAGCTCTTGGTGCCTTGATTGTTCCTTCAAAAGATGCAGTTGAAGAATATGCTAAAACAAAGGGATTGGACACCTCTGATTACGAAGGTCTCCTTTCTACAGATGCAATTGTAAATCTCTTCAATGAAGAAATCGGCAAAAAAATAAGCATTTCAAACGGCTTTAGACCTTGCGAAAGAATCAACAAAATTGCTTTGATTCCAAACAGCTTTAAAGTTGGCGAAGAGCTTTCTGCAAAACAGGAAATGATGCGTTACAAGATTGCTGAAAAATACGCTGACGAAATCAAAGAACTTTTTGAATAATCATTTTGCCATGGTAAAAACCAGGGCAAACACTGCGGTAAACACATAAAATCTGATTTTTTCCTTTTGGAACTGCATTTTATGATTTATACTGTAAGGTATGGACTTGAAGGAAAAAATCAGATTATTTAATGGTGTTGGCAGTTGGAAAACCTACACTGCAAACGGAAAGATTCCGGAAATTGTAATGAGCGACGGTCCCCACGGACTTAGAAAACAGGAATCCGAAAGTTATGCAGACTTAAATAAAAGCAATATCGCAACCTGCTTCCCTACAGCAAGTTGTATTGCTTCTTCCTGGAATAAAAAATCCCTTAAAAAATTAGGACAGGCTATAGCAGCAGAAGCACTGACAGAAAATATTCATATAATGCTGGGCTGTGGTCTCAATATAAAACGCTCACCCCTTTGCGGACGTAATTTTGAATATTTTTCGGAAGATCCCTATTTATCGGGAGAGCTGGCTGCAAATTACGTAAAAGGAATGCAGGAAAAAGGAGTTGCTTCCTGTATAAAACACTTTGCCTGCAATAATCAGGAAAAAAGACGACAAACTTCCTCAAGTAATGTAGACTTAAAAACTTTGCATGAAATCTATCTTCGCGGCTTTGAAATTGCAGTAAAAAAATCACAGCCACTTGCAATCATGAGTTCCTACAACAAAATAAATGGTTTATATGCCAGTCATAATCCCTATCTGCTCAATAAAGTTTTGAGGGAAAAATGGGGCTTTAATGGAATCGTAATTTCTGATTGGGGAGCCTGTATAAATGCTCCTGAATGTATAAAAGCTGGTCTGGATTTAGCCATGCCTGATTCTTACGGTTATTTTGACATGCAGATAGAAAAGGCTCTTAAAGACAAATCTCTTGATGAAGCCGATTTGGACACTGTGAACAAGCGTCTTATCTCAACGGCAGAAAAACTTCATAAAATGCGGGCGACTGCTGAAATCAAGCCGATAGATTACAAGGCACAACATCAACTGGCCCTTGAACTTGCTGAAGATTCGGCTGTACTTTTGAAAAACGACGGCCTCCTTCCCCTTTCGCTTTCAAAAAATAAAGAAATTGTTGTAATTGGTGAGCTTGCAGAATATATGAAGTTTCAGGCAGGCGGTTCCAGCCATATCACTACAAAAGAATATCCGAATGCTCTTTCTACCTTACAAAATCAGGGTTTTTCTGTTGATTATTCAAAGGGATATTTTTCTGGTTTCTGTAAACGTTCAAAGGCAAAAAAAATCAATGCCCCTTTGATTGAAAAAGCCCTAGAAACAATCAAAAAGCCGGAAAATAAAAATAAGCCTGTCCTATTTTTCTGTGGCCTTACAGAAGCTTTTGAAGGAGAAGGCTTTGACCGCGATAATCTGGAGCTTCCACCAGAACAAATTGAACTGCTTGAAAAAATCCTGGAAATCACACAAAAAGTAATTGTAATATCCTTTAGTGGTGCGCCAGTGAACCTTTTGCCAGCCCAAAAAGCAGCTGCAATATTACAGATGTATTTGTGTGGAGAAGCCTGTGGTCAGGCAATTGCAGATTTAATCAGCGGAAAGGTAAATCCAAGCGGAAAACTTGCGGAAAGCTGGCCTGTAAAAATTGAAGATACTCCTTCTTACAATAATTTTGCACCAGACCACGATAACGTACAATATGAAGAAGGCCCTCTTGTAGGTTACCGCTGGTATCAGGCAAAAAATATTCCTGTCCAGTATCCATTTGGTTATGGTTTAAGTTATACAAGCTTTGAATATTCCGATTTTTCTTTGCCTAATAATATTGCTGAAGAATTAAAAGCTTTTGTCACTGTAAAAAATACTGGAAAATATGATGGTTCAGAAATTGTTCAGCTTTATGTTCAGAAGCAAAATAATGAAAATCTAAATGAAAATAGCCAGAATCCAACTTACAGGGAACTTAGAGGCTTTGAAAAAGTTTTCCTTAAAGCAGGCGAAGAAAAGCAAATTGAAATCCCTCTTGATGATAATGCTTTCAAATCCTATTCCCTGGAAAAAGAAGATTTTGTTCAGATTAAAGGCGACTATTTAATTGAAATCGGAGCAAGCGTAGAAGATATAAAGCTGACAACTTTGGTAACAGTCGATGGTGAAGAAATTGACAATAATAAAACAGAAGACGCCATAAAGACAAATGGAAGCAGTTTTGCCGATTCAACGACTCCCAATAATACCATTTGCAGTTTTGCGAACGCGAAACTGCAAAAAAAGGCAAAAGGAACTAACAGCTATAAAGAAACAGAAGCCTTTTTTATTGCTGACAGTCTTGGCGACATGGCAAAAAGCTCTTGGCGCATAAGACTAGTTGTAAAAATATTGACTGCAGGCCTTGTACTCATGAATAAAGGAAAATCCCGCGAGGACCCGGCGGTAAAGATTGCAATTTCTGCAATTCTGGAAAATCCTCTTGAAAGTTTAATAAGCACAAGCGGTGGACTCATAACTTACAAGCTGGCAAATAAGTTTGTAAAATGGGCAAATGCTGACAAAAAATAAAGACAAAAAAATAAATAAAATGTTCTATTATTCGGAGGAATTATGTTAGATAAAAGAACAAAATGGTGTTATACGGCCGGCGCAACCGGAAGAGATGCAGCTTACGCAATGGTAAGCTTGTATTTAATCAATTATATTCAGTATACAATGAAGCTGACTGTCGCTCAGTTTGCAGCAATTTCTGCAATAATGATTGTATGCTTAATCTGGGACGCAATAAATGACCCTCTCATGGGAATCATCATCGAAAACTGTCACATGAAAATGGGTAAGTTCCGCCCCTGGATTTTAACAGGATGTCTGCTGAATGCGGTTGTAATTTTCCTTCTATTCTCTGTCCGTCCTACCGGCTGGGCTTTTGTTGGATTTTTTGGACTGTCCTATCTTTTATGGGGAATGACCTACACGATGAACGATATTTCCTACTGGGGAATGTTGCCAAGTCTTTCCAGTGATCCAAAAGAACGCAATACTTTAGTTACAATGATGAGTATTTTTATCTGCATTGGACAATTTTCTGTTGCAGGCGTAGTTCCAATGGTAATTGCAGGAAACGCAGTAAATGCCTATAGAATGTGCGCCCTTGTAGTTGCCCTTTCCTTTATTGCCTTCCAGCTGCTTACTTTCTTTGGTGCAAAGGAACAGCCTCATTCTACAGATAATTCTACAGAAAAGCTTTCTCTTAAAGACATGTTCCGTATTTTTGCCCGCAACGATCAGCTTATAGCCGCCGGAATTGCAATCTTCTTATTCCAGATTGGAAGCGGTCTCTTAATTATGTTCGGAATGAACTTTTTCTATTTTGAGTTTGGATATTCTACAGGCGGAAGTCTTGTCTTTATTTTTACGGTAATGTACGGACTAGGAACTCTTCTCTCTCAAGTTGCCTTCCCTTTTCTGACAAAAAAGTTCAGCCGTAAAAGCCTGCTTTTATTCTTCACAATAATGATAACTGTTTTTTATGTCTGCTTCTTTTTAATCGGCATTGTAATTCCAAAGATTCCGCTGATTATCAATATAATCGGCTTCTGTATTTTCTTCAGTCAGGGCGTTTTCAATATGGTTCTTATTGTTATGCTCAATAATACAATCGAATATGATGAATACAAGTTCCATGAACGCCACGACAGTATAATTTCGGCTGTACGTTCTTTTGCAACTAAGTTTGCCAGTGCAGTAAATCAGGGAATAACAAACCTCGTATTGATTATTTCAGGAATTTATGGAATAAGTCAAAATGTTTCAAATCTTGAAGTTGCAGCAGGAAGTGGAGAAATAACAAGCCAGGAGGTTCTTGCACAGGCAGACGGTTTTATTCAAACTGCTACAAGAGGACAGCTTATTGGCTTACGTACAGGAATGACTCTTATTCCGATTCTTGCAATTGGTATTGCCCTGCTCTTGCTACGTGCAAAATATAAAATTGATGAAGAAGAATATGATAGAATGGTTGCGAGCCTAAGCGAGCCAGAAAACTGATTTGTCATGGCAAAAAGAAAGCCTGATTGGGAGACCTCCAATCAGGCTTTTTTGTTATTTTGATAGATTTTCCAATATCAGACTTACTTGTCATTTTCGGGCTTAACCCGAAAATCCACCAAATCCATTCAGATTTTATTCAATGATGAAAACGTCTTTACTTGCACCACATTCAGGACATTTATAATCAGCTGGTACATCTGCCCATGCTGTTCCTGGAGGAATGTTGTTTTTTGGATCGCCTTCATCTTTATCATAAACATGTCCGCAATTATCGCACTGCATTCTTTCCATAAATAACACCTCACATTTTGTAAGTTTTCTTACTGATAGTTAATATAATTATATCATCAAAATAATAAATAACAACTAAAAATAAATAATTTTTTTGGAAAATAAATAATTTCGGGTTGTTGACAATACTACTTCTATAGAAGTATAATTATGTTATGTCAAAGATAATTCTGTATCATGGTTCAGAAAAGATAATCTCTAAGCCTGAATTTGGGAAAGGCAAAGTCTATAATGATTATGGACTTGGTTTTTATTGTACACAGAATATTGAACTTGCAAAAGAATGGGCCTGTCCTTCTGATAATGACGGCTTTTCAAATTGTTATGAACTGGAAATGGACGGACTTTCTGTTTTAGATTTACTGTCGGCAACATTTACAACTCTTCACTGGCTTGCAATTATTATTGCCTATCGTCGCTTTGACATGGATACACCTATAATGCGTCAGGGAGCGTATTATCTAAAAAAAAATTATCTTCCCGACCTTTCTAAGTTTGATTTAGTGAAAGGCTACAGGGCAGATGATTCATATTTTTCTTTTGCTCAGGCTTTTCTTTCTAATCAGATTTCGTATAAGCAGCTTGGAAATGCTATGAAGCTTGGAAAAATGGGGGAACAGATTGTATTGAAAAGTAAAAAGGCATTTGATTTGATTGAATTCCAGAAATACGAGGTTGCAGAAGGAAAAAAATATTATACTCTGCGTATGAACCGTATGGAAAAGGCAAAGGCAGATTATAAAAAATCTCTGGAAGATTCTGATATATCCGGACTATTTATCCGTGATTTGATTTTAGGAGACGTAAAAGATAATGACCCATGCTTACGATAAATTCTTTCTCCCTATGGTAATGAAAAATCTTGGCTTTGCTGTTGATTTTGCAGTAAATGCTTGCGGGGTAACGGCAGATTCCTTTTATGATTTTTTTATTGCTTCTAAGGTTGCAAAAGCCATAGAGGAAGGCTCCCCCGTTTTTGTATGCGGATGCTCCGGAACGGAACTGGCCTTGTCAGTGTTTGAAAAAGTCGGTTTTGAACTTATGCAGGAAACAGAAAAAACTTTTGACCGCTTTGACCGTTCTCCCGAATACTGGGCGGGCTGGATTTTGGCATATTACCAATGGGAAACAAATCTTTCATTTTCAAAAATCAGAAAGTATGTTTCTTTTTCCCAAATTGTGAATATGTATAATCCGCTGCACGAAGCTCCGCAGGAAAAATTTCTTGATATAATGAATAAAATCATAAAAGAGAAAAATTTAACAAAACCAACAAATCTTCATAATCTACGCAAGGCTTCTGGATTAACACAAAAAGAACTTTCACAGCTTGCCGGCGTGAACCTGCGCACTTTGCAGCAATATGAAATTGGTTCCAAAGACATAAACAAAGCCAGCGGTAAGACAATTAATTCTCTTGCGCTGGCTTTACACTGTAATTTTTATGATGTTATGGAATTAGTATTGCCATAAAAAAGCAGCTCCACATTATTCTTTCACCGTGAAGTACCCCGGAGAATCAGTACCACCGTCTACACGGGCGTAAGTTTTGTCGGTATTGTTGCTGTCGAATTTTGTACCTGCACCGCCGGTGAGTTTTGAGCAAGAATCGAACATATTGTTACTATTTGTAAGCAATGTTAAACCAGACCAGTCTGTTCCTGCAGCGACATAGATTGTGATGAGGTTTCTGCACAAAGCGAACATAGAGGAAATGTTTGTGACGTTTTCAATGTTAAAGCTACTCAAATCAAGTTCGGTAAGTTTATTACATCCATTGAACATCTTGGACATATTCGTAACATTGCTCGTGTTAAAGTCAGAAAGTTCTATATAGTTCAGCATTGACATTTGATTGAACATATTGCTCGAATTATCGCCCAGACGAAGATTTACTCCATCCATTATGTAGTACCAGATAGTTTTTGTTTCGCTGTCGTACCATACGGGAACAAAACTTCCAGCTGTATCAAGGTAGTACGTAGCGACTACAGGCTCTGTATCGCTCCTCCTGAATGATGTCGCAGCCCTTGCTTTAAGTTGCCAATCTCCAAAGATTTCATTTATTTGCCAGCCCGCTTTTAGCGTGATGTTACCAAGGTCCACTTCAATTGCAGTCGCATTTATATCTGTAGTAGAACCTACCGGAATGACATCTTTTCTTGTCTGAGTAGAATAACTTACACCCCCACTTTCAAGAACCTCATTAAAAAACGTTACATCGAATTGCCAGTAATAGACCTTGTTGCCGCTCGTTATGCGCTCAAGTCGCAGCGGAAGGTCGTTTACGGTGAAGGTTGAAGGGTTTGAAGCAGAGTTCTCTAGTCCTTCTGGAAGCCCGCTGTATGTTATGGTGAAATTTCTCAGTGTCCAGTGCGCATAGAGAGTGATGTCACCTGTCGATCCTTTTTCGATTTTCGTGACCTTGTTGCCGCCCGTAGCCGCATCATACCAGCCTTCAAGGCTACAGCCGAGTCTTGCCATGCTTTCAGATAAAGTGATGGTATCAGTTTCAACGGTATAGTTCTCTGGATCGTCAAAAGGACCAGGCAATACATCTTCAGTACAGTTTTTATCATAGGTAATTGTATACGTTATAATCGTCCAGCGTGCCCAGAGCGTTTTTTCGCCCGTAGAGTCTTTTGCAATCTTTGTGATCACATTTCCGCCTTCCGCAGCATCATACCAGGCAAATCTGTAGCCTTTCTTTTCGACTTCGACTGACTCCAGCGTGATTTCGT
>CADCLG010000040.1 GCA_902802305.1 uncultured Spirochaetaceae bacterium
AGTTCCCATAGACATAGAAGAAATTGCAGTATCCAGCCAGTCAGCACCGGCTTCGGCACCCTTGAGCAAGGTTGCAACAGAAAGACCTGTTGTTGCGTGGGTGTGGATTTCTACAGGAAGATCAACCTTAGCTTTAATAGCCTTTACCAGGTCATAAGCAGCATAAGGCTTGAGCAAACCAGACATATCCTTAATACAGATAGAATCTGCACCAAAGTCTGCATAAATCTTGGCAAGCTCTGCATATTTTTCGATTGTATGATAAGGAGTTACGGCATAAGAAATAGCCATCTGAACATGCTTACCTGATTTTTTAGCAGCCTTAGTAGCGCGTTCCATGTTGCGCGGGTCGTTACAGGCATCAAAAATACGGAAGCAGTCAATACCGTTCTTTGCAGCAGTTTCAACAAACTTGTCTACAACATCATCTGCATAGTGGCGGTAACCAAGAAGGTTCTGCGCGCGCAAAAGCATCATGATTTTTGTGTTAGGCATTGCAGCATGAAGCTTGCGCAGGCGGTCCCAAGGATCTTCGTTCAAGAAGCGGATACAAGAGTCATAAGTTGCACCACCCCAGCCTTCTACAAATTTATAACCGATTTTATCAATCATTGGACAAGCAGGCAGCATATCTGCTGTTGTCATACGTGTTGCGTGAAGACTCTGATGAGCATCACGAATTACAAGTTCAGAAATTCCAACTTTTGCCATATCTATTTTCCCCTTTTTTTACGATTTTAATGCCTTGTCATGCACGGCAGCCGCAATAGCAGCAATAATAGCCCCATCATTTCCAGCAGGCGCCGGAGAAGAAGCCGCAGGTGTTTCAGCAGGTTTATCCTTATCAAGTTTAAGAGCATGAATTACTGCCTTGAGAATTGTCATGCAGATAATCAGGATAATAATAAAACCGAATACAACACACATACCAAGCAATGTCAGAAGTCCGCTCTGACCAAGCATTTGAGTTATAGTCATATATGTATCCTCTAAGAAGGGTCCAATAGTTTTTTTTTTGGTTGCCCCTAAGTTTTCAAAAAAAATCGAAACATTCGCCCGATTTTATCATTTAGAATTATATTAAAAAAATGTTATTACTTCAATTCAAAAACATAGGGGAAAACAATTAGGAAATGAAAAAAATAAAAATCAAACTGCTGACCAAAAGTAAGAATGGATAGAAGAGGAAAGGCATTATATCAAAAGCAGAAAGTCCTGCTCCTAACGATTGAGCTGCACTGATTGCTACAAGCATTTGGGCACCGTAAGGAATTATCCCCTGAAAAATACAAGAGAAAGTATCCAGAATGGAAGCTGATTTTCGTGGTGTGATTCCGTAAGTTTCGGACATTTGTTTTGCAATAGGATTTGCCATTACAATAGCAACTGTATTATTGGCTGTAGCAATATCCATAGCACCAACAAGAAGTCCCATTCCAAGCTGGCCACCTTTTTTTCCTTTGAAAACCTTCTGGATTCCATTTAAAAGTGCAGCAAATCCTCCGTGTTCTGAAATAAGGGCACAAATAGCAGAAACAAGAATTGCAACCATAGTCGTTTCAAACATTCCTGCTGCTCCACTACCCATATTTGACAGCAAGTCTACAGCTTTAATTGCACCAGTTGCAAGCATAATCACAGTTCCAGAAACAATACCCAAAATCAAAACGATAAAGACATTGATTCCAATAATGCCACACACAAGAACAAGGATGTAGGGAATTATTTGAATAAGATTATAATCGTTCTTAATAGTGCCTGTAATATCATAACGGGCTGAAATAATAAGAATTAAAATTACAGTAAGGATTGCAGCAGGAAGAGCGATGAAGAAGTTTTCCTTGAACTTATCCTTCATCTGGCAGCCCTGCCCATTACATGCGGCAATTGTTGTATCAGAAATAAAAGAAAGATTATCTCCGAACATGGCGCCACCCATTACAGAAGCAACACAAAGTGCTGTACCAAGACCGCTGGTCTGCGCAACTGCAACGGCAATCGGAGTTACCAGAGTAATTGTACCAACAGAAGTACCCATTGCAATAGAAACAAAACAGCTTACCACAAATAAAACAGCAGCCGCAAATTGGGCTGGAATAATCGAAAGCATAAAATAAGCAACGCTGCTTGCAGAAGAACGGCCAACAACACCGACGAACATTCCGGCAACAAGGAAAATAAGAATCATTGTGATGATATTTTTATCCCCTACCCCTTTTCCCATCAGCTCAAGCTTCTGGTCAAAAGTTAAGTCTTTATTTTGAAAACAGGCTACACACAAAGCAATTAAAAAGACAACTACAATAGGAATATTATAAAATCCCATAGGAATTTTGAGGACATATTCAAAAAGAATTCCAAGACCAAGATAAAGGATTAGAAATACCCCGATTGGAATAAGGGCAGCTGGATTTGATTCTTTATTTTCCATAATAAACAACTCCTGGATTAGCTCAATATTGCGCCTTTATCAGCTGAAGAAACCATTTTTGCATAACGGGCCAGATAACCAGTTTTTACCTTTGGTTCTGGAGCTACCCATTCTGCACGACGTTTTGCAAGCTCTTCATCACTAACTTTAAGGGTGATTTTATAGTTATTTATATCAAGTTCTATCAAATCCCCTTCCTTAACAAGGGCAATAGGACCACCGTCAGCAGCTTCAGGAGAACAGTGACCAAGAGAAGCTCCTCTTGTAGCGCCAGAGAAACGACCATCAGTGATTAAAGCAACTTCTCTATCCAAGCCCTGACCGGCAAGAGCAGCAGTTACAGCCAGCATCTCACGCATACCAGGCCCTCCCTTTGGTCCTTCGTAACGGATTACAACGACATCACCAGGTTTAATCTGCTGCTTCTGAACCGCAGCCATAGCTTCTGATTCGTCATTAAATACTCGGGCAGGACCAGTATGATGCATAAGTTCCTTTGCACAGGCAGAACGCTTTACAACTGTTCCGTTTGGTGCAAGATTTCCAAAGAGAATGGCAAGACCACCGTTATCGCTGAAAGGATTTTCAATAGGTCTAAGGATTTCTGGATTACGGTTGCGGACATTTTTTATGTTTTCTGCAATAGTTTTACCTGTTACAGTAATAAGATTTGTATTTATCAGATTTTTCTTTGCAAGTTCTGCAAGCACAGCCTGAACACCACCGGCGTCATCAAACTGGCACATAAAAGTATGACCGGCAGGAGCCAGATGAACAAGATTTGGTGTACGATTTGAAATCTCATTAACTTCGTGCAAATCGATTGTAAGGCCAGCTTCGTGGGCAATTGCAGGCACGTGAAGCATTGTATTCGAAGAACATCCCATTGCCATATCAGCGGCCAGTGCATTTCTAAAACTATCAGCAGTCATCATAGAACGGGCAGTAATTCCTTTTTTAAGCATATCCATTACAGCCATACCGGCATGCTTTGCAAGTGCAATGCGTTTTCCAGTAACTGCCGGAATTGTACCGTTTCCTGGAAGACCAAGACCAATTGCTTCTGTAAGACAATTCATTGAATTTGCTGTAAACATTCCGGAACAAGCCCCGCAACCAGGACAAGCATACTGCTCCATTTCGCGTAACTGAGCTTCACTGATTTTTCCAGAAGCGACTGCGCCAACTGCTTCGAACATATCTGTCAGAGAAAGATTTTTATCTGAGTATGGATTGCCTTCTTCATGATTAGGAAGATGTCCTGGCATCATAGGTCCGCCGGAACAGAAAACTGTAGGTAAATCCAGACGGGCAGCAGCCATCAGCATACCAGGAACAATTTTATCGCAGTTAGGAATCATTACCAGGGCATCAAACTGATGACCTTTTGCCATACATTCAATTGAATCAGCAATAAGCTCGCGGGTAACAAGAGAATATTTCATTCCTTCGTGTCCCATTGCAATTCCGTCACAAACGCCAATTGCAGGAAACTCGACAGGAGTACCACCAGCCATACGGATTCCGGCTTTTACAGCTTCGGCAATTCGGTCAAGCTCAATGTGGCCGGGAATAATTTCATTTTTTGCACAGCAGACACCTACTAAAGGACGGTCAAGTTCTTCGTCAGTGTATCCCATTGCGTAAAACAAAGATCTGTGTGGCGCTCTCTCAATTCCTTTTTTTGCGTTATCGCTTTTCATATTCTACCTCTTTTTTCATTCTACATCATTCAGACGAATATTATCTACTCATCCAAAGTTATTCTATTTCCAGTATAAAGGAAATAGTATCTTCCTTTGGCGGCAATAAGTTGGTCGTGGGTTCCACGTTCAATAATTTTTCCGTGTTCAAGGACGATAATTTCATCTGCATTGCGTACTGTTGAAAGTCTGTGGGCAATTACAAAAGAAGTTCTTCCCTCCATAAGAGAATCCATTCCCTTTTCTATTAAGGCTTCTGTACGAGTATCTATAGAAGAAGTTGCTTCATCCAAAATCAAAACTGGTGGATTAGCAACAGCTGCACGGGCAATAGCTAAAAGCTGGCGCTGTCCCTGACTTAAAGAAGCTCCATCACCTGTTATTACAGTATCATATCCTTTTTCTAAATGACGGATAAAATGGTCTGCATTTGCTAATTTTGCTGCTTCATAAACCTGAACATCAGAAGCTTCTAGATTTCCATAACGAATATTTTCTCGAATTGTTCCAGTAAATAAATGAGTATTTTGCTGAACCATTCCTAAAGATTTTCTTAATGAATCTTTATTAATTTCATTTAGTGGAATTCCATCATAAGTTATTTTACCACAATTTTCTGGAACATCATAAAAACGAGTAAGAAGATTAATTGTTGTCGTTTTACCCGAACCAGTTGAACCTACAAGTGCAATTTTCATTCCAGGTTTTGCATGTATATTAATATCATGAAGAACAGTTTTATCTTCTTCATAACCAAAAGTAACATGGTCAAAAACGACATCACCTTGCAGCTTAATTAATGAGTTATCAACAGGATTTTTCCAAGCCCATTCACCAGTTTTTGCAAATGACTGCACAAGTTTAAATTCGCCATCTTTATTTTTTGCTTCATAGGCATTTACAAGATTGTATTTTCCTTCATTTACTTCTTCTGTTTCATCAATGATTGCAAAAATACGTTCTGCACCAGCAAGGGCGTTTAAAATACTGTTTGCTTGCTGACTCATCATTCCAATTGGCTGAGAAAAACTGCGTGTATACTGTAAAAAGGCTGCTAAAGTTCCTAAATCAAGCAATCCAGTAAAGGAATTTAAAAATCCTGGTCGAGATTTTCCAATAATCATAAAAAGAGAGCCAAGAATAGCAATAATTGCATATTGAGCGTGACTTAGATTATTGGTAATCGGTCCCATCACTCCACCATAAGTCATTGCGGATGTACCTGCTTTTCTTAAATTTTCATTTAATCCCGCAAATTCAGCTCTAGCTATATTTTCGTGATTGAATACTTTAATTATTTTTTGACCTTCAATCATTTCTTCAATAAAGCCATTTAATTCACCAACACTTTTTTGATTTTGACGAAAAGCATTTGCAGATTTTTTTCCAATGAATTTAATTAGTTGAAACATTCCAATAAGTATTACAACTAAAACTAAAGTAAGCATTGGACTTAAAATGAGCATCATCACAAAAACAGAAACTATTGTAATTGTTGACGAAAAAAGTTGTGGAATTGTCTGACTCATCATTTCGCGTAAAGTATCTGTATCATTTGTAAAACGCGACATTAATTCACCATGAGTATGGGCATCGTAAAAACGAATTGGTAACTTTTCTAGTTTAGAAAATAAATCACAACGAATATTATATAAAAGATTTGTCGATATATATATCATCAAACGCTGATTACACCACGAAGCAATAACTCCAACTAAAAATAAGCCCATAACAGCAAATAATAAATGAGCAAATCTGGAAAAATCAGGATTTTGTTGTCCAATAAGAGGAATTATATAATTATTTAAAGCTGGTTTTATTAAATATCCGCCTGCAACACCTGCACCAGATGAAATAGCTACACAAAGAAGCACTAAAATCCAAAGTGCTTTGTATTTTCCCATATATGAAATAATTCTTAAAATCGTTTTTTTAGCATTTTTTGGTTTAGCAAAACCTTTTGTTCGTGGTGGCATTATTCTCTACCTCCTTCATCCGATTCTAAATCGGCATCTCCAGAACCTTGTTGTTGACTTTCAAAAACTTCGCGATAAATTTCATTATTTTCTAGTAATTGCTCGTGAGTTCCTGCACCATTTAATTTTCCTTCGTTCAAAACAAAAATGATATCGGCGTCTTTTACAGAAGAAATTCGTTGTGCAATTATGATTTTTGTAGTTTCTGGAGCAATTTCCTTTAATGATTTTCGAATTCTTGACTCTGTAGCAGTGTCTACGGCCGAAGTTGAATCATCAAGAATCAAAATTTTTGGATTTTTAAGAAGTGCTCGTGCTATACAAAGACGTTGTTTTTGTCCACCAGAAACATTTACACCTCCCTGCCCTAAATCTGTTTCATATCCTTTTGGGAAAGACTGAATAAAAGAATCGGCATCTGCGGCTTTGCATGCTTGAATTATCTCTTGTTCAGTAGCATTTTCGTTTCCCCATAAAAGATTTTCTTTGATTGTTCCACTAAATAAAACATTCTTTTGTAAAACCATTGCGACGGAATCACGAAGAACTTTTAAATCATAATTGCGAACATCTTTTCCACCAATCTTAACTGAACCGCTAAATACATCATACAAACGCGGAATTAAAGAAACCAACGTTGTTTTGGATGAACCAGTGCCTCCAATAATTCCAACAGTTTGACCACTTTTAATGTTAAGATTGATATCAGTTAATACACAATTTTCTTTATTTTTTGAATAACTAAAACTAACATTATCAAACACAACCGAGCCATCTTTTACAGTAGTAATTGGATTTTCTGGATTTGCAATATCGGATTGTTCATCTAAAACTTCGCAAATACGATGGTTGGATGCTTTTACCATAACAAGAGAAATAAATAGCATACCAAGCATCATCAAAGATGAAAGAACTTGAGTTACATAAGTAAAGAAACTGATTAATTCACCAGTTTTCATTGTTCCCCATACAACTTGACGTCCACCAAACCACATAACTGCAATCATCGCACCGTACATTACAAATTGCATTATTGGCATCATAAAAATAATCAATTTTTCTGCGTGAACTTGTGCCTTCAATACATTTTCTGCCGCTTTTTTGAATTTATTTTCTTCGTAGTTACCACGCACGTATGCTTTTACAACTCTAATTCCAATTAAATTTTCTTGGATGGTGGCATTCATTCCATCAAACATTTTCATCATTTTTTCAAAACGAGGATGTGCAAAAATTGAAATAAAAATTACACCACACGCAATAATTGGTATTGCAACTAAAAATATTAAAGCCAACCGTGAATTAATTTTAAATGCCATGACGGTTCCAGCAATAAGCATGATAGGAGACCTAAAAGTCATGTGAATTAACAATCTGTAAACATTTTGAGACATATTTACATCGGTTGTAAGCCTTGTCACTAAAGATGCAGTACTAAATTTATCAAGATTAGCAAATGAAAAATCTTGAATTTTGTCATACAATCTTCTTCGCAAATTATATCCGTAACCTTGCGCCGCATAAGTAGAAAATCGAGTTCCTAAGACACCACAAGTTAAAGAAATACAGGCAAGACCTACCATCATAAGACCTGTTTTTACAACATAGGACAAATTAGAATTTGCTATCCCGACATCAATGATTTTAGCCATTACAAAGGGAATTATTACTTCCATAATAACTTCCCCCATCATTACAATTGGAGAAAGAATTGAATTGATTACATATTTCTTTTCCAATCCTTTTAAAAGTTTTCTTGAATTAGACATAGATTTAAATGTAATAGAAAAGACTAGTAAAATTCAAGTTTAATTAAATAAAAAATGGTAATATAATATTATATAATAGAATAAAAACACACTAAAAATGTTGAAAAAATGATTTCGAAAATTCCGAAAATGGAGGATTTCTATGTTCATGGATTATACTTATGTGATTTATGTTTTACCAGCCGTTTTATTAAGTCTACTTGCACAGGCAATGGTAAAATCAAGATTTGCAAAATTTAATAGAGTTTTAAGCGAAAGAAATATAAGCGGAGCCCAGGCAGCCGCTCTTTTACTGAGGAGCAATGGAATTATGGATGTAAAAGTAGCCCATATCAGTGGCACACTTACCGATAATTACAACCCCTCAACAAAAATTCTTAATCTCAGTGATTCAACTTATTCGAGCACTTCAATTGCAGCAATTGGAGTTGCTGCTCACGAAACAGGACATGCCATTCAGCATGATGTAGGCTATGGTCCTTTAGCACTGCGAAGCATTTTAGTGCCGGCTGCAAACATAGGCTCCAGATTCGGTCCTACCCTTGCAATTCTAGGTTTGATTTTCGGCTATTCAACAGAAGCTGAATCCCTTATTCCAATATTCCAGCTGATAACTAATATTGGCCTGATTTTATTTGCGGCCTCCGTTATTTTTTATCTGGTAACACTGCCAGTAGAATTTGACGCTTCAAGAAGGGCATTGAAAATCTTAAAAGAAACAGGAACACTCAGCCCAGAAGAATTAAGCGGTGTTAGAAAAGTCTTATGGGCTGCGGCGATGACTTATGTTGCTTCTGCACTTACAGCTATAGGTTCATTTGTCAGGCTGCTGGTTTTAACAGGCAGAAGAAGAAGCAGATAAAAAATAATAAAAAAATATTAATTATTTTTGCATTTTTTATCATTGTGCTATTGACACAAATAAGCAAAAATAATATATTTATGAAACATTCTAACGAATGGATGGGCTACTAGCTCAGTAGGTAGAGCAACGCCCTTTTAAGGCGTGGGTCACTGGTTCGAATCCAGTGTAGCTCAGTTTCAGGGTTTCCGAATCTTCGGGAACCTTTTTTTTTATTTTTTTCTTGTCAATATTTTTTTCTTGCCAATCATAAAACTATCTGATAATATTTTTCTTGTAAAAAAGTTTGCTCAAAAAGAGAGAGTTTAAGATTTTTTTCTTCATAAGAGGAGTATTTTTATGAAAAAACTTTTTTCTGTATTAGCTGTTTTGTTTGTATTGGGAACATCACATGCATTCTCAGTAGGAATTGGTGCTCAGGGTGGTTATCCACTTGGTGGAGCATTGACTTTCAAAGTTGATTCATTACCATGTGTTTTTGCAGTTGATGGACATTTTGGAAATTCTGGAACAGGTATTGGTCTTACAGCTGACTGGTGGTTTGCTAATCCAAAGATTGAAGGTTCATGGGGTTACTACTATGGTCTTGGTGTATTTGGTTCTATGTACTTTGGCGACAACTGGTCTAATTTAAATGTTGGTCCTCGTGTTCTGATTGGAACAAACGTATTCCTGCTTGATGGATTCCTTGAATTATATCTGCAGGCAGCATATCAGCCTACTTTCGTTATTCACCTGAGTGGAGAAAACGGTGATGCTGGTTTTGACTGGTTTGACATTGGTGCCGCACTCGGATTCCGTGTCTGGTTCTAAAAAACACTGTTGACATAAAAAAAGGACTGCAATCATCATTTTTCTAAATGAATGCAGTCCTTTTTTTTATTGCCCGGTCAAACAGTTCGTAAGCTAACTTTTAGTTATCACCAGCTTTTATTTATCTTCTATTCCCAAGCCCTTCAAATATTCAATTACATCTTTTACAGTCTTAAAAGGAACAAACTCCTTCAACTGAATATTATAATATTCCTCTATTCCCATAGAAAACATAAGCACAGAAAGTGAATCCAGCCTTAAATCTTCCAGAAGACGCGCATCCTCTTTAATTAATTCAGGATTTAATTTTGGTGCAACCTTTTTTACTATTTCCTTCAAATCATCAATAATCATTTTTTTCCCCTGATATCTAGTCTACTCAGTGTAATTAATTAGTGCAAAAACTCATCTTCCCTGCGAATCGGGAAAAATTCATAACCAGCCAGCCATGGACCGTTGTGACAGCCGCTTACAGGAGACATAATTACATCCTCATGATTACACTCAATTCCATATTCCTTTTCTACTTCACGCAACTCTGTAATTGCAGAAGGACCTGTATATACATGGAAAAGAATATAATCTTTTGGATCTCTATCACCAATTTTTTCTTTAATAATTTCGCAGGTTTTTTGAAGTGCTTTACGCTGGGTTCTTACGCTTGCAAGAGGAACAACCTCTCCTTCTGTAGAAAAATGAATTACAGGACAAATTGAAAGCATTTTTCCCATAAAAGCTTTTCCACCTTTAAGGCGACCGTTGTAAATAAGGTAATCCAGCTTTCCATCAATACCGATGAACTCCTGACGAGCCTTAATCCATTCAATTTCTTTTACGATATCTTCAGTTGAAACGCCCTTTTCTACAAGCTCAGCAGCCTTAACTGCAAGCAAACCTTCATTAAATGCAGTAATTCTTGAATCAATTACCGTAATCTTCATTTTATCTGAATATTCTTCGGCAATAAGGCGGAGTTCATTATAAGTTCCTCCCAAGCCAGAACTGATTGCAATGATTATAAGCTCGTTGTAACCGTCTTCATACAATTTATCAAACTGAGCCCTAACCTTTGCGGCATCAGGAATTGCAGTTCTTGGAAGATTATCCTTAGGATTTTCGATTGTTTCCTGCTGCTCATAAAATTTAACAGGATCCAAATCAGGACCTTCTTCATACTCTACACCTAAAAAAGTCAATCTAACGCGGATAATTCCAATATTATATTTTTTATATCGCTCTGGTCCATATTCCAGACATCCAGTAGAAGTACACATTACATAACGTTTATTTTCCATTTTTTTCTCCTATAAAAAAGCAGCCGCTAACAAGGCCATGACGAATAGCAATATTCAACTGCTTAATCTCTTTTATTTTCAACACCAAAAATCGTTCTGTTTTCGGCAAGATTTAAAAGCATTTTTGTAGTATTGATGATTGAGTTTTCATTGGCAGCCCCGTGAGCCTTTATAACCAGCTTGGAAACTCCAAGTACAAGTCCACCGCCAAGAGAATTAAAATCATACATAGCGGCCAGCTGATTTGCCAGTTCAAAATATTGCTGATTGCCTGTTTTTTTACCCAATTTTACAATATCTGTAATAATGCGGCGGGCAATTCCTTCAGAAACCTTAAGTACCTGATTTCCGGCAAAACCATCACAAACCAGAACATCACAATCACCAGAAAGAGCGTTTGAACCTTCCATATTTCCAACAAAGTTCAAATCTTTTTCTTCCTTTAATAATTTATGAGTTTCTTTTACAAGGTTATTTCCCTTAGATTCCTCTGCCCCGTTTGAAAGCAGTCCAACCTTAGGATTTTCGATTTTATACATATCATGCATAAGCTCAGAACCAAGATGGGCAAACTGAACCAGCATATCGCTTGTACAATCAGTATTTGCACCTGTATCAACAAGGCAGACAAAACCACCTTTATCGGCAGGAAGAATTGCGGCCAGAGCAGGACGAGCCAAATCAGCCTTATGAAGATACATCATTGAACCAACCAGCAGGGCGCCAGTACTTCCGGCATTAACCATTCCGATTACTTCATCATTATCGCGAACCTCTTCAAGTGCCTTTACAAGAGAAGAATTGGTCTTTTGTTTTATAGCCATTACAGGATGATCATAATTTGTAATGCAGTCAGGCGCATTTATGATTTTTACACGAGACAAATCAGCATTAAGCTCTTTTAATTTCTGTGAAATAAGATTTTCATCACCAGTCAGACAAACTTTAAGATTAGAAAACTGCTCCAGAGCCTTTACAGCACCGGTAACAATCATTTCAGGGCCTTTATCACTACCCAGAGTGTCTATAACAACTGTAAACATTTTTTCAGCCATCGTCTGTTTATAACCTCCGACAAGATTAATTATATGAGTATATATAATATTCTATTTTACCATTATAAATTAAAAATAAACAGAAAAAAATTATTTGAAAACTGTAAACCTTTTGATTTCCCTGGTAATTTGTAACTTCTAAATCAGGAAAATGACTTTCTATCATTTCAAGAGCCTTTTGTGCTTCTTCTTTAGTTACATCTTCACCGCAAAATAATGTGAGCAGTTCTTTGTCCTTTATTGTTTTTTCGTCAAGTGATTTTAGCATAGCTTCCAAAGCCTGGATTTTATCTGTAGAAAGGCTTACGATGTCATCACCAAACATTCCAAGATAATCACCCTCTTTTATTGATTTTCCACAAAGTTCTGCATCTCGTACAGCAAGGGCAACATTTCCGCTTATAACATCACCAATATAATCTTCAACATCAGAAACCATTGAATCAATATCTTCAAAGGCAGGATTTATCATGGCAAGAGCGCTGTAGCCCTGCTGAATGGATTTTGTCGGAACTACATAGATTTTTGAATCCTTGTACATTTCGGCAGCCTGTTTTGCAGTAAGTACAATATTTGAATTATTCGGAAGAACAATGATATTGTCTGCATTTACCGCATCAAAGGCTTCTACAAAAGCAGAAGCGGCAGGATTTCCGGTCTGACCGCCATCAATGATATAATCACAACCGAAATCAGTAAAAGCCTTTTTAAGACCATCCCCGTTTGCAACTGCAACTACAGCCATAGGAAGACGTTCTTTTTTAGGTTCAGCCTTTTTTATCCTTTCTTCGTGCTGCAAGGCCATGTTTTCTACTTTAATTGTAAGGAACTCGCCGTATTTGCGTAATTCTGTAAGCACAAGCCCTGGATTTTCTGTATGAACATGCAGTTTTACAATATCATCTTCTTTGAAAGCAACTACAGATTCTCCGCCAATAGAGTTCAAAAAGTTCAGAATTATATTTATATCAAAATTATCAACATCTTTTACTTTTGAAGTCTGAAGACGCAAAAGGCATTCCGTGCAATAACCAAACTCAAGTACGCTGTCTCTTGTAAAAGCAGAAATATCAATGGAAGTATTTTGAGAGGGAGTACTTTCTTCCTCTTTAGAAATTGAATCAAAATCGATTTCTGCGGTCTGATTGCTGGAATATTCTTTATCAAGCAAGGCCTGATACATTCCTTCTGCAATACAAAGATAACCTGCTCCACCACTGTCTATTACATCAGCATCTTTAAGAACATCCAGGATTTCCTTTGTCTTTGGAAGGATAAGCTTTGCGCCTTCTATATGGGTTTTGTAGAAATCTTCAATAGTGCTGTCTCTTTTAAGATTCTTTTTTGTATATTCCGTTGCTTCCCTAAAAACAGTAAGAATAGTTCCTTCTACAGGATTTACAACTGCATGATAGGACTGCTCTACTCCTTTTTCATAGGCTTTTAGAAGCTGTTCAGCATTTACTGTAGAATAATTTTTCAGTTCCAGCTGAATGCCCTTAAAAATCTGAGAAAGGATTACCCCTGAGTTTCCGCGCGCACCAAGCAGCATACCATGGGACATTTTCTGAGTTACATCTGCAAGACTTTTTCTCTGATTCTGCGGAATCGATTTAGCTTCCAGAAAGCCTGCCTCAAAGGTTTTGGTCATGTTTGAACCAGTATCACCATCTGGAACAGGAAAAACATTTAAATCATTTATTTTTTTACTGTTAGCTTTTATGCTGTCAACTCCACCGTTAAGCATTCTTAAGAATGCTCCGCCGTCTAAATTATAAGTTTGCATCGTTCCATCCCTAACAAAATGAGAATAAAGCATTTTATCAAAAAAAGTATGACAGATTCAAGAACTATCACTTTGAACTATAATTTTGAACTATAATTTTGAAAGTAAAAATGGAATGGCTGATTCAAAATCTACGCCGTACCAGTTGTAATCCGGGTGAGAAAGTGTATTTTTGATAGCTTCTACAACAAAATCACCGGCAAGAGAATAGGCTTTTTCAAATGGCAAATCACGCATTAAGGCTCCTGTGAATACGCTGGCAAAAATGTCGCCTGTTCCATGGAAACTCTGGTCGTGCTTCTGATGAAAATACCATTTTACACTGTCTTTCTGAGCATCATAAGAAGCAATTCCCATTTTTTTAGAAACACCCTTCATTTCGCTGGAGTCCTGATTAAACTCAATTCCTTTAAGAACTATCCGTTTTGAACCAAAATCAGCCAAATCTTTTAAAATCTTGATAATATATTCGTTATCGTAGCCGGATTTTTTGTATGGGATATCAAGAAGATAACAGGCTTCGGTAAGATTTGGAAGAATTACATCAGCCTTTTTACATAATTCTGCCATTTTTGCGGCATATTCTTTTGTAAAACCTGAATAAAGATTACCGTTATCGCCCATGCAGGGGTCAACAATTATGACTGTATCATTTGATCCGAATCTATCGATTAAATCACTGATGATTGAAATCTGCTCAATAGAACCAAGATAACCTGTATAAATTGCGTCAAAATGGATTTTCTGACTTTCCCAATGCCTGTAAATGCCTTCTAAATCACAGGTTAAATCTCTAAAAGTAAAGCCCTTGAATGCTGTATGGGTAGAAAGCACGGCAGTAGGCAAAACACAAGTCTCAACTCCCATTGCCGAAATAATAGGAAGAGCTACAGTAAGAGAGCATTTTCCAACACACGAAATATCTTGAACGGTAAGTATTCTTTTCATATTCTTTTTCTTGTAACTGATAATTTTTATATATTTTATCAAAATCAATATATAGGGTGCAAGTGGATTTTTTTATCTTGACAACTTGACAAGTTGGTAATACATTATAATTATGATACAAATGACAGTTGGTGATTTTAAAGCTCATTTTTCCTCAGTTTTGGAACAGGTTATGCAAGGCGAAGAAGTGCAGATTTTGTATGGCCGCGCAAAAAAACCGGTAGCTTGCTTGAATAAGATTGTAGAAAAAAAACAAAAAAGAAGGATTCCGGGTCTTTATAAAGATTATGGTCCATATTGGGAAGATGAAAACTTCAGACTTACACCTGAATGGCTTTTTGATGATATGGATGATTTGATGTAAATTACATTTGTTACCTCATGCAAAGCGACTAACACAGAAGTTATTAAGGAGAGAAAATGAAATATTTAATTGATACTCACGTTTTCATCTGGTTTATGATGGAACCAGAAAAAATCACAAAAAAAATATTAAAAATACTTTGTAACGAAAAGAATGAAATTTTCATAAGCCCAATAAGTTTTTGGGAACTGGCAATAAAATGGCAATCAGGAAAACTCAGCTTGGGAAAAATCAGCGTTCTTCAACTTCCCCACATCGCTGAGCAATATGATTTTACGCTTTTAACTCCACAGACTTATGATTACGTGAGTATTTCGCAAATCCCGCTAAAAGAAAATCACCACGATCCATTTGACAGAATGCTAATTCAGCAGGCAATCCGCAACGATTTAATTCTAATAAGCAAGGACGAAAAGTTCCAGCAATATCAAGAAAACGGATTGCAGCTGCTGTGGGAATAAAACGCTTTATTTAATCAAAAGTCCGGCAAATGCCTTCAAGGCACCTTCCATCTGACCGCTCAAAACAGTCTTAGCAAGCTTTTTACCCAACTGTACACCTTCCTGGTCAAATGAGTTTACATTCCAAACAAAGCCCTGGAACATAACCTTGTTTTCATAGTGAGCAAGGAGTGCACCAAGTGACTTTGGATTAAGCTGGTCGCCGTAAATCAAGCTGCTTGGTCTGTTTCCGGCAAAGGCCTTGTTAGGATTTTCATCTTTTTTACCGCAGGCAAATGCAACAATCTGAGCAGTTACGTTAGCGCAGAGTTTTACCTGGCTTGTTGAATCTTCAATTACAACATCTTCGCCAGTCTGATTTTCGCGGAAAGCGATGAACTGCAAAGGAATAATATCTGTTCCCTGATGAAGCAGCTGGTAGAATGAGTGCTGGCCGTTTGTACCAGGTTCACCAAAAATGACTGGACCAGTTACATAGTTGAGTGGTGCACCATCGCGGTTTACACTCTTACCGTTAGATTCCATATCAAGCTGCTGAAGGTGAGCTGGGAAGCGGCTGAGAGCCTGTGAATAAGGAAGAATTGCAGTTGCAGGATAATTCTGAACGTTTCTTTCATAAACGCCAATCAAAGCATCCAGCATAGCAGGGTTCTTTGTGATGTCTTTGTTCAAAGCAAGTTTATCTTCTTCTGCTGCCCCAGCAAGGAAGTCTGCAAAAACTTTTGGTCCAAAAGCAAGCGAGAGTACAGCTCCACCTACTCCAGAAGTTGAAGAATAGCGGCCACCAATGTAATCATCCATATAAAAGGCAGCCATATAGTCTGGGTTGTGAGCAAGTGGTGAAGTTTCAGAAGTTACAGCAATCATGTGCTTGCTTGCATCACAACCAGCCTTTTTAATAAAGTCTTTTACAAAGCTTTCGTTTGTGAGAGTTTCCAGTGTTGTTCCAGATTTAGAAACAAGAATAAAAATTGTCTTAGAAATATCAAGGGACTTTACAACACTTGCAGCATCATCAGGGTCAACATTAGAGATGAAGTGAGCTTCCATTTTGAAAGTATTGTTTTTCTTAGCCCAGTTTTCCAAAGCAAGATACATAGCGCGTGGACCAAGATCTGAACCACCAATACCAATCTGACAAACACTTGTATATTTTTCGCCCTTTTCGTTTACAAGTTTTCCAGAGTGAACATCATTAGCAAAATCAGCAATGCGTTTTACTTCGTTGATATAAAAATCGCGCTTATTTACACCGTCAGCCATAACATCTTTTCCAAGCTGACCGCGGGTAAGCTGATGAAGAACCATTCTTTTCTCACCAGTGTTAATTACAGCACCATCCAAAAGTTCCTGATATTTTTCTACAAGCTGCTGCTCCTGGGCAAGTTCAGCAAGAGTTTTAAGAATCTGCTCGTTTACCTGTTTTGCGGCGTAATTGTAAGTAAGTCCGCCTCCCATCTGAACAGAATATTTTGCAATTCTGTCTGCTGCACCCTTTCCAGCAAGTTCATCTGCAACAGAAACCATACCTTTTAATGACTGTAACTTCTTCCATGAAGAAAGAGAGTCCGCATTCTGCCAATTAATCATATTACACCCCTAAATACAATAATAACCTTTCTTTCATCAGAGAAATCTCTGATATGAATGCATTATAGTAGATTACAACCTGCTAGACAATAATATATGAAAATAATAATATAGAAAAAAAATGACTTTACAGCAGCTTAAATACGTAATTGGAATTGCAGAAGCAGGTTCTCTAAACAAGGCGGCAGAAAAACTTTTTATTTCTCAGCCCTCTCTCACAAGTACAATTCATGATTTGGAAAATGAGCTTGGTATAACGATTTTTAACAGAACAGGACGAGGTGTTACCCTTACCAACGATGGAACAGAATTTTTATCTTCTGCCCGTCAGCTGTATTTGAATTATCAAAATCTTATGGAAAAATACGGTGACAATGGAAGCATAAAGAAAAAATTCGGAGTTTCTACCCAGCACTATTCCTTTGCCGTCAAAAGCTTTGTTGAAATGGTAAAAAAGTTCGGTACAAATGATTATGAATTTGCTATTCGTGAGACTAAAACCCGAGAAGTGATTGATGATGTCGCCAGCCTGAAAAGTGAAATCGGTATTTTATATTTAAGCGACTTCAACCGAAAGGCTATTACCAGTCTGCTGAAATCAAAAGACCTGGACTTCCATCATCTTATAAACTGCAAGGCTTACGTATATTTATGGAAAGGACATCCTCTTGCCAAAAACAAGGAAATCACCTTTGCCCAGCTTGAAGATTACCCCTGCCTTTCTTTTGAACAGGGTGATGAGTCTTCCTTTTACTTTGCTGAGGAAATCTTGAGTACCAGTGAGTACCACAGAACTATTAAGGCAAATGACCGCGCAACAATGCTCAATCTCATGATTGGATTAAACGGTTACACCCTCTGCTCAGGTATCATCTGCGAAGAATTAAATGGTTCTGAATATATTGCAGTCCCTTTTCATGATGAAGATGCAAGTATAAACCGCATTATGGAAATTGGCTGGATTACAAAACATAATTTTACACCAAGCTCCATTGGGCAGACATATATAGAAGAAGTTAAAAAATACCTGGGATTAAAGTAAATTATCATTCCTAAGATTTACAGAAAAATGTTTAAATTTAAAAGTATTTTCCCCTTGACAATTTTCGCAAGTGGAAATAACATTTAACTATGGACTTAAGAGCAGTATTAACAAAAGACACAGTTAACCTTCACTTAAAGGGAACTACTAAAGAAGAAATCGTAGATGAAATGCTTGATGTATTATACAAAGCAGGCAAAGTAACCGATAAGGTTGCGGCACGTGAATGTGTATTGGAACGTGAACGCAAGATGTCAACTGGAATGAAACATGGAATCGCTATCCCACACGGAAAAACTGATACCGTAACAGACTTAGTTGCATGTATTGGTATTTCTGATAATCCTGTAGATTTTGATTCTTTGGATCAGGAACCATGTAGAATTTTTATTATGACCCTTTCTCCTGTAAACAAGACTGGTCCTCATCTTCAATTCCTTGCAGAAGTAAGTTTACTTTTCAAGAGTCCTGAAAAACGCCAGGAAATTCTTAATACTCAGGATAAAGATCAAGTAATTAAAATTCTTACTGACTAGAACTTTTGTTTTTTTTACATTAGTTTTATTCTCTTTACTATTTTAATTTTATTCAAAACACCTTTGATTTATATAGTCTAAAGGTGTTTTTTTTTATATACTTGCAATAAGGCAAGGCTAACAACCTGTCAATCAATAATCTTCAGGAGTTTTCAAATTATGAAATTAGACCCTCTTTTCACCGCAAAAGGCAATGAATTATATAAATTATCCGATGGTTCAAAAATTGATCTTTCTCAGATAAAAGAAATTGACGGAAACAATCTCGTATATACAAACAATCTTTTCTGCAAAATTTCCATACTCTGGTCACAAGTTGAGCTGAAGGAAGAACTCTACAATGAAGAATTTCTGGCAAATCTGCGTGATTATTTAAAAATTCTTGATGATAAGAACCAATTCGCAATAATTAAGCCTATTGCAGATAAGTCAATTGACTCTCAAGAAGCTCTTGAAGCCTTTATCAATGCCTTTAATCACACTGCCAGAAGAACAAAGGATTGTATAAGTCTTGCTGGCATGGAACTTCCATTAGAACTTCTTACAAAAGGATTTGGAACCGACTCTCCTTCCCTTCAATTCATGGAAAAGCTTGCAGTAAAACATGCACAATTCGTATATTTTGCTGACAAAAAGCTGCTTACTGAAAGAAATCTTCAGGCACCAGATACAATCATACTCTTGTAACAAGTAAAATAATGCAATAAACCGCAAAAAACCGCAAGGTTTTCAAAGTTTTCTCAAATTATTTCAAAAAAAAACATATTTTTTCAATTTTTTCTTGTTAATTCACTTGCATTTTTTTTTGCTTTGTGGCATTATTCAGACATCAAAAATACGGAGTTAGAAAAGAAGTGAAGAGGTAAAAATGGCTTACAGAATAAACAGTAATTATTTTAGGAATTTCTGTTTCATCTTTATGACCATGAGTGTTATTTTTATCTCTGCAGCTTTATCAATATATTTTCTTCTCCCTAATCAAAAAAGTGAAGATAAAGTTATTGTTGAAATAACTTCAGAAATAAAAGAAGAACCCGAAGAACCAGAGATTTCGGCTGCCTTTCAAGAACACCTTGCTGATGTTTCTTTTGACAGGCTCAACGATACAAGGGATTCAGGTTTGGACTTGTACAGAGAGTCAACTTCCAGACTCGCAGTTGAGTGGTTTTATTCTCATATAACTGGAAGCAAAGAGACTGCACAGGCAATTCTTTCTGAAGCAGATAAAAATGATATCCCGCTTTCACTGGCCTTTTCTTTGGCTTATGTAGAAAGCAGATATGATATAAAAGCTGTTCATAAGAACGCTAATGCCACAATTGACAGAGGCTTGTTTCAGTTGAACAGTAATACATTCCCGGCATTGACCGAAGCAGATTTTTATGATCCTTTTATCAGTGCCAAATATGGTATGTCACATTTAAAGTTTTGTTTGAATACCGCTGGAAATGAAGTTTCAGCACTTGCAATGTATAACGCAGGTACAAACAGAGTACGTTCAAACAATACTCCGCAAACCACTTTGAATTATGTGGGAAGTATTTTGTCATACCAGAAAATGCTTGACAGCCTGTTCGAGCAGGAGGTTGCGACCTATTATGAAGCACCTCTTAATTCAGGCTATTCCGTTGCATACTCTAACGGCAAGCATAATTAATCAGCCTCCTAATTTTTTGAGAGGAACCGGTTTTGTTAGTTTTTTCCCGGTTCCTCTTTTTTTTTTAACTTTTCTTTTGGATTAAAATATTTGAAAGATAGTGCAAAACAGTATATAATCAATATAACAATTTGTTATATATATTTTTTTTAGGAGCTTAGACTTTATGTCAGATAAAATCAATAATCCGATAATCAAATTTCCAAAAAAACTTTTTTTCTTTTATATAAATATATATTTAATTCCTTTTTTTGTTAGTTGGGTTACATTTGTTAAACTTGATATTTTTGATTTAAAAGAAACTTTAATTGGTTTTACTTCACCTGTTGCTATTATTGGTGTTTTATTAATTTATGGATTTATTCTTTTTTGGTGGTTTTCGCAAACAAAATTGATAAAAAGTTTTAATCCTAATGATAGTGAATCTATAGAAAAAACTAATAAAATTTCTAAGAGATTTCAAACCGTAACATTAGCTACAGGTGTATTAAATGCTTTTTTTCTGCACTTATTGTTCAAGGCTCTTTTGCAGAAAAACATGTTTTTGTTGATGTAGCCCCTCTTTATACCGCGTGTTGTGGAAATGTTTTTTTAATCGCACAAGCATTTTATACTCGTTTTGTTCAAACTTTAGAACGAACACTGAGCATTTTACCTTTCCGCAAAGAATATAAAGCGATGTCCCTTATAGTGCGTTCAATTTTTATAAGTACTTGTGCTGCAATTGGATTTATTTTAATTACAATTACTCCAGTTCTTTCTACAGCATTAAAAGATGTTCCAAATACAGTTTTAGTATGGAAATATATTTTCCCAGAAGGAATTTTAGGTGGAATTTTTATTGTCATAACCAGTCTTTTACAAATGGCTTCAATAAATATAAAAATAAAAGAAATACAATTCTTTACACAAAAAGTTGCAGAAAAAAATTATAGAGGAGACAAACTTCCAGTTACTACAAGAAATGAAATTGGACTTTTAATAAATGATTTAAACATTTTTAAGGATGAAACACATAAACTTTTAGCTGACATAGAAGAATCTGTAAAAATTTCATTAGATACAGCAGAAAATGTAAATTCGAGTATGACGCATACTTCAAATTCAATTAATGAAATTATGAAAAATATTAACATTGTCAGAGAGCGAGCAGGATATCAGTCAGAAAGTGTTACAAAAAGCGATCAAACAATTCAAAATATGATTTCTAAAATCAATGAATTAAATGAGAATGTAAACATCCAAGTAAATTGCGTTTCAAATTCTTCTAGTGCTGTGGAAGAAATGGTTGCTAATATTAGGGCTGTAACTCAAATTCTTGAAGGAAATTCAAAAACAGTTGAAAATCTTGCCTCTGAATCAGAAACTGGTCGTAAACGTATTAAAGAATCTAGCGAACTTGCTGCAAATATTCTTGAAAAATCTGCTGGTCTTGTAGAAGCATCTGCCATTGTACAAAGCATTGCTAGTCAAACAAATCTTCTTGCTATGAATGCTGCAATTGAGGCGGCGCATGCTGGTGAAGCTGGTAAAGGATTTGCTGTAGTTGCTGATGAAATTAGAAAACTTGCGGAACAATCCAATACACAAGGAAAAAATATTGGTAATCAATTAAGCGAACTTCAAGGAATAATTCAAGGAGTTTCTGATAATACAAAGGCTGTTCAAAATCAGTTTGAAGTTATTTTTGATTTAACCAACAAAGTTCAACAACAAGAAACTGTAATCAGAAATGCTATGGATGAACAAAACGAAGGAAACGTTCAAGTTTTACAATCAATTACAGAAATAAAAAATTCAGCAGAAGTAGTAAAAGAAAATACAAATATGCTCTTAAATGGCGGAAAACAGATTGGTGAAGAAATGAAAATCCTAGAAAATGTTACCAAAGAAATTACTGCTTCAATGAATAAAATGACATCCGATTCGGGTGAAATTACAAAATCCGTTGAACTTTGCCATAAATTTAGTAACGAAAATCAAGAAAATCTTGAAAAACTTAACAATAACGTTGGAATGTTTAAAATTTAATTATTTGGCAAATTATAAAACGCATTAATTATTTTCTACTCAGATAAGTATCCATTGATAATTTACTGTTAAATTTTTAACAGTATTTGATTTTTTTATTCATTTTCGCTATGATTTTTAATAAAATCGTCATTTTAAAGACAATATTTGATTCCCATATCAATGGAGAATACTTATAATGAACTCAATTATTGCAATTCCAGAAGTTACAAAAAAACGAATGCTTACTTTGCAAAATCTTTTGAAAAGTTGGTCGCAAGAAAAAATCACTTCGATGCAGATTAGCGAAATCACTGGCTGGAACAATTCATTAATTAGGCATGATTTATGGCTATTAAGAAAATTTCAGTCACAACTTTTAGAAGGAAACACGGTATTTGAAAACGAAACATTTGGTGTTTCAAACGGATACTATAAGCACGATTTGCTAAATACAATCACTCTAGCACTCGGTTTTAAAAGTTCTGAAATAAATATCTGCATAGCAGGCTTGAATAGACTTGGAGCAGCACTCCTTGATGAAGGCACAACAGAAGGAAGCGGATTTAAAATTAAAGCGGGTTTTGATTCAAATGTAAACAGAGTTGAAATTCTGCGTTCGAGTTTTCCCCTCTACCCTGCAACAGAAATGAGCTGGGTAATTAAAAAGGAAAACATCCAGCTTGCAATTCTGACTGTCGCAGCAAAGGATGCCCAGGCAATGTGTGACAGGCTGGTAAAGGCCGGTGTAACGGGCATTGTAAATATGACGAACTCTGTATTAAGAGTTCCTGAAAATGTGAAAATTGAGAATTTGAGTATTTTGAATTCTCTGAAAATTATAAGTTGAAAAAAAAGACGAAGGAGTCGATGTATGGCAAGAGTGTACAATTTTAGTGCGGGACCTAGCTGCCTGCCGGAAGAGGTTTTGAATGCTTGTGCAGCTGAAATGATGGATTACAATGGAACAGGCCAGTCGGTAATGGAAATGAGTCACCGTTCTAAGGCTTATGAGCCAATCATTCAGGATGCTGAGGCTATGGTTCGCAAGCTGATGAACGTACCTGATAACTACAAGGTGCTTTTTGTACAGGGTGGTGGTTCTACTCAGTTTGCTATGGTTGCAGAAAACCTTGGTATTCACACTGGAAAGGCTGCCTACATCGAAACTGGTGTCTGGGCAAAGAAGGCTGCTGCTGAAGCTAAAAAGCTTGGCGTTGATGTTGATATTATTGCAAGCAGCAAGGACAAGAATTATTCTTACATTCCAAAAGTTGAAAAGATTGAAGGCGACTATGACTACGCTTACATCTGCTTCAACAACACAATTATGGGAACTCACTACGAGTACATTCCAGATTGCGGAAACATCCCATTGGTAGCTGATATTTCTTCATGCGTTTTGAGTGAGCCTCTCGATGTTTCAAAGTTCGGTCTCTTGTTCGCTGGTGCTCAGAAGAACCTTGCTCCTGCCGGTGTTACTCTTGTAATTATCCGCGAAGATTTGATTTGTGAGCCTGAAGCATGCCGCGCTGGTACTCCTACTATGCTCGCTTATAAAACACATGCTGATAACGGTTCTATGTACAACACTCCTCCTTGCTACACAATTTATGTTCTTGGAAAAGTTTTGCACTGGATTGAAGCTAACGGCGGTGCTGAAGGAATGCTCAAACGCAACAAGGAAAAGGCTGATTACCTTTACAACTATTTGGACAGCAATGAAGGTAATTTCTATCACGCAACAGCTCAGGTTGGAAGCCGCTCTTTGATGAACGTTCCATTCCTTACAAAATATTCTAATCATGCTGCTGATGATGAAGCCGCTGCTGCTAAGGAAAAAGAAATCAACGATAAGTTTGTAAAAGAAGCCGCTGCTGCAGGTCTTGTAAACCTTAAAGGTCACCGTCTTGTTGGTGGTATGCGTGCCTCTATTTACAATGCTATGACTTTGGATGGAGTTAAGGCATTGGTTGAGTTTATGAAGGACTTTGCTAAAAAGAATGCATAATTGTCATGCTGAACTTGTTTCAGCATCTCATAAAAAAATAGACCCCGAAACAAGTTCGGGGTGACACACGAGGATAAACACTATGTTCAAAATTCAAACATTAAATAAAATTGCGAGCGTGGGTCTCAACCAGCTGGATCGCGACAATTACGAAATTGCTACAGACATCAATAACCCTGATGCAATTTTGGTTCGTTCTGCAGATATGCACGAAATGAAGCTTTCTGATAACGTAAAGGCTGTTGCCCGCGCTGGAGCTGGAACTAACAATATTCCAATTCCTGAACTTACAGAAAAAGGTGTTGTAGTTTTCAATACACCAGGAGCAAATGCTAACGCTGTAAAAGAACTTGTTATGCTTGCCCTCCTCCTTTCCAGCCGACCTGTAATTGACGCTAACAAGTGGGTAAAGGGACTTAGCGGAAAAGGTGATGAGATTCCTGACCTTGCAGAAAAAGGAAAGAGCCAGTTTGTTGGTCCTGAATTGATGGGAAAAACTCTTGGTGTAATTGGTCTTGGTGCAATTGGTGATATGGTTGCAAATCTTGCCCTTCACTTTGGCATGGAAGTTATTGGTTATGATCCATTCCTTTCTGTAAACTCTGCTTTGAAACTTGATAAAAAAGTTAAGATTGCAGAAACCTTGGACAGTCTTTATGCAAAGTGTGATTACATCACTATCCATGTTCCACAGACAAACGACACAAAAGGTATGATTAACGCAGCTGCTATCAAAAACATGAAAAATGGTGTAAGAATCATCAATATTGCCCGCGGTGGTCTTGTAAATAATGCAGATATTATTGCAGCATTGGACAGCGGAAAAGTAAGCTGCCTTATTACCGACTTTGCTGCAGAAGAATTGCTTAATCATCCAAAAGTTGTTTGTATGCCTCACCTTGGAGCTTCTACTCCGGAAGCAGAAGACAACTGTGCAATTATGGCATCTGCTCAGCTCAAAGACTTCCTCGAAAATGGAAATATCGTAAACTCTGTAAACTTCCCTAAGACTGTTACAGACAACCCTATTCCGGCCGGCGGAACTCGTCTTTGTATCAGCCACAAAAACATTCCTGATACAATCTCTAAGTTCACAACAATTCTTGGTGAAGCAAAACTCAATATTGCCAGCTTTATCAACCAGGCACGCGGCGACGTAGCTTACAACATCATCGACGTTGACGGCGTAGTAACCGACGACATTATCGAAAAGCTCAAGGCTTGTGACACAGTAAATAGAGTTAGACCAATTTTTAACTAATTCTAAACAAACTAAATAAAATAGAAGAATGGCCCCTGCATTTTCCTGGTGTAGGGGCTATTTATTTTTAATCACGCAAATTACAAATAATCCAAGGCTTCCGCATTACAAATAATCATACTATCTTCAATCTTACCTTCTTTTCATGCTATAATATGTTCGTGAAAATCCTTCTTGTAGCAATAAATGCTTCTTACTCTCATACCTGTCTTGCAGTTCGGTCAATCTGCGAATATGTAAAAAAATATGCTTCAAACAAGCTTGACATAACTTTTACTGAGTTTACCATTAATCAACCAGTGGGTGAGCTTTTACGGGGCATTTATGAAAAAGAGCCATCAATTATTCTTTTTTCAACCTATATCTGGAATGCGGAAATAACAACAAAAATTATCCCGGATATAAAAAAGCTGCTCCCCTCTGCTATAATTGGCGCAGGTGGTCCTGAGTTTGGATTTGCCGCAGAAATATATTTGAAAAAACTGCCTGAACTTGATTTTATTATAAAAGGCGAAGGAGAAGTAACAACAAAAGAAATTGTTAAAGCATTTGCCGAAAGTGAGTCTCCCATAAATAATACATTTTTGTATAACCAATTAAGTGATATAAAAGGCCTTTATCTCCGTGATGGTGGCGATGATTGTGATGATGGTGCTGCCATAACTTTTACCGGTGAACGGGACCTTATCTGCGACCTCTCGGAACTGCCCTTTCCCTACCCCGAACTTATAAGCACTACACAAGCAAATTCATCGACACAGACAGAAACAATAAACAAAAACAAGATTTATTATTATGAATCCTCGCGGGGTTGTCCTTATTCTTGCGCTTACTGTATGTCCTCTCTGGATAAGCGTGTTCGCTTTAAACCTCTTGAACTTGTTATTAAAGAGCTTCAGATTTTTCTGGATAAGAACATTCCTCTGGTTAAGTTTGTAGACCGTACCTATAATTTGCAACCCGACCGCTACATTGCAATCTGGCGTTATATTCTGGAGCATCATAACAAAGTCACAATGTTTCATTTTGAAATCGAAGCAGAGTTTTTAACAGAAGAAGCCCTTGAGTTTTTGCAGACTGTTCCAGCCGGTGTAATGCAGTTTGAAATTGGCGTACAATCTTCCAATAAAAAGAGTCTTAGCGCCGTCAAGCGTTCAACAAATATAGAAAAGCTGGCGGCAAATATCCGCCGTATTCCAAGGACAATTCACCAGCATCTTGATTTAATTGCAGGACTTCCTTACGAAAATCTGGAAAGCTTTGGAAAATCCTTTGATTTTGTAATGTCCTTTGCACCCGATGCAATTCAGCTGGGATTTTTAAAAGTCCTTCACGGGACAGAAATGGAGGAATATGCAAAGCAAAATGGCTGGCAATGGATGGACAATCCCGTCTACGAAACCTTTTCAACACCTTACATTTCATACAGGGATATGCTTTTTCTAAAAGATTTGGAGATTTTAACAGATGCCTTTTGGAACAAAGGACTTTTTGTACATACAATGAAGTATATTGGCCGCACGCTTGGTTTCTGGAACTTTTTCAAACTGATGACTGAGCTTGGGGAAAATCAAAGGGTATTTGAAGCAGCCCGCCGCGAAACCTTCTGGTTTGAGTTTTTGAATAATAATCTTAACAACTTGTATCAGCAAACTTCTAGCAGTCAGACTAAATCCCCTTTACTGAATACAGACATTTTATATGATTTACTCCGCTATGATTTTGTCCTTCGTGGCAAACAGGGAAACTGGCCGGTCTGGTATAAGCATAACTATGATAAAGAAAGCCACCGCACCTTACTTGAAGAAGCTGGAGCTCTTTCAAATGCCCGCCTTGATTTTGGCCACAGCGAATACGAAGTTTTTTCTTGTAATGTTGACGATGAATATCCTGAGAGAAAAACTGGAAAATATGAAAAGCTGATAAGGTATAATCTAAAATAGATTATAGGGTCCCTACAATAGTAGCATCATCATCAGGAACGACATCAACCTTCTGCTGTTTTTTAGCAGCCCTTGTCTTTGGAGAAGCCATAAAGGCAAAGAGACTTCCACACAATCCGCCGGCAAGAGTTATAAGCACTCCAACAATACCGTTTTTGCTGCCTGTGAAAAATTGGCTTGCTGTAAAAAGACAGATAAGAAAAACCGCAGAAGCAGAAATTGTTTTTTTAGTAAGATGCATAAGTATATCGAGGATAATCAGCATAAAGACAATCGGACTTGCACCAAAAGCAGAAAAATTACAAAAGCAGGCACTTAAAACACCAGAAACAACAGTAGAAACAAAAATCATTAGTCCAATCACAATCGAACCATAACGGTTTTCCATTTCCGGACCAAGAAGAACAATAAAAATCAAATTAGAAAGAAAAATAAAAGGCTCACTTCCACCAAAAACATAAAGGATAAGGCGTAAGTAGGAAAAAATATTTTTAAAATCAAAAGGAAGACTGCCAGCTCCTGCTGTAGGAGAAAGCAAATATTGAGCATTAAGCTTCCCTTTCAGCAAAAAAGTATCAAGCAAAAATAAAAGCGCGCCAAGAAGCACAAAAGTCAAAGAGACTGGAGCATCATAACTGAACTTGTATTTTACCTTAGATTTACTGCGTTTTTTTGCCATATATGAACTTCCTCCCGTAAAGGAATTTTCTGCCTCAAAGCAATTCTATCAAAAAGAAATTACTCCAGACCTTTTGCCTCGTCAATCCCCATCATAATATTCATACATTGAACAGCAGCACCCGAAGCACCCTTTCCAAGATTATCAAAGCGGCTTGTAATCATAATACGGTCATCGTTGCCATAAACAAAAATCTCCATATTATTAGTACCGGCAAGAGTATTTGCTGGAATAAACTGTTCCGGCAGAGTTCCCTCCCCCATAAAGCCTGCAACTTTTACAAAGTGTTCTCCCTCATAATGAGCCGCAAACATTTCCCAAATATCATGAGCGGTAACTTTTTTCCCACCCTTTTGAGAAAGCAGGCGTGAATGTAAGCCAACGGTAACTGTCATTCCCTGAAAATAATCGCAGACATAAGGATTAAAAATCGGTTCATATTCCAGACCAGAAATCAATTTAATTTCAGGAAGATGCTTGTGCATTTGAGTGAGCGCATACAAACGCGGTGAATCCAAGCCCGGATCCCGACCGTCTGCTTCATATTGCGCAATTGCTTTTTTACCAGCTCCAGAATAACCGCTCACTGCATGAATCACAAGCGGATAATCAGCCGGCATAATACCAGATTTTACCAAAGGATAGCAGATTGCAATAGAACCGCTCGCATAGCAGCCAGGAACCGCAACACGATTAGAAGCAGCAATCTTTTCTCTAAAATCCTTACCAAGCTCAGGAAAACCGTAAGCCCAGGCAGGATTTGTTCTGTGTGCCGTAGAAGCATCTATAATTTTTGTATTTGGATTTGTGCAAAGTTCTGCAGATTCAATAGCAGCTGCATCAGGAAGACACAAAAAAGTAAAATCCGAAGCATTAATCATCTTTGCCTTTTCGACAGGATTTTTTCTATTTTCCTCGCTGATTGTCAAAATCTCAATATCCGACCGCCCCTCAAATCTCTCAAAAATCTTAAGCCCAGTCGTTCCCTCTTTTCCGTCAATAAAAATCTTGTATTTCATAAAAGCAATTATACTCGAAATTTGGTCTTATTGACAATTGATTATGGAAAATTAGGAAAAACAGACTGGGCAAAAGAAGTGGCAGTTTGAAAATTAGAACTGTATGCTTGCTCCAATATTTACAAAACTGTTGTCTTTCCAGGCTGAAAATTCGCTCTTGTCATCTTTGCACCAGATGTACATTCCACTTGCTGTAAGAGTAAGATTCTGGTCAGGTTTAAAGGCAATTTTTGGCATTACAACTAAATCTCCGTTTTCAAAACCGTACATTGCTGTAACTTCTGGTGCAATTTTGCCATTCATAAAGGAAGTTGTAAAATTGCAGACAATTTTATTGTTGCTGTAAGCATTGGCTGCATAATCTACATCAAGAGTATTTTTATCGCATTCATCCTTGTGTAAAATGTAAGTGCCGGTTTCCTGAACATTTAAATTTGCATCCCAGAATGGAAGATCGATATCGAATCCGCCAAGCCATGCAATTGAATTGTTGTGTACCCATGGATTTGTTCCGTCTGTATCATCTGTAAGATTATAGGCAAATTCTCCGCGTACATTGAAGTGCCAGATAATAGAAGAAGCTTCCGCTCCAAAAGTTTGTTTTTTGTCGTAAGCAAGGAATTTTTCATCTTCACTAACTGTGCCTTTTGTAAGATAGCTTGTTACAAAGGAGTCGAGTTTGCTTGCATTGAAGCTTGGTTGTTTATACCAGCCGTTGTAATAGCTTAAACCCATATCAATCATGCCTAGAGTCCAGGTTGCACGTCCTCCGAACTGACCGTATTTTAAGGAAGATAAATCCGGGTAAATTATGCTTGAATCGGATGAAAGTGCGTTTGCATAAGTAAGGGCGAGCATGTAAGTTTCTCCGGCTGATTTTGCATTGGCTTTTGCAAGATT
>CADCLG010000041.1 GCA_902802305.1 uncultured Spirochaetaceae bacterium
CAGAAAACAGATGATTCGCTAAAGCGAATCACAGCCGAGCCGCGTACCGATGTCCGCGCGCACGTCCCACGCGTGGTAGTGGCCAATGACCGCGCGAGGACCGCAATGCACGCCATCGCTCCAGTTGCTACCGCAACGCAACGCACGCAAACCATCACTATTAGGGAGATAAGCCTGGCCCTGATTTGCGCCCAGAACGTTCTGCCAGTTCCAGTTAGTAGAACTAAAGTCAAGAGAGAATGTTTTAGTCCATTCTGAAACATTACCCGCGCAATCAACAACATTCTTAGCAGAAATAGCATAAGGCTTCACACCTGAAACATTGTCAAATTCACCTGTAGAAGGATCAACCTGACAACCAGTGCGGCATCTTCCAGTATTAGTTGTTTTAGTCCATCCGTAATTATTGGAACCGTCTTCGCCCTGAGGCGAACCGAAAGCACCCTGCAACCATTCATCATAAGACAAAAGGCGCAAGCCCTGACGAGCTGCAAGCTCATTAAAGTTAAACTGATTCAAGCCCTCAGTACCAGTAGCAGGAAGTTCACCATAAGCAATCTTGAGCTTACCTTCTGCCACAGAAAGACCGTTAGTACCGGCCATAAATGTAATGGCTTCATCAACCGAAGGAAGGTAAATACCTTCCCACAAGTTTTCATTGATTTTAACCATACCAGGAACAATTACGCGAGGACGATTTTTCAGATCCCAGACAGAATTAGGAACGATTCCGGTAGTTACATTGTCCTGCCATTTAGTTCCTGAATTACCAAACTTATTGCCAGCTGAATCAATCGGAACCCAAAGCCCATCATCAGAAACTTTTCTGATGTGTCCTACATGAAAGCCGCCAATCTTACGCGAATTGTTAGCATTGAATCCGTCCGGATAAGTAGAATTCAAAGAAACAACAACCGAAACGCTTCCACCTGACAAACAGATATAAACGTAATAATCCTTACCATGAGCAAGAACAGCACCAGTATCAAGATTTTCTGCTGGATCAAATTCAATTGCAGCTCTATTGGTAATCTGTCGCCATGCAACGCCATCATATAAATCAACCGCAAAGCCGTCTTTGAGAATCAATTTATTCTCAGAATAAGCAAAAGGATCCTTCTTTACCAGGTAAGAAGAACCCACACACTTAAAATTTCCGTTTTCCGGAATAGTAGCAACCGAGGCATCATCAACGCCATCAGCCCAAAGTTTCAAAGCCATTTTTCTGTCTCCTATTCAATTTTTGCAAGCAGGGCATCAATCTCAGCATCGCTGAATCCGAGGCGGATTTTTTTGCAAGCTGGATTTTCAACTTCCTCATAATCATCAGCTGTCTGTTCTTCTACCGGAACAGATTCGCTGGACTTTTTCAAAACAAGCATAGTTGTATTGTTTTTCAAGTCTTTTAAAGCTGCAATCAGCTCACCCTTGCCGCTGTTAGTCGCGCAAGCGTAATCAACGGCGTTTTCATAGTCCTTTTTCGTATTGAACGATTTTGGAACTCCAACCATTTTCAGGCCTCCTTAATTATAATATTTATTTTAAATGGAACAGCCTCGCCCCATTTTTTTTCACCAAACTTAAAGCTTCCCCATTTTGGCTGACGAACAATATTCTGAACTTTACCGTCTTTGATCTCCCGGATAACAAGATGCAAACCGGAAGAATCAACACGCGTTCTAATCGGTAATACATCGCCGGTATCATCAGCCATCACCGCATAAACCAGGTAAGTGATATTAGAATTATAAGTTCTATTCAGGCTTCCCCACGGAATAAGCGGCTCAGCCTCATCAGTTTCAACTTGTAAAAAACAACCAAGCAGCTTTTTCTCAATAAGCTGCAAAATTGCCTTCAAAACATCAGAATCACCAACTTTATCAGGATTACCGGAAATTCCAGTAATATCGCCAAAAGCAGCAACCCACAAAGCCTGACGCGCGCCGATTATATCATTCATCCATTTTTCACGATAAGGAGTTCCGTCAATACCCTCATCAGTAGAAGCATCAATCGCCTTACCAGCAGGATAGCCCGGATCCGTATTATCAAAATAATTTGAGTAAGTTGAATCAATTCTAATCATCTTTAACCTCCTGACTTATATATATTCAACAAACAAAATCGCCGTCGTATGAGCCGGCTTGATTTTTAATACAATGTATTCCAAAAAGTTTTTCCACTTTTCTTCTACCTGTAATTTTTCCACATACATAATTGCGTTATAACGATTCCTGATTACTGACTTGCAGATAAAAAAGCAGTTTCTCCAGTAATCCGGAACCGATGGAAGCTCATAGAATGATTCAGAATCATTTTTAAGAACCGTTGGAATAAAATCAGAATCACCAATTTTATAACCGTTCACAGCATATTTATTGCCGTTCACCATCTTTTTATTTCCGTTTACCGCAGCATAAACAGCGTTACTGTCTCGCGGATCACGAACCGGCAGATTTTCAACAATCTGGAAGTCCGGAGAAATCAGCTGTAAAATCTGCAAAAGATAATCCTTACCCTGACCGCCTTTGTTAATCTGCCAGAAAGAAGAAAGCAGCTTGCGGCGCATATCGTCTGAATACTGCTCTGCAAAAACAATTCCAAACTGTTTTTCCCACGCTGTAAGCTCTCGCGTAGTTTCCGCAAATCTGTCTCCGTAAATCTTTTCCAGGTAAGTCTGAAAATCTTGCGGAACATAACCAAGCCCCTCGCAGAATTTCCGGAAAGAATTATCGCAGATACTTCTGAATGCCTTAGACCGCGGATATAAAAATTGAACAACTTTCAACCATCCGATCATACAGCAACCCCATTGATATAAAGCGTTCCGAGCTTTGCCAGCTCACCGCGTCCAAGCTGATAAGCTGCAATAGATTCACTGGCATGATATAAGCTCACGCCGGTAAAACTTGCAGTATTCGCAATGGCAATTTCATTTACAATGCCGATTAAATTATTCACGCTTATATCATCCATTCGGTTGTTATCAACTGAAAGACCGCGGATATAAGGCTCACGCTCCAGAAGATAGTTTTCGATATTTGTTTTCACAGTGTCTTTCATCGAATCAATATCACCGTTATAACCTGTAATATAAACATCAAAAATTTCTTCTGTAATCGTTTTAATGTTTGTGTAGCTCTCATCAAAATCAGGATCCAGAACAGCAGTTAAAGGCTTGCGCGTAGCCATTCCGGTTTCAGGATCGTATGTACAGCTTTTTCCTACAGCTTTAAGCATTGCACTGTCAGCAACACGGCTTCCTGTAGCTTCCTTGTCAGCGCAAACATAAAGAATTACACCGGCCGCCGAATTGTCGTCAGTGTACGGATAAATCTGATAAACGCCTGGAACTTCATTACCCCAGGCGCGATAATCAGCAAGTGCGCCGCCCTGAGGCTGAGTGCGCCATCTATTAACAACTCTATGTCTGTAAGATTCTACGCTCTCGCCGTCTGTTGCTTCTGTCGTAATGTCAGAAATCTCCGCAGTATCACCCAGAAAGCCAAGCGGATTAACAAACTTTAATTCATCGCCATTATTAAGATTTCCAGCAGTTCCGCTTTCAGTACATTCAATATCAACTTCCTGAACGGCTCCATCAGAAAGAAGGATTGCCTTTGTGGTAGTAACAAGATAAAGTTTTCCGTTAAGGGAACTTTTAAGCTGAGTTCCCGAATTGAGAATACCGTCATCCAGAACGCTGATTTTAATTTTGCCGGCAAAAGTAGTGGCCTCATAAGGCTTGCCGCATCCGATCTGATTTCCATGCTCAATAAGTGGATTTACCTCTTTTCCCAGAACCTTGAAAGTTCCATAACTGGCAGTCGAAGGAAACTGCTGCAAGAAAATCCATGCGCCCATTTTGTAAAGTGTAATGTAAACTCCGGCAATTACCTTACAGGTAACACGAATAAAAGATTTAGGCAGCAGCCGGAAGCGCGTATTAAAAGCAGTCTCAAACCCATTCAGAGTAAGATCGTAAACCTCACTTATAGTTTTATTTTCAAAATTAAAGTCCATTGCTCATAGCCTCCCATTCAACGCCATACGTTGTAGATAAAATATTTTCTCCGGATTTCAAAATGTTAATTTCAAAATCCGCATTTTTAACATTCTTAATTTTTCCGGAAACATTGATCTCGTCTGCAATGCCCTCATCAATAGCCCATTGCAGATCACTTTTTGCAGCTTCCTCAGCAAGTTTCAGATTCTTTGTATTCATAGGCAGGCTGCAAATGATATTCTGAAACTTACTCACCATTTTTTCTTTTTCGCCGCCTATCAGGTTTCCCCAGTAAGCATTGCCGGTATCAGTAATGCCGTTATCGTCAAAGTTTCCGCCGAATAAAGACAAATAAACTGCCGTGCTGAATCCTTTATCGCAGGCAATCAAACCGTCTTCAATCGTCAAAACTCCGCCGTCATTACTATCTGAAAATAAAACATCGCCCTCAAAATCTGTCATAAAACACTTCCTGGAACAGTAGTTGCTCCTGTATGCGCACTGTGCACCCCAGGAACAGTGTCAGTAGTAGTAACCGTTATTCCTGCTGGAACCTCCGCATTCTGCTGAATATGCGAAACTATTTCATTCGCAACTTTTTTCCAGAACTCCTCACATTGAGCTTTGCCGGCAGCACTCGCACCGCTATCTAAAACAGCCGTCGCAATCGCCATTCCCAAAGTATCGCCATTCATTGCCATATCACACCACCTATGTATTAAGCACCATTTCACCACTATGCGGCGCGCCTGTTACAGGACACGTCGGCAAAGCACAAAAACAGCCAGTGCCGCTAGGCGTAGCTGTTCCCTTGCATTTCATATTTCCGCCGGTAATTTCCAGTTTTCCTTCAAACTTAGTATTGCCGTCGGCTTTCACACTCAAATCTTTTTTAACTTCAAGCTCATAATTATCATCAGTAGAAGTCTTAACGCCTCCAGGACTAACAGCTTCAATCTTTCCGTCGCCCAGCAGCTTTAAGATTGCCTGAACCGCTCCGTCTTCATCGCGTGAGTACAAAATGCGCTCTCCAGGCTTCGCGCCCTGGCTTACCATAAGCACACCCACAGCAGCCATTTTTCCAGTTCCGTCAATCTCAATAAGCGCAATTCTGTCTTTTTCCAGCGGCGGCGCATCGTCTCCGCTGGATGCGTACATATCGCAGGATTGATTAAACTTAAAGCGCGTTTCCACAGTCGCCACGATAAACTTTTCAATCTCCGTCTTAATTAACTTCCCTATTCTTCCCACGGGTATTCCTCCGGCAAACTTCCATCTCTCGCACCAGGTAAAACCAGCTTCAAAGTAGTAACATTTCCATCGCTGTCGCTTCTTTGAATCGTTACGTTATCAACAAGAAAAGTTGTTTCTCGATAAATCATTGCATCAGGAGCATAAAGCGAAACTGCCATATTTTTTCGCCACATCTCACCTTTAGGAGTTTTATGCCCTAAAACTTTAAGCTCATAACTTGCCGCACTTGCGAACATCCGGCCGGCTTTAGCTTCAACCGCATTCTGCAAATCTGTACTTGTAGCATCATCAGCTACAAAACTGAACGGCCGCAAAACTCCGGCTTTAGTCAGCAGCTTATTTTCATAAGTGTAATGACTGGCATCATCTTCATTATCCACCTTAGAAAATCCGGTAATATGACTGAAAAACTTCTGACTATCAAAAGAAGGTTTACAGCTCACAAAAGGCTCTTCACCCTCTTTGATAGTTGCACATACCTTTTCTTTTTTTGGCTGCCAGAAAAGCAGATCGCCATTCGGCTTATTCGTAATAATCAAACCGCGCTGTTCTGCAAGTTTTTTCAGAAAATTAAAAAGCGTCTCTCCAGGCGAATATTCAACTTTTTCAAAAGCCGCTCCCTCATCGCCGTCAATTACAACGGCAAATCCAAAAGGACCGCAGGCATCTTTTGCAATGTCGCTCAGCTTCATATCGTTATATTCCGGCGGATATTTTGTTTCCGGAAGATGACAGTCATTTATGCAGCCGCAAGAAGGATAACCCTGTAATGTAACAGTTTTGCTATCCGGCTCAACTTCCGGATTTGGAGTTAATAAAGTTCCGTTGAAAAGCAGTTTTTTGTCGTAATATACCGAACATTGTTTATAAGCAAACGGCTTAAAAGCCTTGCGATAATCCTTAACAGAGCTGTCAAATGGAGCAGTAAAAGAAAAGGCATCGAAGCTATCAACAGACATCTGAATTGTATAACCTGAAAAACCTGTAAACGCTTTGCCGTCAATCAGGATGGTAATATCCTGAGCCGCACTATCATCCAGAACGACCGGAACCGTAGATTCCGTCAAAGTCTTTCCCACTTTTTCAGTCGGCTTTTCATCATCAGGAATAATAAGAATGTCGCCCGGAAAAATAAGCGGCGAACCGTCAATCGCAGTTTTTCTTCCTATCAGCTGAGGATTTGCATTTTTAATCTGCACCCACTTTGCAGCAAGACCATACTGCCGAACAGAAATTGCGCTCAGTGTATCGCCTTTTTTAACAGTGTAGCTTTTAGACATAATATGCTACCTCTTTACCCATAGGCAGAATTTTCAGATCTTCCATCATCAGGTTATTGTCAATGATGAATTCATCAATATGCGAATCAACATCACCGTAAAGCTCAGCCAGAAGCTCAATCAGCTGTCTATCACGATTCAGGACAATTACACGTCTTTTTCTCAAACTGAATGCAGTATTCAAAACCAGTGCAACAGTCTTCTGGTAAACTTCAAGTAATGCAGAATAACTTTCCGAAGTTTCAACTAAAACATCTTTTCCAACTTCTTCATCCAGCTTGCTTTTTACAGCTTCAAAAATCTCTTCAACCTTTTCCGCTGCATTCACAGCATCCTCGCGGCTTGTGAATCCGTCCTGAGTTCCATCACCTCCAGAACTTCCTCCGGCAGAAGAAGAACTCTGACCGCAGGCAAAAGTTGTACCTTCGCAAATAGCGCAGATTGCTCCCTGTAAAGAGAGCTTCATTACTGCATACTGATTTTTAACTTTCTTATCGCCAAACGGATCATTTTTGAATTTCTTCACAATATCGCGGACCATGTTAGAATAAGCTGTAATGATTTCAGCCGGCGCGCTTACAATCGTTGCCGGCAAGCGCATCAGCTTCAAAACCGTTGCCGCATAACCCCGGATGTCATTGATTGGAGCAGTTGCATTGTTCACGATTTTGCGCATAGCTTTATAAGCTCCGTTTGTAAAATCGTTCAGGTTGAAATTCTTTTTAGTCGCAACCATATCAGAATAACTATCTATGTTATCGCAGATGATTTTTGCACTGTCTTTGCACAGTGTTTCAACCTGTAAAACTTCCGGCGCACTATTCAGGCTTACAGATGCCGCAAATTCATCAATCGCATTATCAACAAAAACCTCAGCAGCCGCGCTGATTTCCGAGCTGCTTTCAGTAACGCTCTGTAAAACTTCTTTATCAGTATTAGTCTCGCTGAATGTAATAGTAACAACCGATGTATTAACATCAGTAACAAGACCGTCCTCGCGCTTAATCGTTCCTGTAGGAACTACAGCCCGTGTGCCATAAACCGGATGCCTTAAAGAGCCGATGCCGCGTTCTTCCAGCGCAGCTTCAAACTCATCAGCCTTTTTCATGCAGTTTTCACCTGTAAAAATACAGGTTAAAGGAAAACGCCGGCCGCCACGCCCAAGACTTTGAATATAAGCACCGTCCTTTTCCGGAAAAGTAAAAGTTGCAGTTTTAAGGTCCGTTTCTTTTGAAACATTCTCATAAACAAAAGTAAATTCCTTTCCCGATGGACTTGTATATTTAATATCAGTCAATTCCATAATTCCATTTTTATTCGTAAATAAAAGAAAAACTATCAACAAAGCGCATTTTTTCCGCCAGCTTTCTTTGTGTCGTTTTATCCACATTTTCCACAGGTTATCCACAAATCAACACAATAAAAAAGGGAATGCGCTTTTACACGCATTCCCCAGAGAAGTTAAAAAAACGGCAGACGAGCCGTTTTAATCATAGTTATTTTGCCGGCAGCTTCTTTGGAATAAATGCAACCAAGAGACCCGCAATCAAAGCAATCACGCTTGAAATTCCAGCAATCAGCTGAGTTAAAGAATCTTTACTGAATCCTACAACGGCAAAAAGTAAACCGGCTAAAATGAAAAGACCTACACAAAGATATTCTTTCCATGTTTTTTTTGTTGCTGTTTTAATTGTACTCATTACGATAATACCGTAATCAAAAGAAGCAACACAAAGAGCAGTATATTTTACTGCTGGAATAGTTGTGAAATATGCAAGAACTGAGGCTGCAATTAAAACAGCAACCGCAATAATCGCCCAGATTTTCTTCATAGAAGACCTCCTATAATTTCAAGCAGTCTTAAAGACTACTTATATCCACTTAAAAAGCTCCGCTGGATGTATTCTGAATAGTAATGCCAGGAGCTGGACCGCTAACCTTAGCCTGTACACCTTTTTCAAGTCCGATAGTCATTCGGCTCTCGCTGATTTGTGTACTCTGACTGTATGAATAACGCTCTGCTGGAGTTACCGGCGCATAACCTGTAATACCAGGCTCATTTTCTTTTTCGCTGTCCTTTTTATCCTCGCCGCCCTGAAAGCTCATACTTTCAAGCCATTCATCAATACCGCTGTTAAACTCAGCAATCTTGCCGCCGATTCCAGGAATATGACTGAGCATTCCGAGTATCTTCTGAACAGGCGTTAAAACCCATTTAAGAAGAGTTACACCTATCTGCTTAATTCCAGCTACAAAACCACCTTCTTTGAAAGCGTTAATAATCCGCTCTATCGGCTCCCAGAGCTTTTTCAATGCGCCTATAAGAACATCGAAAATGATGGATGCAATATTTTTAAGCCATTCCCAGGCTTTCTTCATTGCAGCTGTTACCTTATCCCAGTTCATCGCAAGAGCTACAATTGCAGCAATCAGCGCGATAATTCCAAGTACAATCCAGGTAACAGGATTTGCAAGCATGGCAATGTTAAAGCCAGTCTGAGCCGCAGTTGCAGCTGTAGTCGCTCCGGTTTCCGCAGTCATGGCCGCAGTTTCCGCAGCTACCGCCGCAGTTAAAGCAGCTTTGCCGGCAGTCAATCCGCTGGTAATTGCAATCCATCCAATTTGCGCCGCTTTAATAATTACCTGAATTGCCTGCCATGCTTTCATTGCAATAACAGTTCCCATAATTACAGTTTTATAAAGCGTTATTGCTCCAACAATCGCAATAATCGGACCGCGTAAAGCCCAGACAACCTGAACAAAACCCACAATCATTCTGATTGCGCCGCTCAAAACGTTCATAACGCCTATAATTGCCTGGGTTACCTTATCCACATTGACATTGTTAATCATGTCAATCATTTTCTGTAAACCAGTAGAACCGCCGTTATCCGCAACAGCTTTTCCGATTCGCAGCTGAATACCTTCAACCGCGCTCTTAAATAAAGTAATCTGACCCTTTAATGATTTATTCATCGCAGTGGCCATGTTCTGAGCTGTACCGCCAGCCTGTTCAAGAGTATCTACATAATTCCTGATTTCTTTAGTGCCGGACTGCATCAATGTCAGGAATGCGCCTACATTACGCTTTCCGAAAATATCCTCTAATGCGCCGTTTTTAGTCTGCTCATCAACATCACCCAGCTTCTTTTCAAACTGCTCCATAATGTCAATAATAGGCAGCATATTACCCGCCTGATCATAAACACTTATTCCCAGCTTACTTAAAGCCTTAGTTGCGCTCGAAGATGGCGCACCCAGATTGAGCATCATGTTTCTTAAAGCTGTTCCGGCTTCGGCTCCCTTAATACCGCTGTTCGCAAGTATTCCCACCATTCCGGAAAATTCTTCAAGCGTACCGCCCATAGAAGTGAAAGTCGGCGCGCCGGACTTTACAGCTTCAAACCACTGGCTCATATCAGTGTTAGCCATGTTTGTAGTTTTTGCTACAACATCAGCAATTCTATTCATGTTTTTGGTAGTCTGCTGAGTTATTTCCTCAGCAGTAAGTGACGGATCATTAACAGCAAGCCCGAAAGCTCCGATTGCATCCGTCGCCATATCTACCGCGTTAGTCAAATCCATGTTTGTGGCCGCAGCAAGATTAGTCGTACCCATCAGCATTCCAATTGCCTGGTCCGAAGTTAATCCTGCCATTGCCATTTTATCAAGTGCGCCGGCCGCATCTTGCGCACTGAATTTCGTTTTTGAACCCACTTCCATTGCGGCTGCCTGCATCCGTTCCAGGTCCTTAGTGAAGTTCTCGCTTGTAACGTCTAAATCCTTAAACTTAGCACCGGCCTGAGTAACGCTATCCTCAAACTCAACATATTTTTTTGTTGAATCAACAATAGCAGCAACTCCGGCAGCAGCACCAATGGCAAGCATATTTTTGGCAGCACGCTTACAGCTGTTTCCAAACGCATTCAGACTTTTTTCAGCCTGCCTCATATCATTTTTTATTTTTGAGTTTACAGCTTTGGAAACGCCTTTTAATCCGTTCATCTGAGTTTCAATCTTTTTTATCGGAGCGGTCATAGCATCAACCGCCTTAAAAACAGTTTCAACAGCGTATTTACTTGCCATGATTTCTTTTCGCCTCCTTTGTAGATTTTTGAATTTCGATTAAGCCCGGAATCAAAGCGTCATACCAAAAATGAATATCGTTTAAAGTCAAATCATCAGGTAAGACCGGCAAATGATAATCAGAGTAGATTTGCCTGATAGCCGTACAAGCTCCGGTCATCAGATCCACTTTCTTTCTTTTGCCGTCTACCGCAATTTCAAACTTTAAATACTCAAGAAAAAACCCGCGATAGCCTGTAAGAGCTTGTAATCAGTCGCATGGATTTTATCGAAAAATCCATTGTCTTTTCCTGTCATTGCGCTCATAACGCAATTTAATTTTTTGAATGATTCAGTTTCCTTCATGCCGTCCATTGCTCTAAAGAGCTTACCATTCGGCTGACCGATTTTAAGTGTAACACCGGCAAAGTTCTCAGGACTTCTGGAAGAAATAGTGTACTCAATATTTCCATCATCAAATACCAGAAGACCAATAACGCAGGCATCAATAAGACGTTTTTTACCGTCTTCAAAACCTTTTAAATCTTCATCATTCATGTTAGCAGTTTCGCGATCAATTCCGGTAACATCGCACCAGTTGTCAAACTCTTTTTCTGCCTGTTCTCTTGCAACTTTCTCATCTGCCATAATTTAATACCTCTCTATAAAAATTAAAGCAGAAAGCTCCCGGCGCACCAGGAACCTTCTGCTTAAAGTTCCGTATGATTAACCAAGTTTCTCACATGAACCGTTCAGCGTGATAGCAGCAGTACCTTCTTTCATGTCTGCCTTTACTGCATCAGTAAGCTGCATAGAGCCACCAATAACAGTGCCATCAACCATAGTTGCAGAAACGTCAAAGAACTCCATACTGTCCTGACATTCCTGTAGGAACTCCATATCATCATTGTCATTAGTTAATGTTACATGAAGTCCTTCAATCGCGCCGGCATGACGGCTCTTTACGATTCTGTTAGTTCCGTCGCCGTTAGGCTTTACTTCGTTGTTAAAGCCTGAATAAGTGATTTCGCAGGTATCTTCTGCATCACAAGTAAAACGGCGGCCATTGATTACGATAGATTCAACGCATCCAGAAGCCATTATTCACCTCCAAGATAGAAGCCAAAGAATACATCAGTTGAAGAAACTTCAATGTTTCCACTGAGCTTTACAGGGAATTTCACATTCAAACGCTTAGGATTCTCGCTGTCAATTTTGACTTCAAGATTTTTCTTTGTGAACTCTGCATCACTGATAATGGCTTTGCTTGCCAAAGATTTTGCAAGGTTTACAAAAGCAGTCACAACCATCTTAGGCTGTACAGCGTTAGGATTAGTTACCACATCAGCATCCGGAACAAGAGGAACACCAATCATTTCGTCAGCTTCCATAATGAGGCGGACGTTGTAAACAACGTTCATCAGCTTCATCATATCTACAACGTAGCGGCGTGAAGGATATTTTCCCTCAGCAATCGGATGATAGAATGTAATAATATCATTCAATCTTGCAGCTGAGCCTTCTTTAATGTTTGTAGAAGACCCCTTAGAAACTGCCTGATTGCGGACGTTGTAATCTTCCTGAACAAGGTCATCACCAGTATGAAGACCTGTCAAAAGTCCTTTATATCCGCAGGCTGGATCCTTGTCAGCCTGTGTCATAATGTCGCTTACAAGACCTTTTGCAGCAACTACAAAAGGCATTTCGCGTGAACCAACCGAAGGAATCAGGAAGTTTATGTAATCGTTAGGACGAGCATCAGTTACAGCTGTACGAGTAGCATAGTTGTCAGTACATCCGTGAGCTACAAGACAGCCCTTCTTGTTAAGAACGCCCCAGCGTCCTTCTCCCCAATTCTGGTATTTATCCAGGTTAGTTGTGTTATTGTAAGGGTAAAGGTCAAGAACGACAGTTTCCCAAACGCCGCCGATAGCAGCAAGAGCGGTATCAACGTCGCCGTCGATAGAACCGCCTGAAAGCTGAGTAACGCTGAAAGTCAGGCCGGCAATGTCAGCCTGCAATTCAGTCTTAACCTGATTTCCAATTGTACCCTTAAATTTCGCAGTAAGCGGAATAGCATGATCATCAAGATCGCCGGCAATTACAGGCATATTCAGAACGCCGTTAATAGCTGTTTTTACTTTTGCAAGTACATTATCGCCGGTGTCGTCTTTTGTAACGGCAAACTCAGCAACAATACCGCCGATATAGATTTTACCGCTGCCATTTTCTGTAGCAGTTCCGGTAATTCCAAGACTTCCAGCCGCAGCAACAGCACTAGCACCCTCTGCAACCGGATAGATTGTTACAGGGAAACTTGCGCCATTTCCGCTAAGCGGGAAAAGCTGCAAGGCAGCCAAATGAAGAGGAGAACCATAGCCATAACGCTCTGCTACCAAAGCCGCGCTAGATTCACATTCATATTTTTTAGTCGAATAAGCAACGTTGCTGTTACCTGGACCCACAATTGCAAGTCTCTGAGGCAGAAGAGCAGCCTTGCCAGCGTTAAAGTTCTTGTAGCTAACTTCAACGCCTGTAACGCGTGAGATAGCAGAAGCACTTACACCCATCTTATTCCTCCTGATCCATATTCACGATAACCAATCCGGTATCGTCTAAGATTTCCAAAGATATAGGCGAAATTTCAACGCCCTCTACCTGAGGCGAGTGTTCAATCAGATCAACAGTCATAACGACACGCACAATGCAAACTCTTCCAGCTGCACTCTGCTGACTAGGCATTCCTGTAGTCCTGCTGTTTACCGAACGCGATAAAACAACACCCCTCAACCCCAGATAGCTGTAATTTGCGGCGCAAAGAATATTCCGGATTATCCGCGCAGTTTTCCACGCTTTCACCGTTGCCATGCGCCCCAGTCTACCGTCGCCGTCAAAAGTTCCGGTAGCATAACAGTCAATATTAAAAGTGGCTGTCATATTACTTTTATTTCTGTCATCAGTACCTTTTTGACGTGTATCACCCACAAGCGACACATTCACAAGCGGAAAAACACTTTCGTCCTCTTCCGTTTGCAGCTCCCACGGATGATCATTCTCCAGATAAACCTTGATATTGTAATCATCCTTGCTTGATTCCCCGGCAGCTTCGGCAAGCTCAAACTGGTGAGCTGTCTCTAAAGCCAGGATGCCGCAAATCTGATCGCGTACAATCTCAACGTTATCCGGCGTACTTAAAAGCTCGTTGATTTGATAATCACTCATCCTCTTCTTCCTCGTCCTTAGACTTCTTTTTAAGATTCAAAGCCAAAATCAAACGTCCTACTCCAAGAGTTCTGTCAGGCTCAAATCGAACCACAAACAAAATCCATTCATGGCCGCTCATATCAACGTAAACCACACGCCAGCCGAAAGCTGGCTTTACATATTCGCCATCAGAAACAAAATCGCTCATTCTGAAACAAGCTGTAATCGTTCTTCCGGCAATTGGATTTCCTTCGGTATCAACCAGATAACCAATATCACCTACAAATCCCTGTAATGTAACGCCAGTTCCGTTAGGTCGAAGCAATGTAAAATCGACAGCTCCGCCAGTTTCTTTGTCAGTCAAAGTTACTGCTAAATCCGCTTCTGCAAGCTGTCTCAAACCCATTTACTTTCCACCTTTTTTAGAGCCGGATTTCTTTTCAGTTTCCTGCTCTTTTTTATTTTCATCAGCCGTAGCTTCATCAGTTTTCACTTCATCAGCTTTGCCTGATTCTTTTTTTTCATCAGCTTTTTCTTCAACGACAATAATTTTGCCCTTAGAAACAGCATCATCAAATGCACTTTCCGGCTTAAAAATGCTCTTAGTGATTACATCACCGGCATCATAAATATTGCCGTCGTTGTAAAAGCAATTACCTTTTGCAACGACATACTTCATAACCAGCTCCTAAGCCTTATGACTTAACTGTAAGACAGCCAAATCGGTCAATTGAAACTGGAATACAGATAGGACGTGTAGTTGCCTGAGCAACAGTTGTGTCCTTATCGTCATTGTTGTAAACCTTGTTATGAACCTTCATACCGCCATTCGGATAAATAACAGTATCAGGAACGACAGAAGCAAATGGCTCAGTCATTCCAAGAGAAGGAACACCGCCGTAAACAAGACGGAAATCAAGATCTTCTACATCAGCAAGCATGATAACTTTGTTGTCATCAACAAACTTGTTTGAAGTAGAATTGTTGAAGCTCTGATAACGTCCGTTGTAAACCCAAAGGTCATAACGGTAAGCTCCTGATTCAAGATAACCCATGTACTTACCGCCCTTATTAACAAGGCGAGGAGAGAGGTTACCAAGACCAAGACCGTCCTTTTTAACAGCATTCTGAACCTTTGTGTCCTGAATGAACAAATCCCAAGCCTTAGCACCGAAAATGATGTTTTTCGGATCCACAAGACCATCAGCACGAATTGCATCTGCAAGAGTGTTAATATCTTTAATTGGATCTGCACCGGTCTGATCCCACATTGTAGAAGCGTTAGCAATATGAGTGTTCTTTGCGTTGAAGTCCAGAACATAAGCCTCGTTTCCGGCATCATCAGTAAGAGTGAGCTTACCAGTCTGGAGAACCTGAGAAGCCTGCAACTCGATAGAACGATTGAGCATTCCATACATAAGCTGGAAGCCGCGTTTTAAGATGTTTACCAGGCGGCCAAACCAAGTACCAATAGCTTCATATTCATTTTCACCTGGCTGTCTTTTAAGCAGGTCAAAAATGTTTACCGGACGAGAAAGTTTATATACAGGAGGCTTTACCTGCTTTCCTGTAAATACGTCATCCGCAATTGCAACAGCACCGTTTGAAAGATCGCGAAGAACAGGCGCAACCTGTTCACCTGAACGAACGATGTCAATGTCAATATATTCTGCATCAGTGTAATCTTCTTCGCTTGTTTTAAAGAAAGAGGCGAGGAAGCCCATTTTATCCATCTTCGGAAAGCTCTCGAAGAGTTTAAGAACCTTTTCCTTGAATGCGCTCTGCATATCAATACTCCTTATAACTACTGATTGTCAGTAGAATTCATTTCAGTAATAGTTACTGGAATAATTCCGGCTGTCTTAGCCAGGTCTTTCTGCAATGCTGTTGCAGCAGTTCCAGCAACCTTAATTTTTGAACCATCTACAGGTCCGGCAATGTAAGCAGTAAGAGGAACATCTCTACCAGAAACTCCCCCTTCCAACTTTTCGCGGCCAGTATAAATAGCGCAAATTGGATCAATAAGACCACTTACAGCAATTCCGGTGTACGGAATAAATTTACCGCTTCCATTTCTGTCACGTGCAAGAAGATCTCCCTGAACAACTTCGCCGTTAGCAGCGATAGTTACCTTTCCAGATTCATAGAATCCATCACCCTGAACAATTTCCTTGTCCTGACCGTAGTTCTGAATGTTCATGTTACTCATGATTAGTTTCCTCCCACAGCTTTATCAAAAGCAGCCATCATAGCTTCTTCTTTGTTGTTAGAAGTAGCAGCTGGAGTAGCTGTATCAGCAGGATTATCTTCCTTGCGAGCAGCAACAGCAGCGTTAGCAACGCGCTTTTCAAAATAAGTTGTCTGTACGGTTTCATCAGCTACAGGATTACCGTCGCGAATGAACTTTGCAGACACATCCAGACAGCCCGCAATTTCGCCCATCTTCAAATGAGCATCACAGCGCGAGCGTTCTTCTTTAGAACCTTCTGCTTTACCAGCTGCAAAAATCTCAGCGTAAAGAGCAGGCTCTTTAGATTTGAGTTCCTCGATAGTCATAACGCTATCCTCCGTATTTTTTTGAGCCGGTACCCCGGCATTATTTTCAGGAGCGTTATGACTTTCGCCATGCTCCATTTTCACAGTTTTATCAAGAGAGGCTGCTAAAATGTTCTTAGCACCTTCCAGCGAAGCTGCAATCTCTTTATAGTCAGCCTCATCCACAATCTTTGTCTCTTTGCGAGTTTTCTCAACGCACATCTTAGCGTTATTACGCTGGCAATTACTTCATCAGCAAAACCGGCATCAACAATCTCAGAACCGAAAAAGAAAGTTTCCTCATCCATCAGAGAATGAATCTCTTTTGCATCTTTTCCGGAAATCTGTTCGTAATACTTAGCCATCAGGTTATCAATCGAAACGAGTAAACCTGCTTCTTTTTCAAGCTCCAGGTGATTACCCATAACCGTAGACCATGCGTTATGAATCATGTAAACAGCATTGTCTTCAACAAGAATTTTGCTTTCCGGATTTTCGATTTTTGCCGCAAGCGCGATAATAGATGCGCTGGATGCAGCCATTCCCTGAATATAAGTTTCAACAGTTACCTCTTTATGCTGGCGCATAAAGTTCCTGATAATGTTGAAAATTGAGATACATTCCCATACAGAACCGCCGGGCGAATCAATCACAATTTGAACTTTGTTATCTTCTTTGTCATAATCATCAAGCTCGCGACGCATAAAGTCAGCAGTTATACCGCTTTCCCACCATGAATCGCCTATGCGCTTATTAACCAATATTGATTTCATAGTGTTATTTTGTACCCATCGCACTGGAAAAACTATCAACAAAAATAAAAAAAAGTCCGGCATTTCTGCCGGACTTCCTCCCACTTAAAGGCTTTTCTCCCACTTATAAAGCCCTTAATCGCTCATACAAATTACCAAGAGCGTTTCCAATATGATTAACACATTTTTCACTCAAACCGCCCCTGTTATTCATCATAACCTCAGAATAAAGCTCCAGATGATACACAATATCATCAATCTTTTCCCTGATTTCAAAAGGAACGTCTTCCTCAGCTGGTAATTTTTTTTCGTCTGCCATAATAAAACTCCTAATTTTATTTTTCATCGAAGTTTTTCAAAAAGTACAGATTACACATTGCATGATCCAGATGACTTTTTCCACTCTCCGGATCTACCTTTTCCCCGCTCTGCCATGCCGTTAAATGTCGCATTAAGGCAGCAAAATATCTGTTCTTACCGTCAGGAACTTTCTTCCAGTTATCACGCGCATATTTCTCCGCACCAAATGTAAGAACTTCGACACAGCCTGTTAATGCTTTCAGGTCCAGAAGCGACCAGTCCGGCTTGCCTTTATCCGCCTTAACTCCGCATCCAGAATGAATGTCTTCCATCAGGCTTAAATCTATTTTATCACTCATTTTATTTTTTGAACCTCAAAAAACCTAAACAATTCTCTAAGCTCCGAACCTTGAATTTCACGCCGTCCTGCTTAAATCCATCCTGTTCCGCCACCAGGATAGAACAGCCATCTACAACACCCATAACTATAGCAACATGACCATATTTATTTTTATCAGTAGGACCCCACACAGCCACATCACCAACATAAGGATTTATATATACTTTCTCAAAATATTTTTTCTCCAGAGGCATTTTTTCATAGTTCAAAAATAGATCTTTTGCACCTTCCACGCCTCCTGTATGCGGAATCCCTAGCACGTCCTGGCAAAGCTGCCGGAATAAATCAACGCATTGCGCGCCGAATGCCTTATCATAATCACATTTTTTGCCGGTCCATTTATTCAAAAACTCGTCAATTGTCTGCATCGCTTCTTACTCCTTCATAAAGCTGCTTTGTAAGCTCGTAAGCTTCCTGTGTCGCCTTATAATCAATCTTAAAGTTTTTCTGCTTTTCATAATATTCCAGCGACATCTCAACCTTTCCGGTTTCATCATTGTAACCTACATCTTCATCAGATGGCTTTGGAAATACCGGCCATACAATCTCCGGCACTACATATACAGTCTTAGTCGTCACGCAGGCTGTCAGTAATGGCATTAAACTTATCACGGCCACTAAGCCCATCAGTTTTATGCTTTTCTTTTTCAGCTTCATCAAACACCTCTTTTTTAATGCGAGCTTCATTCTGAGCAAGTTCTACCTGATAACGCAGCCGCTCAGCCCTCTCATGTTCATCCTTATATTTCTGAACGTTTTTTCTCCATGCCTTAAAAAGCAGAAACACCGCCAGAAGAAGAACAAGAATCACAATGCACAAAATTAAAATAGTTTTCACTGTAAGCCCTCCTCGTTTTCTTTCCTTGTACTCAACGCATCACTTATCGCAAAAGCTGCTTTCTGACCAAAATTAACACCAAGATACGCCGCAGAAATCCAGAAGAAATCTTTTAATACCGCGCTGAATAAATCCACAGATTTATCAATTGCAGTTGTAATGTTTTTGATACAGCAGATTAAGACTATAACACCCACAATCAGCGTTATAATCAGCCATACCAGCCAAACAAGAAATTTCCGGCTTTGCATTTTTGAACTTTTTTCAGTCTCTGTCTTTTCCTCGTCTGCCATATACACCTCTTATTTATGAGTAAAATAACTAATCAAACCGTTTACCGCCGAAGTAACGACGATAGTCAAAACGATTACCCCGATTTTTTTCCATGCGGCAAGTGCATTTTCGCCGCTTTTTTTTTCCAGTTTATCAATTCTTTCCCGGATAGCATCATCACTCTTAATGCTTTTGGATATGCTTCTATCCAGCTTATCTTCCAGCTTATCCGAGTTATCCTTTATGGCCTTTATGTTTTCAGCCATAACTGGAATGTTTTTTAGGATTTCTTCATGCTGATCTACTTTTTTTTCAATACTTTCAATTTTTGTGTTCATTTCAGTCATCTGCACAGCTGTACTCTTTGACAGTTCAAACATCTGGAGCATCAGCTCTTTATTTGTTAATCCATCAGAACCCATAATGCACCTCCGTCTTACTCTTCGTTATTTTCGTCGTCAGAATCATTATCATTGTCATCATTCTGATTTTTTGCCGGACCGTCTCCGTCCATGCTGTAAGCAGGCTCTCCGTTATTGTTTTCAAGAATATGAGGATTAAAGCCAAGCTGGTGAGCGTAATTGATTTCTCGTTTAAGCTGAGCTGCAACTTTTCTGAATGACTTGCCGTTAATTCGGCGGCATTCATCGTCAAATGTCGTAAGACCATTATCCAGCGCATCATTCGCAGCCTTAACGTCTTTAGTTCTTTCAACGCTAGGGCGCGCAATTCCGCTCCAGGTACAGCTGAGCCATGCAGCTTTAATCTGCCATAATTTTGGATCAATAAACGCCGGAATAAATCCAGGAAGCGCAAGCATTCCGCTTAAAACCGCCTGAATAACAAACTCCTCGTAAATAATCTGACAGAAATCTTTTGCATTTTTGAAATTACGATATTTCAAATAAACTTCAAACTCGTTATTAGCCTGACGGCTTGCAGAATAACTTGATGTAAACTTTAATTTTGCAATTTCCGGAGGAATTTCAAGCGACCAGCATATAGCGTCAATAATCGCAGCTTCAAAAACAGAAAAATTAACATTCGGGCGATTCGTCTGGTAACTTACAACCTCTTCGCCTGGAGCAAGATCATCAAACACCGTTCCCGGCTGCATCAGCTGAATAGGCTGGTGTCCTTTTGGTGGAACCTCAGAACCGATTCCTGTTTTTATATCGTCTTTTTTAAGCCGCTCCAAACCCATAGTCGGACGAGTTCCAAATGGAGTGTCAGGAGATTTTTTGACCGTAAACGCAATCAAAGCGTTAATTACAGCAGCGCGAAGCTCTGCATCCTTGTATTTATCAACATCAGAAAGCATTGAAAGCACATTAGCCAGAAGCGGCTCACCGCGTACTTTGTCGCTCATTTTCTCTGAGCCATAAACCATCCAGCTTATCTGTCTGCCTGATTTCTCACCCTTTACAGGAATACGTTCAGATTTCAAAACGCCGTTTTCCGTAGTCTGCACAAAATAAGCAACATGACGGTTATATTTATCAAGCTCAACGCCATGAATAATTCTGTTGCCATCTTTACAGGTATAATCCGCAGGAGTTCTGATATAATTTCCGTTAATCCATTGCCACATCGGAAGCCCATTCGTATGATTAACGCGTGCAACAATAATACCGTCGCCACATAAAAGAGCCTCACGCCTTACAAGCTCCTGGAACTCGCCAAAAGTCAATTCCTTGCCATAGTCAAAAAGTTCATAATTATTTGCATAAAGTGAAAATTGAGAAGTGATTAAATCGCCGTACTTAACAGCAAGATCAGACCGTTCAAGATCATCCATTCCCGGCCACAAAACATCTTCATTCGGACTGCTGTTTGCAGTCAGTCCGGTAAAAATCTCATTGCGTAAAATGCGGCGCAAAATACCGCGAGCATAAGGCGAATCAGTCCAAAGCTCCTGAGATTTCTGTCTCAGCATCCAGTAATCAATCGAATTAAAAACCTTAACTAAACTAAGAGAACCGCGGAATTTTTCTCCGTTCCATACAGAATTACCAGCCAGAGCCTCTATAACCATGCGCTGATATTTATTGTGAATCTCAGCTTCCCATTTCTTTCTCGATTTAAAATTAAAAATACCCATTTAGAACCCCGGACAAATCTGAGGACATCTACTGCCCCCATTTTTCAAACGCGCTTCCAGCGTCGCTATTTCACCTAAGAGCTTTTCGCGCCTCATATAAAGATTACTTAAATCAGCACGGCTTACAGTCTGCTTATCCTGACCGGTATCAATCGTATAAGACTGAATATTTCCGTTTTTATTAAAAGCTGTTATAGCTTTTTCAATTTCGTATAAAAGAATTTTGGCATTCGTTAATTCATCTTGCCAGAAAGTCTGAGAATCCTCATTTACAACAGGACTTTTATCGTCGATAATCATACAGTCTATTATTAACCTGAAAAACTGGAAAAACTATCAACAAAAACTTGATAGTTTTTCCAGGAAAACCGCCGCCATAATAAAGCCATGTATTCCGGCTATAAGATGGTCATAGATGACCCCTCAAAGTTCCATTTACTCACAGAAGATATGCAGAAAACCATGTTAAAAGCAGCAGCCGCAACCGTAAATGTTCAGGCTTTTCTTACTCGCAAAAATGCAGTTCAAACCTTTCATACAGATTTCACTCTAAGAAATGACTTTACTGAAAAATCTATTTATGTAGCACAAGCTCCTAAAGAAGCAATGAGTTTCTCAGAAATTGAAAGTCATGTAGGCGCATTAGATAGAGCTTCATATCTTGAACGTCAGGAGACCGGCGGCACACATAAACCAACAAACGGCGGTCAGCTTTCAATTCCAACAATCGCAGCTCGTTCTGGAAGTAGACGTAAGCCAGTTGAAGACTCAATGTACCGTAGAAAAGTTAATAAAAAGATTATTAAATACAACCCATACCACAAAGGCACTGGAAAATCCGCGCTTGTATCAGCCGCAGAAGTTGCCTATGAGCAGAAGAAATTTCTCAAATACAATAAAAACATATACCGCGTAACCAGCTTTACCAAGTCCGGCGACAATATCAAGTTTAATCTCCAGATGATCTATTTCCGCGGCAAATCAGAAACGCAGACAAAAGCTACTCACTGGCTCACCGAAGCTAGCTTAAAGCCCGCCCAGGATGCACAGGCAATTTTTAATTCTCAAATGAATAAGCTCGATAAATAAAAAAACTCCAGCCGCCGAGCTGGAGTTTAACAAGAAGACACAAAAATGCAGAACAAATTTATGTCGCTTTATTTATAACATGATTTTGCGCATTTTGCAACCATTTCAGAAAATCATCGCTAGGATTCGCTTTTTCCATTCTCTCACAGAAATCCTCGCATTTCACAAAAAACTTCACGCAGTTAAACTTTTTCAGAAACTTCACGTCGCAGACATTCAAACCGTAATTTTTCACCAGCTCGCAAAAACTGCATTCAAGCCCGCTCATTTCATTCCAGCGCATTGTTTCCCCAATCACCGGATAATCATGCAGCAGCAGTTCTTTTTCAAAAGCAATATAAAATTGCAGGCTCTCCTTGTCGCTTCGTGTCATATTCTCCCCTAATCCATCGTAAACATCCCGTAAGCTGCATAATTCCAGAATGCGCTCCAGTCAAGCATATTGCCCTGGAGTTCATTTCGGCAGATAGAATCCGCAAAAATTTCCAGAGCTGCAAGATTGTAAACGTAAGTATCAAAACCGTGATTCGCAGCTCCAGGCTTCGCTCTCCATACGGTCCTGATATATTTATTCGTCCGCTTGTCGTATTCCTCAACCTTTTCCTCAGCCTCAAACATTCTGAAATAATCATCATGGAAATTGTCAGGAAAATTCGGGAACCAGTCCGGCTGCTTCGTTCCCTCATCCCATTGCAGCATATTCATAGCACGCGAAATTCTGTCTTTAAGTTTTCCGGTATTGATATGATATGCCAGCGGCAAGCCGATAGCTTCAAGTGTTTTCCGATTGAAAAGCTGGTAAGTCTCGCCATTCTTAATCCAGTCAGAACCTTTGCAGGCATAAACTCCGGCAGTGAAACGAGCGCAGAACGCATAAACCCAGTCAGTATAATGACCACTATCCACAAGAGTAATCGCAATTTTGTATTTTTTGCCGTCATCAGCAACAAAAGTTGTATTTTCTATGTATTCCGCGAGCCTATCCCATACACCGTAAAAATCTTCCGTCGGACCGTCAAACTTCTGAAAATCCACAGTCCAGGTAACACCGCGATCAGAAAATCCCTTAGTATCAACGTAAAGACATTCCTTCTGAACATCCACCGCACAGGTAATAATCCAGATAGGACTTCCTGCATCCTCGACCGCCATTTTATTCGGAACCTTGCCGCGCGCAAAACCATACCGCTTATGCAGCAACGCTTTTTCGCGCCTGATCTGTTCGTTCTGTTCCCGGAACGGTAACCCCTGCTTCAAATTGCGGAAAGCTCTGTACCCCTCTTTGTCTTTAATCCTGTTGTTTTTAATGTCCCAGCATTTCGCCCAGGCAATAACAAAATCTTCCCATGAAAACATTCCCGGAGGATTATAAATCGGCGAAAGATGATAACTTCGCGCATCCTTTTCATCGCTTTTTTTAGTCGGCCGCCATTCGCCCTTTTCCATGATAATTGCCTTATCATAGTTTTTCATAATCTTGCCGCAATACGGACATTTATATCCTACAGTTTCCAGCTTCGGCTGAAAGTTTTCGTCATTTTCCCAAACAATACCACCAATCTGATTATCATGCCCCTCATCCCATACAGCCCATTCAAGCGGCTGCATTTCACCACAGTATTTGCAAGGCACAAAAAATCGGCGTTCATCGCCTAGCTGATAAAGTCTCCAGATTTTAGAAGTCTGTTCTACCGTCGGAGTAGAACCAAAATAGATTTTTCTCGTTGAAGGGTAAGCATCAGAACGCGCAATCGCAAGATCTTCCATCGTTCCTTCGCCCTTAATGTTCTCGCTCATACCGTCAAGCTCATCAACAAGAATTATTTTATACGAAAAGTTTCGGAACCTGTTACCGGACCGGCCGCCGACAGCATGAAGATAACCGCCCGGAAATTCCTTTTTGAATGAAGTATCACCGGTATTTCTCGCGCCGGCAGCTTTTTTAGTCTGAGCAAAAATCTTGTTACGCAAACCCGAAGTATCAATCATTCGGTCAATTTTCGTATCCATTGCCAGCTTTGCCATACCCTCATCAGGCAAAACATAGAGCATTGGAGCCGGATTACAACCGATACCGTAAAGCATGACAGTTTCCAGAATTGCCGTAGTTGCTCCAAGCTGATTGCCCTTCATAATGTAAACTTTATGAATCGGACTTTCAGGGCTGAAATTATCAACAATCTCTTTAAAATACGGAAACTGCTTAAAAGAAAACTTACCCGGAAACGGTGTCAGGTCCGCAGCCATATAGCGCACCTGACAAACATAATCACTAGGTTTCAGATAATTTCTTTTAGCAGTTAAAGCAATAAAGCTCTTTTTGAGAAAATCAATATCCGCCTGATTTATTACGCACTTCAAATTCCGCTCATCCTCACATTATCATATAAACTTTCATCACCATAAATGCAGTGGTAAATATCGCCTCTGAATAATTTGAAAATGCAGAAACCGCTTCCGATTTTATCTTTGTGAATCATTCTGTAACCAGGAAGCGGAACGCAAAGCGGCACAACATCATTAACATGAACATACTGCCAGGCATCAGAAATACAACTTTTCACATATTCCCAAGTCTTACGCCCCCATAAAGGTTTAGGCGCGCCGAATGTAATAACATAAGGCTTAATATGAGTTCTGTAATGAAAATCCTCAGCTGCAAGAACGCTCATTGCGCCGCCATAACTCCAACCGCAGATTTCAACCCTGTAATTTTTATGAACCTGAACCGCACGAATAAGCGCATCCATAACAAGATCATTGCAGCTTTTCCAGGCATTACCCCAGCCGCGCGCTACCTTCATGCAGCTTTCCTGCTTTTTGTAAATCTTCACCGGAAAATCAAAATTATTATGCCAGTCTCTATCCGTTGTAGATTCTTCAAACAAAAGCCTTACAGTTTTTTCATCATCGTAAACTTTAACAGCCCAGTCCACATCATCGCCGCTTTTCGTGTACTGAGTTTTTTTAATTTCCTCGTAAAGTTCATTCGGCTTCATTTTCCTTTTCCTCCCACTCTTTTTTCGCACAGCCGTACATTACCATTTTTTTAATGCCGCACTGACAAACCACCGCCGGAACAGCTCCGGCAAAAGGACAATGACCGTACACCCTTTCCGCACATTGATTGTTTTCGCTCACCGCGCAGAAACTGTAGCAGGCTTCTTTTTTGTCGTTATTGTAATCAACAAATCTGATCATATTGTCCTCCTGTTACTACTTTTGAAAGTAGTAACTATTCAAGTCTTTTGAATAAAATCATTAAGGCAAATACAAACCTCTTACCGAGTGGCATTTCCTTAATCTGATCATAAAGAACGCCCTGAGCTTTTACATAAGCATCCTTTACTTTTTTATTCACACTTTTTCTAATTTTTCTGTCGTTCTTTCCGCTCATCCTTTACCTCTCAGCCGTTTTTCTTTGCAGCTCACGAATCCGGCTTTTTATCATCGCCATAATAACACCGCATTTTGTAGATGCAGCATCATCAAACAATAATTTTTCGTGATTAAGAACGCTTAAAATCGACCTCTTAATCAACATCAAATTTTCAATCCTGCAATCCTGTCTATTGCCGTTTAGAAAAATCAGGCAGGAATCTTCCGGAATCTTGCCGTTTTCTTTCTGCCAGACAATCCGGTGTTTTAATTCCCATGTTTTAGGCTCTGCAACCTTAACCTTAATGTAACCGTCATCAACAATTACCTCAGTTCCTACCGGCTGCCAGTTATGCGGACGATGCCCCTTTTTGAACCATCCTTTTTCACAGCCTGGAGCGCAAACCCCTTTTTTCCCCTTGTTTGCGCTGATATGACCTTTTGGAAACCTCATATCAACGCCGCAAGGAAGATGATGCGCATGGCACCAGCCGCGCACCTGGCTCACAGAAAAATCTGTTCCAAAGTAAGTGTTTAATTTTTTAGTAGTAACCGAAAAATTAAAACCTTTCCGGTTGTTAATCAGCCATTTAATTTGCTCAGGAGTAAAAAGCAAAGCCTTTGAGCCGTCATATTTATAACCGCTCCTGATTTTATATCTGCTCATCGTAGCTTTTACTTTTCCAGCAGATAATTCAGTTCTAAAACGCTCATTAAAAAGCCTTGTAATTTCTTCAAGCGGCTTTCCGGGCGCAGTTTCCCTGATATAATCCACCATTTCAGAAGTCCAGATTCTAGCACCCATGCTTTCCGCCTCCGCCATTATCATCAGTCAGGTATTTTCCTGTACTGGTATTTTTTGGAACAAGCATTTCAGGAAGCTCACCCTTACCGGCATTCCCCAGAATTTCTTCCCGAAGTTTTAGAGCTTCAATCTGAGTTTTTCCGTTCTGAATAATACTCTTAGCGATATTATTTACCGCCTGAGCGCGCTTAATCTGTTTATCCATCTCTTTTTCGCTTAACTCGTCATTCATTAAGCCTTCAAGACACATAAACAGATGATCGTTTAAATCACATAAACTGTTTTTCATTTTTTAGCCTTCTTGTTGTTTTTATTTTTTTAGCGATTATCACCGCTTCCGTGAATCACACCTCGCGCAGCTCTGGAAGCAAGTTTATCAAGATTTCCCTGCATAACCTCTTCCAGGTCCAGACTGAGCAAAGTAGAAATTTCAGCCACGAACCAGCATACATCGCCAAGTTCCTTTTTAATTTCCTCGCGTCTGTCTCCGTCAATAATTCCGTTTGCATCGCGAACCGCCTTAGCAAACTTTCCGCTGACTTCTCCAGCTTCCTCAGCAAGCCCCATGACCGGATAACGAAAATCTCCGTTTTCCATTCCCATGTAACAAGCTGTCTCATGCGCCTTTTTCTGATACTCGTTGATTTCCAAGCTCATTTTATAACCCCTATTTTTTGCTGCTCGACCGCCCAGGATGCCGGAATTACCTTGTTTTTCCGCCGCTCGACCGCCGTATGCGCTTTTTTTTAAAAAAAATTTTTTAGATTTTACACCTTCATCTTCAATGCCGTACTCCTTTTTTATCTCCTCCAGATTTATTCCGATGAAAAATCCAGCTCTAAAAATTGACTGTTCAACAGAATTATCAATCGGAGCATTCGCAAAACCATCAGTTTTTTTTTGCCATTCCTCCGGTAGTTTCTTCTGTCTCCACTCTTCAAAAAAGTTCTCGGTATTCAAAGCCATAGTTAAATCCTCTCAAAAGCTCCGTCAGAAGCAACAGCTTAAAACGGACTTTCCCTGATATACACCTTGCCTTTTTCGCAGATGATCGCGCAAGGTAAAAAAGCCTCTTGCAGCTTGTAACCAAAACTGCCGTCCTCATCAATGTCAGGAACCTGTTCAGAACTTAAAATAAAAAGCTCTTCCTGAGCTTTTCCCTCATGGCAAAGTTCAGTTAATTTTTCGCAAGCCTCAGCAATTTTCATTTCTTACCTCGCTTAATAAGTTTTTTAATAAACTTTATGCAGCTCATAATTAACAGCATAAAGAAAAACTCTGGCCAGAAAGCCATACAGAAAGCAATCAGTAGTTTCTCATCCTTTTCTTCAACGTTGAACCATTTTCGCACAACAAAATAACATGAGAAAGAACCGATAATAACAGCTGCTATCGCTGTAATTTCCTGCCACCCCATCAATAAGTCCTATATCCATGATAAAGCACGCAGAGCTTCCCTTCGTACACGCTGAAAAGTTCTACATACAAAAATCCAGGTTTACACCAGTATTTAGCAGCCATTTCACGCACCTCAGCTTCGTCAGTCCGCTTGTATTTTCTGCCAACCATCACACCTTTTATATCAATAGCCCGCAGCCAGATGTCGCTGTCATTCTCAGCCAGACACTTCCGCCGCTCAGCTTCCATCACCATTTCAAGCAAAATAAACCTCCACTACTTTCAAAAGTAGTACAACTTTTTAAATAAAAATGGGCGACCAAACATATAACACCGCCCTGAGACATACAGATTTCCGGAAAATCTGCACGCTGTTACATCTCATCCGCATTTATTCTGCCACCTTTTCAGCGGCCGGTTAGTCGCTCCGCCCCGATCTAACGAGCTTCTAAAGAGCTAGCGTCCACGTCTCCAATCTAACCGATATTTATCACCAGCCCCACCTAGTATCCAGCTGGAATAAAATCCTTATGCACACTCTGGAAGCTCACTCCACGCAACTACATGACTGCATCCGCTTCCAACCTTTCCGGAATGTACCGTAGTCAATCTACAGTCAATCTCCCAGAACCGCTCACCCTTAAACAAATCGTATTCCGCAGTACAAACCATTCTTTTTCCGTCATCATCCACCACGGTAACCAGGTAAACACCCGGAATAGCCGGATAAACCTCCGCACCCTTCTGGCTAATATAAACCCACTTAATCATTCTTAATTCTCCCCACGTAAAATATGACTTTTTGAAATCCGTGTTGTATCACATATTTTTCCAATTTTCAAAGTTTTTACCGTAGTTATATGAGCAACCACATCCAACTGACAGCCACCGCAGCTCATTCTCACCTCGTCACCATTCCGCTGGACATAAACTTTATGGTCACAGTTCGGACACCTTATAATCAATCTGTCACCACTCTGAATTTCCGGCGGAATCGCCTGCAACAAAGAACGAGCTTTTTCCATACCTGGATGACTTAAATTATGAAAAAAATCAAAATCAGCATCCGCCTTGTCAATTTTCACATTCACACTTTTAGCAGGCGCAGGCTCTACATTGCTTCCAGTCTCCGGCGGCTTAATCTCAATATCCATCTTATCAGCCCTCTTAATCGGCTGATAACCATTTCCGTTATTTATAAACACATTCATTTCTTAATCTCTCCTGATTTTATAAATCTTTAATGAACCATCAGAATTATAAAGTGGTGTTGTATGTCCTTCTCTTGTAATTATGTAAGCAACACCGGTTTCTTTGTCTAAAATCACGCTATATCCGTATTCTTGCTGAATCGGAATAAAATTTTTATTTTCATTTTGATGTTCTGGAAGAAAAATCAAAATTCCACCAATAGATAAAACAATAATAAAAAAAGTCAAAATTGCAGTAAAAATCCAAATTTTTCTCATGCTTCATCTTCCTCTTTTTTATAAGCTACCAATTTTTCTTTTCTGCATTCTGGCGCAATTTTTACCAGAATTCTTATGAGAATCCTGATAGCAAGAATCATTAAATCAATTTTTATGCGCATCTCAGGCTTAAAGGTGGATGAACTTTTGCTGTACTTTGCACGAATTGAATCTAAATGTCTTTTCCATGCTTCTTCTTCTGTAACTCGAATTATCATCACTTAATCCTTTTAGCCCTCTCAATAAGCTCCAGGAGCTTCGGATTTTCAATCTTTACCATACCGTTAAAAGTCAGAAAGCTCACAAACTCATCAATGAGCTTTTTCTGAGCCTGGCAAAGTCCTTCAAGCTCTATTATCCTTTTCAGATAACCGGCTTCAATGCCGGTCCGCCGACGGCGAACAATATAAGGATCTCTCATTCAGCTTTCTCCATCGCATCGCTCACAATGTCGCGCAGATTGTCTTCCTGGGAATATCTGCCCTTCATGTTTTCAATTCCGTTTATAATCTGATTTTTTGAATCCATGATTGCAGCCGTTATATCATCACTTAAAAGATTTTTGATTTTATTTCGCGCAGTTTCCGCATCTGCCTGAACATACGCAACCGCCTGATCTGCAATTCTTTCCGGAAGGTCCAGCAGCTTATTCATTAAAGCCTCTAAAAAACCAAAAACGCTGGCCTGAACAAAATCCTTAGGAATCTGTTCTAACCGGCGTTCCTGAATACGCTGTTCCTTTTCATCTGCAACAGTCAGATCCTTAACAATCTTTGTGTACCGTTCTACATTGGCCATGCTTCCATGCTGCTGGATCAGTTCGCGCATCGTCAGATTAAGAAGTTCGCCGGCTACACCGTTCCTATCAGTCTCCAGATTCTTTGGACCGGCCGCAGCTTTTTTGACCGCTCCCACTTCAATCTGATTTCCGAAAGTTTCAAACTCATTTTGACTTCGCAACTTCGCCTGGTGTTTATCCAGGTAACGCCTGTTCACAGGATTATCAGTATCAAGTTTTCCCGCAGAGTTCTGAACAAGAGACTTATTTTTTATTCCGATGCAGATTGCCGAACGATTCACGCCGGCCATGCTTGCAAATACTAGCGCACTTTTTATGCTTTTTTGGCAGTTTTTCTGTTGTTTTATGTCATTTTAACATCATTGTTTAATTTTAACAAGTGCAAGTTTAACTATTGTTTAATCTTAACCAGAACATGACACACAAATGACAAAAGGCAGGGCGCGCCGACTAATTGCACCCAGCCACCCCCGTCTGACAGTACCTTTTTGCAACTGATTGAATACCGACTACTTTTGAAAGTAATAAAAAACGTAAAATGTAAAAGTAAAAAACAGAGTTTAAAAGTATTTGCTTATATAAACGAGTTTTCTTAATTTTTCAAAACTCGTTTAATACAAAAATACTTTTTTATAACTTTTTTACATTTACATTTACGTTTTGACCTATGGATTTATATATATATTTAACTTTTTATTCTTATATTTAAGATTCTAAAGGTGTAAAAAAGATAAATTTAAATTTAAAGAATTTAAACGAGTTTCCTATTGGAAGCTGGCAAAGAGTAAACGCCGTGATTCAATGGTTTTCCCATAAAATCAACGGCGTTTTTAACGAAAATCGTGTTCAAAAATAAAAATAGCCCCTGCAAAAAATCGCCTACTCGCCGAAAAAATCAAGCATTTTCTGATTTTTCTGAGCCAGCGCGTGCAAAGTTTCAGTTAATTCATTGCGTGTATAATAATCAGTCATTTCAATCTGAGCGTGGCCGACCATCTTTCTGACAAGTTCGCCATCATAGAGCTGGCGCATCCTGGTAACATAAGTATAACGCAAACTGTGCATCGTAATTTTCCGGCCGCTGGTGTCAATTCCGGCTTTTTTTACAGCTCTATGAAATATGTCTTCGATGTAGTCCATGTGATAACAGTTCTCCGACGGTGGAAGCTCAAAGCATTTTCTGATTCCGCCAAACTGCTGGTAAGTGCGTTTGCAGCTCCAGTGCGTAAACAAAAGTTCGTCGCCTTTTTTGCCTGTTTCGTCAATGTAATTCTGCAACAGTTGAGCCGTCGCCGGAGGAATTAAGGCAATGCGCCATTTTTTATCTTCCATGCTTCCCAGCTTATTATAAGAGTTCCGTTTATCAGTATGCCTGTCTAAAAAACCGTTTACCAGAATGGCCGATTCTTTCAGGTAGAGCTGTTCAGGCGTAAATGCACGAGCTTCGCTGATTCTAAGTCCGGCAGAAAGTGTAAGCAGCAGGAGAAGGAAAGAGGCTCTATCAGGAAAGTTTTCAGGCTTAAAAAGAGCTTCGATTTCGGCAAGCGTCAAAATATCTGCTTTTTTGGATTTCTGAACAAACCGCTCGAACCGCGGCGGATTTACTTCGATTCCGCTCCAGATAGCTTCGGTGTAAAGATCTTCAATCGTCGTTATATATTGATTTTTCCAGGATGCGGATGTATCGCTCATTAAAAGCAGATGTCTGAGAAGTTTTGTAGCTGTCAGGTCGCGAATATCCATATCGCCAAAATCCCGGATAATATAACGAATATACATCCGCTTTATTTTCAGCGTGTTTTCCTTGATTGATTTCCCCAGTTGTTCACGCCTTAGATAATTCATGCTTCCAGGAACGAACATTGCAGCTGCAATATCCTTGATCAGCGGACTTACAAGGCTTTGAGGCTGCAAGGCTGAAACATACAGCTCAGCTTCACGCTTTGACTTGCATTTTTTGCAGGCTTTCTGAATCTGCTTTGTATGGTCAGCATTCCAATACCAGTAATACCAGTTATATTTTGTTTTTCCGTTTTTAACGCTTTTTTTCTTGAAAATATGATATTCCATTTAATTTTTCCTCAAAAATATTGAGTTTTTATTGAGTTTTTGCCCGATTTCCAATCAATCAATTAAACGTAAATATCCGTAAATCTATATAATATATAACTTTATTAAATCCGAAAAATAACGGCATTACGTCTGGCGATTGTTTGCAAATCAATAGGGCTTATACCCATATAACTCTTTTCTCCTGTTTTTCTTATAGGAAAAAGGCGACAAGTTTTCGTTTCTTTTCGCCCTAGTGGTTAATTTTTATTGAGTTTTCATTGAGTTTTTACCCTAGAAAACTCAATGAAATCATTTCGCCATAGATTTGACTACATCTTCAACAACGCGTAATTCTGAGCTGCTTAATTTTGGTAACAGCATAATAAGGTTTTCGTATTCCTTGTATTTGCAATAAAAATCTTTTGGAAAGTCCTTATCTTCGCCGGTTACCAGGTATTCAACAGAAACATTCAGGTAATTAGCAATCCTGACAATCTCATCAGCTCGCGGGTAAGTGTTACGCCGTCGCCAGCCGTTATATATATCCCGCGGGCTTTTTGCATCTTCTGGAGCTACAGCTATCATCATTTCATTGATAGTGGTCTTTTTCAATTTGCATAGTTTTCCTATGCGTTCATAAATTGGCAGCATAAAACACCTCCTTTTTTTTGGTTTATATGATTATACGCCCACAATTTAAATAAAAAAAGACACAAAAAGACACAAAAAGACTTGACAAAGTGGCGTTTTGAGCATAATTATTATTATTGTGGTTTTACCGCCACACTCAAAATAAAAGATGCTGAAAAAGCATAAGGAGACATTAAATGCCAGAAAACATTCAGACATTTTCTACAAAGCTCTGTTTAACTCCGGAAGAGAAAAAAGAGCTGGAAGATTACTTGAATCGCAACGGATTGAAGTTGAAGTTTTTCCTGAGGGAAGCCGTCCTGGAAAAAATGAAAGCTGTTAATGGCAACAGAAATCCAGACTAAAATCTTCCTGAAATTGCAAACGCTTGATTTTAAGGACGACAACAGATGCGGAGTGTTCATCGACGGCGAATATTACGCAAGTCTTTTTAAGGCAGGCATTGATTCAGGAGTGAGTTTTCAGTGGCTTTCAACAAAACTGCATAACAGTAGAGGTGCGCCAGTTTATTTGAAAATCTTGAAAACAACAATTGTTTCTGAACGTTGGATTCGTCAGCATCCAGAATATCTGATATGACAGACGAATTGATTGAGCTGAACTTCAAAACTCTACAGCTGGAAGTTCAAAAAACGCAAACGCTTGTAACACAATATGCAGCAGTCTTTTCAGATAATGAAACTCTGAAAAATCTGCCTGAATATATAACGCTAAAAGAAGCTGCAAAACTTAAAGGCGTTCTAAGTTATGAGACATTGCAAAAAAAGCCCTGGCATCAGCCATGTTGCGGAACCAGGACAATCAGACTGAACGGACATAGAGCCTGGCATCGTGAGGAAATTTTCAGATGGCTGAAAATCAACGATAGCACTCTGGAAGAATATGCCAGAAGTCTGAATGTAGATATAAGCCGCCATTTTATCAATGGCAAAAACAGGAGGTAAAACAAAATGGCAGATAATATCAACGTAGTTGTCGAAACCGGCAGACTAACTAAAGCTGCTGAACTTAAATATCCTAGAGAGGGCTTTGCAGTTGTAAACTTCACTATTGCCGTAAATGAAAGCAAAAAAAAAGGTGATGAATGGATTCAATACCCGAATTACTTTGACGTAACATTTACAGGTAATTATGCAGCTGCAATCGTAAACTCACTTTCTAAAGGCCGCGAAGTTACAGTGTCCGGAGAATTGCATCAGGACCGCTGGGAAAAAGACGGTCAAAAATATTCAAAAGTTATTATCAGAGCAAACAATGTCGCTCCAGGAAGACCGCCGAAAGGTGAATCAGATTCAAGCGCGCCGGCATACGCACAATCTGAACCGCCTGAATCAGAACCGGATTTTCAGCAGCAATATGACGACGAAGGAAATCCAATACCGTTTTAATCAATTGTCAAAAAACTGACAAAAAAACAAGGAGACATAAAATGCACAAATGCAGAATTATAACCACCACAAATGGAAAAGGTGGTACAGGTAAGACAACCCTTAACACATTCACAGCAGAAACGCTTTATGCGCGAGGCTACAAAGTTCTTTTGATAGACTTGGACCATAACTGCTGCTTATCGGAAATGTACGGCCATGAATTACAGGAAGAAACTTCAAAGGATTTTCTTTCCGGAAAAATGGTAAAACCGTACAATGTCAAAATCAATCCAGATGTAATGAACGAGCCGCGTATTGATATTATCCCTTCTGATCTTGATATGAATATGCTTGCGAACATTATGGACACGCAGCTTAAAATCCAGCTGAAAAAATCCGGATTTTTGGAGCAGTATGATTTTATTATTCTGGATCCTCCGGGAACATGGAATGCTCAAACGCGTAACGCAGTTTTTGCAGCAGATACAATTCTAATTTCCGGAACTTGTTCAAATCTCGATTTAAGAGCAACAAAAAATTATTTCAGCCAGCTTTCAAATTGCTGCCTGGATGCAAATGTTTTCGTTGTTTGCAATAAGTACAAAAAAGAACTTAATCCAGACGGCATTTTTGAAGCATATAAAACTGAATTTCAGGATTATCTGATTGATTTTCCTATTCCTGACATTAAAAGTTTTAAGAAATTTGTCGCAGACCCTATCGGATATAAAATACATCCGACTGTAAAAACTCGACTTGAAAAGCTGGTAGATATTATCACTCAGGAGGAAGAAAATGCCTAAACTTACACCACAAAGCGCGCTGACATTCAAAATCAGCCTTGATCAGATAAAAGAGACTGGAAACGTCCGTACTTCATACAATGACGAAAAGATTCAGGAGCTTGCTGATTCAATTTTTAAGTATGGACTTATAAACCCTATTTCAGTAAAGCCGCTCCCTGAGGATGAAAACGGAATTAAACAGTATGAGCTTGTTGCAGGACACCGCCGTCTGCGAGCTTTTCGTTATCTCTGTTCTGTCGGTCAGGATTACAGTCAAATAACTGCATCTGTAATCGTTAAAGGCTCAAAGAATGTTCTCCAGCTGATAGAAAATGTTCAGCGTGAAGATCTTGAACCTGTAGACGTAGAAACCGCAATAAAGGCTCTTGTTACTGCCGGAATGTCTCAAAAGGAAATTGCAGAAGAACTTTCTAAATCACTTTCCTGGGTACATGACCGCCTCGCAGGAACAGAAGTCCGCGAAAATGCAGAAGCTCGCGGAATTGATACCAGCGGAATGACAACAAAAGCACTGTCGCAGCTTGCATCCGTTCCAGGTGAACAGCTTTCAGATGTAATCAATCAGGCAAAAGCAAACGGCGGAACCGTAAAAGCAGCTACAGACGCTCTTAATGATTTTCGCACTCAGAATAATATCGAACAGCCTAAAAATCGCAAAAAAGAAAAACCGCTTGAAATGCCGGCTTTTGAATCAAAGCCTATTTTGATTGATATTCAGAATGTCATATCAGAGATTCAGGACTATTTCAAAAGACAGCTCGACGGCGAAGAGGGCTTGCATCGCATAAATACACTTAATTCGATTAAAGATGATCTGATTGCACTTTTTGAAGCATATCAGCACAACTAAGGAACTATAGACATGAAAGAAAAAGCTGGCTGGAAGTATAAATTTTCAAAAGAACTAAATCAAAAGGTCGCGCTGCATATCGCTTCCGGCTGGCTTTTTTGCGAAGACGGTACAAAGTATTCTCCGGATGAAATTGCCGTTCTGAATAAAAACAATCAGACAATTTCTTTGCAGGCGCACCTAATTAAAAAAGTATTCGACGGAAAATTAGTAAGTGAGGATGATATAAAATGAATTTTGATTTGTACAAACCACGGCTTTTTGATTATTTACGCGCAAAAGGCTTACAACCGCAAAAAGGCTCAATCTGCTGCTTTAATCCAAAGCATAACGACCCTAATCCATCCTGTAAGCTCGATGAAACAAGTTTTTATTGTTTCGGATGCCAGGAAAAAGGCGATATATACGACGCTGTAAGACTTTTGGAAGGAATTGAAGACCGCGCAGAGCAATATAAATTTGTCGAAAAGTTTTGCGGCGGACATTATGAGCCTAAACCAATAGAACGCGCCAAAAAGCCGGAAGAAGAAAAATCAAAATTCACTCCAAACCTTGAATCCATTAAAAAAATGGATTCTTACATCTTTTCAAATCCTCACGCTAAAGAAGTAATAACAGCTTTTCTCGCTCAGCGCATCCAGAAAACAACAGGCGGCAAAGTAAAGCAATATCCGGATGAAATCCTTAATAATTTAATTCCGTTTTTCGGTTACTGGCCTGGAATGGATATTGCACAGCAGGAACTAGGCAACAATGTAATTTATACAGCTGGTATTCCGACTAAAAAAAATGCAACCGGCCATTGTTCTTGGGAACATTCCGGAGTAGTTATCAAAATCGGAAACGGTTATAAGCTGCATTATTACGAAGAGGGAAAAGAACATTGCGAAAAACGCGGCTCACTCTCCTGCTCTACTTTTCCAACTCCTCAGGACATAAAAGAAAAAGAAGAAATTATACTCGTAGAAGGTGAAATGGATGCGCTTGTCGCAAGAGCCGCCGGATTTACAAACGTTTTTTCTGTTGGTGGAACCTCAGGCCTCACAAAGCCAAAAATTAAACAGTATTTATTAGACGTAAAAAAAATTACACTTCTTTTCGATGCCGACACAGCCGGCAAAACCGCGGCCGGAATAATTGCGTGCAACACGCAATCAGTTCCCGAAAAACTTTTACAGGCTGGATTCTCCGGCAGGATAGAAACAGCGTTACTCACCAAATACAAAGATCCTGACGAAGCAATCTGTAACGGACATCCAGAGCTTATACAGCAGGCATTAGACAACGCGAAAGAATGGATAGAGCCGGATAAATCAGATCTTGATTCTAACGGTAAGCTCACCTATACAACACTCGGCCGCTTTTTCCGTGAATTACACAAAACTAAAATCACAAAGCAAGAGCTTTTCGACACACTTTGCGCCCTGGTAAAAGTTTCAATGAATACCGAAAAAATAAATAAACTGCTTATTGATAACGGCGCATCCGCTCATCTTTTAGAGCATCGAACCGAATCAGAAGTAAAGCCGCAGTATTTGAAAACAATTGCTGCAAAATATCTTTCCTACTACTGGCAGAATAAGTTCCTGGAACAATTCGGACCGGATAAAGAATCAGCTTCAAAGCCTCTCGTTCCTGTAAAATACAAACAATTCAAAGACGATAAAGATCTGAATAACTTCTACTGGAACACCGGAGAATTTCCGGCCGCAATGCTTGTTTCAAAAGTTCTCGTAAACAGATTTATTTATGTAGAGGACGAAAAGAAGTTTTATTTCTTCAACAATCATATCTGGCAGCGCGTTTCAAACGTCTCAGCTGTAATCTATAACATTCTCGCCTCATTCGTTCAGCAGGGCTATTATATCGACGAATACAAAGACAGCGACGACTTCAAAAAAGCATTAAATAAAACCCGCGTAACAATCCAGCAGAGACGCTTCCTGCTGGCAGTAGAAAAGATTCTCTCCGGAGTAGATACAGTATTCCACGAATCAATCACTTTTGACGGTCCACAGGTCCAGGAAACACTCACTCTGCTGGATGGCGTTTTAGACTTCTCAGGAAAAGAGCTTAAAATCCGCGATTCTCGTCCGGAAGAATTCCGCTTTAGAACCCTACCCTACAAAGTTGATGACATCATCAGTGCATCAGAACCGGAAAAGTTCTTAAAGTTTATGAAGTCCAATTTTAAGAACCAGGACACACTCGAAACGCTCTTTTATTACCTCAGTCTGATTCCTTCACGATGCGCACAGTACAAAGTAGGCGGAATCTTTATCGGAACAGGTGGAACCGGAAAGACCACGACAATGAAAATTATATCAGACTTATATCCGAAAATGACAACACCAATTCCGCGCCAAGTAATCATGCTTAATAAAGACATCCGGAACTATGGCGGCGGCGCAAACCCTGAAATCGCCGAACTGGAAGGAATGGGAGCCGGAATCTCGGACGAAACCCAGCGAAACGATATGCTCAATTCAGCCGTATTCAAGCAGCTCACCGGAGGCGGTGAATTAAAAGCTCGCCGGCTTTATGCAAACGCAAAAGTTTTCAAGCCTACAGCTCAGACAATCATTCTTACAAACTACCTCCCACGCTTCGACAATAAAGACCCGGCAACAATTGATCGAATGGTAGTTATTCCATTTTCAATTACCCACAAACGCGGTGAAGATAAAGATTTCAAAGATGAGAATGATATTTTTGACCTCTTGCGCCCTGAATATCCTGGCATAGTAAAATTCTTTGCCGAATACTATATCAAGCTCAAAAATGAACATCGCGGAAAAATCCCGCTTTCAAAAGAGTGTCAGAGCTATAAAGATGACTACATCGAAGATCAGGCAACCGACCTTGACCGATTTGTTAAGGAAAATATTGAATTCGTCAAAGATGAAAACGCTTTTGTAAAAGTAAAAGACCTTTATGAGCGTTATTGCACAATCAACGATATTGAGCTGAACGAAAAAGGACAGCCAGTTGATAAAGATGCCTGGAGCCAGAACAAGCTCACCCACTTCCTTAAAAGTGATTACACCGAAATTCATATCAAACAGAAACGCTTCGGAGGCGCACCAGAGCAAATTATTATCAATATGCGCTTAAAACCGCTCCCTAAGGAAAAAGAAGAAGCTGCAAAAAAACAGACACCAGCAAAGCAGCAGGAATTGATTCAGCCGGCTAAAACTCAGCCAAAGCCGGAACAGCAGCCTCATATAGAGCCGCCAATGCCAACCGAAAACCCTTTTGAAGACGAGGACAGAAATGACTTTGATATATTCTGATAAAGGCGAAATTCTCAGCGCACCCGAAAGCGAAGACAGCGAGCGCATCCAGGACGATTCAATCATAATCCGCTATTTCAACGACCAGAACGGCTGGAAGTTCGCCCTGGCAGTCAAAATAGCGCGCTGCATTCGTTTTAAGCCCTGTCTAAAGTCAGATGAATATTTATCATCAAAAAGCGAATGCAAGCTGGAAGCAGAACGTTTAATTAACTCATGGCTCACCAAGCCACAAAAAAAAATCTATGGCCGTTTTATGCTGCTGGATTTTCAGCAGCCTGAATTACCCTTTGATTAGCAAGTTACAGGCAAGTTACAAGCAAGTAAAACAGGAGGATAAAAAATGCTTAATTTCATTCTGAAAAAAAATTGGTATGAAAAAATAAAGTCCGGTGAAAAAACGATTGAGTATCGGGAAGTTAAGCCGTATTGGACGAAAAGAATTTGTTCAGAACTTTCAAAAGAATTTGAAAGACGATTCGGGAGCCATTGTGAATTTGAAGTTTCTTGCAGTGACAGCTGGAACGGAGGGCATTTTGTTTTATGTGAAAAAGATGCAAAGTTAAAATGCAAACTTAGACTTGGATATACAAAAAATTATTTGTCCGCAAGAATAACTAAGATTGAAATTGTAGACGGTAAAAATACAGATCTGAATATCGACAAGCCTGTTTATGCAATCCATCTTTCAGATGTTCAGGAAATAAAAATTGAACCACTTGAAAAATGGCATAATTAAAAGAGGCAAAATAAAATGGCTAGTATATTAAAATATCCCGGAGCAAAAAATAAATTAGCAAAATGGATAATCAGTTATATTCCTGAGCATTCTGTTTATGTTGAGCCATTTTTTGGAAGTGGAGCTGTTTTTTTTAATAAAAAAGAAGCTGCTATAGAAACAATAAATGATATTGATTCTGAAATTTATAATTATTTCTTTGTATTAAGAAATGATACTGACAAACTAATTGATGCAATAAATCTTACTATTTTTTCACGCGATGAATATGAGAATGCTTTTATTGATAATGATGAAGATGATAAAGTTGAAAAAGCTAGGAAATTTGCTGTTAAATGTTTCATGGGTTTTGGAGCTTCAAATAATTATAAAAACGGATTTAGAAGTAGCCAGCGAACCAATGCCCCTATTACAACTAAAATCTGGAATGAATTACCTGAACGGCTTTTAGAAGCAAGCAAAAGAATAAAACACGCACAAATAGAAAATTTGGATTATAAAGAAATATTAAAAAGATATGATACTTCTGATGTTTTCATTTATCTTGATCCGCCTTATTTTCCAGGAATAAGAAAAGGCTATTTATATAAACATGAAATGACTGAATTACAACATGAAGAATTATTAAAAATAATTATAAAACATCCGGGAAAAATACTTATTTCAGGATATGAATGTGAGTTATATGAAAAATATTTAAAAGAATGGCATAAAGAAAAAAGGCTTAATCAAGTTGAATGTGGATTAAGTAAAGAAGAAACAATTTACATGAATTATAAACCTATAATTCAAGCTCAATTACAATTTTAGTGGAGTAAAAAAGAATGCACATGACTGACGAAGAAAAAGTGAAAGAATATCGTATAAAATTAAAATCACAATTTTTTCTTTCAGAACCGCAGTTAGACTTAGCTTGTCAAGGATTTCAGGACGGTTACAAAAAAGGCAAAGAGGAAGCTATGAAAGAAATGACGAAAAATTTAGGCGAAGTTATGAATACATGGGTAAATAAATGAAGTAAAAAAAAACCTAAAAATATCTAAAAAGATACAAAAAGACTTGACAAGGCATATACCTAGGTATATGCTAAAACTGTACAACAGTTTTAGATTTTTTTTCAGGTAACGTTCAAATGAACTTGTCAGGTCTTTTTTTTATGCCCGGACTATATCCGTGCATAAATCCTGCATTGTAAATTTGAGCCGGACTATCAAAAGACCGCGAGGCTTTTGGACGTTTACCTGACGAAAGTCATCCTAAACTGTTGTACAATAGTCCGGCTCTTTTTATTTTAAAGCCGCCGGAAGGAAAAACAGATTCAGGAGGCAACAATGCAGAATCAACCAAAAACAATGCAGCAGCTCGCCGATGAGCTGCACGCAATTATCGTTCAGGAAATCTACCCGGACGGCCTCAGAGTTCAGGCAATTCCGGTCAGTTCCCTGCTGCCTAAGCCGATACTTACAAACGACGGCTTTATCTGGCAGATTCAACCCAGGAAAGTAAACATCACGCCGCGAATCCTGGTCCACGAGCTGCAAAAGATGAACCCGCAAAGCGCAATTTTTCCGCGCCTCTTTGGATTGCAAGCCGCCGAAGCACTCCAGAGCTTAAAGAAAATCGCCGTAATACAATAACAAGGAGACACAAAGATGCAAAACAAAAAATTAGACGAAGACACAATTGAAACCATTGATTTATTATCAGACGTTCAGCGCGAAATTTCAGTATTCGCCGACCTGCTTCTAAACTTCACCGATAAAGGTTCCGCCGAAATCAAAAACTCTACCCTCTTTTCTATAGGCGAAAAACTGGATGAGTGTAATCTCAAGCTGGATAAAATCCATAATAAAATCATAGCTGCATAGGAGCCTGTAAAAATGAGATGGTTATTTGATAGATATGAAGCTTTACAAGACTTATATCAAAGGTATCTTGAAGCAAAAAATCAAGTAGAATTAGCAACAACACATGAAAAATCACCTATCGACGGAAGAGTTCATGCTAATATTCCATGCCTTAATGAATATAAATATGCACTTGGAAAATTACAGGGATTTTTATTTGCTATGCAGTGGAATATTAACGATGATGAATCAAAAGAGTGTCATATTGTTGTCAGAAGAAATTCTGACAACAGAATTGTAAAGATAATTCAATTTTAATTATTTTATACCGCGTCAGAAACCCCTAAAACCGTTAAAATCGGGCTTCTGACGCGTCTTTTCACACTCAATCGACAAATATCATTACCGACTGCCAAAACACCCCTAAAAACCCCTATTTTAAGCGTTTTTCGCCACATTTTAAGACCATAAAAAGACATAAAAACACACCTGAAAAATAATTGTGTTTTTTTTTAATTTTTTTTGTTTTATGTATTGACTTTTTACAAAATAGGCATTATATTATTAAATGTCAGGAGCGAAAAGCCCTGCAACAAGGAGACACAATATGAATCAGGAAATCGCCGAAACAATTCTGAGACAGCTGGGAGGTCGCCGCTTCGCAATGATGACCGGAGCAAAAGACTTCATCATCACAAAGAATGAGCTTTCATTCAAAATCGGAAGAAACTGCCATAGTATCAACAGAGTTTTAATCTCTCTTGATCCTACAGACACCTACACAATGAAATTCTGCCGCGACAGACTTTCAAAGAAAACATGGGAGTTTTCAAGAAAAGTAGTAAACGAAATTAACGATGTTTACTGCGATATGTTGCAGCCAGTGTTCACACAGTACACCGGCCTTGAAACAAGAATGCCGATGATTGTCGGAATTAACTGCTAAACCAGCTGCCAGGGCGAAAGCCCTGGATTAAAAGAGGAGAACAAATCATGGAAAAAATCAAAGCAAACACAACTTACTACACAAGATCAATCGGAGACCATAACTGCATTTTTGAGCTTACAGTTCTATCCAGAACCGCTAAGACCGCCCTTATAAACTATGACAACGAAAAACGCCGTGCAAAAATCTACACCGATTCAGACGGCCACGAATACCTCCAGCCGGACCACTGGAGCTTCGCCCCAACCTTCCGCGCCGGCAGCACAACAAAGCCAAAGCGCGACTGGGAATAACTCCCAAAGCTGGCAGCAATGCCAGCTAAAAAAAATATTTAGGAGGATATGAAAAATGGAACCAATAAAAAACTGGCTTACGTTTGAAAAACAGTTATCTCAACTTAATACTGAAATTAAAAAATCAGGCATTGAATTTAATAAAATTGATTTAGAAAAAATCTTAGAAGCTATTTCTAAGATTAAAGATATGATAATACAGTGCGCAAAAGATACTCAGTATTTACTTGAAACATTTTTAAAACCTATATGCACAGAAATTTTGATTTATTGCAAAATAAAAAATTTAGATTTTGATTACAATAAAATTGAAATTGTAAAACATTCAGAATCAGAACTTAAAATTTTTTATGCTGGCATTCATATACTTACGACCTATTACAATTCGCCTTTTGTACCAGAAGGAACAATGATTATTGACACAAAACCTATGGAATATTCCGATTTTGATTTTGACCCTTTTAATCAAGCTACTGAATGGTCCAAAGCAACATTAAAAGAATTTGAATCAATTTCCGGATTTAATCAAACAAAAGCCTGGAAGGAGGAAAAATGAAAAAAGAATATTATAAAAGATATTATTGTCCGGCTTGCCGTAGATATGTAAACGAAACGGAAATAGAAAGACATTACATGGCAGGTATTTCTCCATTCGCAAAAAATTTTGAAATACTGCATAAAGAATGTAATTCACAAATAAATGTTGTTTATTTAGATGGAAAATAAAAATGGAAAAAGAGAAAAAATACACCGGTTACGGCTACCACGGCGGCGGCCGTAAACCAACAGGAATAAAAAGAGCTTCTATTGCAGTTTCAGGACAACCGGAAGAGCTGGAGCAGCTGAAAGCAAACGCCGAAGCTGCCGGCTACGCAACAACCTCTAAATTTATTATTGATATGCTTGTACACAAATATCCAGGCATTACGTCTCAACATTCAGAAGATGCCGAATAACTCTCAACAGCTGCCGGACGTAAAACATATAATTATCAGTACAAACTGCATGGCCGCAAATACTGCCCATGCTCCGGCAGAAAGAAGCATCATCGACATTGCCCTTTAAGTAAGAACTTACAAAGCGGCGTGTTCTGTTGATAGTCTGCTTTTTAATCACTTTGCCTTTAGGATAGATTATATATCCGACAAACTCCAAGCCCTTAACACACTGATCAATCGTTGTTTTGCTATTAAGCTCCAGATGCAGTACATTCCTTAAAAATGCTTCGATTTCTTTTAATGCGCGTTTCAGCTCTGCTTTTGTACCCAGCAGAATAAAATCGTCCATATAGCGCACATAGTATTTTATTTTCAAATTATGTTTTACGAATCTATCAAGCTCATTCAGATATAGATTCGCTGTCAGCTGGCTTAATCTGTTACCGATTTTAATTCCTTTTTCCGGATTATCCTTATGCAATATCTGATAAATCAGATTAAGCGTTCTGACATCTGATATATGCCTCTTGTACAATTCAAAAGCAATATCCAGATCAACATTATTAAAATATTTTGTAATGTCGCATTTTAAATAAAAATAATTGCCGGCTTTACCCATGAAGTAACTTACTCTATTTGCAGCTTTCAGCACGCCTTTATTAGTTATGCAGGCATAGCTGTCATGAATAAAAGTCTTTTTAATTTCCGGCTCAATTATATTACAGATTGCAGACTGCACCACCCTATCACGATATGGCAGCGCATTTATTTCTCTTCTTTTAGGCTCGTATCTGATAAAAGTATAAAAATCACCCAGCTTATATAAACCCCACAATAATTCATTCTGTAATTCTATCAGATTCTCTTCCAGGTGATAATAAAACCTTAAAGATGCAGGCTTGAATTTATGCTCAGATGATACGGTGTAAAAAGCATCAAGCAAATTGTCAAAGCTGCAAATATCCTCAAATACGTTGTCTAACATTTTTAAGTAAAACCTTCTTTGTCATTTATTATAAAAGTGGGAAGATTCGCAAATCTTCCCACCAGCGTAAAATTTCAGTTTTTTTTGTATAAAAAAAACCGTAGATAACTAATCTGATTCAAACTTCTTTTTGAAGCAATCACGATTTGAAGTCCGTAAACATTCAAACCTCAGTTAATTCTTCCAGTTAAATCACAGCCGAGCCGCGTACCGATGTTCGTGTTCACGTTCCACGGGTTGTTGTTGCCATTGACCGTGCGAGGACCGCAATGCACGCCATTGTTCCAGTTGTTACCGCAATGCAACGCACGCAAACCATCACTTTTTCATTAGTTACCTGTTTTCTAATTCTTTCATCTTCTTTGAAGCTGTCTCGTAGCTATGAGATGAAAGGTATTTTGAGCCTTTAGCATAAGCCAACCGGATATAAAATCTTATGACTTCAAACTCAGTATCTATATGATACCAGCCTTCCAGTTTTCTGGAGCTTCGATTAGTTTTGATTATGAGTTCCATTGTACGATGCAAACAGTTTTTAATATCTGTTTCCAGGGCAAAATGTTCATAATGTGGAAACTTTTCAACTATAGGCTCAAAATAAATTATAAAATCCTCAAACTTTCTGAATAAAGCTAAGTTCCGCACGTCTCCTGGCGGAAACTTAGCTTTATCTTTCTCTTTAGATGCCTCTTCCATACCGGAAAAACCAGAGTTCCAGAGAATCAGAAAACAGATGATTCGCTAAAGCGAATCACAGCCGAGCCGCGTACCGACGGTCGCGTACACGCTCCACGGGCTGCTGTCGCCATTGACCGTGCGAGGACCGCAATGCACGCCATTGTTCCAGTTGTTACCGCAATGCAACGCACGCAAACCATCACTTTTTCATTAGTTACCTGTTTT
>CADCLG010000042.1 GCA_902802305.1 uncultured Spirochaetaceae bacterium
AGCATCTTCTTCCTTCTTAGAAGAAATGAATGTACGTGATTCAACGCGAGCAACGTCGCTTGGAAGAGAACGGAAAAGGAAGCAGTTCTCTTTTGCCTTCAAAGGAGTAGCGAGACCAGCGTCTACACACTTCTTCATAAGGCGGTCATATTCAGCTGTAGAACCGTCAACAACAACAACATTGTTAGGTTCACACATCTTAACACATTCTTCAACCCATGCCTTAATGCCGGCATGTTTAATGTCAGAAACGTTCATTAAAAACTCCTTAAATTTTTCAGTCTCATATAATTTAACGAAAAATCAAGGAGTATTCAATAAGTATTTGCACTTAAATAAAAATGTTCTTTTATTGTGCCCTGATAATTGCATATGCAGATAGTGCTGTAGTCAAGAGTGAAAGTACAGTTGTAATAATTCCCGAATACTGATTGAAATAATACAGTCCAGAATTGGCTTTTGCTGTAATTGTGGTTTCAGGAGTAATCACCTCTGACTTCTTGAGACGTTTACCATTAATATCTACGATTTCAACTGCATCAAGATTATTTTTTTCCTGAATAAAACCACCGGCAAGACCAACGTAATAGTCATAAGTTCTGTCTGGAATATATGGATAGCGTCCAGGATTATGTACAGCACCAGCAACACTTACAAAGTACTGTCTGAATGGAACCCTAAGAATATCATCTGCTTCTACAGTCAAATCTGAATAATAAGATTTATCAAAGAGACACTTATCAATATCAATTGGAATAATCTGGTCCCCTCGGATAATAAATGCATTCTTTGTATCGCTTGCTGCAGAAGTAAACCAGGAAGAATGAGCTCGAATTAAGTAAGCATAATTTGTTTTGTTTTCGAACTGAACAGGGATACGGTCGGCTGCCTGAAGGCTTGCATCTTCTGAGGCTTTAATTGCGCCTTCAACAAACATAACAGGTTTTAAAGCAAGGAAAGAACCAATTGAAAGCGAATCATGATTCATAAGTTCAAAGTTTTCATCAACATTTTTCTGATTTAAATAAATCTTTTCACCGGCATCAGGCTGACCATTTAAAATACGCAGCAATTCTATTCGAGATGTATCTGCCATTTCTGTAAGTCCATGACCATAATACTCGATAAGTTCCTTTATATTTTCACCAGGCAGGAGCTGATAGGTTCCTGGTCGCTCTACAGAACCGGAAATTGTTACTTTTCGGTCAATTCTCTGTACTGTAATAGTTTCACCAGCTCTGATATAAGGGTTTTGAGTCAAATCTCCTTCGCGGCTTGCTTTGAACAAATCATAGTGAGAAACAATACCATCTACAGATGTTACAATTACATCACGAGTTGATGAATAAGCGGTAAGATTACCATCAAGAATTGTAGAAAGTCGGCGTAAAGGCCAGGCTGCTTCTTCGCGTACATAAGTTACTTCACCGTTTATCAATACATTTACAAAATGCTGCTGGAAAGGAACTACAAGCTTATCATTGCGCTCTACAAGATATTTACTCATGTAAAGCTCATCTTCTATCATTTCTTCAAGATTCATGGCTATTTTTTCGCCATTTCGCTCTACATAAGAATTAACTAAGTCTGAATAATTATTGAATATTCCCTTGTAACGACGGATAAAGGTAGCATAGTTTTCACCATCATAAAACTTTACGGTTCTACGACGCATTATGTCTTTTGCTGCCATATCTTCATCTGCAATTTTATCTGCTGTTGCTGAATCTGACAGATTTATAATACCTTCTATTACAATATAAGGAAGAAGTTCTGATTTGCTATGAATAGTAACTGTATCGCGGTTAAGAAGTGCATAGTTTGAATCAATATCCTTCTGAGCAAGATAAGATTTTTCTCCACCAACATCCATATTATCACGACTTCTTACAAGCTCAATTCTGCTTGTATCTGCAAGCTCTGCAAGTCCGTGTCCGTAATATTCAACAAGGTCTTTTAAGCCTTCGCCTGACTTTAATTCATAGGTTCCAGGTCTTTCTACTGCACCGCTGATTGTTACCTTGCGTTCCATTCTGAGAACGGTAATTGTTTCTCCAGCTCTGATATATGGATTCTGCTCTAAGTCTCCGTCTCGGCTTGATTTAAATAAATCGTAATAAGTTACTACACCATCAACAGAAGTTACCATTACATTTCTTGTAGAGGAATAAGCAGTAAGATTTCCGTCAAGAATTGTAGAAAGTCTGCGCAATGGCCAGGCAGCTTCTTCTCTAACTGTATTAACTTCTCCATTTACTAGTACATTTACAAAATGCTGCTGGAAAGGTACAACAAGCTTATCGTTACGTTCTACAAGATACTTGCTCATATAAAGGGTATCTTCAAGCATTTCTTCCAAGTTCATGGCAATTTTTTCACCATTTCGCTCTACATAGGCATTTACTAAATCAGAATAACTATTGAACATTCCTTTGTAACGTCGAACTAAGGTAGCATAGTTTTCACCATCATAGAACTTTATAGTACGTCTGCGCATCATGTCTTTTGTTGCCATATCATCATCTGCAATTTCACCTGCAGCAGAAGCGTCATGCATGTTTATAATACCTTCTACAACTATGTATGGAAGTAATTCTGATTTACTGTGGATTGTGATAGAGTCGCGGTTTAAAAGAGCATAGTTTGAATCAATATCTTTTTGGGTAAGATAAGATTTTTCACCACCAACATCCATATTGTCACGGCTACGGACGATTTCTATTCGGCTTGTATCTGCAAGTTCTGCAAGTCCGTGTCCGTAATATTCAACAAGGTCTTTTAAGCCTTCGCCAGATTTCAATTCATAAGTACCGGGGCGTTCAACTGCCCCATCAATCGTTACCTTACGTTCCATTCTGAGAACTGTAATTGTTTCACCGGCTCTGATATATGGGTTCTGTGACAAATCTCCATCACGTCCAGATTTGAATAAGTCATAATAGGAAATTACACCGTCTACAGAAGTTACCATTACATTTCTTGTAGAAGAATAGGCTGTAAGATTTCCGTCAAGAATTGTAGAAAGTCTGCGTAATGGCCATGCTGCTTCCTCTCGTACAGTATTTACTTCGCCGTTTATAAGTACGTTTACAAAGTGCTGCTGAAAAGGTACAACAAGCTTATCATTACGTTCTACAAGATATTTGCTCATATAAAGCTCGTCTTCTATCATTTCCTCAAGATTCATGGCAATCTTGCTTCCGTTACGTTCTACATAAGCATTTACTAAATCTGAATAGCTGTTGAACATGCCTTTATAACGGCGGATGAAAGTAGCGTAATTTTCTCCCTCGTAGAACTTAACAGTACGACGACGCATCATATTTTTTTCGGACATGTCATCATCTGCAATCTGATTTGCAGTTGCGCCATCAGACATATTTATAATTCCTTCTATAACAATATAAGGAAGAAGAGAACCTTTACTTGCAATAGAGATGTTGTCTCCATTCAAAAGCTCGTAATTTTTATCTAATTCTGTCTGGCCGATATAAAGTTTTTCACCACCGGCATCCATGTTCTCGCGGTTACGTACCAGAATAATACGGCTTGTATCTGCAAGTTCTGTAAGCCCACCACCGTAATATTCAACTAAGTTTTTAAGGTTTTCACCCTTCATAAGTTCGTAAGTTCCAGGACGTTCAATAGAACCAGAAATTGTAACCTTGCGTTTAATTCTATTCAAAGTGATTACATCACCAGGTCTTACAAAAGGATTCTGACTTAAATCGCCGTCACGGGTTGCCTTAAAAAGGTCATAAGTGCGTTTTTTGCCGTTTTTTGAAGTTACAGTTACATCACGGATTGAAGAATAACCTGTCATAGTTCCGCTTACTACATTAGACAGTCTGGTTAATGCCCATGCCTGTTTTTCTACGGTTTTCTTTACTTCTCCAGTAACAACAACCTTAAAGCTTGCAGGATTTGTAAGAATAAACTGAACCCCGCTCATGGGATAGTTTTTTTGAACTATTTCTTCTACTTGCTTTTTTAAGGTAAGAAAAGATTTCCCGCCTGCATCTAAAACTGCAAGATTTGAAACTCGGATTTTATAGGTCGGGTCAACAGGAATTGTATAAGAAACAGCAATTCCATTTGCAGAATAGCTTAAAGAATAAATATCACCTGCAGTTACCATATAGTCTGCATTTGACATAGCCATTTGAATGGTGTTTGAAAATTCAGAGCCAGAAAGAGAGTTTTCTGCTGAATAATCTTCATCTAATCCTGCAATTCCTGCTGTATCCTGCGCATAAAGAACAGTAAAAGACAATAAGGCTGCTGCAAATAAAGATAATATTTTTTTCATTATTTATTCCTCTTGAACTTGGCTACAACTTCCGGATCACTTTTCATATTCTTTAATGCATTAAGAAGGAATGCAAGAAATACAGAAAGGAATCCTGCTGCAAAAGTAACTATAATACAAAGTTTTCCGCGGCTTGGTCCTGATTTCTGGTCAGGGATTTCGGCATATTCAACAATCTGGAAAACCGGTTTTTCGCTTGCCATCTGAACTTTAAGGGACTCATACTGAGCCTTTAAGTTTTTGTATATTTCTTCCTGAACAGAAAGCTCCATTCTTACCATTGTAGTATCCATCATAATAGAAGGGGTAGAGCTTGGAGAGTATACATTTGAAACTGTCTGTTCAATATTACCTATTTGAGACTGAAGGTTTATTATTTCGTTATAAGTGGTATTAATATTTTCTTCAAGATTTTGTTTTGTAAGCTTGTTCTTATCAACCCCCAACTCATTAAAACGCTGGTCAAGGAGTTCAACAACATAATTAACTACATCACGAGCTAAAACAGGGTCTTTATCTTCAAAAGAAATTGTAAAAATACCAGTATCTTCATCATAAGAAGATTTTAATTTTTCTTTTAAGGCTTTTCGGCTTTCTGTAACAGGAGATTTTTCTATTTTCCATTCTTCTATAAAATTAAAGCGGTTAATTACTGCATCCTGTATTGTGTTTGAGTTTACAAGGTAACCGGCAAGAGCAGAGTTTGTAGAAGTTGCAGGAACATTCACACCTGCAAAAGAAGCAAGACCACCCAGACTACCAAGCATTGAAGAAGCCCCTGAATCTTCATTATTTATAAGCATCTGGGCCTTTGGTGTATATTTATTCGGCATAAATGATTTATCAGGAGGAAGCATTAAAGAAATAATACAAACAACAAGCACTCCTATCATAGCAATGCCTGTTGTAATAATAATCATTAATTTATATTTCCAAAGCACTGCAAACAAATCTATCAAAGAAATCTCGTTTTCATCTTTTTTTTGTATTGAAGCATTTTCTAATTCTTCTGACATGATTTCAATCCTTAATTTATTAAACTAAAAGTCTCTATTCAAAAAGTAAAGCATAGCGGTTTTATAGTATAACATAAAAATAAAGATTGTTACAACTTAGTTACGGAAGACTATTTTTCCAGTGGATGAATCCATGTAGTCAACAATTGCTAAAGATTCAAGCTGAATGCCTTTTTCACGGAGGGCTTTTCCACCGTCCTGAAAGCCTTTTTCTATGGCAATTCCAATACCTTCAAGAGTAGCTCCAGCCTTTTTAATAATTTCTATTAAACCAAGGGCTGCCTGACCGTGAGCTAAAAAGTCATCAATTATTAAAATATGGTCATCGGCAGTAATATATTTTTTAGAAACAAAAACATGATTCATGCATTTATGGGTAAAGGATTCAACTTCGGCAGAATATTTATCATCATCCTGAACAACAGTCTGTGTCTTCTTTGCAAAAACTACAGGAACATGGAAATAGCGGGCAGTTATACAGGCAATTCCAATTCCAGAAGCTTCTATAGTAAGAATCTTTGTGATTTTTTTGCCGTAAAAACGCTTTTTGAACTCTGCCCCCATCATATCCATAAGTTCTACATCAATTTGATGATTCAAAAAGCTGTCTACCTTTAATACGTTTCCTTCTTTTACAATTCCATCTTTTAATATTCTTTCTTCCAAAAAGTTCATTTTTTTCTCCAATCTTTCTATAATAATTATCTTTCCTCACGGAAATAGGCAATTCCCAGCATTTCAGGACCTTGATTTTCGCGTTTACGCTGCATACTTGTAATAACAAGTACAACTATAGTAACCAGATACTGGCTCATTTTGAATAATTCCTGTACCCCTCGGCTTAAACCCGGAATATACATATACAAAATATATAAGCCACCAAAAAGGAAGGAACCTAAAATAGCTTTACGGCAATCCCAGAGACTGAAAATTACAAGGGCAACTGCAAGCCAGCCTCTGTCACCAAAACCATTGTTTGTCCAGGTTCCGCCAAGATATTCCATTACAAAATAAAGCCCACCTAAACCTGCAATCGCTCCCCCAACAACAGTTGCAATATACTTATATTTATTCAGATTTATACCGGCAGCATCAGCAGCACCAGGATTTTCACCAACCGCCCGAAGATTTAAACCACTGCGAGTTTTTAATAAATAAAAGGAAATTAAAAAAGCTAAAATCAAGGCAGTATAAGTCAAAAATCCATAAGAAAATAAAAGCTTACCTATAACAGGAATCTTATTCAGGCCGGGAATTGAAGCCTGATATGCCTTTGCCGTAGTTGCAACACTAACCTGACCTACTCCACCTGCAAGTTTAGAAATTGAACCACCAAAAAAATTACCAAAGCCAATTCCAAAAGTAGTAAGAGCAAGTCCAACTACATTCTGATTTGCCCGCAAAGTGATTGTCAAGAAACTATAAATTAAAGCGCCAAGGGCAGAACAGGCAAGGGCAAAAAGCAGAGAAATCAAAAGTCCTATAAAAGGAATTGGAGTTGCAACTGCATTTTCATAAAAGAAGGCTCCCATAAGGCCCGCAATTCCACCCATATACATAAGCCCCGGAATACCAAGATTTAAGTTTCCTGATTTTTCGGTAACAATTTCTCCTATAGAACCAAAGAGGATTCCGATTCCCTGTACAATTGCTTTTTGTATAAAAGTTAAAATAATCATTTCTTTCCTCCCTTTGACAAGTCTTTTTTTGCTGCTTTCTCGAAAACAACGCGATAACGACTGAAGAAACCGCTTCCAATAAGGAAGAAAATGATAATTCCGACTATAATATCCGAAACATTTTCGTTTAACCCAAACTGAGAAGCAATCTGAATAGCGCCGTTTTCCATAAAACACAAGAAGAAGGAAACTGCTATCATAGCAAAAGTATTAAAATTACTCATCCAGGCAACAATAATTGCAGTAAAACCCCTTCCTCCTGCAAGACTTGTACTTACAGTATGACTGGCACCGCTTACTACAAGACAGCCGGCTAATCCGCAGACAGCACCAGATAAAGCCATGGTTCTGATAATAACTTTCTGAACGTTTATTCCCGCATAACGGGCAGTGTCCCAACTTTCGCCAACTACAGTTAATTCATAACCGTGTTTTGTATAGCGCAGATAAAAAGTCATAAAGGCTGTTACAAGAATTACAATCAAAAGATTTAAGCCGTAACGCTGCCCAAATAAGCTTGGAAACCAGCCTGCACTAGTCATTGGATTAATAATTCCTACAGAGTTAGAGCCGGGTGGATTTTCCCAGAATACAACACAGAAGGTAATAAGCTGCATTGCAATATAATTCATCATCAAAGTGAATAAGGTTTCATTTGTATTATATTTTGATTTGAAAAAGGCTGGAATTATGCCCCAGATAAGACCTGCAAGACAGCTGCAAATCATAATAAGTGGAATAAGAAGGGCATTTGGTATATTTGCACCATAAATCATCAGGGCAGCACTGGCAAGTCCTCCCATAAGCATTTGACCTTCAGCACCAATATTCCAAAAGCGCATTTTAAAAGCAGGAACTAAGCCAACAGCAACTAAAAGTAAAACTAAAGTATCACGGATTGTAACCCATACTCGTCTTTTTGTTCCTAAAGCACCATTTATAATTCCGCCGTAAACTTCAAAGGGATTTAAATCGGTAACAGAAATAATGACTATAGCACAAAGCAGCAGTGAAAGAAGAATTGCCGCAAGCTTAATGAGCATTGTTTTGTAAAATACAGGATTATCTTTTTTGCTTAAACGGATACTAATCATTTTTTGCTCCTTGCTTTTGAGGTTGAGAAAGATCTGCCGTCATTAAATAACCAATCTGTTCTTTTGTAGCACTTCTTGCATCGACAATTCCTGTAACTTTTCCATTATTTAGAACTAAAATCCTGTCACTTAAATCCATAAGAACGTCCAAGTCTTCTATAACACTGATTACCGCTGCTCCACGAACCTTCTGTTCATTCAAACGGTTATAAATTGCATAGGAAGAATTAATATCAAGGCCTCGTACTGGATAAGCAACCATTAAAACATCCGGATTAGAACTGATTTCGCGGCCTACCAGAACCTTTTGTACATTTCCGCCGGAAAGTCGTCTAACAGGATATTCAATACCAGGAGTTACAACTTCCAGTTTTTCTTTAATGCGGCTGGCCAGATTTCTTGGTTCCTTGCGTTTTACAACAGGGGCTTTTCCTTTGGTGTAGGAACGAAGCATAACGTTATCGGTCATTCCCATTAAGCCGACAAGCCCCATGCCAAGACGGTCTTCCGGTACAAAAGCGATTTTTGCGCCGGCTTTTTTAATTTCGCGGGTAGATTTGTGGGTTAAATCAACTTCTTCCATCTGGGAATTAATAAAGGTGATTTTCCCGTCGGTATATTTTAAAATTCCGTCTAAACATTCAAAAAGCTCACGGACACCGCAGCCGGCAATTCCTGCAATACCTAAAAACTCTCCTGAACGGGCAGTAAAGCTTACCTTATCAAGAGCCTTTAAGCCTTCTTTGTTAAAACAGGTAAGATTTTCAACTTTAAGGACATCGCGGGGATTAACCGGCATTGTTCTCTCAATATCAAGACTGATTTTTTCGCCCACCATCATTTCTGTAAGCTTTTGAATTGTGGTATCTTTTGTATTAACTGTATCTATATATTCGCCTTTTCTGAGTACTGAAACCCTGTCACTAATTTCCATTACTTCGTTTAATTTATGAGTGATGATAACAATCGCTTTTCCATCATCACGCATATTTTTTAAAACCTGGAAAAGGCTTTTTGTTTCCTGAGGAGTAAGAACGGCAGTAGGTTCATCAAGAATAAGGATATCTACGCCCTTGTATAAAACTTTTATAATTTCTACGGTCTGCTTCTGGCTTACGGACATATCATAGATTTTTTGATTAAGATTAAGCTGAAAACCGTAGGCATCACAGATAGCCTGAATATCGGCCATCACTTTTTTCATGTCTAAAACTTTGTCTGTATTTTGACCTAAAATTATGTTTTCGGCTGCTGTAAAAACATTTACCAGCTTGTAATGCTGATGCACCATTCCAATTTTGTATTTGTAAGCATCCTTTGGAGAATGAATTGAAACTTCCTCACCGTTTATTAAAATTGAACCTTGGTCTGGGCGATAAATACCGGCAATCATATTCATCAGAGTGGTTTTTCCACTTCCGTTTTCTCCAAGAATCGAAAGGATTTCGTGTTTTTTTACGGTGAGATTTACATTCTTATTTGCAACGACATCACCAAAGACTTTAGTTATGTTTTTTAATTCTACAGCACAATCTGACATTATAAATGAGCTCCAGAGATTGCCGGTTCGTGACCGACAATGACAATTGTTAAAAAAAAGACCGGCAACTTATCTTTAGAAGGGGCCGCCGGTCATTATTATACAGTATTTAGAACTATCGTTCTACAATTCCATCAATTCTCAAATCAAAAGCAGGAGCAGCAAAACCATTCTGTTCATTGAATGCACCGTTTGAAACATACCGTGCATATTTAGCAAAATCTCCGCCTTCTGCAATTAAAGCTTCAATTGATTTTCCACCAACTGTAAAGCTTTTTGTATCAAATACTTTGATTGAACCGTTTTTGATTCCTTCGATTGCAGCATTTGTTTTAGCAACTGCATCTGAAGTAGCAACCTTTGTGTTGATTGGAGTGATATAAACTGCATTGTCAGAATATCCTTTTGACCAGTCTACATCAAAAGATTCACCGTTCATTACAGCTTTTGCAGACATTGCATAGAAAGCACCCCAGTTCAAAGCAGCAGAAGTAAGAGCAGCATTTGGAGCAACTGAAGTCATGTCAACATTGTAACCTACACAAGGAACTCCGTGAGCTTCGCAGGCAGTTGGAGCACCAGTTGTATCAGCGTGCTGAGAAATAAGAACGCATTTGTTAGCGATTAAAGCTTCTGCAGTTTCCTTTTCCAAAGTCATATCTGCCCAAGAGTTTGTATAGCGAACTTCCATTGTAGCAGAAGGACATACTGAGCGTACGCCAAGGAAGAAGGATGTATAACCTGAAACAACTTCTGCATAAGGATAAGCACCAACGTATCCGATTTTTGCATCTGCTGCTGAGATTTTTCCGCTTGAAATCATTTCGTTTAATTTAAGACCGGCAACAATTCCAGAAACATAGCGTGACTGATAAACTGATGGCATAAAGTTGTGGATGTTTTTTAAGCCAGTCATTGCAGCCTGATATCCTGTAGCATGTGCAAATACAATCTTTGGATATTCTTTTGCAGCCTGAATTAAATATGATTCGTGACCAAAGCTTGTTGCAATAATGTAATTACAGCCCTGTTCAGCAAGGTCAATTGCAGCGTCATAGCATTTTTCATCTTCTGGAATGCCTTTCTTTTCGATAACCTGAGCATCTGTAAGGCCAAGAGTTGTTTTCATCTCCTGAACACCTTTCATGTGAGCTTCTGTGTAACCTTCGTTTTCATCACCAATATAAATTACACCAACTTTGAAAGAAGGAACTTTCTTTGCCTTCTTTTTTGCTGCTTTAGCAAATACTGTATTTGTAAGTGCTAAAAGTACCATTGCAACGACTAATGTCTTTTTCATCGTTTTCTCCTGATTACTTATAAAATGGATATTTAAACGCAAAAAGGCGTCGGTCAACTAAAAGGAAACTTTAATTGCACAACGCCTGTTTATTGCTTTCATATAAAAGTTATAACGATTTTATGAAAGAATGTCAATTCAAAGCGGAAGCCCTGATTTTAGTATTAATTCAAGGGATTTGCGATGAACTCAAGGTAACGGCCGTAATCGGTTTTGTAGCCCTTTGCCATCTCAAGAAGATTGTCCCTTGTAATCCAGCCGTTTCTGTAGGCAATTTCTTCCAGGCAGGAAACATACATACCCTGGCGCTTTTGGATTGTAGCGATAAAGTTACTTGCTTCCAGAAGTCCGTCGTAGGTACCGGTGTCGAGCCAGGCCATACCGCGGCCTAAAAGTTCAACATTAAGTTCCTCCCGGTTTAAATATTCATTATTAATTGAAGTTATTTCAATTTCACCACGGGCAGATGGCTTTACGTTTGCGGCAATATTTACAACTTCATTTGTATAGAAATAAAGTCCAGGAACCGCATAATTTGATTTTGGCTTTGCAGGTTTTTCTTCTATTCCAAGTACCTTGCCTGATTTATCAAACTCAACAACACCATAAGAAGTAGGATCTGCAACAAGATAACCAAAGATAACACTCTTACGCTGTTTTTCTACAGTTTCGCGGGCGCGTTTTAAGGTTGAAGTAAAGCTTTGACCATAAAAAATATTATCACCAAGAACTAAGGCGACATCATCATTACCAACAAAATCTTTACCTACGATAAAGGCATCAGCAAGACCACGTGGTTTTTCCTGAACCTTATATTCAAAGTGCATTCCAAGCCAGGCGCCATCACCAAAAAGGTCTTCAAAAACAGGTAAATCACGAGGGGTAGAAATAATTAAAACTTCACGGATTCCGGCAAGCATAAGTACGCTTAATGGATAGTAAATCATCGGCTTGTCGTAAAGGGGGAGAATCTGTTTTGAAACTGCTTTTGTTATTGGATAAAGACGGGTTCCAGAACCGCCGGCTAAAATAATTCCTTTCATATTCGTCGCTCCTTATCTTCCCTGTTCGGTGTAATTTTTTGAAATCCAGTTTTTATAGTCGCCACTCAAAATGTGATTAATCCAGTCTGAGTTTTTGAGATACCATTTTACAGTTGCCTCTAAGCCCTGTTCAAAAGTCATTTTGCGCTCCCAACCAAGCTGAGTTTTGATTTTTGTACAGTCAATTGCATAGCGTTTGTCGTGGCCAGGGCGGTCTTTTACGTAGGTGATTGTCTTTTCTACATCTTCAACCTTTTTGCCAGTTTCTTTTGCAGTCAGTTCAATTACCTTGTGAAGCAGCTTGATATTCTGCCATTCGTTTTCGCCACCGATGTTGTACTTTTCACCGGTAACACCTTTGTTGACAATCAGCCATACAGCGCGGTTGTGGTCTTCTACATAAATCCAGTCACGGATATTGTCGCCCTTTCCGTAAACAGGAAGATTTTTTCCATCACGGATATTGCTAATCATCAAAGGAAGCAATTTTTCAGGGAACTGGTATGGTCCATAGTTGTTGGTACAGTTAGACAGAGTGATTGGAAGGCCATAAGTATGGAAGTAAGCCATTACAACGTGGTCAGAAGATGCTTTTGATGATGAATATGGAGAGCGTGGATCATAAGGAGTATCCTCACGGAAATAGCCTGTTGGGCCAAGAGAGCCGTAAACTTCATCTGTAGAAATATGATGGAAAAGAACGTCATCACGGATTGTGCCGTCTCCCTTTTTCCAATAGTTTCTTGCAACATCAAGCAATGTGAAGGTTCCCATTACGTTTGTTTTCATAAAAGCTTCCGGACCGAGGATTGAACGGTCTACATGACTTTCGGCTGCAAAGTGAATTACAGTGTCTATATCATACTGCTTAAAAATGCGCTCGATTTGAGGACGGTCGCAGATATCAACCTTTTCAAAGAAATAACGTTTTCCACCAAATTTTGCTTCTACATCAGCAAGGCTCTCAAGATTTCCTGCATAAGTAAGACAGTCTACGTTTACAATTGTTCCATCAAAGCCAGCATCGGTAAAAAGTCCGGAATCAACCGCTGACATATTAAAAAGATAATGAATAAAATTTGAACCGATAAATCCGGCTCCACCGGTTATAAGAATGTTGTGAAGTTTTCGCATAGTAGGTATACTCCCAAAAATGTTCATAAAATGCTATCCCTTTATTTTAAGGAATGTAAGACGAAAATACAAGGAATATATTTTTTTTAGTTTTCATTATTTTAATTGTCAATTTTTAAGAATTAATCCACTTGCCGTTTATATCAAAATAGGATTTGGATGAATCAAAGGCTGGATGTTTGCCGTCTTTTTCGGAGAGAAGCGGATTCATATCTGGAGCAATGGATTTCCAGTCTATACCGATGACAGGATCGTTCCACATAAGTCCTCCCTCGCCTTTTGGGTCGTAAAAGTCGGTGCATTTGTAAGCAAAAACAGCCTCATCAGAGAGTACATAGAATCCATGAGCAAAACCTTGAGGAATATAAAATTGGTTTTGTTTTTCTGAATCGAGGATTACGCCGTGGTATTTACCGAAGGTTGGAGAGCCCTTACGCAGGTCTAGAGCAACGTCATATACACGGCCCTGCAAAGCGCGAACAAGCTTGCCCTGTGGGTGCTGAGTCTGAAAATGCAAACCACGCAGAACTCCCTTTGAAGATTTTGACTGATTATCCTGTACAAACTTCATAGTAAGGCCGGCAGCAAAAAAGTCGCGTTCGCTGTAGGTTTCCAGAAAGTAACCGCGGGCATCACCAAAGATTTTTGGCTGGATTTCGTAAAGACCTTTTATTTCGGTGCCATCAGATAATTTACATGTATTAAACTCAAATGCCATTTTGTTCCTCTATTTGCTTCGATTTTTTATAATTTCCGCAACCTTTTTTACATCCTGAATCTTGCCTTTGGCGGCAACAAGGAGAGAATCATCGCTATCTACAATTACAACATTATCCAAACCGATTGTTGCAATTGTACGTTTGCCGCCGCGGATATAACTTGAAGTCGTATCAAGAGTAATTACATCATCCCCTTTAATAACATTCATATTTTCATCTTTTTTGCTGATGTCATAGAGGGCAGACCAGGAACCAACATCATCCCAACCGGCATTGAGTTTTACAATTTTTCCTTTTGTTGTCTTTTCCATTACAGCGTAGTCGATTGAATCGCCTTTTATCTGGCCAAAAGCTTCGCTATCAAGACGGATAAAATCGGTTTCTACGGTTGCTTTCTCATAAGATTTAATTGCAAGTTCAGCCATCTGAGGATTGTGTGTTTTTAATTCATCAAGAAAAACGGAAGCCTTAAAAACAAACATTCCACTATTCCATGAATATTCACCACTAGCAAGATACTCTTGAGCTTTTTCAAGACAAGGTTTTTCTACAAACTTTTCAAGAGTATATGCGCCATCTGTTTCTGAACCACATGCTTTTACATAGCCGTAACCAGTTGCTGGAAAAGTTGGCACAATTCCAAAGGTTACAAGATATCCTTTTTCTGCATTAACGGCAGCTTTCTTTACGGCTTTTTGGAAAGTTTTTACATCAGCAATTACATGGTCACTAGGGAGGACAACTACAACCGCATCTTTGTCCTGTTTAATTGCCGCACAACAGGCAGCCGCAATTGCAGGTGCAGTATTCTTTGCCATTGGTTCAAGAAGAATTGTTGGAGCAGTTGAGTCGGATGAAACAACCTCATCAAGAATTTCACCAAGCTGTTGAGCCACCATAAAGCGGTGACCTTCCCCACAGGAAACAATAGGACAGCCAATTTCAAGACCTTTTAAACGTAAAAGGGTTTCTTGAATCATAGTACGTTCACTAACGAGAGATAAAAACTGCTTTGGATGGTCTCCCCAAGAAAGAGGCCATAAACGAGTTCCGGCTCCACCGGAAAGAATAACTGGAATAAGTGTCATAGGGGTATTTTATAGTATATGGGGAAGAATGTTAAGGAGAAAATCGGGGCATTTTTCTATTGTGACGGTAGGTGCATTGATTATGGCTGTGAACCTGAACACTTTTGTTCATACAGCAGGGCTTTTGCCGGGCGGTTTTACAGGGATTTCACTTTTACTCCAGGAAGTATTTTCAAAGTTCCTACATCTGAAAGTACCGTTTACTGTTTTTTTACTGGGGACTTAATATTGTACCGGCTTTAATCTGCTTTAAGTATGTTGGAAAACGATTTACACTGCTTTCCGTATGGGCAATTATTGCTTCGGGACTTTTTACAGGGAAAGGCTGCTATAAAGGGGCAGAACGCAAGATGCTTTATACGGTGGTTTCTTCTGATGAAGAAGATAAGCTTGTCCGTTCAATAAAAAAGACAGATCCAAAGGCTTTTGTTAACATTCTTCGCTGAAAGGAAACTTTATTATGAAGAAACAGAATTAAAGCATCTTTTACAGGACTTTCCGATTGGAAGATATTGATATACGACAGATTCAAGAAAAAATCCTAGACACTTTCTTTCTGTTTACAAAAAGAATATAATTATTGATGAGATACAATAACAATCAGAGGTTAGAAATGCTTATCAAACTTGAAAACAATAATTTTACTACAGAAATATCAACAAAAGGTGCAGAGATGCAAAATCTTGTTCGCAAGAGTGATGGAAAAGACATCATCTGGCAGGGAGATAAAAGCGTTTGGGGAAATCATGCACCGATATTATTTCCCTTTGTGGCGAGGTGCTGGGGAGATTATTTTATAATCGACGGGAAAAAGTGTGAATATACACGTAATCATGGATTTGCCCGTGACTTGAAATGGAAATGTACTTTTCAGAATGGAGACTGTGCAACTTTTGAATTGACTGAGAGTAAGAATACACTTTATCGTTTCCCTTATTCTTTCTGCTTAAAGGCTGAATACAAGCTTACAGAAAAAGGAATCGACTGGAAAATCACAGTACAAAATACAGATGACAAGACTTTTAAGTTTGGAATAGGAACACATGCTGCATTCAGTCTGAACGGAAACAAGGCAGAAGATTTTGTAGTTGAGTTTGAGAAAAATGAAGCTTTAATCGCTGTCTGCTGCACGCTGGATTGCTTTCTTGTAAAAGATGAAAACGGAAAGACTCCAGTAACAAAACTTTTTGGCGAAGAAGAAGCTGGCATAGTTCCGGTTACGAGCGCAGGGTTTGGAAACGGACAGTTATTTACAAATATTACTTCTGATTGGGTTGGATTAAGAAACCGAGTTGATAGTTCTATCATCAAGATTCAGACAAAAGGATTTCCTTTCTGTATGCTCTGGCAGAATACAAAAGGGACTCCGCAGTTTGTATGTCTGGAACCGTGGCATGGAGTTACTGACACAGAAAACAGCGACCATGTGTGGGAAAATAAGGTTGGGATGAATGAACTGGCTCCGGGAAAAGAGTTTGTTTGTGAACAGAATATTTGGGTGGAATAAGATAAAAAGATTTATTATATCTTTTTATAAACATATTCAACAAACCACTCTGGTATTGAATCTGAAATAATTCGACATTCTCCATTTTCAATTTCTGCAAAATTGTTATAGGTAAGTTCTGTTTTAGATTCCGAATTATCAAATAAAAAGGTTCTATCACAATATTTTATTGCTTCATATAAATTTTCAAGGCATCGATAATATCGAGAATTGACCTTTTCTGAAGGAACACCATGTCCACCTGTCATTACTCTGTTTGCTACACGATTAAGATTAATTGCCGGATTTCGGGTGGCAATAAAATACAAATAGATTTTAAATCCTTTTTCTTTTGCTGATTTAATAAAATCTATTTTTGACGGGTGTGAAAAAACTGTTTAACAAGAAAAAGACGAATCAGAATCCAAAACTTATTCCTCAAATAATCCGAAATAAATGCAGAGATATAAGTTAGATTTTCATTTTTCCCATTCCAGGTAAATACATTATCTTTGATTTTAAGGTATTGTTTTACTTCAGAAGTTTTTATCATATCTCTAAACGAACTATTTTCTAAATACTGAAAAAAATCATTCTCGGAAATATCAATCGGCCAATTAGAAAAACTATAGCCATTCACAAGACCTTTAGAAATTTCATCAGCATTTATGTAAAAATATTTATTGAAAAAATGTTGTGAAAGCAAATATTTATATAATGCAGATTTTCCAGATCCATTCGGGCCTGCGAAAATCCTAAGCCGCTTAGTACGCATTATTTTATTATGAATTTCTTTGGGACAGTTGTTTGCACTGGAGTAATAAGTGCCAACACTTCTGTTGTTCCATCAGGATATTCTTTTATCACCTTATTTCCTGAGGCATAAGTAATAGGAAGATTGTTATTTTGTGCAGTTTTTACAGCAATCATACCAGCCTGAGAAAACAATTTTTGTTTTTGTTTTTGAGATTTTGATGACTCTGTAATCTTTCCCATAGATAAAATAGTAACACTATATACAGTATTTTTCAATCAGGACTTTGATAAAAAAATCCAGTACATCATATTTGTACTGGCTATATAGTATCTCTTAAATTCCTATTTTCTATTTACAATCTCACACCATTTTTTTCCAGCAAATCCCTAGCAGAATCTACGCTGTCAGTACCGTGGAGATTTTTGATTGGTGCAAACTCTTTTTCTCTTGCAACTTCGTAAGCAAGGTTGTTATCCATCATGTGAATCATGTCCAGGACAAGGAGTTCGAATTTGTAGCCGTTTGGTTCGGTTGGGGTGACTAGTTCGCCGTTTTCGTTGATGTGTGGGATTTTCTTTTCTACAACATGAACAGTCAGCTGGTTGTTTACAATTTCTTCGAGCTTATCGAGGGCAAAAAGATAGTTTAGGATTACGCCGTATTTGTATTCTAGGCTGCCATCGGAAGCGCGGGCTTCAGCCATTTCTTTTGACATTTCGTAGTATTCGACAATCGAAGGTTTGCCATCTTCCAGACATAAGAGGCCCATTTTTTCGTGCGGATCAACCTTCTTCACAACCTTTGAAGCACTCTGATAATTTCCAAGAATAGTTGCGCCAATAAAAGCAGGATCTGCAATTCGCTACAAAACATTATCAACAGCAAAAATATTAATCCATTTAATATTCTTCTGATGCAAATCTTTATCAAGTCCAGCCTTTACCATAGAAGAAAACCAGCCACCATTTCCATTTGGAGAAGTAGCAAGACGGCCTTTTTCTTCAAGGAAAAGTTTGCCATTGTAATCAACAGCACAAGCCATATCCTGAATAAAAAATTTAATATATTTTTTGTCGTAACCAAAGTAATTATGGTCAGCAAAAAACTTCTGGGTAACCTCATCATTTTTTTCGCTAGTCATAATGAAAAGGGGAACATAAACACCGCATTGCTTTACAAGGTCCAGCAGATTATTGATAAGACATTCAAAAATAAACAACTCGTGAGTCAGCCCAACATTAAAACAGCCCTTTGGAAGATCAAAACCAAGCCGAGTTCCCATACCACCAGCAAGAAGAACCGCTGCAACTTCGCCCCTCTTAATAGCAGCAATACCAGCTTCCAGATACTTATCTTTATTCTGTTCAATTTCTGCGATAGAAACTGCAGGTGGAACAGAAAACATTCCTCTTACAGCAGAAGTATTCTGACCAATAAGTTTTATATCAGACCAGTTGATGTTTTCAATCTGTTTAAGAAATTCAGCCTTCTTTGAATCAGAAAGAGAATCAAAATCTTTTAATATGTGTTGCTGATTGTTTTCAGCAAGGATTTTTTCTGCGTCTTGTTTTGTAAACATTTTCTAACCTCTATTATTACTTATGAAAAAAATTAACATAAAAGAGGTAATGGAATAGGTCTTAATGAATGTTTATTAAAGGCATCCATTACAATTCCACGTAAATATGACCATACCAATCTGTCAATCTGTTTATTAATAAACATCTGTTTGATTTCTTCTATTTTTAATAATCGCTCAACAGTTTCAACATCTTTTATTGTAAATGCAATAAACACAATGTATTCAGCTACAAAATATGGTTTATCGTCAATAGAGAAAGTAAACTTATACTTATGATTATTTAATAAAGCAGAATCTTGATTTATTGGATCATCTTTATTATATGCATGTTCAGTATCAAATTTTACTTTATCTAATTGTATATCTGAAGGAGTAAAAATAACTTTTTCATGGGACTCAATAAGGGTTATGGAAGAGAGCTCTATAGCTTTTACAAATTCTATGTATTCATTATTCATTTTTCATTCCTATGCACATAATTCATCTAAAGATTCATCACATTTTGGTACTGTTGCGAAATCAGAATATTTGCTAAAATCCAAATCAGTTACAGATTGAACATCAAGTTCAGCAGTATAGTTTTCAGAGATTTCTTTCTTTATAAGTTGAAGAAGAAGCGTTCTTACCGAAATGCCTTTTGAATCAGCAATTGCTTTAATTTTATCCTGCATTCCAAAAGGAACTGTAATTGACATATCCCCCATTGGAGTCAAATACAGATTTCCCCCAACAGCCTCAGAAAGCTTAGCTAAAACCTTGTAGGACGGATTTGTATTCATTGTTTCTATACGAGATATAGCACTTTGAGTTGTACCTGCATATGCAGCAACTTCTTTTTGAGAAAGATCATTTTTTTCTTTTAATAAACAAAAATCGTTCATAAAAGATGCAAGAGCCTTATTAAGTTTTACAAAATCTTCAATTTTTTTCATTCTTCCTTTCCTTCTTTATTTTCTCTAAATATTCGCTTTTCCTTTTTCGTGCAGCCCCAATTTTCATTGGATCCCCATGTTTATATTCAGCTTCCAGTAATACAGAAGCACCACACTCTCTTTTTAATTCTGAATTACAATAATAAATTCTAAAAACGCCTTTCTTATCAGTTTTAGGAATTCTCATTTCTATGAGCCCATCACCAATTGCTTTTAATAATTCTAGATTAAAATATGCTGATAAATCATCATCTTCAGCAAGCTTATCCAGAAAATCTACAACCTTTAAATAAAGCCAATTATATTTTCTTTTCTTTAAAAGGTTATTAATTTCAGTACTTACATATCCACCTTCATCCTTATATTCAATATAAGGCATATCTTTTTCTAATTGAGACTTATTAATATGAACATTTTCTTTTGGATAAAAGATATAAAGCATAAGCTTATTAAATATAGCATATATGCTATATTATATCAAGTTTTAAATATAAAAAAACGATGTCTACAATAAAGACATCGCATAATATTGATTGATAAAAATATAACTCTTTATATACGAATTACAATTCGTTCTTAGAGCCTGTGAAAACAACACTTTTTCGGCAGTCCTAGACATTTTATAATGAGCTATCTCTTATAATCCCCCTTATACCACTCCGCAAACTTCCCCAGCCCTTCTTCCAAAGTTGTACTTGGCTTAAAACCAAAGTCGCGTTCCAGTTCTGTTACATCTGCATAAGTCTGATACACATCGCCTGGCTGCATAGGTAGCAATTCTTTTTTTTCCTGGTTCAGAAATAATGCCTTTTTTAATCAAACAGTTTTCAAGAATTTCTACAAAGTTCATCAAGCTGGAAGGTTTGTTGTTGCCGATGTTGTAAACTTTGTATGGGGCGCCGTCTTCGGTTTCGGCGGGAGTTTTTTGCATTACGTTTACAATGCCGGTTACGATATCATCAACATAAGTAAAGTCGCGATACATATCGCCCATGTTGTAAATCTGGATTGGCTCGCCTTTTACAAGTTTGTTTGTAAACTTAAAATAGGCCATATCAGGGCGGCCCATTGATTCAGCTGAAGGAGGGGAAGTCTCCCCCTCGCTCCAACCGCCTGAACTGACCCCATTTTTTTAGACAGCTATTACGTACATTTTAGGCTGAAAGTCATCGGCGATTTCCAGCCTAATTTTTTTTGTATGCGGTCTTTGTTATAGAACTGAATAAAATCAGTTATCAGTTCTTCCATCATCTGATATGAAAGCAGGCCATGTTTATTAACATCATAATATCCGGATTCTGCTTTCAATGTCCCGAAAAAATGTTCCATACAGGCATTGTCCCAGCAGTTGCCTACACGACTCATGCTTTGTATAAAACCTTTTTCTTTCAACAGTTTTCTGTATTCTGTCGCTTTATAAGTACTTCCCTGATCTGAATGAATCAGAGCATTGGAAACATTATATTTGTCACACAGACTGTTTATTGTTTCAACAGCGAGATTTGAGTCAGCATGTCTAGACATTCTGAAAGACAGTATCTCATTATTGAATAAATCCATTACAGCACTAAGATATAACCAGCCGTTTTTAATTTTGAAGTATGAGATATCCGTTACAAGTTTTTGCAGCGGTTTATCTGCGGTGAACTCCCTGTTAAGAATATTCTTCGGCAGATTGGCCTCATTCTCTTTCAAAGTCTGATAATACCCCTTAGGGAACCGTTTTACACGGTTCTCAACATGAATCCCATAGATATTTGATACTCTCAAAATCCTTTTGTGATTCATTTTCACGCCAAACAGAAGTTTCAGGTAATGGGCTTTTGCCTTTGCTCCTGCATAGCGTAATTGTTTTTCAGGCAACTTTTTTATCATCTCGAGTGTTTCAAGGTCTTTGTCATCTTTCCTTGTGTTATCCTTCTGATAATAATAAGTAGCCCGGCTTATACCTGCAATCTTACAAAGAAGTTTTATTGAGTGTCCTCTTTTGTACAATTCTTTGATCGCTTCGATTGCTGTTTTTTTTTATTGTCTGGAAATCTTATTGCTTCAAGCTTCTTTGCATAAGTCTTCCAGTATTCTGCTTCAGTTTTGTAATATTCAATATCTTTTTGAGTTTCATCAACAGTTTCTTTGTTCTTTGTATCCATAAGCATGAAACTGTCGGATTTTTCTTGTAAAACCCAATACCTGACAGTATCACGTTTTAGTCCATACTTGTTAGCTAAGGTTTTATATCCGACTTTTCCTTGCTTATATTCTGATAGAACTTTAACCCTAAAGTCAATCGGGTACTGACACGTAAATCCCATTTTCTAACCTCCAAAAGTGTCTAACTTTTGGGGGGTCAGTTCAGCCCGGTGTTTTCCGCTACCCTCTCTGCGGGGACACCCCGCAACGCCCAACATCATCAACTTAAGGAAGACTCTATTTAAAAATTTAGAAATCCAGTAGAATTTCTGCATGGGTGGAAAAAATTTAAATAGATTTAACAA
>CADCLG010000043.1 GCA_902802305.1 uncultured Spirochaetaceae bacterium
GGATTGTATAAAGTGTACAGCCAAGACTGATTGCAAATCTGGAATGAACTTTTACCGAAGAAACTATCATTATTACAAGAAAACAGATAAGAGTAACTCCATGACAAATTGCCAGTCCAACTTTGCTTTTTCTAATAAAAATCAAAAGAAGAATAATAAGCAGAAGTACAAAAAAGATTGAAATAATTAGGATCACAGCAGGAAACTCCTTTCTGCTTACAGGAATATTATACTCCCTTTCCAGCGCTTCCCTCTGCCTAATCGTCTTTATTGTAAAGAATATCCTTTCTCTGGCTCTTAATTCTGCAAGCTGCCTGCAAACCTCTTCCGTAACAACCTTTGCATTCTCTGCTTCCTCTTCATCCCTATTAACCTCAAATGCAGAATCAAAAAGCCGGCTTTGACTTGCCTGTTTTCCAGAAATACCACCTGTAGAAGATCCCGCATTTACCTGAATATATGCTTTAGGCATAGACAAATCCGTTCTACGGCCGTTATAGCCAATTGCACTCAAAGAAAACTCAGGAAGCTCCTGTTTTCCCTCTACCAGAGGAATCCATTCAAAATCAGCAATTGGAACAAGGTCTTCAGAATAAACCCTGTCGCGGTATTTTAATTCTGTGATTTCGTATTTTTTATATTCTGTAAAAATTGAGTTTTTAGGGATTTCCCAGTCATATTGAACCAGCTGGACAGCATACTTTATATAGATTCTAAAATCAATTTTCTGCCCGGCACGAACTGAAATAATTGGAGCTGCCTTTGCCCCGGCAGAATAAGTTTCAGAATTAACATAAGTTCCATTAAGCCTTACAAAAACCACAGGTACAAGCTCCTGAGGATTTTTGTGAATTACAAAATCAGCAAACTTTATATTATAGGAAGTATTTTTTACCTTTACCTGAAGAGGATTTAATTTATAAGTTCCGTCCTTAGAAAAAGTCATCCACAATTCTATTTTTGTGCCGCCAGTCGTAAAATCTTCCAGACGGCGCAAGGTTCTAAAAGAAATATTTTCATCTTCTGCTGGAACCGCTGCTTCAATCTGACCAGGTTTTATTCCTGGAATTATAACTTCAAACTTAAGACTGCTATTGGTAAACAAATCCTGGTCGGGAGAAGGTTCAATTCTCAAGTTTTTGAAAAAAGAAGAATTAATTTTCTGTGCAGAAAGCTTTGCCGGAAAAATTGCTAAAAGCAAAATTAAAAAAATTAATAATCTTCGGCAAGATTTTGAGTCTGATTTGATTCGCTGTTTTTCCATTGCTTTTTATCATTCTCCTTTATACGCTCAAAAAGTGATTTTTCCATATCAGAAACCGAAGTTTTATCTTCCGACGCAGGAATAGTCTTACTTTCTTTGTGCTTTACTTCCTCTTCCACAAGTCGTATAGAAAGCTCCATATTTATTTTAGCATCTATTTTAGAAGAATCGGTTTCAAGTGCCTTTTTAAAATAATCAAGAGCCTCTTCATAGCGGCCTTCCTTATGAGCAATTACTCCCTGATTATAGTAAGTCGCATAAATAACATTTTTAGGTGATTCTTCCTTTGCTGCTTTTTCAATCAGAGAAAACTTTTCCCTTGCCGCTTCATTTTCACCAAGAAGAGAATAAGCGGTTCCTAAGTCGTAAACAATATATTCTAAAGCTTCAGAATCCTGATTTTTTGATTCCTGCTGAAAGGCCTTATAAAAAGCAGCAACCGCCTTTGGATACTGATGTTGTTTTGCAGCATAAGAGCCCTTCAAAACCTGCATTGATTTTGAACTGCAAGCAGAAAAGAGACCACCACTGCCCAAAAGCATTGCAAAAACACAAACCGAAAGCATACTTTTAGATTCTCTGAATAATCTTAAAAAATCAAACTCCGTAAAAATATAACTGAAGGCAAAAAACAAAAACGCCAGAAGCAAAAATAATTTGTAGCGTGGAACCGGCTTTGCTTCATAACTTATAATCTGATTTCCATCAGTCTTTATCTGATTCAAAAGCTTTATTGCAGAACCGCTTTCATTTGAATTAATAAAAGTTACGGGAAGACGACTTTTGTAATAATGCATGGATTTTTGCAAATCTTCTATTGTCTTATTAATTTTTTCTGAATGAAGAAAAGTCTTTACAAGTGTCTTGCCATCTCCTGCAAGAACCTCAGTCTCTTTTTCCGAACCAAAACCAACAATAGAAACAGGAATACCAACTTTAACACATTCACTCAGGGCATTTTTTAAAGTTCCGTCTGTTTCTTCTCCATCTGTTAAAACCCAGATTCTTCCGGCTGCCCCGTAATTGGACGGAAAAGTTTCCTTTGCTTTTAGTATGCCCTTTCCAATGCTTGAACCGGGAACTGTCATCAGCGAAGGAGAAAGAACTTCTAGCAAGCCTTCTATCATAAGTTTATCTTCTGTAAGCGGAATAGCAACTACACCATCTCCCTTTGCAAGAACAATAGAACAGGGAATGCCTTCCATATTGTCCAGCAGCTTTTGTACGTAAATCGAAGCCGCCTTGAGACGCGTATTTTTTTCTGGTCCGTCCTTTGCAAGCATACTGTTTGAAATATCAAATACAAAACTGACAGCTGTTCCGTTTTTTTGTACAGGCATCAAATAGGTTCCCCAGGAAATCTTTGCATAAGCCAGAACCAGCATACACCAGGCAAGGGCAATAAAAAGACTGCGGATAAAAATCATCTTTTGAATATTAAAAAGTCGTTTTACAAAAGCTGAACCCTTTGTATTGGAAAAACCAGAAGCATAATTTGCTTTTCTGTTATGAATGGCAATAATTATAAGCACGGGAATTATAATTAAAATTGCAAAGAGGGCGTAAGGACGTTCACAACTTATATTCATTTTTTGCTCCTAAATAATTTCATTCAATAGCATACGCTTTATAATCCATGCCGCTATAATTAGAAGCAAACCAATAAACAAAAACTTATCGTACAAAAGCTCATTCACACTTCTATAGGAAAAACTAACATTTGTATTTTCTGATTTAGCCACGCTTGATAAGGAAGCCTTCAATTCTTCAACTGTCTGAACTTCAAAATATCGTCCGCTTGAAATAGAAGCAATTTTTCTTAAAGGAGCAGAATTAAAATTAGAATCAAGATAGCCTGAATAAAGTTTATTTGTAACCGGATCTACATACTCAATAGGAACCGTTCCTTTAGAACCAATTCCTACAACATAAATTGTAATTTCCTTTGAAGCCGCCAAAGTTGCCGCAGTCTCTGGATGAATTACGCCGGCATTATTTTCTCCGTCCGTAAGTAAAACAATACATTTTTTAGGTGAGCTTGAACTTGAAAGATGATAAACCGCTGTGCTCAAACCATCTCCAATTGCAGAACCGTTTCCTAAAAGACCAACGCTTATATCATCAATACGGGTATAAAAAACATTATGATCATTTGTCGGTGGAACAAGAATTGAAGCCTCACTTCCCAAAACAACTATTCCAAACCTGAAATCCTCATGCTCCTGAGAAAGCCGCTTTATAGTATTTTTAGCTGCTTCCAGACGCGTATTTCCGTTTATATCCTTAGCCGCCATAGATGGACTTGTATCTACTACAAAAACAATATCTGTTCCTACACAAGAATAAACCTTTTCCTGTTTTGAACGTACAGGATCAGCCAGGGCTGCAACAACAAAGATAAAGCTGGCCCACAAAAAAATCTTTGAAAGGATTCGTAAAAACTTACGCCCATTGCCCTTCCATCTAAAGGCTCTTCCCTCCCAATCAGCAAGAACAGCAGGAAAAGTGATTTTTGTAAAAACCTTTAATTTTCTCAAGATAAACAAAAGAGGAATAAGTAAAAACAACAAAAAAGCTGTCGGATTCTGAAAGCTAAGCATTTTCTTCCTCCTCCAGAATCTCAATATTTTCTATCAGCTTTTGAATAAAGGAAAGCTTCTCCTCTTCCTTAAAAGCATGCTCCTGACTAAATCTTATAAAGTCAGTCTTTTCAAAGGCCTCTGTTATTTCTTTACAGGCTGCAAGTTTTTTCTCGCTAAATGCACTTAAGGAATTATTTTCTTCATCATCAGACTGATTATTCATTTGTTCAAAAGCATAATTCATCTGAGAAGTCACAGTCTTGCTAAAAGGATAATCAAAACGTATATCCAGATATTTCCTCATAATTTTCTGGATTTTTTCGGCAGCTGTCACATCTTCTTCATTTTTATTTTTGCACAAAAGATTCAACTGCTTAAGGGCCTGTTTTTTATTCCTTCTGTATTTGCGGATACTTGCCCTCTTCCTTAAAAACTCAATAACTTTTTTATGTTTTACAATCAATCTGATTACAATAATCAAAAGAATAATAAAAACAATTATCCCGCCGTAAAGCTTATAAATTGTACCTGGCAGCAAAAGTGGAGCTTCAATATCTTTTATAGAAGTAATTGATTTTTCTTCTGTCAAAGAACTTATAGAAAAGGGTTCAAAAACAATGATTATTTCCTGATTTTCAATATTTTCAGAAAACAATCTGTAATCAGGAAAATTAAGCTGCCCGGTTCTCCAGGGAACAAAAGAAAGATTCAAATTATAATAATCTATTCCGGCCTTTGTAAGGGTGATTTCCTTTATATCATATTCTGTAAAATCCAAATCCTGGATAAAGTTTTCTAACGGCAAAGTAATTTTATCTTTATCAGCCATAAGAGCTTTTAAGATTTCTGAATTAGAATTAAAACTGCATAAAAGCTGGGCACTATCGCCAATATAAACCTGTTTTGGAATTAAGTTTTGTTTTATCTGAATGTTTACCATACGCAAGCCCTAATCCCTATTTTGCAAATCTCTTGCGGTCAAAAACAGCATTTAAAACCTGGAAGGGTTCATCTGTTGTTTTAAATACAATTGGTACAACCCCATGCTTCAAACATAAAGTCTGCCACTGTTTAGTATTGCTTTCATTTTGAAGACGCCATTCTTTTTTCAGTTGAGATGAAGTTGTCGGAAGATGCATTACAAGGTCACTTTCGCAGTCAGTAAAAGGTGCATATCCTATCTGCGGAAGCTGTTCGTCAAAGCTGTTCCACATTCTAAAGGCAACAACATCATTTTTCTGAGCAAGCGATATAAGGGAATCTTCCCAATGAGAACTTCTAAAATCAGAAAAAATAAATACCAGAGAACGTTTTCTGAGCAGTTTTCCAGTTACCTTGAGGGCACTTTCAAGAACAGAACCTTTTAAATTTTCCTTAGGACCTTTATCAAGGTGGTTGAGAATGAGCATGGTTTGTTCACGTCCAAGTTTTGGCGCACAGGAAAAATAAATTGCACCATCAAAAAAAACAGCACCAACAGGACAGCCGTTCAATTCTGCCGCAATAGAAAGAAGGGCTGCTGCTTCTGCAGAAGCTTCATATTTTGTATAAGAATCATTTGCCAACTGCATTGAAAAAGAATTATCAACAATAATAAAAATCTGGAGTTCCCGCTCTTCTTCAAAAACCTTTACATAAGGGCGTCCCATTCTTGCAGTAACGTTCCAGTCTATACTGCGGACATCATCACCTCGGATATAATCGCGGACGCCAGAAAACTCAATACCCTGCCCTTTATAAAGAGAACGGAAATTGCCAGATTTCATCCCTTCTGCTAAATCGGCAGAAGCTATTCTGAGATAAGCTGCTTTTTTTACTAACGATTCTTTTTTAATCATACAATTACGGCAGCGGAATAAAATCTAAGATGCGGGAAATAATATCATCAGCTGTAACATTGTCGGCAGCTGCTTCATAGGAAAGAACAAGTCGGTGTCTTAAAACATTCATTGCAACGGCTTTAATATCTTCCGGCAAAACAAAATTACGACCTTCAAAAAGAGCATTCACTTTTGCACACTGCAAGATGGCAATACCCGCTCTTGGAGAAACACCAAAATGAATGTATCTGGTAATGTCATTTGTGTTTGCCGCAGCATTTTTTCTTGCTTTTTCAGAAGTTGGAGCAGCCGGTCTGGTAACATTTAAAATAGAAACAATATAATCTATCAGTTTTTCGTCACAGGTAACCTTATCTGCAATTTCCTTCAATTTATTTATATCAGCATCAGAAATTATCTTATTGATTTGGACAAGTGGAGCTTTTCCGCAGGTTTTAACAATCTGTCGCTCATTTTCGGCAGTCGGATAATTAATCACAAGCTTCATAATAAAACGGTCAAGCTCTGCTTCTGGAAGATTATAGGTTCCTTCCTGCTCAACAGGGTTTTGGGTTGCAAGTACAAAAAATGGAGACGGCAATTTATAGGAATCTTCACCAATTGTAACCTGCTTTTCTTCCATTGCTTCAAGCATTGCCGACTGAACTTTTGCAGGAGCGCGGTTAATTTCATCAGCAAGAATTACGTTTGCAAATACAGGTCCTTTCCTTACCGAAAAAGTTCCCTTGTTCTGTTCGTATATTAAAGTTCCGGTTACATCAGCAGGCAAAAGATCCGGCGTAAACTGAATGCGCTTAAAATCAAGACCAAGTATTTCTGCTATAGTTTTTACAGTTAAAGTTTTGGCAAGACCAGGAACGCCTTCAAGCAGAACATGACCGCCCGCAATAAAGGCAATTAAAATATCTTTAACAAGATTTTTCTGACCAACAAGCCTTTTAGCTGCTTCATCCAGACATTTTTCAACAATTTTTTTACAATACTCTGTTTCGTTATCCATGCTTTCTATTATAGCAAATATAATTCATAAAGCACAATGCATAAAAAATAATGCATAAATATACAAAATCCCCTGGCATAACTGCATATTATTGACTTTTTATGCATTATTTATAATAATTCTTGCATTATGATAAACAAATTAGCACAGGAATTAAACAATACACTTTCGGGTTCTGTAGTAGACGAACTTCTTTCTGACATGGGAAAACGCCTTTATTTTCCAAATGGAATTATTGCACAGGGCGGTGAAGCTGCAAAATCAGCTACAGTAGCAAACGGTACAATCGGTATGGCAGTTGCAGACGGCACTCCAATTGAGTTGGATTCTTACAAAAAAATGATGCCTTCACTTAATCCAAGAGAAACCGTTGCCTATGCAAAAACTGCCGGTCATCCAGATATCCGAAAAATGTGGCAGGAAAAAATTATCGAAAAAAATCCTGACTTAAAAACTAAAAAGATTTCACTTCCAATTCTTGTTCCAGGATTAACTGCTGTTCTCTCTTATGTTGCAGACCTTTTTGTAGATGTAGACAAACCGTTCCTTGCCGCAGATCCTTGCTGGGATAATTACGAGCTTATTACAAGTGCCCGCCGTGGTGCTGACTTCCATCAGTTCAAATGCTTTGAAAACGGCAAGTTCAATATTGCAGACTTAGAAGCAAAAATGAAGGCAGATGCAGAAAAATATGGTTCTGTACGCGTTATTTTGAACTTCCCTCAGAATCCATCAGGTTACAGTCCTACAAAGGATGAAGCCCGCCAGATTGTCCAGATTGTAAAGAAAATTGCCGACAGCGGAAAAAAGGTTCTTGTGCTTTCTGATGATGCTTATTTTGGCTTAAATTACGAAGATGATATTGAACCTCAGTCTTTGTTCGCATATCTTGCAGATTTCCATCCAAATGTACTTGCAATCAAAGCTGACGGACCAACAAAAGAAGATTTTGCCTGGGGCTTTAGAACCGGCTTTATAACCTTCTCTGCAAAGGGTCTTACCGACGAACAGTACACAGCTCTTACAACCAAGTTTATGGCAGCAATTCGTTCTTCTGTATCATGTTCTTCTACTCCTTCACAGAGTTTTATCATTCATGCATTAACAGATCCTGCTCATAACCAGCAGAAAGCCGAACTTAGAAAAATGCTTAAACGCCGTTATGATGCTGTCAGAAAGTTTGTTAATACCCATAAATCTTCTGTTCTGGAACCACTTCCATTTAATTCAGGATATTTTATGAGTTTTAATGTAAAAACAGGAAATGCCGAAGATATCCGCAAAAAGCTTCTCGCAGAAAAAGGAATCGGTATTATCCAGATTGACGCAAATACTCTGCGCGTTGCTTTCTCAAGTATTGATGAAGATAAGATTGAAGATGTTTACGAAAGTATTTATAATATAGCTGAGGCTATGTAATTTGTGAACAATAAACATTCTATACAAAGTACGATGGCTTGTATTTATCGAACCACCGTACTTTTTTTATTTATTCTCTTTTTTATTTCATGTAAGCAGCAGGAAGTTGAAAAGGTTGTAATCTGGAGTGATTGCAGCGAAGTTGCTCAATATATCGAATTATTTAACAGTACACACTCCGAAACAAAGGCAGTTTTAGTTTATAAGGAAAATCCTGCTCTTTCACTTCCTGTACAAAAAAATGAACTTCCGCCAGATATTATAATTGGTTCCTGGCTTCAGGGTGATGAAACTATCAAATATTTCAAATCAATAAATTATCTTTTTGACCGCAATCTTTTAGCAACTTCTATTTTTTATCCTCAACTTATTGATTCTGGTAAAAATGAAAACAATTACATTCTTCTTCCTGTAAGCTTTAATCTTCCCGCAATTATTTTTTCAGATAAAAATAAAGATTTAATTACCGATGCCTACACACTGACTATAGAACAGATAAGAGAAATTGCCGCTTCTTATAACAAAAAAAATAAAAAAGGCACCTACACTCAAATCGGATTTTTGCCATCCACAAATGAAGACTTTCTCTATCTTTCTGCAAAACTAAATGATTGTAATTTCCGTGAAGAAAAAAATAAAATTATCTGGAACGAAGAAAACTTATACAAAACAATTGATTATATTAAAGAATGGGTTAATACAGAAAATACCTCTGCTCAAACAGAGGAAGATTTTGCCTTTAAATATCTTTTTATGTCTGATTACCGTCAGATTAGTTCCAACAACACATTATTTGCCTATATAACCAGCGACCGTCTCTTCAAAATTATGCATGAAGATCATCAGCAGATTGACTACAGATGGATAAGAAATGATTCAAAAATCCCTATAGAAGATTCCTACAAAATGCTGGGAATATACAGAGATTCGCAGAATCAGGTTGGAGCAACTGAGTTTATTACCTGGTTCTTTAATTCCCAAAATCAGGAAGACATGCTGAAACGCAAGGACAATCTTAATCTTGATACTGAACTTTTTGGTATTGCCGGAGGTTTTTCTTCCTTGCGTGATGTAACTGAACACATTATTCCAGTATATTATAATCAGCTTTTGACAAACTTGCCGCCACAAAATCTGCTGGCAACACCACAAAAGCTTCCTGCAAGATGGAACAGCTATAAAACTGCTGTCATTCAGCCTTTCTTAAAAGGTTCTGTTACAGCAACAGAAAATCAAGCTGCCCCTGCAATACAGGATTTAGAATCTGAGTGGCGTAAAAAGATTTTTGATTAAATTAATTTACAACTGTCTGTCTTGTGATGTAATTCTAAGCATTTATAGAGAATAAATCTCCTGCCATAGGCTGAGCGCCGGAAAGGATATATGGTGTCTGAATTGCCTGCTGCATTTGTTTCTGATATTGTTCAATTAAAACATCTGCCTGTTTTTCTGTAAGGCCACTTATTGACTGTTTTGGCTGATTTTTAATTGCAGAAAGACGTTCTATGATGGAATTAAGAATCTGAAGCTTACTGACAGAAACACCATTCTGTCCTTTTCCAGCCAAAACTCCAGAAACATGATCAAAATGAGAATATAGTAATGATGATTTACTTACAGGCACATAAAGCTTTGAGCCAATTCCGGAAGAGGCAATGCTTCCGTAAGAAAATGTATTAAAATTACCAATAGCCGAACTCATCTTTTTTACCTTCCAGTAATAATTTTGGCATAAGATAAAAAAAGTTTAGTAATAAAAAAATCCCGCCCACGACGAATCATGAACGGGAGTTGGATTGTCGGGTCAAGCCCGACAATGACACTTATTCCTAGGCTTGCCCAAATTGTCATCCTCGGGCTTGACCCGGGGAGCTAAGTTTATGCTTTGTTCAAGCGGCTCTCAAGGTCATCCAAAATAGCGTTGAGTTCCTTTGGAAGGTGTTTGCCGAACTTAGGATAGTGGTTTTCACGAATATCCTTAACTTCTTTCTTCCATCCTTCAACATCAACCTTGAGGATTTCTGGGAGAGTCTTCTTGTAGCAGTCAGCAAGACCGTCTGTATTGATTGCACCTTCTTTTGGCATAAATCCAATTGGTGTATCAACGTAGTTGTCTTTTCCGTCACAGCGGTCGAAAATCCATTCAAGAACGCGGCTGTTGTCACCGTATCCTGGCCACATGAATCCACCTGGGAGATCCTTGTTATTTTCGTCCTTGCGGAACCAGTTAACGTAGAAGATTTTAGGAAGCTTGTCCTGATCAGCCTTAGCACCAACATCAATCCAGTGCTGGAAGTAGTCGCCCATGTTATATCCACAGAATGGGAGGATAGCAAATGGGTCACGGCGAATCTTACCAACCTGGCTTGCATCGATAGTAGAAGCAGCAGTGATTTCTGAACCTACGATAGATCCAAGGAATACACCGTGGTTCCAGCTGCGAGCCTGATGTACGAGAGGTACAGTTGAAGGGCGGCGTCCACCAAAGAGGATAGCAGAAATAGGTACACCTTCTGGATTTTCCCATTCATCTGCAATACATGGACACTGCTTAGCAGGAGCTGTAAAGCGGGCGTTTGGATGAGCGAATTCTTCACCCTTAGGAGACTTGTCCTTAGGAAGAGCATCACGAGTCTGTCCTTTCCAGTCAACAAGCTTACCCTTTGCAGGATATCCAATTCCTTCCCACCATACATCACCGTCTTCAGTAAGAGCACAGTTAGTATAGATAGTATTCTTTTCAGCAGAAATAAGAGCGTTCTTGTTAGATTCAGCA
>CADCLG010000044.1 GCA_902802305.1 uncultured Spirochaetaceae bacterium
ATCTGCCTCTGTGTCATTCCCGTGCTTGTCTACGGAAATCTATTACAGATTGCCCGATCAAGTCGGGCAATGACATGTGGCTTATTTCTTCTTAATCACAATGTCGTCGATGTAGATGTCGCCTTTCATAAGGTCATTTTCTGATTTAACTTCAATAAAAATACGTTCAAAACGTGACCAGTCAAATTTGCCCTGTGGATCAAACCATCTGGATACTTTATCTGACCATGCACCGCTTTCTTTGAATTTTGAAACAGGTATTTCTACTGTTACCCAATCACCAGTCTTATAATCAGAAGCCTTTACTATGTATGATTTTTGCCATGGTGGTAGTTCCGCTCCTTCGTCAGTATCACAAAGATGCACTCCTAATCTTTGATTTTTGTCTGTAAACTTCACAGAAACACTAATACAAAGGGATGCATTGTCTTTTACAAAACTCGAGATAATCTTTTTTGGTGGAACGAATATGGCTCCGCTTTGACCACTGTATTTTCCTTTTATACAGTAACCATGTGAATCATCTTCATTAACTAATTCTATCTCTCCAAATCGGGAAAAGTCTGCATATTTTCCAACAATTCCATCATAAACAATATATGGTTTTTGAGGGAAAAGAGTCATTGAAGTTTTTGATACAGCATCTGCATCCGGCATAGAAAAGCCATAGGATTCTACAATATCTTTACTAATGTCATCAGGGAAAATACGGCCTGGCTCTTCTATTCCTGTACTGCTAAAATCCAGGAAGCCACAGGCATAATCAAGACCCCAGACACAGTAAGGAATATTGTACTCTTTTAATGCACCCGTTACAGCTTTGTTCCATGCTGCTCGAGAAGATACATCTATAGTAACACCTGCCCCAATTTCACCGCAGAATAGCCTGACCTTATATTTTTTACCCCAATCGGCAGCTTTTTTTATAAGGCTTTGTATGTGTTTTTCTGTTCCTTCCTGTGAATATTGTTCATAGAGATATTTGTACCAGTCGTAATCTGGTATTCCTGATGGTACAGAGGGCATTTTTTCCCTGTCGTATGGAAAAGGAATTCCTGTCATTTTTCCAAATGCGCCTTCTGCAAAGTCGGCTCTTCCTTCTCCCTGATGAACGAAAAGCATAGGTTCATAAAAATGGAAGGAATAAATAAGATTAGGATCTTTATAAGGCTTAAATTTAGTCAAATCTGCAACCTGTCCATAATTCTGATGTGATACAATAATCGAATGCTTTGTATCATACTTTCTGATCAGGTCAATCATTTTCTGCTGAATCTTGTTCCAGTCTGTTCCAGTCCTAAAACCAGGTTCATTTTGTATCTCATAAATTATATAGTCGCTTCTGTCTTTATAGCGTGGTGCAACTTGAGACCAGACGCTCTGAAGATGTTCTTCAACATCCTTTGGTTTAATTTTATCCCAACGTTCTTCAGATCCCAATGAGTGATTGTCTATAATAAGATAAATCTGATATTTTTCTGCCCAATCACAAACCTCGTCAAGTTTCTGTAACACTGCTTCTTTAATTTTTCCTGTATATTCAGGTTCCATCTGATAGTCAAAACAAATTGCAAGTCTTATTACATCAATGCCCATGCTTTTCATACAGATAAAATCTGCTTCGTCATATCTATACATGTCGGGCAATTTATCGCTTTGATTCCAGGTTGTAAAAAAATCAAAGAGATTTACGCCTTTGGTAAAAGGCAGGCTCTCTTGCGCAAAGGCAAGTCCCGTCAGCAAAAGCAGAACAGCTGTTAATGTTAATTTGCGAAGTGGTTTATACCCCCCCCCGCACATCTGTTTAGTAGTTTTCATAAGAACCTCCGAAAAAACATCTAAGACAATTATCAGAGGGTTTTTGCAAAAAAGATACAGAGTTGAACTCACAATTTTTTGTGAGTTTGACTCTGTATAAAAAATCGCAATCTCGCTTATAATATAACTATGCGTTTACGAAAGCTTTCTTGTATTGTTGTTTTTTCTATAACTATACTTTTCTCTCTTTCGGCTCAGGCGGATGCCTTGTCTGAAGGTAAGCCTTTTCATGAAACTCTTACCGAAGATTTAGAGAAAACCTGGGTGTGGAATTGCGTTGGCAATGAAGATAATTCTCTCTTCTTAATGCATGTAACAGACGAAATAGAATGGAAAGATGCCGTTTATTATTTTTTGAACGGCAGATTTATGGCCGATGTAAGATTTCATAAACTTTGTGATTCTGTAGGCGGAATCGGAAATATGGTCTTTAGTCCTTTTTCAAAAAAGTTTTATTTTTGTTCAGCTTGGGGAACCTCTCCCGGAATCTGGATTGTCTCTCAGACAGGAATAAAGGAAAACCCGCTTAAGCTCGACACAACGCCCATGCATAAGGGTCGCGGATATTTTGCGGTGAATAAAACCGGAGTCTGGCTTTTGCACGACACAGAAGAGCATAACGGACAGCTTTACAAAATAGAAGATACTGATGGAACCTTTGTTTTTTCCATTCCAAAATCTGTAAAGCAGGTAAGCTTTAATTCCTTTTACAATTTTATGGAAGTAAAGCGGCCTGACTCTCCTGAATTAAAAGAGCATGAACAGTGCTTTAAGTTTACAGACTACACGCTTTTGATTTGCGATAAAGACGAAACTTCTTGGTGGGTTTTTAACTGCCTTACAGAAAAACTAAAAAAATATAACAGTCTGGAACTTGCAAAAAATGCAGCTCAAAAAATTGACAGAGCTATTGCAAGAAAGCAAAAAGTTTTGGAACAGTTTTCGCTTATTGCAGTCTTTGTGGTGATTCTTGTAATCTTTGCTGTAGTCTTGATTCTTGTACTTAAAAAAATACTGGGCAGTCAGAAAGCGGCTTCTCGTATTGAACACAACAAAATGATTTTTGACATTCAGGAAAAGGAACGCGCCAAAATCAGCAGAGACATTCACGACTCTGTTGTGCAAGATATTCGTGTGCTTCGTCTTGAAACAGAAAATCTTGTTGTGGACGAAAGTTCTAAAGCACGTCAGACAAAAATTGAAGACCTTGCAACTGACTGTATAATTAAGCTGCGGAACATCTGCTATAACCTTACACCGGCGGAACTTGCAAGTCATAACGAAGGAGATTCTACTCAGCTTGAACTTATTTCTATAATCAATTCTCTGGTTCAGCAGTTTAGCGCACGCACTCACATTCCTTGTGTCTTTAAAGTTGAAGAAGAATTTGAATATCCGGTACTAGAAAAAGAAACTACACAAAATCTTTTCCGCGTGATTCAGGAAGCACTTACAAATATTGAAAAACATTCTTACGCCACACAGGCTTCTATTTTCATAAAAGAAGATGTGGCATCTGGCACCAGCAAGAGAACACTTATGATTTACATAACAGACGACGGCATTGGCTGTAACCAAAATGAACTTGCAAAAAAACTCAAAAGCAAAGAACATCTGGGACTTCGTGGCATGAAAGACAGAATGGAACTTATTGGCGGTTCAATAGAATTTTTTACAGCTCAGAATGACGGAATGGAAATCAAAATTGAATTACCTTTGGAGAAGGCAAAATGAAAAACATTCTTTATATCGTAGACGATCATAACATGGTACGCAACGGACTCAAAGCATGGCTTGAACAGCACACCGACTGGCGCGTTCCAAAAGATTTTGCAAGTTCGAAAGAATGTTTTGATTATCTAAGATGTCTTAGTGAACTTGAAGAAAAAATCCGCAAAGAAATTTTCCCCGAAATAATAATTGTCGATGTTCAGTTAATTGGAGAAACAGGATTTGCTCTTGTTCAGCAGATAGGTAAAAAATATCCAGAAATAAAATGTGTAATGTACTCTATGTTTGATACAACAGGCTTTGTTCTGCAAGCAAAAGATTCTGGGGCAAAAGGTTATATCTCTAAGGTTGCAAAAGAAGAAGAACTTGCCCACTGTCTTGAAGTTGTGCAGAACGGAGGAACATACCTTGAGCAATACATGGCAGAAGCTCAGAATAAAGTTGACTCAATTGTGACTGTACTTTCAAAACAAGAGCGCAACATTTTTGAAGCAATTCTTCAAGAAAAAACAAACAAAGAAATTTGCGATGAACTTTTTATTTCGCCCCGCACTGTAGAAAATTACACTAGCCGCCTCTATGCAAAGATTGGAGTAAAGAACAGAGAAGAACTGCTTGAACGTTACAAATAATTTTTTTGCTTGTAAGTGACTAATCAAACAGTTCTGTTGTTTTAAGCCATTGAGCAACTGCAGTAGCTTCTTTATCTAAAGCACGATCGTCTTCAACAAAAGCGCTCATCTTACGAACTTGTTCATGAACTTGTTTTGTAAAGGGAGCAAAATCTTCTATTCCCGCTAAATCAACTGCTTGCATTGCCGCTAAAAGATGTGTTGCAAATTGTAAATAAACCAATTCAATTTGATCTGCAAGTTTACGAGCGCTAATTGTTCCCATAGAAACCTTATCTTGATTCAAGGCTTCGGTAGGTGCACTTGTTAAAGAAACAGGGAAACAGTAAGTTGCAACTTCACCACGAATTGCACTGATAGTAATTTGAGCAGCTTTAAATCCCAAACGCAAACCTGCACGAGGATGATCATTTGGAATAAAGGGAATTAAGTTTTCTGTTAGTCCGTTAAACTTTCCATCGATAATAATTTCTGCCTGCTTATCACTTAAGTCTGAAATGTTTGCAAGAGCAGTACGCAAATAATCACACGCTGCACAAATATGTCCGCCGTAAAAATTTCCAGTGTTATACAACTGCCTTGTATCAATGTCTACCAGAGGATTATCGTTTGCACTATTTAATTCCTCAGTAATCCAAGCACGAGCAACAGCCAGTGTGTCACGATACACACCATTAATCTGAGGAGCACAACGAATAGAATATCTGTCTTGAATTTTATTCTGCTGAGCAACGAATCCCTTTCCATTCATTTTTTCGATTTGACTATCTAAGAACTCTTGGTATTTGTAAACGCGTTTTGAATTGATAATAATTCTGTGCACATAAACAGCAGATTCCATTTGTCCTCTGTGATTTTTTAATTGACTTACTTTTGTTATAAAGGGAGTATCTTTTCCGCGCGTAATTTCAGATGTAACCGCAGTTAAAAAATCAGAAATGTTTGCCAAACGCTGAGCCTTTTTCCAAGCTAAACATGCAACAGCAGTCATTACACTGGTGCCATTCATTATAGCAAGACCTTCTTTTGCTTCAATAGGAAGTGGCTCAACTCCTTCAGCTTCAAAAGCTTCCATTGTGGGAACAATTTTTCCCTTATAGTATACTTCTCGCTGACCCATAATAACTGCAGCCAAATAACTAAGGGGAGTTAAATCTCCAGACGCACCCACAGAACCTAACTGAGGTATAACAGGAATAATATCTTTGTTTAAAAGAGTCAGCATCATTTTAGCAAGTTCAGGACGAATAGCACTGTGACCACCTTTCACATTACCGTTCAAGCGAGCTAAAATAACAGCCCTTCCCGTTTCGTGATCAAACTTCGGCCCTAAACCAATTCCATGATAAGTTGCAATAACTCTTTGTAGTTCACCAGCTTTTTCTACACTAATTTGATTATGACAAGAATCACCAAAGTCTGTTGTTACACCGTAAGTGGGAACTCCCGTATTGATATAGTCGATTAAAAACTGTCTACTTTTTTCGAGCACATCCCAAAAAGATTTATCTTCTGGCAGTTTAACTTCCTCTCCTTTGAGGGCAACACTGCACACATCTTCAATAGATAAATTTTCTCCCTTTACGGTAACAGACATTCTATGTTCTCCTTATTGCAGACATGCAAACAGAAAACATTTTACCGAAAAAAACAGTAAGTAACAATAAGATTTTTTTTGAAAAATTTATTATGCCGAGAACCAATCTTCCAAGCGCAAAAAAGCTTTTTCTTTCATTTGTTCAAAATCGGCTGTGTTGTGAGTAACTAAAACCATACCATTCGAAATTGCAGTAGCAGCAATTTGGGAATCGTAACAGGGAAGCCTTTTTCCTTCGTTTTCAGCACGAGCTTGTAGTTCCCCACAAATACTTGCAGAAAATTTGTCGTAAGGAATGACATCAAAACATTCATCATAATTTTCAAGACAACATTCAAGATATTTTTTTCTTCTTCCTTCAGGAAGACGAGCTACACCTCGTTTTAACTCCTGCCAAGTGACAGAAGAAATAGCACACAAATCACGTCTTACTGTATAAAATTCGAGAACCTGTTTATTCGGATTCTCTTTTGAAAATTCAGAAACAATATTTGTATCAAGTAAATAGACCTTTTTCATAGGATAACCTCTATTAGAAAATTAAGCCCAAGGATCTTTTGAATAATCTGGATATTCACGCGAAGTTGGAAAATCAAATCCTACATCATCAACAACATCTGCATATTCTTTTTTTATTGCCGAAAGTTTATCCAATAATGATGGTAGACTTTGTTTTTTTACCTGATAATCCCCATAACTCATGATAACAGCAACAGGTTTATCGTACCGCGTAAGTTCAACAACCTCTCCTTCTTCTGCACGTTTTACTAGAGAAGAAAAATTATTTCGGGCTTCGTAAATAGATGTGACACACATAGAAACCTCCTTTTAAGAGAACAACTGACTTGTATGTATAATCTACCATAGTTTTTGGTTATAGTCAAGAAAAAATATGTTAGCCAACATTTTAACATGACGGTCTTTTTTTATGTCCAACACAGGAACCCGCACGGGTTTCTGAAAAAAATAATCGTGTCTTGAGGGCACAAGGAGAATCAGTATGAAACATATTTTAAGATGCACCGCGATTCTTGCGGCTTTGGCATTGGGCTTTTCGCTCAATTCGTGCGAAAACAATGTAGCGGTAAACGCGACTTCCGGGGAGACTGCTGCCGCCACCAAAACTCTTACGCTTACAGGTGTATGTATAGATAATAATACCGGGGATGAAACAACAAAATTTCTCGAGATAGAGTATACCGACAATGATACATGGAAAGACATTGCAGAACGATATGATGAGGTAAGCCTTGTGTCTAATATTCATGGACCTTCAGAGGGTAAAATCGTCATGTTTTGGCATGAGAACGAAGTAAATTATGGCTGTGAACTCAAAAGTAACGAATGTACTTATCCATATAAGTTAGTAGGTATTAATGATAAGGTTTCTGCTTACAGTTCCAGTTCTTACTTTTTGCAGGGCTGACAGAAGTTTTCAGATGATATGCGTTTTTGCCCCGCCGAGTGTCGGTACGGTTCTGCCAGTGTGATGCTCGGTAGGGAAAAAACTTGATTAGCTACACCAAAAACAGCAGGGCAAGAAATTGAATTGCCCCTGCAAAATTTCCGGCGCCGGGAAGGCGAAAGACTGAAAGCAGAACAACCAGCGGAAGAATGTTGAATACGCATGCCCAGCGGGGAAGAGGTGTAATACCTGAAACAACTGCAACAAAAAATGCAATGGAAAAAAGTGCCTGCCCAAGATAACACAAAATCATCGTGAAGGATGTCTTTTTGAACATATCCGTTATGGCAAGGCGGACCTGGTCGCTGCAGTCAAATTTTACATAAATCCATTCGCAAAGCCCGCAGATTATGTGATGGGGAATGCCTGCAAGATAGCCAAGCAGAACGCCTGCAAAAATCAGAAGGGCTAGTGTTTGGGAAAAGTCGCTTACATAACGGGCAAGAGCCAAATAGCCACAGACAGAAAGGCACATGGCAACAAAACCAAAGCCGATTGACATCATGGAATTGCGGAGCGGAGTTCCCTTGAAAATCTGCCGCATTTTTTCGTTGCTGCTCATCGTCTTAAAAGAAAACTTTCCGTTTGGTGTGTAGGTAAGCAGAATATCGCACCAGGCACAAAGACAGTGCCCCAAAGCCGCCAGAAGAAAAAAGATTTTTGTCAGTGTCATTTTGATTCCCCCATTTTTGCTTCATTATACACAGATGTTAGCACAGACTAACAGAAGATTCAAGGAGATTTGCGATTGAATGTTATCATGCAGTTTCGCTTGGAGAGTAAAAGACTTGCCCTTCCACAGACATTTTCAACATCTTGTGCTATTCTTTCCTTATGGATTCAAAAGAAATCGGACCACAGTCGGAGTTTGATGCTGCAGGCGACAGACCGAATGAAGTAAATAACGAAGCTGCTATAAAAGAAGAACAAACATTACCGACAGAAGGAAAACTGACTTATTCTCTTTTTATGAGAATTTTCACGCTTATTGGAGGACTTGCGCTTACAGGTTTATTCGGCTGGTTTAGCGCATACTTTTTTGTCAAAAACAAACACTTATCACTTTTTTTGCTTTTTCTGACGCTCTTTCTCGCAGTTATTTTAATTCTCGGTATAATTGAAGTCTTCAATGCAAGAATTGAATTCAGTGATGACTTCGGACTTGTCTACAAAAACGGCTTCACCAAGCCAAAGCGGATTTTAAAAGAAGACATTGAATCTTTTCTAGTTGCAAGCGGAAGTATTTTCATAACCTACAAATCAAACATAAAAGGCGTTCAAAAATCAAAAAGCCTTCACTGCTCATCGTATTTCAAGAATCTAAATGAACTTGCCCTGTGGCTTTCAGGTTTTGCAAAAGATTTAGTCACGGCACAGATTCAGGAAGAGATAAAGGATTTTACAAAGGAACGTTACGGCTGGCTTTCGGAAGATGGAAAAGCGGCTCTGTTCAAAAAGGCTCAGCTTGCAGGAAAAATTCTGAACAGAACAGGATTTGCGATTGCGGTTTTGGTTTTTGTAGGAGTATTCAAACATAACATTCACGGTTTTCCACTTGCGAAGGCATCGCTTCTTCTTTCAGTCATTTACCCGATTATTCTTTTAGTTTCACTTCGCCTTTCAAATGGACTTTTGCGCTTTAACACATGGGAATATGCAATCTATCCGTCATTACTTTCGGGATTCGTGATAACTGGTTTGATGCCCCTGATTTTTGGTATTGATTACATAAATCATGTATACGATTTCAAACGCTATTTTCTTTTTGCCGCAACTTTTACTGCGCTTTTGTTCGCGATGTATTATTTTTGTGTGGACAAAGAAGAAACGAGTCATTGGAAAAATCGTGCATCAAAAATCATCAATATAGCCGCGCTTTGTTTAATCTTCGCCTCTTATTCATTCGGAGCAGTCATTTTTGTGAATTGCGATTTACCGTCCGCCCATACGGAACTTGCATCTTACAAAGCAGAAGTCATAGACTCACACATTTCAAAAGGCAAGCACACCAACTATTACCTGACCGTCTCCCCTTGGATT
>CADCLG010000045.1 GCA_902802305.1 uncultured Spirochaetaceae bacterium
GCGGGACTTTTGCCGGGTGGTTTTACAGGAATTACTTTGTTAATTCAAGAAGTTTTTGCAAAATACCTGAATATAAAGATTCCATTCGTACTTTTTTATTGGGGTCTGAATCTTGTGCCAGCCCTCATCTGTTTCCGTTATGTGGGGAAGCGATTTACCCTTCTTTCACTTTGGGCAATTGTTGCATCTGGTCTTTTTACAGATTTAATTCCAGGTCTTGATGTTACAAATGATGTATTGCTCTGCTGTATTTTTGGTGGAATTATTAACGGAATTGCAATCAGTTTCTGTTTATTAGCTGGAGCTACCAGTGGTGGAACCGATTTCATTTCAATTTATGTTTCAGAAAAAACTGGTCGTAGTATTTGGAATTATATTTTGTTTTTCAATGTACTTGTTCTTGCGATTTTTGGCCTTTTGTTTGGCTGGAACAGAGCACTTTATTCAATCATATTTCAGTTTGTAAGCACTCAGATTCTCAATAATCTTTACAAGCGTTATCAAAAATCCACTTTATTCATTATCTCTGATAAGACCGATGAACTAATTCATGTAATCCGCGATGTTACCGGGCATGATGCAACTCTTTTTACTGGTAAGGGCTGTTATCAGGGGGCAGAACGCAATATGCTCTATACCGTAGTTTCCTCTGATGAAGAAGACAAGCTTATGCGTTCCATCAAAAAAACAGATCCCTCTGCCTTTGTAAATGTTCTGCAGACAAAAATGTTGAAAGGTAATTTTATCATGAAACATCAGGACTAGGCAGAAGAAATTTTTGCTTTTACGACTCATTCACCAGCTTGCCTTGTTTTTCATATTGACAATTATCTATGTAACGTTTATGATATGACATATAGATAAATATCTATGTGAGGTTTCCTATGAACGAATCAGAAATAGCTCTAATCTGCAAGGCTTTGGGAGATGAAAACCGCGTGCAGATTATAAAAATGCTGACAGGCGGAGAATTGTGTGCCTGTAAAATTCTTGATGCTTTTAATATCACTCAGCCAACTCTTTCTCATCACATGAAGATTTTATTTTTCGCAAAAACTACATTGTTCTCAGTCTGTTTTAGCGGCTTTTGCCAAAGAGTGTGGAATTACAGAAGAAGAGGCTTTTAGACTTGGAAGCTGTTTTGGAAGCGGTATGCGAAAAGGGGAAGTTTGTGGAGCAGTGACCGGTGCTCTGATGGTTTTAGGATTATTGTATGGCCAGAAAGCAGCCTCTGACTCAGAAGGTCGCCAGCTTTCGAATAAAGTAAATGATTTAATGATGGACCGATTCAAAGAAAAGTGCGGCTCTTATATCTGTAATGATTTATTAGGCTGCGATGTGTCTACAGCAGAAGGTGTTCAATACTGCCGCAATAATAAACTCTTCACTGACTTCTGTCCTAAAATGGTTACCGCCGCAGTTGATGTGGTTGAAGAAATAATTCAGGAAAATCAACAATAAAGAGGAAGAGCAATGAATGAAGAAACCAGTACCTTTGAAACAATTTTTTCAATCTGTTTGAAAACTCAATCAAAAAATCCGGTGGAAATAATCCGCATGATGATGGCAGAGCCTTTTTGTCACATGCATGGCCCGGAGCATCATTTTATGGTTGGTGCGGCCTTGCTTACGGCTTTTAAAAATGCGGGCGGTCGGGTAAATCTTGAAGAAGCCTTAAAGGAAATGCAGAACAGGACAAAGAGCGTTCCCGGTGGTGCCTGCGGATATTGGGGTGCCTGTGGGGCTGGAATAAGTACGGGAATGTTTGTTTCTATCATTCTAAAAGCAAGCCCTCTTACTCAGGAATCCTGGGGGCAAACCATTTTAATGACTTCCCGGGCTCTGGAAGCAATCGGAAAAATCGGAGGAAAAACAGCCAGTGCATTGGCGCAAGATGCCCGTTTGCTAAATGAAAAATATTTTTTAGAGGTAATCATGGTGAATGAGTTTAATGAATATGTCCGCGATATTTTTTCTGGAGCAGGTGAGATTGTCATAAAATCAATGATGGGCGGATACCTTGTATATTTTAAGGGAAAGCTTATAGGTGCACGTATTTGATAGTTTTGATGATAGGGAGCTGATTCAGGAGCTTCTTGATGGCATGTATGCCGACACTGCCGAAGTTACAGAAATTGCAAATCACCTTAAAAAATATCCATCTCACTTTGCAACCTGCCATTGTACCGGCATTCCGGTTTACACTCAGATGAAGGAGATCATGGGCGACCAGTTGACTTATGTGCGGTCCGGGGATGAAGTAGTTGTTTAATCCGACGAATTGAATGCTGATTTTGACGGAAAAACAATTTGAAAATTGTCTGCTATGTCAGGAAAAGCCTGATTTACAACAAAAAAACCTAACATTTTTATCAACGAATATATATAATAAAAATGATAAAGAGGAGTTTTTTTTCAAAACAGGAGAAAATTTAATGATTAATTCAATTGAAAACGGAAAAGTAAAGCTATTACCAGGAATTTTTACCGAAAGAGCCGATATAAACCGCAAATATTTATTGAGTCTTGATACCCAGTGTCTTCTTCAGAATTTTTACTGGGAAGCAGGAATAATTATCCCGGGACTTCAGGTAATAGACAATCCTGAAAAAGCAAACATTCACTGGGGCTGGGAAGCACCAACCTGCCAGCTTAGAGGTCATTTTTTAGGTCACTGGCTTTCTGCCGCCGCAATGCTTATTGCTGTAAATGATGATAGTGAATTAAAGGCAAAACTGAACGTAATAATAGAAGAACTGGATCGTTGTCAGAAATTAAACGGAGGAAAATGGATTGGTCCTTTCCCGGAAAAATATTTCACAAAGCTCGAAAAAAATGATTATATCTGGTCTCCACAGTACACCATGCATAAACTCATAATGGGACTGATTGATGCAAATAAATACGCAGGCAATAAAAAAGCCCTGACAATTTTGAACAATCTTGCAGACTGGTACATTAAATGGACAGATAAAGTTCTGAAAAGTGATAATCCTGCTGCCATCTACAAAGGGGAACAGGGCGGCATGATTGAAGTATGGGAAGAACTTTTCCGTCTTACGAAGAAAGAAAAATATCAGACTCTGGCAGAACGTTATTCAAATCCTTCAATTTTTGATGACCTGCTCAAAGGGAAAGATCCTCTTTCAAATACACATCAGAATGCCAGCATTCCATTTATTCACGGAGCTGCAAAACTCTACGAAGTAACTGGTGATAAAAAATATCTAGATATTCTGGAAAGATTCTGGAAATGTGCTGTTATAGACCGCGATTCCTTCTGTACTGGTGGCCAGGGAGCCGGAGAATTCTGGATTCCACCACACAAGACAGGTTCTTTTATTGGCCAGAGAAATCAGGAATTCTGTACAGTTTACAACATGGTCAGAGTTGCAGATTACCTCTTCCGTTTTACAGGAAATGCAAGTTATCTGGATTATATTGAAAAAAATCTTTACAACGGATTTTTGGCCCAGCAGAACAAAGAGAACGGTATGCCAACTTACTTCCTGCCGCTTCAATCAGGTTCTGTTAAAAAATGGGGAAGTAAAACCCGAGATTTCTGGTGCTGTCATGGAACAATGGTTCAGGCCCAGACCCTTTATCCAGCCTTGTGCTACTACCAGTCCGAAGATCTCTCTCATATTTATGTAAGCCAATACATTCCTTCTGAAGGAAATTTCCAGATTGGGGATGATAAAGTAAAAATCACTCAGAGTCTTGCAATGAAATACTACAACGACACAGCCCTTTTTGATGATAAGGATGATTCTTTTTCTTCCCGCTGGCTTATTAAATTCAAGGTAGAAGCAAACAGCGAATTCACCCTGTCTTTAAGAATTCCTTCATGGATTTCAGAAAAACCAACTGTAAAAGTAAATGGAAGTGAAATAGATGTACCAGGCAACTGTGATAAATGTGGTTTCTTGAACATTAAGAAAACCTGGAAAGATGATGAAATTATCGTTTATCTTTCTGCAGCAGTTACAGAGGCTTCATTAAGTGATATGCCGGAAAAAGCTGCCGTTATGGAAGGTCCAATTGTACTTGCAGGCCTTTCTGATAATGATTACGGCTTAAAAGCACCAACTGGTATTCCTGCAGTTTTGCGTCAGGCTCAGGAACACACTTATTCCTCTTTCCCATGGCAGCAGAGTACCTACAGAACTATTTCCCAGGAAAGAGAAATTACCTTTATACCTCTGTATGAAATTACAGATGAAAAATACACTGTTTACTGGACAAAAAAATAACTATAAAAGCTGGAGTGGGCATTCAATCTCAATGCCCATTCCGGCAAACCTGCTTGAATGAAGCCAGATTCTCTGAGCCTTTTTCCCGCCGTACAAAACATCACCTAAAATAGGCATTTCACTTGCTGCAAGATGAACTCTCGCTGAAAACTTCGTTGCGAATAGACCCGCCGTTGTCTATTTCCGTTTTTTTACTTCATCCATTTCTGCAATCAATTCTTTAAGAGGGCGGTATTCTCCTCCCCACCATTCAAACACATGCATACCTTCATCTTCAAGAATTGATTCTGTAAGTTTTATTGTAATTCCGAGTTGTTTTAGCAATCCTTCTCGGTCCAGAGCTGTATAATCAAATGGAAGTAATTTACAAAATTCCTTATATGAAACTCCACAAACAATCTGATGTACTCCAAGAGAAGCAATAGCTGCAAGACATCTTTCGCACGGAGCGCAGCTTGTGTATACGATAGCATTTTCAAAGATTTCATCGGAATATTTGTTTGCACATTTATGAACAAGATTAAATTCTGCATGTCCAAAGATTTTGTTTCTATAATCTGATGTATTTTCTGCCTCTTCTAAGATTTTTCCATCATGAACTAAAATTGCGCCAAAGGTATCATATCCTTTTTTTCCTGCTTGAATTGCCAGCTCATAACATTTTCTAATTAATATTTCATTGTTCATTTTTACTCCGAGAGTGGCGCAGTGCGCCATCAACCTAACATAGTCTTATACTGACAAAATACCACCCATGATGTTGTAATCTAGCCATTCCTGGGCTTCTTCTTCCGATTGACCCTGATTCATTATAGGAAAGCGTCAATTGACGGTTACATTTGAAATGACTTCTTTTCTATTATAAGAATTAATATTGCTATAATCGATAAGTTCATATTCGCTATATTTTGTTTTATCAGCAAAAAAGTTCACATTACTAAAGAAGAATCTTAGCCAGTGTACTTCATAGCACTGTCTGAAAAATATTTATGGATTGTTTTGTCATAGCATTTTCTCGGGTTTTCACCATTTTCAATACCCTTGATTGTTTCAATCAGAATTCTAAAACATTCAGGCCATGCTCTATCTCTGTTCAAAATCTTTTCTTCTGTAACTGACGGATCTTTTACACGGGCAAGGCTTGTATCAAAAAAGTCATTTAATTCTGCGTTCTTAAAAACATAGCCATAAATTGCGTAGAATGAATTACGCAAATAACGCAGCTGGCTTTTGTTAAGTTTCTCAAGAATAGAGACTGTATCATCAAATCTATCTTGCATATACCATGGTGCGCCGTTTTTTCTTATAAGCCAATAGCACAACTTAAAATAATCATCGGCATTTTTAAGCTGACTTGCAGAAAAAGTCTTTGGATCAATGCAGGCACCTGATCTTACACCTACCATTTCAATTTCCACAAGCTCTCTTGGGAGTGTATCAAGTTTTGCCTGTAATATTCCTGAGTGCATATAATAAGTGTCATCATTATGCTTTCCGTCTCCCATGATTTCTATGTTTGAAAGATTTCTGATTCGCAGGTATTCGTTGGGTCTGTCAATTACTATTTTGCAGCCTTCAAAGTTTTCCATATTCCAGTGCATTGGTTCTGTAAAATCAAGTGCAAAATAATATCCTTCGACCCAATCACTATACATCTCATAAAGTGATGTTACCGAAATAACATTTCTTCCTTTTTGTAGCAGAGTTGTATTAAAGTCGTAATAAGGGCGACCATTCTTTTTAATTTCACGTGAGTAAATCGAATGGTCATATTTCTGACTCATCTTAAGGTCAATTCGTTGACCGTTATTTATTTTATAATAGCAAGATATGGATCGTATATATGGTTCAAATCCCGGGAGACCTGCTTTTTGTAAGGGATCAGGTGTATCATAAAGAATAAAATCAATGCCACTGTTTTTCTTTGATTTGTTATCTATAGTGTATGTTGTTGTACAAGATATAAATGCATCTTCCCCCTCTTCAACTTTTATTTTGATGGAACAATTTGTTAGGCAAAGTTTTTCGTTTTCCTGAACTGGCTGTAGCATTAGAAAATTATGGAGTGGATAATTTGTGACCTGTGCATAACAAAGTGAGGACAATAAAACAATTAAAATTATAAGTATTCTTCTTTTCATATATTTTAGATTATAACATAAAATACTAGGTTATTCACCGATTGGTTTGACGCTTACCTTCTATCGGCAAAATAAAGCCTTGTCTTTGAGCTAACTGTATCTTTATATTTTGCCGATAACATGCTATAATATTTCCTATGAGTAAGGTCAAATATATCTCTGTAGAAGAAGCTGCTCAAAATTGGCAAATTAGCGAACGCAGTGCCCGTAATTACTGTGCTCAGGGCAGAGTAGAGGGGGCGCTTCTGGAAGGCAAAACCTGGAAGATTCCGTCTAATGCAAAAAAGCCTGAACGTAAACCTCGTCATTCTACTGTAGAAGAAAATCTTTTAACATTTCTCAAACGCGAAAAAGATGCCGCCCTTAAGGGTGGCATCTATCATAAAATTCAAATTGACCTTACTTATAATTCTAATCATATTGAAGGCTCAAAGCTTACTCACGATCAGACCCGCTATATATTTGAAACAAAAACTCTTGGTGTTACGGATAAGGCTGTTAAAGTTGATGATATTGTTGAAACTGTAAATCATTTCCGCTGCATAGACCTGATTATTGAAGGCGCTCATACAAAGCTTACAGAAAGCTTCATCAAGCAGCTTCATTTTATTTTGAAAACTGGAACTACTGACAGCCAGAAATCTTGGTTCAGAGTAGGTAGGGAGCGACGGCGAAGCCGGCAAAACAGTCCAGTGAACTGTTTTGAGCGAGTCTCCGAGCAGCTAGGCTGCGAAGGCGGAACTTATAAGCAACTCGAAAATGAAGTAGGGGGAAGTGAAACTACAAAACCTGCAGAAGTTGCCACTGCAATTAAAGCTCTCCTTAAAGAATATAATTCCAAATCAAAAATCACTTTTGATGATATTCTGGATTTTCATGTACGTTTTGAATCTATTCATCCATTCCAGGATGGTAATGGCCGCGTTGGTCGCTTAATTATGTTCAAGGAATGTCTTAAGCACAATATTGTTCCATTCATAATCACAGAAGAACTCAAGATGTATTATTACCGAGGCATTAAAAATTGGAACGATGAACGCGGTTATTTGCGAGACACCTGTCTTACTGGCCAGGATGCAATGAAAGCTACATTGGATTATTTTGGAATAAAACACGAATAAATACCAGGAGGAAGCATGAAGAATATTATAAGACTTGTTTCTGTACTTTTGATTTGTCTTTTCTTTACATCTTGTGTTGATTACGTTCAGTCTATTTCATATAGCAATGGTAAATACAAGATGTACTATAAAGTAACTCTATCAAAAGTTCTCTTTGCCATGGTTGATGAAGACCCGGAAGAACTTTTTGAAGATTTTGACGAAGAGGCTCTTACTGAGTTACCTGAAAATGTAGATGTCAAACCAGTTAATACGGATCTTGAAGTAGGAGCTGAATTTACTGTTTTGATTGATCCACACACAACCAATGATGATGAAAAATTATTATTACCAAAAATAGCCGGTAACAAATGTTTTATTCCATTCCTGCTTGGAGATAATAAATCTATTTCTGACTCTGTGAAATCTAAAGATAGTGAAGACGAAGCATTTACAGAAGCTTTCTTATCATCCTCTAAGTGTAGAGTTTTAATAAGTAAGAATGTGTTGCCTTCGATTGAAACTGCATACTTTGAAGGGAAGGGTAGCCAAAATTATTCAATTCCAATTTTTGATTACGGAGACAATTATTGTCTTGAAATCCCTTTTATCATTTTAACTCAGGAAGGCATGTACAGAACTGATAGGATAGTGGTACTGAAGTAAAGGAAAAAATGTATTTATATCATTACTTTGATAAAAGGTCTGGTCCATTTCATAGTATAACAGCGCTGCCTCCTGAGCAAAGAATATCGCCGGCAGGTATATACCTATGAAGAGATTTTGCAGATCATAAAAAAATATGGTCTGCCTCAAGACTGGAATGATGATGGCGCGCATGGACCAGAAAGATATATAGAAGCTCATATTTGGACTGATGATCCGATATCAAAATTCAGGTGAAATAATGCTGGATATTACCTACGACTATAGAAAGATAAAACAAGATGGATCATGGGATGAGCCGGACATGGTCAGTGAAGAATTAAAACAAGCACATAAGATTCTTTGGTCAAAATAACTTCCAACTGGAGACTTGATTCATCTTTCTGAAGGTGCTGCAGAAGATTGGGATATAGGGAATCCGTATCTTGTACTAAAAACTTATCTTGGAAAAATTAAACTTACTAGTGACTCAATGATAAACTCTTATTTGAAGGGAAAAACAAATAGGTTAGGAAAGACTTTGAATCTCCTAACTAAAGAAGAAAAGACTTCTTTCCTTAAACTTGGATATTCAATAGGAAACTTTATTTTATTTCCAGGCAATAAAATAAACGGAAAGGATACAATTAATGTTGAACGATATCGCAAATATTATGACAGGTTTGATTTTACATGCCAGCTTTTGTAATCTACACCATCAGGGTCAACATAGCTGATTTTCTGTTCCTTCACAAAAACTTCTGCCCTCGATTTGAGGATTTCGTAAATTTCTTTGCTTGTAAGTTGGTCAAAAGTTTTAATTGCCCAGTTCATTTTTTTTTACATCACTCCACAGCCGGATTTTCTTTCGTCCGGGTGTGCTACTTCAAAGCCGCAGTTAGCTTCCATGTTCAGTTCGCGTAATTCTTTAATTCCGTCGATATACAGCTGATAGTTGATTCCGGTTGATTCATAACCGCAGCCAACATCGTATTCGTCGCCGAGTGATTCGCGGACAATCTGTTCGCGCTGTTCGCGGGTTGTGTCTTTTATTAAAATACTTGCCATAGTAATTCCTTTCATCGGCATTTTAGCATGAATCGGGGATTTATTCATTAAAAGAAGAGTAGAGTAAATAAATAATACTAAATACTTGACTAAGTCAAGTAAAATGATTATAAATAGTTGACTCAGTCAAGCAAAATAAAGGAGGAGATTTTTAATGAATAGACCAAAGAAAATTATCATCACTTTTTGTATCTTTTTTAATTTTGTTTTTACACTTTCGGCTTCTGCCTCAAAACAAATTAAAGCTTTGAATAAAAACGGAATATTTGAAAAACAGGCTTCAGTAGGAAATGTCATTTTTAATTATGCAGAAGGTCCTGATAACGGCCCTGTTCTTCTCATGCTTCATGCTCAACTTTTAGATTGGTATACCTATCATCTTGTTCTGCCTGAATTAAGTAAGAATTTTCATGTTTTTGCAGTAGATTACCCCGGGCATGGTAAAACAGTCCTTTCTTCGGATTATGAAATGACAGCAAATCAGATTGGTTCAGACCTTGCATTGTTTATTGAAGAGGTTTGCGGTGGAAAAGAACAAAAGATTTTTGTAAGCGGAAATTCTTCTGGAGGACTTCTGGCAATGTGGCTGTGTTCTCATCGACCGGATTTAATTGCAGGTGCGGTCCTTGAAGATCCTCCTTTGTTTTCTTCAGAATATCCGGTGGTGCAGAAAACTGTTGCCAATAAAGCTTTTACCATGAGTTATAATGCGGTTGAAAATAATCAGACAGATGATTTTCTTATGTATTGGGTTGATAACGGTAAGCAGTTTTTTGAAACTTATGCTGGAAAGAACGGTCAGAAAAAGGTAAAAAGTTACGTAAAGCTGTATAGATTTTTTCATCGGAATAAACCTTTAGATTTTAGTGGAAAGGGACCTTCTGTTCAGGAAATGCTTCGCGGACTTGATATGTATAACCCAGCTTTTGGAAGGGCTTTTTATACGGGGGACTGGAATAAGGATTTTAGTCATGAAGAATATTTGCAGAAAATCCAATGTCCGGTTCTTTTAATTCAGGCAGATTTTGATTATCTTGAAGATGGAACTTTGAATGGGGCAATGTCAATGGAAATGGCAGAAAAAGCCTGTCAGCTGATTCCAGATTGCCAGTATATAAAATTTGACTGCGGTCATGTAACAAATCTTGAAGCTCCGGAACTTTTTTCAAAGACAGTGATAGATTTTTTGGGAGGCATAAAATGATATTTAAAAGCTCTAATCTGACCAACTTTGGAATTATATATCGTGAATATGTTCAGTTTATAAATGAGCTTCTTAAAGAAAGTCAGCTGACTTTTGCAGACAGCATTTTTTTATGTAATATTGCTGTAAATTCAGGTTGCAGTCAGGAAGATATCGCTCTGAATTTGCATATAGACAGGGCGGCTGTAGCAAGATCAATAAAAAAAATGGAAGAGTGCGGATTCGTGCTAGTTAGCAGAGATAAAAACGATTCTCGAAAAAAAATTCTGGAACTTTCAGCTAAGGGTAAAAAACTCTATGAAATAGTCAATTCTGCAAATGAAGAAAGACTTTCTACACTTTTAAAAGGGTGTTCTCAGAAAAACGCAGAAATCTTTTTTTCTGTTCTTGAGACTTGTGCAAAGAATTCTGTAGATGCAGTGCTTTGATAGAATTTTTTTTATTCTTCCCAGCCCTTACAGACATCACACCAGCCGGTGGCGCCTGATACTTCTTCCAGTTCAGAGGGAGTTAGTTTTACCGAAGTAAATGAGTTTCCGCCTGCTGGATGAACGTATTCA
>CADCLG010000046.1 GCA_902802305.1 uncultured Spirochaetaceae bacterium
ATCAAACTCTCCATGATTATTTCAAAGCCCCGAAGGGCATTGATTTCCACATAAATCGTATAACCCAGCTTTTTATTTTCGCTGAATTGACCGTGAACCAGAACCGGTTCACGTTTAGGTATGTTTTATTCTCTGATTAAAAACATATAAAAAATTATATAGTTGATTGTTTCCTTCCCTGATTTGTCAAAAACCGCGTCGCTCTCTTGCGACGGTGAAGAGTAATATATACCCTTCTTCTTTTTTTGTCAATAGTTATTTTTATTTTTTTTACATTTTTTTTATTTTTTCTTACTGAATATTCTGTAATTCATCCAAGGAAATAAATCATCCTTTTCTTCTAATTTTGTGAGCCATTCAGTGCTGACTGTATTAGAACCAAGAGAATCAAAAACAACAGTAAAAGCTGAAATAGATTCCTTAAAACGCTTTTCAGCATACTCAGGAAACTCTTCATTTTCAATCATTTTTGCCAGAAGTGATGACTGTGCAATCATCAATTCTTTTGCCCCAAGATTTAGCAGCCTTGTTTTTAATCCTGTGTCATTTGGAAAACGATCAGACAAATCAATCATTCTTTCACTTGCTTTGCGAACATAACGCATCATCCAGCAGTTTTTACTTGAAAGAAGATTTTCGCCGTAACCATCACCTGCTTCAGATGAATAATATGGAGTTATTTTTTCCAGGGTAAAGGCTTTTTCCAGCATTTCATTACATTTTACCATGGAGATTTCATACTCTTTAGATTTTCGCATAATCTGCTCAAACCATACAATCCATTCAGACCAGGACTGTTTTAAAAGATCTGCATCTAAAGTACAAACCGTCTCAACATAATTCAATTCAGGAAGGCACTTACAGGCCTTTGAAAGAACTTTATTTTTTGCCTCAAGGAAAGCTTTAGCATCCTTTTTTTCTTTCTTTTCAGCTTCTTTATAATCATAAATGCCAATGCCATCTTGAGAATCTGAAAGGCTCTTATTCCAATATTTATATCCCGTTGAATATCTTACGCTTCCAGACTGTAATACAGGCGAAAGAGATTTTAAAGGAAGTTCAAATCCTATATCATGATTTTCATTTCTATAAACTGGATTTGAAGCAAAACCTGAATCTCCAAAAATCATATCTTTTGTTTCAGGCTCGGCAACAAAAACAGTCAACGAATTAGATGCTCGTAAAGGGTAAAAAAGCCCGGTTGAAGGAAGTTCTTCAGACAAAAGAACACTTCTTGCATCGAGAATTGTATAGGAATATCCATAAGCACGAATTAAATCCTCTACTCCGGCTGCATAGCCTAACTCAGGAAGCCAAAAACCATCTGGGAAAATACCAAAAGTTTGTCTGTAAGATTGAAGACCTGCTTCAATCTGGGCAGAAACAACTTCAGGCAAATCCATAAAATGAGGAATAAAAATATCTGTACCACAAGTTGCAATCAGTTCAATAAAACCTTTCTGATGATATTCTGCAAACTTTTTTAAAATCTGCTTATTATAATCATCTTTAAAAAGCTGCTGAACCTTTTTTAACTTTTTAATATTACTTCTGATAATTTCCTGAAGTGCTTCATTATCAGAATTGCGTTCAAGTTCGTTTTGTCCTAATAGTATTTTATTCTCAAGCCATAGCAGATATTGATTCTGAACATTTTCATCTTCCATAAGAGTACAGAAAACTGGAGAAATAACCAGAGAAAAACGACATTCAACATTCTCTTTTTCGAGATTTTCCACCATATTTAGCAAAGGAATGTAAGTATCAGTCAAATCTTCAAAAAGAGAATTATATTGAGGCAGATAATTTTTAAAAGAGTCCTCTGAATGGCGGATGAAGGATTGGCTTGTTTTTATTACAAATGATAGTTTTTTTGTCATGTTGAATTACCCTATATCAAGAAAAAGAATGTCTGTGATTTTTGTACTGAGCCATCAAAACTGTATTGATTCCGGAAAGCTTGATAATTTCTGGAAAATCTTCCTGTTTGCCAGGCTGAAGTTCATTTATAAATTTAGCTCCCTGAGGAATTTCTACAACAGGTGAAAAAGCAAGGACTTTTCGAACATTACCTGAAGTATAAACCAATTCAAGTCTTATAAAACGTTCTCCGGCAGGAAGAAGTATATACTGTTCCTGACTGTCAGTAGTTATATTAATTTCAAAGGCTTCAACCGGTGTAAAATCCAGGGCTGAAGGCAAGGCACAGACTCTCAACATTAAAGTGTAATCTGATAATCCTTTTAATAGATAACTGTCGTTATCGCTGATATTCCAGAATACAAATGCCCAGGCTGGATTTCGCAATACACAGGAAATTTGAGTTTCATTATAACTTTGAGGTAACAAATCTGAATCTTCAATTGATTTGTCAGAAGACACAATCATATCTTCACTGGAAATATTAACCTCTTCAACCAAATCCAATAATTCAGCAATTAAAAAACGGCGGTCAAGATTTTCAGGAACGTCAACTCCATACTCATCTGCAAGTTTGCTTAAATCTGAAAAGGACAGGCTTTCCAAATATGTTCTGTTTATATTCTCTGTTTCCATAATTTTATAGCAAATATAATCTAAAAAAATGCGATAACTGTCAATAACACTTTTTTGCAAAAAATTACTAAAGCGAAAAAAAATATGCCCGATAATAAGGTTATAAGGCAGTCATACGGGTGATTCGACATCCAGGCATCTGTATGAGTCCTGATATTTGTTTACTTAAAAATTAAAAGTTGGAAAACGTGTGAGGTTTTTCAACTTTTTTTTTATTCCAATCCTTGAATTATGCAGTAAATAATCATATAGTTTATAAAGATTCTCAACATCAAATAGTTTAAGTAGCAGGGGGCATAAATGTTCGACAGACAAAAATACAAGGATTTTGCGAAAATACAGCTGAAGGGAAGATGGCTTATTCCTGTTCTGGTAACATTTATCACAATCATAATTGCAAACATTTTATCACTTCCTGATACATTAAGACTTTATTCATCTTATACACCAGAAGAAATACAGGAACTACTCGGATTAAGTCTACAGGAAATGATAGCAGTAATGACAAACAAAGCACAGGCAAACACAGGTAATTCTCTCATTGCCCTTTTACTTTCAATAATATCAACTTTGATTCAGTTTGTTCTTATAATGGGCTCACTCAATGTATTTCTGAAAATGTCCCGCTCACCAGAACCTGTTACATTCTCCGATTTTCTTGAAGGATTGAGTAACTGGAGAAAAGGTATAACAACCGGTTTGTGGAAGATTCTGTGGCTTTTCTTATGGGGCCTGCTTTCAATTCCTATAGTTGTAGGTTTTACACTTATTACTGCAAGTTTTATAAGCTCACTTACTAAGTTTTATATGCTTTTACTTACAGTTATTTTTTTTATCAGCTTTATTCCTATGTTCATTAAAGCTGTTGCCTACTCCCAGATGTTTTTTCTTGTTGCAGAATATCCTGACCTGACCGCCAGAAAGGCAATGAAAATCAGCATTCTGATTACGAATGGTTATAAATGGGAAATTACAAAGACATTTTTCTCTTTTATGGGATGGTTTATCCTTTCTATACTAACTTTTGGATTTCTGGATTTATATGTAACACCTTACTATAAAATGACTATGACAAATGTTTTCCATGCCTTGATGAAAAACGCCCTCGAAAAAGACATGCTTAAACTGGAGGATTTATCAGAATGAAAAAAAATACAAGTAAGGGGCTTATAGTTTTTATAATCATCCTAATCATTCTTGCACTGGGAACTGTACTTGCAATTTTTGACAGCAAAAGAATTAAAGATAAGGATTATTCCAATAATGGAAATCCGAACGGCAGTTCTTTACACTACGGAAGTGAAACAAAAAAGCTTCTCAGAAATAAAAAAGACTATATTGCAGCCCTTTATATTGAAGGAATTATAGAAGAAAAAAATAACACTTATAATCAGAAGTGGCTTTTATCTGTAATTGATAAACTTAAATATGATGATAATAATGTCGCAATTGCACTTTACATCAATACTCCAGGCGGAGGAGTTTATGAGGCTGATGAAGTTTATCTATCTTTGCTGAATTACAAGTCTCTGGGAAAAAAGATTTATGTTTATATGGGTCCGCTTGCTGCATCCGGCGGATATTATATTTCCTGTGCGGCTGATAAAATCTATGCAAACAGAAATACTCTGACAGGCTCGATTGGAGTAATTTCAAGTCAGGTTTATGATTTAACAGAGCTTTTAGAAACACTTGGAATTGAATCAACAACGATTTATTCAGGTGACAACAAAAATATGGGTAATTTCAATGAGCCTTTTACCGAAGAGCAGCAGGATATCATGCAGGCAATTTGTGATGAATGTTATGAACAGTTTTTGGGAATTGTAGTAGAAAGTCGCAAGCTTTCTTATGCAAAAGGCAGAGAACTGGCAGATGGAAGATTATATTCAGCAAAACAGGCTTTGGATAATGGTTTGATTGATGAAATCAGCAATTGGAATACAATGATAGAAAACCTGAGTCTTGCTGCAAGTGGCGATTTGTACTGTAATGTAAAGACCTTTAAATATGAAAGAAAACCTACTTTTATGGAATCGCTGCTTGAAACTATGGGCATGAATATAAAAAAGACAGCACAAGGGACAGTTCTTCCAATGTATATGTATTCGGTTCGTTAAAACTTAAGTTTATATAAAGAAGCCTTTTTACCATTGACCAGAGTATGAAGAGAATCTTCAATAATAATATTCTGTTCAGTGGTGATTTTTTTTAACTCTTCTGTGCGGGCTGTAAGAATAATCATTTTTCCCTGAGATTTCAAAACCCGACGGAAGGAATTAAACATATTACGATAAAAATCACAAATATCACCAATATCTTCGTAAAAGCCCCAGGGAGGATCTGAAATTATCATGTCAATAGAATTATCATCTATTTGTGGCAAAACAAGGGCGTCTTGAACTGAAACTTTTACTGCTTCCTTTTGAAGAGCCTTTTTTTCGCGCAGAGCTTCAATTTTTTCACTATCAATATCGCTAACTAAGAGTTTTGCAAAATTAAAGCGTTTGGAAAGCTGTACAGGAATTGAGCCGTAACCGCAAAAAGGTTCCAGAATTGTATCATGAGGAGAGATTTCGGAAAAAGCAGAAATTAAATAAGCAAGTTCGGGGCGTAACTCACCTTTGTTAAGATTTTTTTCTGTAAACTCGCGTTTGGAAATAAGCTGTCCGCAAAAAGCAAAACCTTCGGAACGCAGACAATACCAGATTTCGGTTGACGGCGAAAGACGGTCAAGTTTTAATTTGGAGTTTTTAAGAACTGTTTCTTCGGCTTTTGCGGTTATTTTTTTATCTACCTTTTCAAATTGATTTTCTTTTATAAAGCGTACTCGGAAGGAACCTTTATTTATAAGGTAGTATTTTTTTTCTTGAGCGACAGCATTTACAAGATAATTAAAATCGACACTTTTTAGGCCTGCATTTTTAGCATCAGATTTTTTTGAATCCATAGCTTTAAGTATAAAGAAAGTATTATTAAAATAGATGATTTTTTCCAAATCACGGGAATTGCCGGTATATTTATAGTGAACAAGACCGTCAAAAATATTTATTATTTTTATGCCATTAAGACGCTGTGGTAAATCTTTAGCGACGACACTTTGAAATCCTGTTATAAAAGTTGATACAAACTCGGCCATAAAATAAAATTCCTGAACGTAAAGTTATTTTAGTAAATATATAAAGAATTAGCAATTCAATGTATTCAATGTATGCAATTGCGGGGCTTCTGTATGCAATTCAATGTGAGGGGCTTTTAAATTTGCAATATTTACTATAGACATTTTTTTATGATTTAAGATATAATGTTAGAACACGCTATATGTTTAATGTGTTAAAACACTATATGTTACAACACTAGGAGGATAGTTGGCTAACAACACGCATGTACAGAACAACAATAAGGGACAACGGGTAAATGAAAATATCCGTGTGCGAGAGGTGCGTCTTATAGATGACGAGGGTAATCAGTTGGGAATTGTTCCTACACTGGAGGCTCTTAAAATAGCAAAAGACAAGGATCTTGACCTTGTTGAAGTTTCGCCAAATGCAAATCCACCGGTTTGTAAGATATTGGACTACGGCAAATACCGATTTGAACAGGAGAAAAAGCTCCGAGACTCCAAGAAAAATCAGAAGGTATTGAAACTCAAGGAAATCAGAATGCAGCCTAAGATTGGCTCTGGCGACCTTGATACGAAGGCCAAACATATTCAGGAATTTCTTAATGAAGGTGACAAGGTAAAAGTAACAATCCGTTTCCGCGGTCGTGAACTTGCTCACACAGAATTGGGATATGACGTTCTGAATGAGGTGCTAAAGCGACTTACCTCGGCGTACAACATTGACAAACCAGCCGCTATGGATGGTCGTAATATGTCAATGACAATCTCAGCAAAAGCCGCAAAATAAGAGGTTTAGAAAATGCCTAAAATGAAGACAAAGAAGTCTGCTGCTAAACGTTATTCTTTAACTGGCAGTGGAAAAGTAAAACACAAGAAGCAGAACCTTCGTCATATTTTGACAAAACGTTCTCCAAAAAGAAAGAGAAATCTTCGTGCTGCAGGATATGTAGCAGAAGCCGACGCAAAGAAAATCAGAAAGCAGATGCTTCCTTATGGTTGATAGGAGAATGAAATGTCAAGAGCAATAGACGGAACAAAAAGAAAGAATCGCCGTGTAAAAATTTTAAAACTTGCTAAAGGTTTTAGAGGCGACAGAAAATCGAACTACAAACCAGCAAAAGATGCTGTAACTAAAGCTCTCAGCCATGCTTATGTTGACCGCAGAGACCGTAAACATGAATTCCGCTCTCTCTGGATTGCACGTATTAACGCTGCAGTTAGAGAAGAAGGTCTTACATATTCACGCTTTATTGACGGAATTAACAAAGCAGGTATTAAATTGAACCGCAAGGCTCTCTCTAATATGGCTATTGAAGATCCAGCAGCTTTCAAAGCAGTTGTTGAAGCAGCTAAAAAAGCATTGAATGCATAAGGAATAATGTATGATTTCACTCGATCAAGTTTTGTTATTGGAACAAAAGGTAGAAAGTGCTGTTGAAAAGATTCGACAGTTACAGGATGAAAACGATGCTCTGCGCAAAAAATGTTCAGAGCTCACAAATGCGCTTTCTTCTAAATCGGAGCAGCTTTCCTCTTTTGAGACCGACCAGAACAAGATCGAGTTGGGCATACGAAAAGCTTTAGATCGGTTGACTTCTATTGAAAATTCAGTATTAAAGGCAGCCGGTTCTACACTTCCTAGTTTTGATACTATGGAATCAGTTCAGAAGGAACCAGTTCAAAAGGTTCAGTCTGTACCTACTCAAACTGTGCAAACAGTTCAGACTACACAAACAGTTCAACCAATTCAAACTGTAGAGGCTGCTCAAGAAGACATTCAAGTTGAAGAACCTGTAAATCAAGATATTTCAATTTCAGAAGCACAGACTCAGCAGCCACCAAAAATGCAGGTTCCATTTACAGAAGATATTTCGGATGACACAGAAATAACAAAAAATAACACAAGTCCAGTTTTTGCAGAAGACACACAGAATCTTTCTGATGACGAAATAATGGATGAGTCAGAAGATGATGAATCTCAGGACAGTTTAGGTTTTGATATTTTTTAATTGTAAATATTTTAATGGTAAAGAATGGGAAGACTACACATAAATCTTTTAGATACATCATTTACAGTTCAAGCAAATGAAGATGAAGAATATCTCAAAAAGCTTTTGGGGTATTATTCCCGCATAGTAGAAGATGTGTCAAAAATTCCTTCAATAAAAACTCCTTTGCAGACATCAATTCTTGCTGGAATTATGCTTTGTGATGAGCTTTATAAAGAAAAATCTAATGTTGCTGTCTTAAAAAATGGTAAATCACTTCCTCCAGAAAACGATACAAACAGTGAGGAACTTGAAAGACGGACAATCGCAATGATTGATAAAATAAACAAGGTGTTATAAATCTTGTAACAAACAGGTAAAAAATTGAAGCATTTTACTATCTGGATTGATGCGGACTCCTGCCCTTCCCTAGTTAGAAATCACGTTACAAAAACAGCCGCAA
>CADCLG010000047.1 GCA_902802305.1 uncultured Spirochaetaceae bacterium
TTTTCTCTTCAAAATCATCCCCTTCCATCTTTTCCATAAGGTCGTATTCTATAAGCTTATCACTGTCCGCAATAAACTCTTCATAAAAAAGCCGTTTCTTTTCCACATCAAAAGACTCATACATCTGTAAAAGATTTTCTTCTTCTCCCACAGAAAGGTCAAAGTTCTTCAGCCTGTTCTGAATTTCAATCGTCAGCGCCTTCATCTCCCTGGCCCAGATTCTGTTTTCCTCACAGTCCATCTGCCCCTTCACTAAAGAAGAAGTATCTTCGCAAATCTGATTCAGCGTCCTGCGGATTTTAATATCATCTTCATCCAGAATCTTCAAACCTAAGCGCTTAGCTTCTTCCACTTCCCGCTTAGCCCCCGGGCTGTTTTTCCAGTCCCGTAAAAGATAAATTGCATCACATCTGGAAAGAATCAGTAAATCAAGCGACATATAGTCTTCATATTCAAATCCGTCCGGCAGCACAGCAGGATTAAAAACCACATACCCGTAAGCCCTGAGCTCATTCTGCACCGCCTCAAACTTCTTTCTGTAATCCACATCACCGGTAATCTTTCCGCTAAGGTAAACTTTCAATATCTGCCCCCTCAAGTAGTATGCGTAAAGTATAAACTACCAGAGTGACACTGAATGACCTTGTATTTATTTTTCTATCGCACCTTCGTAATCGATTATCCCTCCAATTTCAACCACGTTTGAATATCCCCAGTCTACCAGCTTTTGACTGGCCTCCTTGCTCCGTCTTCCCGATCTGCAATATACATAAATCTTCTGAGCCTTATCCGGCAAAACTTCTGCTGTATTCTCTTTTGTCATACTTTCGTTTGTAAGCTGAACAGCTCCCGGAATATGACCTGCTGCAAATTCATCCGGCCGTCTTACATCCAGAAGAATAAAATCTGAATCTTTTGACATCAGCTTTATTCCTTCTGCCATTGAAACCGATTTGTAAGTCAATTTTTCTTCCTCCGGCTTTTTTTCTGTCATGCTGATTTTTCCGTTTTCTTTTACTGTCACTTCAAAAAAGCGGACTTCTTCTGCCTTTTTATCTTCCCAGGGACGTTTGTATTCGAATTTCAGATTTGTATTTCCCTGCTTTAGTGAACGAACTGTGTATGTAAAAAGACTTGGGGCTCCAACCATTCCATCTTTTCCAAGATACTGAATATCTTCATCCACCTGAATTATTGACTCATCGCCAATCGTATAAATCCAGGTGTAGCCTGTGGTCGGATTTCCTCTGAGTTCTAAGATTTTTTCGCTTGAATTGAATGATGCAGACTTACAGCCTGTAAAAATCAGACTGAGTAAAAACAGAATCAAGACACTTTTAGTTTTTTCTTCCCTTCCCAATTTTTCTTATTTCCTTACCCTTGCCGTCCAGCCATCGTTTTCCACTTTCTTTTTTGGAACCTCAAAGCAGTTGAACATAGGATGGAATTCAAGATCTACCCCACCCTTTCGGCCGTTACGGTTTTTTAATATCTTAAGCTGAAGTTCCTGAGCCTTTCCCGGAATTTCAGCGTTCTTTTCCTGTTCGTTTCTGAGCTGAATGATTCTGGCAGTACGGGACTTTTCATCTTCATACTTGCCGTCCTCTTTTTTAAGGTAATCCATGCCCTTAAACTGTAGTGCCATCAGAACATCACTGGTATATTCAATGGCACCCGATTCCTTAAAGCTTGCAATGTTTACCGGGCTTGTGTAATTTTCGCGGTTAAAACTTGAAATCGCAAAAATCGGAACGTCATAGTCACGGCTGGCACGCTTAAGTTCAACTACAGCTTTATCTGTGTTCTGCTTATCAGTAGCCCTCATGTCAAAAGGCGCTATAATCTGCAGATAGTCAATTATTACCAGAGGCTTTCTGCCTGTTATCCTGATATGCCGGGCAATTACAGATTTAATTTTTTCTACGCCAATATCACCAATACCAATGTGATAGAAAATCCGTCCTGCATAATCTGAATAACCTTTAATGCATTCGTTTAAGAAATCCACCCGCTCTTTAGAGTTAAGTGATTTTCCGTTCATGAGATTTCGGGTTGTTGTTGCAAAATCCAGTTCGCTTCCCCAGCTTTTGCATTTCTGGAAAGAAAGCCGGCTTATAGATTTTGCAATCAGTTCCTGCTTTCCCATTTCAAGACTGAAAACAAGAACATCCTGCCCCTTCTTTGCTGCATTATCTGCAACCTGAAGTGCAAATGTAGTTTTACCAAGGCTGGAAATAGCACCAATGATATAAAGTCCCGGATAGAATCCTCCGTCCAAAATCTCATCAAGGTTTTCAAAGCCGGTAGAAACACAATCCTTGTTGTGCCGTCTTTCAATATCCGCAATGAACTCACTGAGCCCGTTTACTGCAGATGTCTGGTAATAAGCCTCTGCTTCTTTCTGCCGTTTTTCTTCCAGCAGATTAAGAACATTGTTTTTTGCATTCAAAACTGACTGAACAAAACTTTCCCTGTCTTCAACCAGAGCTTCATTCGCATCCTTGAAACCAAAAGTAATGTCTGCATCAACAAAGTCCACCTGAATCTTTGTAAGTTCTTCAGAAAGCTTTGCTTCCCCTGCCCTACCCGCTTCGTCATTATCCAGTGCCAGGATCAGCGGATATTTTGGTCTGTTTGATTTTAAGAACTCAATAAAGCGTAAGTTACTGCTGGAACCTAAAGCTACAGCAATTCCTCCGGCTTCAATGATGCTCAGAGCATCAAACTCCCCTTCCACAACAAAAACCGGCTGCTCGGCAAGTGGAATAGCCTTTAAGTTAAAGAGCTCAAACTGTCCTTTCGGTTTTAGGTAGCGCTCTTTTTTGTCAGCCTCCCAGGTTGCCCGTGCATTGTAGCTGAAATCTCCTGTAGGAATTACAAAGCGGCGTTTTTCTTCCCAGTAGCCAAGATTGTATGCATCAACCGTAGCTTTAGAAAGTCCGCGTTTTTTCCAGTAATCAGTTTTTTCAACTGCTGCATGACACTTTTCGAAAAACTCTGTAAGGTTTTCCCGGTCTTCGTTCTGAGACTTTTTGTTTATGTCAATTTTAGTTTTTGATTCTGGTTGAGGAATGGATTTTGAAGAAGTTTGATTTTTTGAATTTTCATAATCAACACTGATGTTATAAAGGCTGTATACATGATTAAAAAGCTCTTTGCCTGATAATCCTGTATCAATGGCCACAACATCAAAAATGTCATAATCCACACCACATGAAAAACAATGACACCTGTTACGTCTTGAATCAAAAGACATACTTGGATGCTTATCTTCGTGTGCCGGATTTAAACATGAGAAATTGCTTGATGTGTTGATACCTTTAGCGTTAAGATATGCCTCGAGATTTGTCTTAGCATATTCCTTAGCTTCTTCTGGATTCATCTGGTCCCCACCCTGTATCCATTTGAACTAATTTTTTCTTAACACTAAGATAAATCGGGTTAGACGTATTTGCAATACGTCACCCTCTGAATTTAATATAGCTCTTTAAAAGCTATATAATAAGCTCTTAGGATTTTTGAAACTGAGCTAAATCTTTATGTTATAGATATTTAGAAGGGTTTCACTTCCACGTAGAATATGACAAATTCCACATAAAATAGTCCAAAATCCACGTAAAATATAACATATTCCACGTCCTTTATGACTTTTGGGCCTTTTTTACCACGTAAAATATGACAAAATTTAGACACTTTAAGACCATTTTTGAGCTTTTTTAACCCGATTTTTGCCGATTTTGGGCAGGATTTTTCTGTTAGTCCCTTCTAATTTGACAGAAAAGTAAGAAATTTAGGCGAAAAATCTTAAAAAATAGTCAGAAAACCTCAAGAATTTGACAAATCTCCCACGTAAAATATGACTTTTTTGCGACGAATTCAAGGGATTTTAAGACTGTTTCTACATGAAGAATTTTTTTCATCCAGAAAGGCTGATTTTTCTGTTTTTTTAGAGATTTTTCCCACGTAAAATATGACTTTTTGGAAAAAGTAGACAAATCTCTAACCCTATACAATATAAAGAGTTAGCTTATTTCCACGTGAATTATGACAGATGAAAACTGTGGAATTCTCCCACGTAAAATATGACTTTTTAACCTGAAAAAACTGATTTTCGTCTAAAAAACACCGGATAAGGCCAAAAAACTTAGATTTCAGTCAAATTTCGCGGGAAAATCGCCAAAATTCAAGGTTTTTTGACCAAAATTCCCACGTAAAATATGACTTTTTCTTTCTTATAATATAGAGCTTCCACGTAAAATATGACTTAACAGCTTTTGCTACCCTGTCTTATTTTTTCGACTCTTTTTCAAGCTTGCTGGCAAGAGCTTTTACCTTTGCCCTTTCTGCAATTTCTTCACGCTTTTTCATGGTGTTTTCAATCTTGAGTTTCTTTGTTTTTGCAAGGTCTCCAAAGTGTTCAAGATACTCATTGTAAAGCGAAACTTTTGCATAGCCGTTTTCCAGGAACTCTATGATGTTGCCGTTTGTGTTGTAAATCGGTTCAACAACAATATCCCCGTTCAGCATGTTTGAAATTTCACTGATAGCATTCAGAATAGGCTCTTTGATGTCACGGCCAGGATTCTTTGTAGCTGTTTCATCAGGAAGATCCAGAATCTGCTGCAGTGTCTTAAAGCTCATGTTAAAGCTGCCGTTCTTGCCGATATCATTAAGGCGTTTTCTTGCAAGCATAACGATGTTGAGCAAAGTATCTGCTGCGTTATCCGAAAGCGAGAAATATTCCTTTGGCAGAATTGAAAAATACTGAAGTGCAAATAACTGCCAGTTAATACGTTTGTTCAGATAGATTTCTACAATTCCGTTTTTGATATGGGCACCGGTAAAGAGGACTTCAATACCGCTGTCTGTAATCTGTTTCTGGTCTTTTTTATCCCGAACAACACCTTCAATCTTGATAGAGGTCAAAGGATGCTGTGCCTGATTAAAAGCCTGACGTGCAGTTCTGATTGTCTTGTAACAGCCAAGAGTAACAAAATCTTCCAGAGGGAATTTGATGCTTATATCATTTTCAAGATTCTCTGTTACATTTTCTTTACTCAGCTGAACCAGAGTGTAAGTCAGAATCTTTTTAAGAGGCTTGTTTGCCTTGGTAAAAAGGTCAATGTTATCCAGATGGATTGTTGTTTCTGTATTGTCAGTTGAGTATTTAACCCGCTGACTTAAGTTTTTCTGAGTTCCTTCAGGTGGATCAAAAAAATCAATCTGAGTTGAATGACTGTTATGTTCCAGACGCTTACCAAAAGTTTCAAGGTCTCCAACATGGCTTACAACACTGATAACAGTATTTGAGGCCGGGCTGTTTGGAAAACTGAACCATTTTGAGGTGTCTTCACTTTTTTTGATACTGCCCTTTTTAGTTTCTGCAGGTAAATTAGTTTTATTCTCGTCCATTGGTCTTATGCTCCTAGTAAAGACCTATATCAGAGAAATGTACAAGTCCTTTTTTCTCCTGCTGTTCAAGATATTTGATTGCAATCTTGATGCCCTTTGAAAGTGAAACGCCGTGTTTCATAAAATATGCTTTCAAAGCTTCGCGTTCCTTTTCTGTTGTGCGGACAACAATCTGAGTTGCCTTTATTGTGCGGGAAACAGGAACTTCGTCTTCAATGTCTATTTCTGTTGTATCAAATTCTGAATCAAGATTTGATGTAGGATCGATTTCTGTAACATCTTCTGCCTGAACTTCAATTTTTACTGGCTGAGCCGCTGCAGGGGATGCTGTTGTTGTCGTTGATGCAGCATTTCCTCCGATAGGCTTATTAAAACTGTTTAAGAAGTCCATGTCCAAATTGTTTTTTGCCGGTTGTACTTTCTGCATATTCTACCTCCCCTCCCCTATTTGAGTGCTTCTGCAATTTCTGAAAGAGCTTCCAGTGTATCTTTTTTGGTGCCTGCCATTGCCTGTACAGGAACTGAAGTTGTCTGAGCCTTTCTGAAGCCTGTATCTGTTGGAATAACGAAAATCTGGAATCCGTTTGGTTCAAGTGCCTTATACTGAGCTACCAGGTCACGACACTGGGCAATTGCGTTGTTGTTTTCGTTCAGTACAAGTTTTTTAAGATATGGTTTTCCGTTTACGCTTACGCCATAGCAGTTGTCGTAGCGTTTTTTCATAGTTTCAAGGTTTGTCTTAAAAGTTTTGAGTCCGTCATAACTGAAGCGGTCAAGTTTAAGAACGTTGATTACTTCATCGCTGGCGATAAAGCAGCTTTCTTCAAGAGCACCGAATGCAGGTGATGTATCGATTACGCAGTAGTCAAAAGCTGCTGAAAGTTCGTTCTTAAGCTGAGCCAGTTTGAACTGCTCTTTCTGAGCGATAGTTTCCTGATAGGTTCTGAGCCCGCCGTCAATTCCGGCTGTAGGAATAATAAACAGATTTTCAACCTGTGTAGGCTGAATTACGTCTTTGATTGTGCATTTGTCTGAAAGAACGTCAGAGAGTTCATATTCCAGTTTTGGAAGGTTCATCCAGTCTGTAGTATTTCCCTGAGGATCGGCGTCGATTAAGATTGTTCGTCCGAGTTTTGCAAGTTCAACAGCAACTGAAACTGATACGGAAGTTTTTCCTGTGCCACCTTTCTGAATGGCAAATGTGTAAGTTTTCATTTTATTCCCACCACCTGATTTATTCTAAACTTTGTTTATACAATATAGACATTATATACCTTGTATAATCAAAATGCAAGACAAAATATACAATGTATAACAAGAAAATAAACAAGAAATATACAAACGCTATACACAAAATAAACAAGATATAAACAGTGTATAAACAAAGTATATAAAATATTAATACGCAAAATCGTCAAAAATCAGTCCTTTTACGTGTATCTGTACTTAAATATTGCAATTTAGAAGGGGTAAATTTCTGCATTTGTAACTTCTTATAATGTATAGAATTACACTAGACAAAATAAACATAGTAAATACAAACGCTATGCAAAGAATAAACAAGCAATATACAAAAACTATGCAAAATAGACATTGTAAATACCAAAAAAATCTGCAAAATAAGGGTAAAAATGTGATTTGTCCTTAAATTCAAAAAGTTGGCGGAAAAACTTTATATTGGGCGTAAAAACTTTTTTTTTGTATATATTTTTTTTCCCGCTCACCTTACGCTTATAACCATAAAGCAGGAAGCACAGAAGCCTATCGCAAAAATAAGAAATCCTCCTGAAGTCAGCGTTGCTGATTTGGCTTTCCGAAAATTACATCTTAGGGCAGGCAACTGGCAGAAGTGCTTCCTGTTTTTGAGGAGTTTTATTATGGTCATTACTGTTTCAAGCATCAAAGGCGGCGTAGGAAAGTCGTCTGTAGTTCTACTTCTGGCCAATAATCTAGCTTCCCGCGGGCGAAAGGTTCTGGTTATCGATACAGATCTGAACAATACCGTAACGGTCTATTACACAATGGGTATTGGTCGAATTGGGGAGATTTGTGAACGCCAGAATGTTTCGCTTGCTTTTTCTATGGGAAAAATTGACGACAAGAACATAGTTCAGTCAAGAAAACAAAATGTATCGGTTGTTCCTTCCAGTTTAAGACTTTTGGATCAGCGCTCTATGGAAAGTGTAGAGATTAAGCGGGTTCTTCGTTCAGCTAAAGGTTTTGATGATGTCATTATTGATACATCTCCAACTTATGACAGTATTGTAGCGGGAGCCTGGATGGCTGCTGATTTGATTTTAAGTCCGGTTCAGTTCACCGAGTACAACTTCAATATGTCTGCCTGTCTTATGTCAAAAATGCGTTCAGTTACTCCCGAGCAGGCCAAAAAGACCTATTTTCTTTTTAATCACTGGAGTGAACAGTATGCAAAGTATCCGTCATCAATGCAGAACCTTGTTTTTACGATGTACCGTCAGAACTTTGACAATCTTTTAAGTGTAACTCTGCCAGATACCCGTTTTGTAGACAGATATACCAACTTTGATGAAAAGTGCAATGTCAGGAGCCTTCAGCCGGGTTGTTCAAGACTTGCTAAGGGAATCAATAACCTTATCAACATGATTTATGACCAGAACACCGTTGTGGAGGTCTTCTAGTGATAAAGACCCTGAACATGATTGAAGCCGGAGCAAATGTTCCGCTTGCGGATGGACGTAAAAAGTTCAGCCGTATGATGCTGATTGAAGATATTGAAGAGCATCCGGATTTTAAGGCTCTCTACAAAATTGATGATGGAGTTCTTGAACGGATAGTTAAGTCCATGAAAGAGTCTGGTTTTGACGAAAGTCAGCCGGTTCATATCTGGCTTACAGAAGACGGACACAAGTATCTGATAGACGGATATACAAGGTTCACTGCAAGTAAGAAGGCAGGAATTACTTCGCTTCCGGTTTATGAGCACAACTTTAAGACCTTTGATGAAACATACAAGTATGTTCTTGGTCTTCAGGTAAACAGACGGAATCTGGACGGGGATGAGCTTTTACGCAACGTTGCAATTCTTTCAAAGTGTAACTTCGTAAAGAACTCAAGCGGCTATAAGGCAGAAGTGATTGCAAAAAGTCTTGGAGTTTCAAGAAGAACTGCAGAAAGGGCTTTGAGTCTTGAAAAGAATGCAGATGAAACTCTAAGAAAGCAGATTGAAAACAATGAGATAACTTTGAATCAGGCTTATGAAAAGCTCCATGATGAAAAGTCAAAAGGGGAGAGAATAAGGATTCGGCTTTCAAATGCTGTTTCTAAGATTGCCTGGTATGTAATGGCAGAAATGAGCGATGGATTTACAGCTCAAATGCTTTTAGAAGATGAAGATTTCAAAGACGC
>CADCLG010000048.1 GCA_902802305.1 uncultured Spirochaetaceae bacterium
GTTCTGCTGATGAAATCGGTATGTCTATTCAAAAATCACAGCCGGTAGTAGATAGTTCTAGTGGTGATAGAATGTCTGCTGCAAAAAGTTCTTTACTTGGTGATTTACTTGTATTCTTTGAATCTTACCTTAATAAGATTATTGCAAAACTCAATCCTGATTACGTTCTTGAATTTGTAGGATATGAAAAAGACAATCCTAATACAGTTGCTGATTTGGATGAAAAGGAAGTAAGAACCTGGAAGTCAATTAATGAAAAGAGAGCAGAAAAAGGCCTTGATCCAATCGATTTAAGCAAGGTTGAAAATCCGGCTGATTTACCTATGAATGTTCAGCTTGTTCAGTTATTCCAATCTCAAAATGCAGAAGGTGATATGGGAATGGATGGTGGAATGGGTGATTTTGGTGATGAAGAAGGTGGAGAAGAAACCGGATTTGAAGAAGATACCGAAATGGAAGAACAAATTCCATCTGAAATGGATGAACCAATGTTGCCGGAAGATATGAATAAGTCTATTCAGAAATCAATGTTGATTATTTAAGGTGGTTTGAAATGTTGGTTATCAAAGCTGATTCAGAAATTGCAAAGGCTATAAATCGTTCTAAGTTAGTAAGGCAGCAGAAACAGGTTATAAGAAACGGAAAGCCGGTTATGACTTATGTATGGGTAAATCCTGATAAGAATAAACAGAAAACCGGCCATAGAAAACTTACTGATGCAGAAATTGACAGAGCTTATTTCAATGCTATTCAGTCTGGAAATATGGAACTTGTTCAGAAAATGGTTAAAGACAGAGCCATTGAAAAAGGCTTTAAGGATGCAATTCCAGAACAGGGAAATGGTTATAAAATCAGAACTAAAAGACCACCACAAAAAACTAAAACCTATTACAAATGCTTTTATGTTGATACTCAGGGTAGGCCATCTGCATTATTTGTTGATAACAATGCAGCTTTACCAACAAATGTATGGCTTGAAGCAAATGATACATTCCATTTTAAGGCCGATAACGGCAATTATTATGTTCCAACAATGGGAAATGCAACAAATAAGGATGCCGGAAAAACAGGTATTTCTGTAAAGATTCCTGATGAAGAAACAAGAAAAGAACTGATTAAACGTGGATATTTGCCGGTAGGAAGTAAGGCAAGTAGTGTAACTTGTGTTGCATATAGACCAGGTTGGCATGGTGGTGATTTACCTTTTTTTCCACAAGGCGGCAAGAAAGATAAAAATTCTAATTATGGCAATATACACCGTTGGAATCAGGTTATATTTGAGATTGAAGTTGATGCAGATAAAGATTACACGGAAGAAGCAAAAGCACAGCCAAAAGCAAGAAATAAAGACGGTTCATTAAACGAAAAAAAGGCTGATTTACAGTACATGCCTGAAAACGGAATGTACGAATATACTACTAATCCAACAGTAAAAGCCCAGACAGGTGGAAAAGGTAATTGGGTAATTACCGGTGCAATTAAGATTAAAAGAGCATTAAGCCAGAAAGAGTGTGATGATATTCTTAAAAACTATGGTATGAAACCACAGGAATGGGAAGGTGGTGAAATGTCTTTGGAAAATCTTGGTTATACCGGAACTGAGTTATCTGCAGCAAGAAAAACACTTGCTCCGATTACTTATGAAGATGATGGAACTATTATTCCATTATCTCAAAGGTTTAATAAAGCATCTGATGATATACGAAAATCATTTTTTTAATTGCCAGAAAATTAGGGGGAAGTATGGTAAATGCAGCTGATTTAAAAGATTTGGAAGTTTTAAGGGAAAACTTTAGAAAGGCAGTTGGAACAGACAGAAGAAAGGTTTTTGAGAAAAAAGAAAACGGAATAAGGTTTGTTTTCAACAGGTTATCAATGAATAAAATCGGCTGTATTAAGTCCGTGAACAATTCAAAAGTCAGAGGGTTTACACCTCTCGAACACTTCAAAATGGCTGAAAACATCAGAGATTATTTTGAAAGCTCAGAAGTGGTAGCACAATGGTACAAAAAGAAAAAGGCCAGAAATGAAACATCTTATTTATGTCGTTGTAAAATTACAAATGCTTTTTTTGTCTGGATGCGAGTTACAACATGGGGAAAAGATGAAGGCTACATTGATATGTATTTATCTAAGGATGGTGAATAATGGCAAAGATTAAAGTTAGAAAAGATGTTGCGGAGCAAGTTATAAGCAAATTAAAACCGGCTGAAAACGGCTTAAAAACACCAAAAAACAGCATTTTTAACGTTGATTTTGCAGAAAATACGCAAAATCAGCAAGTTACAAGCAAATTAGAAGCAAATAAGAATATCTTTGCTCGTGGTGATTTTGATGAATATAAAATCTCAGATGAAGAATTAAAAGCTCATTATGGCCAGACTGCAGACGGTAAGATTTATGATTTAACAGATCCTACAGAGAAGTTTTATTATGATTTGAAAACAAAATTTGCTGAAAATGATAAAACTGATGATATTGAAAAATCACATTTATATCGTGATAAAAAATGGATGAATGGCCATTGGGTATATAATTATGATGAAAAAAAATTAGGAGTAAAATTTATCAGGCATAAGAATGGATTGAAAGATTACAAGGGAAAAGATTTGTTTTTTAAATTAAATCCTGATAATTATAATTTACTTGAATATTTTGTAGATGGTTCACATGATTATGTATTTATAAACAAAGAAAATGAAAATGAAAGAATTCCGGCTTGGAAAGTATTAAAAATTGATCATAATGAATATCTCTTAAGAACAGAGCTTAGAAATACATTTAAGAAAGAGATGGCAAAATATAAACAGACTAACTTTCATAATAAAGATTTAACATTTAGATTTTCTCAAAAATCTATTGATAAATTATCTTGTGATAAAGCTATAAATAAATCTGTTCTAAATGGTTTTTCAACAAAGGAGCATTTTGAAGCGGCATCAAAGATAAAAGAACTTGTTGAAAATGTTGAAAACTTTAAGAAATATCCAGATAGAAAAGGTGTTGATAACGTAGAAGCAATCTACAGAGGAAATATACCTATCCAATTATCTACAAGAAAAGGAATGGCATATATTACAATTAAGGAATATAAAATTACAGGAAAGTTAGTTTATTCAGTAGAACTTATGTTAAAAAAATATCCCTTGCAAAACAGCAAGGGATTTAAGGGGAGACAGCTTAATAAAGCGTTACAACTACAACCGGATTGTAGTCTATCTCCATCTGTAAATATAGCGCATTGTAATAATTTGTCAAGTAAAAATGTAACAAAATCTCTTACTTATTCCGGCCATAAATTACAGGGTAGAACCAGACTTTACGGTATGGATATTTCCATTGAAAACAAAAAAGGCTCTTATCGTTCTGGAGTAGATAAAGATGGCCATAAGTGGAAAACCTTGATGCATTATGATTATGGTTATATCCGTGGAACTGTTGGAACTGATAAAGACCATCTTGATTGTTATGTGGGTCCAGATAAAGAAGCTCAGAAAGTTTATGTAATTCATCAGAATGATCCGGTAACTCATAAATACGATGAAGATAAATGTATGCTTTGTTTCAGTAGTGCTGCTGATGCAAAAGCGGCATATATGAAACAGTATGATAGACCAGGTTTTTACGGTTCAATGACTACAATGACAATAGAGCAGTTTAAGAGCTTTATTTTCAGCCATAAGGGAAAAATGGTGCATAAGTCTTTTGATATTAATATTACTGATATTACAGAAAACAATAAGCAGCAGAAACTCGAACAGGTAAACAAGGCCTTAAATGCAATTGCTGATAACCGGCCATTTATGATTAAACATATTCCGGCTGATTCTTCTACTAATTACGGAAACTTACTTGTAAGAATAACAGACTTTGACAGAAGTAAAATTGAAAAGGCCGTACATAAAATTGCTTTATCTTTGGATGCAGATATTTCCGGAGCAAGTAAAGGTGAAACTTTTGTATATAAAGCTCAGGAAGAACTTGTTGATAAATACTTCAAAGAGTTCACAAACAGAACAAGAGCAATTTATAACTTTGTAATCGGCTATTTTGATTTGCCTGATATTAGAATTGTAAGTAAGGCCGGTGAATTAAGGCATAAAGGAAAGATTTTATATAATCCATCTACCGGTTTACCAATTAAAGAATCAGATTGGAAGAAATTTGTAGTTGAACTTGAAAAATACCTTAACAGAAATTACACCGGAATTGGAGAAAAGATTGTATTGTCTGCAGAAAGCCTTGGAATTATTCTTGATAGACTTTCAAAAACAAACAGTCTGGATGAAATTAGAAAAATGTCGGTGGCCGATTTGAAAGCCAAGAGATATGATGTTGATTGGATTGGTGATTCAATCAAGAACATGAAAGATAAATTTGGTGATGTAATCAGCCGTGAACGTCAGGCAAGAATTCAGATTGCTATGGATTCTGCAGCTCAGAGAGTTACAAGAGTAAAAGACGAAATGAGAAACAATATACAGCAGATTATCATTGATGGCATCCGTGATAAACAAAGTAAGTCTGTTGTTGCTCAGAATCTTTTCGATAAATGTGCAAGTCTGAATAGAGATATGCAGAGAATTGCTGATAGTGAAGTTCAGATGGCTGCTAATAGTGCATACATTCAGGAAGAAGTTTATAACTCAGAACCAGGTTCAAAAGTTTATTTCAAACGATTTGAAATGATGGATGATAACACTTGCAAGAAGTGTAGAAAACTTAATGGAACTATCGTTTTATGGAGTGATGTTCCATTACCTGAGGAAAGAATAAAAGATCCTTTTGCTAAGTATGCTATATGGGATGGTAAAAATGACGGTGATTGTCCTGTTGGAATTGTTCATCCTTGGTGTAGAGGATCTTGGATTAGGTATTATCCGGAAGTGTAAAAAGTCATATTTAACGTGGGAGATTTAAAAAAGTGGGTGATATTTTACAGGCTTGTGTGGCGGTTGCGGTTTGGGTTTTGGGGGCTGCGGTCTGCTACTGGGTAATGAAAAGGTGGTTTCCGGCTAAGGATGGGAATGAGGATAATATGCTTATCTTCTGTGTGGTGAGCTGGCCGGTGTCGCTTTTGATGATGGTGGGAATACTGGTCTGGGACCGAATCAAAAAGCCGGGAGGTGGTGACGATGACTGTGAGTGAGCTTTGCGGAAAACTTACGGAGCTTTGTCACCAGGGAAAGGCTTTGGATGAGGTTTTTATCATGGTCGATACTATGGCGACTGACGTGGATGACGAGGGGCTTCTGACTTACAGGAACGAGGTAGCTTTTAATCCGATGACGTTATGCGTTGAGCCTGGGCGGATTTACGTTCGGGAAAGTCCTTTTTAATTTTGGAAGGTGAGTGTATGAGTGAAGCTGAATACGATAATCCGTGTGCTTTTTGTGGTTTTGCGAGTGAACGTACAGATTCTATGGGGCATGATTATCTTGTTTGTGAATGTGATAATCCGGACGATTATCCGAATGAAGCTGTCTGCAATAATGAGGCGGATAAAGAATCTTGATTTTCCTTTTGGAGTTTTGTGAGGTGGTAAGATGCCGGAAGATTTGAGTGATAAGCTGCAGGATTTTGAGTTGATGTTAGAGGGTTTTGCGGCTGACATGGAAGAGGATCAGGCTAAGACAAGGCTTTTGTCTTACTGGTATACATTGAGGGGCGAGCTTGATAAGGCTGTGGGCTCTGTAAAAGTGTAAAATTTTAAAAAATTTTTTTTTAAAAAATATATTCCTGCGGCGGTCGTGCGGCGGGAAAATCCACTACTTTTGAAAGTAGTGGCGGAGGTAGGGCAGATGGTTGAGGAAATCGACTACGAATTACAGCGGCAGAAATTGTGTGAGCAGTTCTGCGGTAAAAGGTCTAAGGCTGAGCTTGATAAAATCATGGAGAAGTTTCTGGACTTCTGTCAGATTTGTCCGACTTATGACGAGATGCGTCAGATAATTGCCTGGGCGGTAAGTAACGGCGCGAGGTTTGATGTATGACGGATGATGAGATTGATATTCTGGTTGAAGAGCTGGCCGAAGATGTGGACTGTGATTTTTGCCGGAAAATGGGTTGGTATGATGAATGTACTGCCAGCGAGCCGACGAGTGCTGTGAGCTGCAAAGAATTTTTGAAATTGAAACTTTATGAAAAGCTGAGGAAATAAAAATGAGTTTGGGAATTAACGAATATCAGGAAAGAGCGCATGAGACTGCAGATTACCTGGGAATGAATAACGGCGACTATCGTTATCCGGTTATGGGTTTGGCTGAGGAGGCCGGCGAGGTTTGCGGTAAGTTTGCGAAGTGTGTGCGCGATGCGAATGGAATTATTGACGGGGAACGTAAAGAGGCAATTAAGAAAGAGCTGGGTGATGTTTGCTGGTTTGTTTCTGAGATTGCGACTACTTTGGATTTGAAGCTGGAAGATGTGATGCAGGCTAATCTTGATAAACTTGCTTCCAGGAAAGAGCGTGGTGTAATTCATGGCGATGGTGATAATCGCTAGGAATATATAAAAAAAAACAAGGAGACACTGAAAATGAAAAACAGTTTGACAGATGTGAAAAATCATCTGATTGAGGCTATGGAACGCCTTAACGATGATGAGCTGGTGCAGGATAAGACAAAATGCGAGCAGGAGATTAAAAAGGCTCAGGCTTTGACTAATCTTGCCGGTCAGGTGGTTCAGATTGAGCAGGTGCAGATTAACGAGAAAAATATGCAGCTGCAGGAATCGGGCGAGATGTATCTGGAGACCATCCTGATCGAGGGAATGAATCTGACTGAAAAGAAGCGCGGTTTACTTGATTACAATGATTGACCGACGTGATTATTTTAAGAAAAAGAAGTGGACGCGGGATCAGGAAGATTGGCTGATTGAACATAAAGAGATCCGTGGAAAGCAGAGAATGTGGGAGGCTTTTCACGCGGCTTTTCCTGATACTGATTACACTCCAGAGGCTATAAGTTCTAAGCGTACTGAGCTCGGAGCTTATGGCACTGTAAGAGACAGGCATAGCACTGCGAAGCCGCTTTATAGTGAGTGTGTTAAGCAGGGTTATGTAATGATTAAGGTTGCGAGATATGAGTGGTGGCAGAAACAGAAATGGGTCTGGGTTGCCACTCACCCTGGAGAGCCGTTTGATATTAGGAATCAGTTTGTTTTTCTTGACGGCGATAACAGGAATTTTTCTCCAGATAATATTCATAAGGTGGACCATAGAATTATCGGCGTTATGAATATGCAATATGGCGGAGTTGTAAAGGGGGAGCCAGAGTTGAATCTGGTGCGCTATTTGCAATGTGAGCTTAAATTAAAGATGCTGGATGCGGCTGAAAAACATGGGCTTGTAGCGAAAACTAAAAGCGGGCGCCAGCTGATAAGTGAGCGAAACAGGAAAGCTCGCGAGCAGAGGCAGAAACACTGGAATAAAATCAGCGAGGAAGAGCGCGAGGTTATACGAAATAAGCGGCGGGAATACTGGAAAAAGCGTAGAGCGAATCCGGAATTTCAGGCTCGTAACAGAGTTTACCAGAGAGAATGGAGCCGTAAGCAAAGGGAGAAAAAGAGAGATGAGCGGAAAGAATGACAGAAAAATCCGGAAAGAGGTGAAGGGCGTTTATATTAAGGCTCAGGAAGTTCTTTACGAGGAAATTAAGAAGCTGTCTTTTGGAAAGCGGGTGCGTTTTGCGCTGATGGTGCTTTTTAAGAGGCTTAAATAGTCTACTACTTTTGAAAGTAGTACAGGAGGTGCGAGGATGTTTGTGGTTACTGATAAGCATTCTGGTATTAGTGAGCTGCGGTTGATTCCGCTGGAGATTCAGGAAAATAACGGCTGCGAGTTTTTAAAGGCCGGGAAGTGTCCTTTTATGAGGCAATTCCGCAAGGGCGTGAAAGCTCAAGTGCTTTGTCAGCGCGGCTGGGATAATATGATCCGGTTCGGGTGTGTGAAAAAAGTGGGGGAAAAGCAGGATGAAGCCGAATGAGATTTTTAAGATGGTGTCGAATCTTGACTACCGGAGAAATACTGCGGATTTTGACTGGGCTGTAAAAGTTGATGATGAGGAAAAAATTATCTGGGTTGCAGTCCAGGCTTCTATGAGCTGGCTCGACTGGGTTATAAATCTTTTATTTTTCTGGATTCCTCAGGTGAGACAGTGGTTTTTATATTTTGCGTGTCTTGGATGGCAGGGTGCTTTTAATTCGTGTAAGGCTATTATCTTAAATAAAGTGTTACAGGAAATGAACGCGCATCCTGATTATGAGGTACACTGCGCGGGCCATAGTTACGGTGGTGCGGGCTCGGTTTTAATGGGTATTGAGATTTTCTTTGCTTCCGGAGAGAAGACGGTGCTCGATACTTTTGGAGCTCCGAAGCCGCTTTTTGGGCTTTTAAGCCACTTGGTTTGTAAGCTCTTTTTTAAAGAGGTGAGACAGTGGGCGCACTGGAGTGATTTAATCACTTATATGCCGCCGCTTCCTGGTTACTGGAATGTTAAGGTTATCCGGCTTGGAGAATTCAGCCTGAAAGGGCTTTTTAATCCGGAAAAGTATCACCAGATTTATGATGACGAAAAATTGTACGAGGGGAAGATTTGAAGTGCGTTATAAACTCGAAGGATATTGATTTTCTCAAAAAGAGTTTTATTGCTTTAACTGCTAAAAGAAACTATGCGAAGCCTAGTGATTATGTTTGTCAGGTGCGCTATATGGCTGCGGATCTGACGCCGTTTCCTGGAAAGTTTTCTTTTAAGCAGTTTCCGTATTTTAAAGAGATTGTTGATAATTTTGCGCCGGATTCGCCGATTCATAAGGTTTACATTATGAAGGGGAATCAGCTGGGTGCGACTACGGCAATTCTTGAGACGGTTATGCTTTATGGCATTGGCTGTAATCCGGCTCCGATGCTTTATGTTTTGCCTGATGAGGGTATGGCTAAGCTGGCAATGGATACGAAAATTGACCGAATGATTGATACATCCGGCTTACGTTCTAAAATCTTTGCTCAGACTAAAAAAGCTGCAGGTGCTCGTAATACGGGTGATACTTCATTTAAGAAAGAATTCCCTGGCGGGTATCTTCATGCTGTCGGCGGCCGTTCTGGTAACAGGTTCCGAAACTT
>CADCLG010000049.1 GCA_902802305.1 uncultured Spirochaetaceae bacterium
GTCCATAAAAAAAGAGCTCCGTTTATCCACGAAGCCCTTATAATCATTTAAGTCAGCATTAGAAACTTCCAGCTACAGCAACAGCACATGCTACTGTACATCCAACCATTGGGTTATTTCCCATTCCCATGAATCCCATCATTTCAACGTGTGCTGGAACTGAAGAAGATCCTGCGAACTGAGCGTCTGAGTGCATACGACCCAAAGTATCAGTAAATCCGTAAGAAGCTGGACCTGCAGCCATGTTGTCCGGGTGAAGTGTACGACCTGTACCACCACCGGAAGCTACAGAGAAGTATTTCTTACCGGCAAGGAGGCGTTCCTTCTTGTATGTTCCTGCAACAGGGTGCTGGAAACGTGTTGGGTTTGTTGAGTTACCAGTAATAGAAACATCAACATCTTCGTGCCACATGATTGCAACACCTTCGCGAACATCATCAGCACCGTAGCACTTTACGATAAGGCGGTCTGGGTTAGAACCGTAAGGAATCTCTTTTACAACTGTAAGAGCCTTGTCTGTTCCTTCACCATTGAAATAGTCAAACTTTGTCTGAACGTATGTGAATCCGTTTATACGACTGATAATCTGAGCAGCGTCTTTTCCAAGACCGTTCAAAATAACGCGGAGCTTGTTTTTGCGAACTTTGTTAGCGTTAGCAGCAATCTTAATAGCACCTTCGGCAGCAGCAAATGATTCGTGTCCTGCAAGGAAGGCAAAGCACTGTGTTTCTTCAGAAAGAAGACGTGCACCAAGGTTTCCGTGCCCAAGACCTACCTTGCGGTCATCAGCTACAGAACCAGGGAGACAGAAAGCCTGCAAGCCTTTACCGATGTTGCTAGCTGCTGTAGAACCAGTTTTGTCACCAGTTTTTTCTGCTTCTTTAATTGCAATTGCTGAACCTAAAACATAAGCCCATTTTGCATCTTCAAAACAAATCTGCTGTGTAGACTGACAGATTTCATAAGGATCAAATCCACGATCCTGGCAGAGTTTGCGAGCCTGGTTCAAACCTTCTTCGCCTTCTGCAAATCCATATTCTTTAAGAGCCTTATTCACCTGAGGAATGCGGCCTGCGTAATCTTCAAATAATGCCATAGTATCTATTCCTCCCTACTCTTTTCTTGGGTCGATAAGTTTTACCATACCCTGATCTGCTGTTACACGACCATAGTGTGTACGTGCACCTGCGATTGCTTCTTCTGCTGGTTTTCCAGCTTTGAGAGCGTCCATAAGTTTACCAAAGTTGATACAGTTGTAACCGATAATCTGATTGTCTTTGTCGATTGCACATGTTTCAACATAACCTTCTGTCATTTCGAGGTAGCGAGGACCAGTTTTGCGGGTAGCAAACATAGTTCCAACCTGAGATCGGAGGTTCTTTCCAAGGTCTTCCAAAGAAGCACCAACTTTAAGTCCATCCTTAGAGTAAGCTGACTGTGAACGTCCGTAAACAATCTGCATAAAGAGTTCGCGCATAGCTGTATTGATAGCATCACAAACTAAGTCTGTGTTCAAAGCTTCAAGAACTGTTTTTCCAATAAGGATTTCAGAAGCCATAGCAGCTGAGTGAGTCATACCAGAACAACCGATAGTCTCAACGAGAGCTTCTTCAATAATACCGTTCTTAATGTTCAAAGAAAGCTTGCAAGCACCCTGCTGAGGTGCACACCAACCGATACCGTGGGTAAAACCAGAAATATCTTCAACTTTTTTTACCTGTACCCATTCGCCTTCTTCAGGGATTGGTGCAGGTCCATGATATGCGCCTTTTGCCAAAGGACACATATGTTCCACTTCTGCAGTGTATGTCATGATTTGCTCCTGAGTGAGCCCGCTGGCGGGCTCTGATATATAGAAAACCGTTAAAAAAATTGCGAAAGCAATTTTTAGGTTATCCTTAATAAATATATATAGAATAAAATATCATTTTTTAGTGAGTATAGCAATCCCACATGTATAGCTAGTCCAAGCTTATGAATCCAATAATTAAGAGCTGCAAGTGCTGCACAACCTTACAACATCTTCTGCACTTTTTGCTACCAAGCCTGGATTATGTTTTTGCAATGATTCAGCTGAATTAAATCCCCAGGAAACAGAAACTATAGGAATATTATTTTTTCGACAGACTTCAATATCTCTAAGCTCATCTCCAACATAAATAAAATCACTTTTTAGCTGGTGTTTTGCTTTTTGTATTGCTTTTTTCTTTTTAAAAAGCGGAACTTTTGTCCTCATATATGAAAAATATGATTCAATGCCATTGCGTTTAAGAAGCTTTCGCAGAAACCAGGCAAGATAAGGTAATTTTCTGAATAGTTCCATCGAAATCAAAAATAATCATAAAGTTTAATACTCAGATTAACACGTTTTTATTTATCTTGCAAAAAAATTCTGTTATTTTTTTTATAATCGGGAACTCGGTTCACAATGCCAGCTTTTCAGACACAAGTCTTTTCTTGCAAAAACAAAATATAAATCATGAAGTCCCTTTATTTTTTCAGAAAAAACAGCAGCTATAGATTTATATGAATTATCATCAATTTCTATTACAGCAAGGGCTGCGGATTCATCTTCTATAGTTTTTGGAAGATTATCGGCATATACAAAAAGCTTTCCTTGCCCTTTTGCTTCCACCTTTATTTCTGAAGCCCCATCAGCAAAGTCAACATTTTTTACCATAATCCAAGCGCAATCAGCATTTGCTTTAGTGGCAATATCAGAAGGTGATTCAGAATTTTCAAACCAGGTATCGGCACAGGTAAAAATACAGGTTCCAGCCACATTTTCAAAAGGATTAAGATTTTTAATTGCACTTACCCCTTCCCTTGTTCCCTGACAATTTTTGATTTTCACATTTTCTTCATCAACACTGCCGGTAACCTTATCTACACACATACTGCGGAATCCACCACCAGTTTTTGCCCTTTCATCAAGTGTAGTTGTGTGATAAAAAAGCCACCATTCTCCAGCATACTTATGAAGATGAGTGTGATTGTTGCTGTAATTAAGCCCCATCTCTCCAGGATTCTTAAAGTAATGTCCCTGATAAATCCAGCTGTCGGTTTCTAATGGATTTTTGCTGGTCATATAAGACATGGAACAGGCTGAGGATTTTTCTGCTGTTTTGGTAGACCACTTATTGCGTTCTTCCCAGCTGTTATTGAAGGTATAAACATAAGTTCCATTTATAAAATTAAGCTCGCTGGCCTCAAAAAGATATGGTGCTTTTATTTCAACAAAATCACTGGCAATAGAAATCATATCGTCCCCAAGCTTTACAATTCTGGCACTTCCCGGAAACTCACTTGTACCATTATCAGCTTTTCCGGCACCAAAAGAAAGCCAACCATTTCCCTCATCATCTATGCAGACACCCGGGTCAAAAGGATTAGGACAATTTTTTAATTTGTCTCCTGTTGCGGAAATAACTCCAGGATAAACGAGAGCTTTATTCAAAGGAGATTTCCAGGGACCTAAAGGAGAAGTTGCAGTAAGTACACCTGAGCCGGCACCACTGTTTGAAAAATACAGATAAAAGTGAGTAAGGCCGTCAGCTTCTTTCCTGGAGCAAATTGAAGGTGCCCAGGAGTTATAAATCCAGGGTGCAATTTTACCAACATTGATTTCTCCATGGTAAGTCCAATTGACCATATCATCAGTAGAAAAACAGACCAGTGACTTTATTTTTTCGTAGGTATTTTTTGGGGCTTTTAAATACTGCTCATAGTCATTTGTACCATAAACATAAAGCCGGCCTTCATATTCTATAGCCGTAGGATCTGCGCAAAAAACATTTGCAGAAATAGGATTTGCTGTTGTTGTTTTTTTCCAGTTGTTTTTGCTAGTTTTCACTGTGATTTCTCCTTCAACTTTATTCAGGCCAGTTACGTTGCTTGACTTGCAGGAAGATTCTGCATATAAAAAGAATATAGTCATCACAGGTAATAAGATTTTATAAAGCTTTTTCATAATTTTTCCTTCTGATAAAAGTATAAATGCAAAAATCAAGTAAACAATTGCATTTTAATCTATTTTTTATAGCATTTTGTGCATTTTTGGGGAGAATGCAGTATAATGTGAACATGAATATAAATATTGGGGCAATCGGTTATAATTATACTCATGAAACTGACTTCAAAATGGACAGGCCTGGAGGGCCGGGTGCTTATCTTTTTCTATTGGTGAAATCTGAAGCTATCTTCTATATAAATAGTAAGCGCCATCAAGTAAAAAAACATTCCTATGTGCTTTTGCAGCCCAACACTCCCTGCATGTATAAAGGGGCGAAAGAAAATTATTCTGATGACTGGTTTTATTTTGGTCTGACCGATGAAGATAAGGCTGAGCTTTTGGAAAAAGGTATTCAATTTGATACTCCGGTTTTTCTTGGAAGCAGCGATGAGCTTTCTTCTATAATACATCAGATTTCCTACGAGCATTTTTCAGCTGATCTTTATCACGAGGAGATAAAGGTTCTGCTTACTTCTGTGCTCTTCCTTAAAACCGCCCAGCTTGCCCGTTCTAAAACTATACGCTCTCCTGACGTGCTTGCTACTAAAAATGAAAAGCTTACATTCCTGCGAACCAGACTTTTTGAAGAACCAACTTTTTTTTCCTGTGTTGACCAAATGGCTGATTTTATGGGATTAAGTTGCTCTGGATTTCAGCATTTATATTCCCATACTTTTGGGGTAAGTGTGATGCAGGATGTTATAAGTGGCAGAATTGAAAAAGCCAAAGCCCTGCTTTCAAGAACAAATCTTTCTGTCAGCGAAATTGCACAAAAATGTGGTTATGGAAGTGAGTTTCATTTTATGAGACAGTTCAAGAAAGAAACATCTTTAACCCCAAGTGAGTTTCGCCGAAGCTCCAGCTGGACACAAATTGAAAAAAGCAGGTAACTATGGTAGATTCAAAAAATACAGATATGCTGCTAGAACAGATTGCAAACAAAAAAATGATTCGATATTTTTCTATTCCAGATTTAGACAAAAGTGAACGTGTCAAAACTCTTTTTACAACTTCCTGTGATACTGTCTGGAATTTTGAAGATGAAAAGGCACAGGAAAACTATTCTGCTCTTGGTCGGCAGCTTGGAATCACTCTGGAGAACATGGTCAAATCAAAACAGACTCACACGGATATTGTAAAAGTTGTAGGTCGTGAAAATGGTGGAGACGGCATTCTGCGCCCCCTTGATGAAAGTCAGCCCTATGACGGCCTGATTACAAATGAAAAAAATCTTCTTTTATGCACGGTAGAAGCAGACTGCGTTCCTGTTTATTTTTATGATCCTGTAAAAGAAGTTATTGCCATGGTTCACAGTGGCTGGAAAGGAACTGTAAAAAAAATCTCGGAAGTGACCATCAAGAAAATGGAGAGCTCGTTTGGCTGCCGACCGCAAGATTTACTGGTTGCAATTGGTCCTCATATTTGCAAGGACTGCTACGAGGTTGGAGAAGATGTTTTTGAAGAGTTTTCTCAGAGTTTTGAATCCCGAGATTTGCAAAAAATTTTCGTACCAAAAAATCAGAGAAAATATCTTTTGAATCTGGAAGAAGCGGTAAGATTGACACTAGAGAGGAATGGTATACCAGGTGCGAATATTTTTTCTGCGGGCGTCTGCACCCTTCATTCACAACTTGAAGGTTTTAACTTTTGCTCGTATAGAAGAACAAAATCCAAAACAGAAAGAATGCTTACTGCTATAATGATGACATAAAACTATAGCACACTTTTCCCGGAAAGCTACCACTGCACTATCTGAAAAAAAGATGGCAACCAGAAACCTGTTAGGCAAAAAACAATTTAAGTTTGGCAAAAAAATCTTCCAGAATAAAGCGGGAATCTATGCTGGTGTAAATGCGGATTTTTGGAGCTCCCGGTAAAAGCGTGGAGCTTGTATCTTCATTTATAAAGGGTGCTGTTTCTGTCACATATTTTCCGCAGTCAGGATTTATTGCCAAAGCAATTGCAGGAGAATCTCCCAAAGACCAGCTTTCTCCTTTAGTCCAGCCGGCACGTTCAGAAAGGTTGTAATCAATCATATTATGATAAAGATGATGCCCGATTTTTCCATAAGGATCGACCTTTACTTTTAGT
>CADCLG010000050.1 GCA_902802305.1 uncultured Spirochaetaceae bacterium
CAAGATTATTGACGGCAAGCTTTACGTTGACCAGGGAATTATTGCCGGTTGTGCAGGTGGTGGCTTTGAAAACATCTGTGCTGCGGCTGATATTTTGAAGGGTAAGGATAGCGGAAACGGCAAGTTTGTACTTTCAGTTTATCCTGCTTCTATGCCAGTTTACATGGAGCTTATGAAAAATGGTGCCTTTGCTGCTTTGATTGATGCCGGTGCTGTTGTTAAGACTGCCTTCTGTGGTCCATGTTTTGGAGCTGGTGATACTCCTGCTAATGGAGCCTTCTCAATCCGTCACTCTACAAGAAACTTCCCTAACCGCGAAGGTTCAAAGATTCAGAACGGCCAGCTTTCTTCTGTTGCTCTTATGGATGCCCGCTCAATCGCCGCTACTGCCGCTAACAAAGGTTTCCTTACAGCTGCTACAGAGTTTGATACAGAGTTCAGCGGAAAGAAATATTTCTTTGATAAAGCAATTTACGAAAAACGCGTATACGATTCTAAGGGGGTTGCTCATCCAGAAGTTGAAATTCAGTTTGGCCCGAACATTAAAGACTGGCCTGCTATGAAGCCTCTTTCAGATGACCTTCTCATTAAGATTGTATCTGAGATTCATGACCCTGTTACAACAACTGATGAACTTATTCCTTCTGGAGAAACTTCATCTTTCCGTTCAAATCCTCTTGGATTGGCAGAGTTTACTCTTAGCCGCCGCGACCCTACTTATGTTGGATGTGCAAAGGCTGTTCGTGATTTGTCTGATGAAGTAAAGGCAGAAGTTGCAAAAGTAGCCGCTACACTGGATGCCGCTAAACCTGAGTTCAAGGGACGTGTTGCTGCAGCTGGTCTTGGTTCCTCAATTTTTGCCGTAAAGCCAGGTGACGGTTCTGCCCGAGAACAGGCTGCAAGCTGTCAGAAGGTTCTTGGTGGCTGGGCTAACATTGCAAACGAATATGCTACAAAGCGATATCGTTCAAACCTCATCAACTGGGGTATGCTTCCATTCTTGTATAAAGAGGGCGATAAGAATCTTCCATTTGCAAACGGCGACTATGTATTTATTCCGGATGTAAAGAAGATGGTCGCAGAAAAGCTTCCAACAGTTAAGGCTTATGCTGTAAAGGCTGACGGAAGTGTAAACGAGTTTGAACTTTCAACAGGTGACCTTACAGACGACGAAAGAAAAATTATTCTTGCTGGCTGCTTAATAAACTTTTACAAAGAATAAAATAGCAAAAAGAATAGAATATTAAATTGAGGATAATTACTTATCCTCAAGGATGGTTTAAAATGCAATATCGAACTGACAGGCAGGGAAGAGAAATATCAGTTTTAGGTTATGGTTGTATGCGCTTTACAAAAAAAGGCGTGGTAACTGATATGGAAAAAACGGAAAAAGAAATCCTTCTTGCCATTGAACGGGGAATAAATTATTTTGATACTGCATATATTTATCCTGGCAGTGAAGTTGCGCTGGGGCAGATACTTGCAAAAAATAATCTTCGTGAAAAAGTTCATATTGCAACAAAGCTCCCACAGTATTTAATCCGCAACGAAGCCGCAATTGAAAAATATTTTAATGAACAGCTTGAACGCCTACAAACTGATTATATTGATTATTATCTCATGCACATGCTTACCGATATCGATGCCTGGAATACTTTAAAGGCTCTTGGTATTGAGGAATGGATTAAGCAGAAAAAAGCAGAAGGAAAAATCAAGCAGATTGGTTTTTCTTACCATGGCAATTCTTCTATGTTTCTTGAAATTTTAAATGCCTATGACTGGGATTTTTGTCAGATTCAATATAATTATATGGACGAAGTTTCTCAGGCTGGTGTAAAGGGATTAAAAGCTGCCGCAGAGAAGGGAATACCAGTAATAATCATGGAGCCTTTGCGCGGTGGAAAGCTTGTAAATATTCCTGCACAGGCAAAAGAGTTTTTAAATAAAAGCAGCAGAAACTGGACTCCGGCCGAACTTTCATTAAGATGGTTATGGAATCAGCCTGAAGTTACCTGCGTACTTTCGGGGATGAACTCCAGTGAAATGATAGAAGAAAACTGTAATATCGCATCAAATGCAAAAGCGGGTGAGTTCACTTCTGATGATTTTGCACTTATTGAAGACATAAAAAAGATTCTTAAGCAAAAGACCAGGGTTAATTGTACGGGCTGCCGTTACTGTATGCCTTGTCCAAAAAATGTTGATATTCCCGCAATCTTTTCTGCCTATAATAACATGTATACCGAAGCAAAAATCTCTGCTTTGGCTGATTTTGTGCGTACAGTTGGCTTGCGTAAAGAAAGTGCTTTTGCAACCCAGTGTATTGGTTGTGGAAAATGCGAGAATCATTGTCCTCAACATATTCCTATTCGCGAAAAACTTAAGGAAGCAGATAAAAAATTACGACCTTGGCCAATAAGAATAGGTATGGCAGCTGTAAGACTTGTTATGTTCCCTCACAGGTAAAAAATCATTATACTTGTATTTATGACCGTAAATGCAAAAGAGCTTGAATTTATTTTAGATAATACTCCCTCAGAACAAAATATAATGCTTGTGGGAAAGCACGGAATTGGTAAATCACGTATTCTGGAAGAATATTTCGCAGATAAAAATGCAAAAGTTGTTACTCTTTTTTTGGGACAGATGAGTGATCCCGGGGATTTGATTGGTTTGCCTGAAAAAAATGAAAACACAGGAAAAACTGATTTTATGCTCCCTTATTGGTTTCCTACCGACGGACAGCCTGTTGTTTTATTTTTAGATGAATTAAATCGTGCCCGCCCGGAAGTTTTACAGACAATCATGGATTTGACCTTGAACCGAAAGCTGGCGGGAAAATCTTTGCCTGCTGGAAGTAGAATTATTAGCGCTGTGAATAATGGAAACGAGTATCAGCTTACAGATTTGGATCCGGCTCTGGTAAGTCGCTTTAATATTTATGAGTTTGCTCCGACGGTAGAAGACTGGCTTGATTGGGCTCGCAAAAATCAGATAGATGCAAGAATCATTTCTTTTATTGATGAAAATCCGGAGTTTTTGGATAGCGATGAAGTTTATTCTTCTGAAAATCTTGAACGTTCTCCCGATAGGCGAAGTTGGGAACGCGTATCAAAAATAATTTGTAAATTTGAAACTTTGTCGTCTCTTCATCAGCCGCTGGTTTCTGGAATCATAGGAAACAGGGCAACTTCTATTTTCTTTGATTTTGTAAAGTCTCATCATCTTCCGTCTGTTGAAAAACTTTTGACCGGTGATTTTGCTGAAAATAAAAAACTGCTTGAGGATTTGACTTTTTCTGATTTTACCCAAATAAATGAAGCAATTTTCAGATGGGGAGAAAAGTTTTCATCACAGGCAAATATTGATAATCATACAAATGTTATGAATGCAGAGGAAAAAGCTGCTGTAGGCAAAAATCTTACGGCATATTTTGACTGGCTCGCTGATAACAATAAAAAAGAATTGCAAGCTCATTTTGCAAGCCTTGTTTCTGCGTCTGATTATCCTGATTTTTTGAATTTTATTCTGGAATATGCACCAACTCTTTATAAAAAACTCCTTGAATTAAGTGATGATTTATCTTCTTCATAAAGGTAAGTGCCATGAAAAAGAATGACACAGAAAAGCGGATCAATAAAATTATAAAAGACTGGTTTGTGACAGAAGCTCTTTTATTTTCAGCCGTGACAACCCATCACACAGTTTTAAATGATTCTCTGTCTGTTCCCCTGCGCACGGGTAATTTATGCATTGAATATTCAAATACACTTACTCAAAATCTATCTGAGGCTGAGCTTTCTGATTTGTTGAAAATTGAAGTTTACAGAATCCTTTTAAAACACCCCTACACCCGCCAACCCCACAAGGCCAATCCTACAGCCTTGCTTCTTGCAAGTGACATAGTCATTTCTAAATTTTTTGTTCCATCAAGTAAAATAGAAAGTGCAGGGCTAACTTTTTTGAAAAGCCTTGCCTGGAAATTTTCTACTCTTGATTATCCACTTGGGAAAAAATGGGCTGATACTGAGGAGTTAAAATTTTTTCAGCGTAACCTTCAGATTGACCGAACCACAGGGCAATTAAAAACTGTAGATGATTTGACCTTTGAAGAATGGTATAAAAAAATAATCTTTTTAATCCGTGAAACTTCTGCGGGCGGTGGAGAAGCTGCGGGCCAAGGTGCACTTTTTGATTATGATTTATCAGCAATTACCGAAAGCTCTGAACTTTGGAAAGAAGATGAAAACGCAGCAAATCAGATAAACGATAAAATTAAAAAAGCCGAAATCGAGCAGGGCTGGGGAAAAAGTGGCGGAAATCTTCAAAGGGAGCTTCAGGGAGATGTGGATTTTTCCTTTGATTACAGACGGGCTTTAAGTCATTTCAGGGCGAATATTGTAAGTGCAGAACGACATCTTACCCGCATGAAACCCAGTCGCCGTTATGGTTTTAAAGCAATGGGAAGCCGATACGAGCGCAAGGCGGATATTCTGATTGCCGTCGATGTAAGCGGATCCATTACCGATGAAAGTTTCAATCGATTTTATCATGCTATAAAAAACTTTTTCTTCCTAAAAATTATTGAAAAAATCGATTTAATTTTTTTTGACGTGAACTTAAAAAAAACAGAGCCTGTAAAGTTTACTTCCAAGCTTAATCTGCAGGAAATTACGGGACGGGGCGGAACCAATTTTCAAGTTCCTCTGGATTATTTTTTGGAAAGACGTTCACAATACGATGGAATGATTATTTTTACCGATGGAGAAGGTGCTGCCCCAAAACTTGATGTAAGTGCGACTATTCTTTGGATTTTGGATTCGCGTCAAGCTTATGAAAAATCACGATGGTGGATAGAAGGACTTGCTGGAAATTACGCAACTTTTTTGCCATGATAAATAAATATTTTATTTTACTGACAGATAATTTTCTAATAAGAATAAAAAGAATTAAAAGGATTGAAGAAATTATAAGGATAAAAATATGAGTACAAATTACACTGATTTAGAAGCAGATTTTTGGAAGGAGCATTTTGTTCATCTTCAGCATAAAAATATGGTAAGGACAAATGCTGCTGCACTTAAACTTGAAGATTGCCGTAAAGAGTTTGAGTCTTTTTCTAAAATGCATCCCGAGGCAAAAATCTCAACGGAATATTTTGATTCATATTGTATTTTTGAAATTACCCTGACTGCGGCAATCAAATTAAGGCTTTTTATTCAGTCTGCCATAAAAGGAAGTCTTATGCAAAAATGTGGCACAGAGTATGTGAAATTATGTGATGCAAAGTTTCCCTATAATCCTCTGCCCGAAATTGATGAGTTTTTGCGCAATTTAGATACTTATCTTCAGGAACTTGAAAGTTTGAGTCAAAAAAAAACTACTTCAGAAAGGAGGCAGAAAATTGCCCTGGAGTTTATAAAGGCTTATGCAGAAAAACATATTACTCCAAAAAAAATCTATTATATTGAAGCGGAAATAGATGGAAGCTTTGTGTTAAAAATCCCGTCAGACGATTATACTGTTAAAATGACAGATAAAGATTTTATGGAAAAAATAAAAAACTCATTTTAAAATAAATTAGAGAAGGTAACACATGAATAAGAATGACAACTGATTATGCAAAGGCAACATGTGCATACAAGTCCAACTCAAGTGGTTACGATGCAGTGCTGGCTACAATAACGACGTTTTTAATACGGATTGGGGTATTGTTCCGGCTTTGTCAATTCCCGTACAGTAAAATTGTCTGGCGGCAGGCAGCTTGCACAGGGTGTTAAGCTACAGTCTCAACCTCGCTTACAATTTCTTTTACCTCTTCAACTGTCATTTCCAGAGATTTTGCAATAATTTCAATGTTGACACCATTCGTATATAGATTTTTTGCAGCTTCTACAGCTTTTTTCTGCTCTCCAATGGTTATTCCTTCTTCAATTCCATCTTCGCGCCAGCCACGGATTGCTATTTCTTCATCAAACTCTGTTAAACTCATACCTAATACCTCTTC
>CADCLG010000051.1 GCA_902802305.1 uncultured Spirochaetaceae bacterium
TTCCTATCTGAGGCATGTAAAGCTTGATGTAACGTCTGTGTGCTTCAATCGTATTAGCGTAAGACATCTTAAATGAAACTCTTTGCTTTTTATTAAAAGTACTTCCATTGGCTCTGGCTTTTAAATTTAGATGATGCTCTAAATATCTTCTTTTCTTTTTTTGATTTAAGAGTCTGTTGAGAGCTTCTCCATCATCTTTTCCATGAATTGGATGTTTCCACTCATATAGGTGTGGATCATTTTCTGGATTAGCTTTTGGTGGATGGTTGAAGATTGATTTTAAATCTTTCATTTGAATTCCTGTGTTTAGGGCAGACAGAAATTACATCTATGAATATATCAAAAGCTAATTTTAGATTCAATATTAAAAAATCCGCCGGCCGGCAGTGTGAAAAATCATAAAATCAGGCTTACGTATACAAATTTTTAATATGAATACACATAAAACCTTAAAAAATAAAGAAATAGACGTGTTTGTATTCAAACTTTTATCTTGCGTCGGTAGGGCGGTCCTTGAAAAGCCTTTTTTTCCTCATGTGCCGGCCGGCGGATTTACATTTTTCTTGCGTTTTCTTTCTAAATCCAATATTTTTATGACATAGACTTCTGCCTGCCCGTGGGAGTCATATGCTTATTCTTACAGAAAAGCCGAGCGTTGCTAAGGACTTTGCAAAAGCGCTGGGCTGTTCATTTTCGTCTGCAGAAAAGTGTTTTAAATCTGCTGACGGCTCAATTCTCATTACCAACTGTGTTGGACATCTTTTTCAGCTTAATGAACCTGCTGCCTACAATTCAGACTTCAAAAGCTGGAAAAAACTACCTGTCATTCCGGATCAGTTTCATTATCATGTAACGCCTGAATTAAAAGATGCTGCAAAAATTGTGGTCGGCCTCTTAAAGGCACATAAGAATGATGAAATCCTGATTGCAACCGATGCCGACAGAGAAGGGGAAATAATTGCCCGTGAATGTCTTAAGGCTGCAGGTATTTCAGACTTTTCCAGAATCAAAAGATTCTGGGTATCTCAGGCCCTGACAACCCCAGTAATAAAAGACGGAATTACAAAAGCTAAAGCTTTGGGTAATTACGACCATCTTGCTGATCAGGGCTTTTCCCGCCAGCATTCAGACTGGCTTGTGGGAATCAACGGAACCAGATTTATTACAAATAAAGCTGGTTCTTTATTTACAGTAGGGCGGGTTCAGACAGCCGTGCTTTCGGCAATTGATGAACGCTGCAGAAACATCAAGAATTTTGTGCCGGAAAAGTATTTTGAGATTTACGGAGAGTTTAATCCGCCGGCCGGCACAAAAATCAAAGGTCTCTATATTGATTCAAACGGAAATTCAAAGTTAAAAGATGCTTCTCTGGCCAGCGAATTAAAAAGATACCTCAATTCCCCTGCAAAATGTCTTGAAGTAAAGTCTGAAAAGAAGGAAATCCAGCCGCCTCAGCTCTACAGTCTGAACGATTTGCAGAAAGATGCATTTCGTTTCTTTGGATATTCGGCTGAAAAGACACTAAAACTGGTTCAGAAACTTTATGAAGATTACAAGTGCGTTTCTTATCCGCGAACACCTTCCAGAGTAATGGGCAGCCAGAATGTGCAGCTTTGCAGTGATTTGTATCAGAAATTTCTGACACAATACCTGGAATACTTTGTACTTCATCCTTTTTACAAAATTGATGCTTCAAACAAGAGAATTTTCAATGATTCCAAGCTTGAAGCCCACCATGCAATAATTCCGCTTGAAAAACTGCCGGCCGGCGCATCGGGAGATGAAGAAAACATTTATAATCTGATTCTTGAACGTTTTATGCTCGCATTTGCGCCTGTTCATGTGTATGAAAAACAGACTGCAAAGCTTTCTGTTGGAAATTACCAGTTCAAAGTGGAAGGACATAAAGTAATTGATGAGGGCTGGCAGAAATTCCGCCGCTTTACCCGTCTTCTCAAGGAAAAAGATTCAGACAGCGAAGAAGTTCAGATTCTGGACTCTATCGACTGGAATAACCTGACGCTGAGTTCTGTAGATTCAGTTCAGAAATCAACAAAACCTCCGAAGCATTTTAATGAAGCTTCGATTCTGGCATTTATGGAAAATCCAAAAGGAGAGGCAGAAGATAAAAAACTGGCTGGACTTGGTACTCCAGCCACAAGACATACCTTTATTCCTAAACTTTTGCGTCTGAATTACATTGAAATACAGAAAAAGAATATTCAAATTACGAAAAACGGTGAGAAACTGCTTTATCTGGTTAAAGAAACACCTTTATCCGCTATAGCGGATGTAAGTGAAACTACCAGATGGGAAGAAAAACTTTCCCAGAATCCGTCTGAATTTGAAAATGAAATCAAGGAATTTGTCCGCTCTTCAATTAAAGGAGGCCAGAATGACTAATTTGACCTTCCTTTATGAAGAAAACGGTTATACAGTCAGCAAACTGACTGTGCATGGAACTTCTTTTTTTATAGTTCAGAATAAGGCTACAGGAAGGCGTTACATTCGTAAGAGCCTTGCCGTAGTAGATCAGCTGGTAAGGGGACTAACGCTCTAACGCTGCTCTGAATTTTTTGCCTCTTTCAGTGTCTGACCAGGTGAGTTTTCCTTTTTCAAGCAGGAGAAAATACCTTCGAAGGCTCTTTTGAGGCTCTTCATTGTCAGCAAAAAGCGGAATGACCCTGGAAAGCTGGACTTTTATGCCCTTGAAATCAACACTTCCGAAGCAAAGCATCATCAGTTTGTAAAGATAGATGGTGGTTTCTTCATCAAGGGCATTTTCTTCGGGTCCCTGAATTTCAACATTGTCCCTGTCCCATGGTTCTTTATGGTGTTTCAGCTTATTGACGATTAAATCAGCCCTCAGTTCATAGAGCAGGACTGTAAGTTTTTCCCTGAAAAGATCATTCTTGAGGAGCTTTTTCAGAACTCTTATATTGCTTTCGGCTGCAGAACGGCTGAATCGCTTAGTATAGGCATCGATAATCATTTCGATTTCCTGTTCATCTTTGATTTCATACAGTTCGTTTTTCTGCTCCTGGATTTTTTTCTGCATACAAATAGTAGCTTTCATTACTTCATCAAAAAATGCTGCCAGATTTACGGTAGTTTTTTCCATATCGTCCTGTGCATCAAGAAAAAAGACTTCTTCCCGGGTTAAGCCGCTGTTGAAAAAGTTGAATTTTGCATAAAAACTGGGTGGAATTACAAAAAGAGCCTTCTTCTGAGGATTATTCAGGAAGTTACGGGGTGTGATATAGGGGTAGAACTCTTCCAGAAGTTCAAAAATAAAGAGCTTGATAGCTGCATAGTAGAGGCGTTTGGAAAAATCTATAAAGCGGTCTTCGGTTGTGGTTCTGGAAAGCCCTTCATCTTTTGCATTTGAGAACTTGCGGAGAGGGTAGTTTTCGTAGAGCATGTTGAAGTTTTCAGCAAGTTCATCAGGAATAAAGGTGGTTTCCATCATGGTTTTTACCTGAGTGTCCAGATTTGTATAGGTACGCTGGATGTTATAGTTACAGTCCGAGTTTTCAAGGTCGATAATTCTAGCCTTAATTTCAACAAGAATATCGACATATGAAGAAACAGAAGACTTTGCAATTTCGAAAGTCTTTTCTTCTTTTGAAAGAGTAGAGTTGTGCTTAATGCTTTTTGTGTTTTTGATGACCACTTTAAGCTGATTGTTTACGTCATTGGCCAGTTCCATAACAGCGGTAAGATAAGCTACAACTTTTGACAGATTTTCTGCATAAGCACAGGCCATATCACGGGTACGAACCTTGTGAATCAGTTCTTCTACCGGAAAATACTGCATCTGGCAGCTTTTTCTGAGTTCCAGATTGTATCTTTCGGCCGAATTAGGCTTAAATTCTTCGCCTTCGTAAGTGAAGCTGCTGCTTTTAGAGCTCCTTTCCTCCGGTTCAATGTCCCGAAGAACATTTTTGTAAGTGATTTGCGTGTTAGACAAGCCAAGTCCAAGAATTGAAATACAATTTTCTCTGCTCATACGATACCCCTCGATTCCAGTTTTTGTTTTTATATCAGTTCCGAATTAAAGCCGGTTCCCACCCCTGAACATGTTCAGACTGATATTCTACTAAATGTACGGTGACATAGAATGACCCCGCTATTTATTCCGTGCAAAATTTTCAATTTTTTTAAATTTTTTGAGAAAAGTAACCAACTGTTTATTTCTCCTTAGTCCAATTTTGCGCGTAAAGGTAATTATACAATTACTTTATAATTTACAAAAGGGGAAAAGTGTGATATTTTAAAAATATAAAAAGAAAGGATAAGAAGCATGGATGCTAAATTATTCTGGGATAAGGTTAAAAAGGCGATTTCCGACCAGGGAAAAACCTTTGTATGGCTCTGTGAGCAGGCTGGAGTGTCTGTGCAGATCATGAAAAACCGCATCTACAAGGAAAGGATTCCTGATGTAGAGGACACATTAAAGATGATGGCGGTTTTAGGCACAACAGTCGAAGAGTTTTTTGGCGTGGAAGCTCAATTTCCTGCAAAAACTGTCATGGCCTGTGCAGCAGATTCAGAAAAAATCCCGGTTTTTGAACAGTTTTTCTCTTGTGGTAACGGTCAGTATGTACCTGATTCTGAGTACATTGACGGTTATATTGAAGTACCAGATGATTTAAAGTCAAAAAGGTTTCAGGGGCACCTTGCAGCCAGTAAAATTCGCGGCGATTCCATGGAACCGACCATATTTAACGGTGATACAGTCATTTGTGATGACCTTGGCTATCAGGAAGACGGCATATATGCCATCATTTTTGAGGAAAAAGGCTTTGTAAAACGCCTGCAAAGGGTGTCTGGAGGGGTGAAAATCATCTCAGATAACCCGGCCTACGAATCAATGTTCGCCAAAAATGATACAGAAGAGCTGAAAATCATCGGAAAAGTGCATTACGTACTTCATAAGGTCTGATTTTCATTAAAACTTCCCACGTAAAATATGACTTTTTCTCAAAAAGTTGGCAGTTTCCCACGTAAAATAGTCCTTTTTACCCGGAAATTTGGCAAATCTCCCACGTAAAATATGACTTTTTAATATCTCCAGAGTCTTTGTATAGTGGTTTGGGGTAAGGTAATTAAAAGGTTACTGAGTAATAGGGTAGGGCGGAATCGTATAATCCATTTGCTTGTGGTTCATTTACTGGATTCTAAATAGATTGTGTTATTCCAGAAAATGATTATTTCTAGATGTGTGATTTTACAGATAAGATATTATTCGCTATCTATAGTCAATTAAGCTCGCATGGTTGAGGTTCTAAAGTGTAGGGACAGCTGATGATAATATGATGTTCGTGCGGAATGGACTTTTAGGATGACTGATTTCTTGAAATCAAAGCTAAATAAAGGTAATATGAAAAGGAGTTCTGGACGATAATTGGTAGACAGAATCTTAGTGTTAATAGACAAAAATATTAAGAAATGGTGTGATTATGTCTAAAATAGTATACTAACTCAG
>CADCLG010000052.1:0-4161 GCA_902802305.1 uncultured Spirochaetaceae bacterium
TAATGTTTGTTCCGTCCTGTGCAAAGCGTCCAGTGAGCATATTCATACCGTTGAACTGAGCTACACTAGCAATGCGATCAACTTCAGCAACGAGCTGTGATACTTCTACCTGAATCTGCATACGATCTTCATCGCTGTAGATACCGTTTGCTGACTGAACAGCAAGTTCGCGAATTCGCTGAAGAACATCAGTAGTTTCGTTCAAATAACCTTCAGTTGTCTGAATGAAAGAAATACCGTTGTTAATGTTCTTACTTGCCTGATTCAATCCGCGGATTTGGCTGCGCATCTTTTCTGATACAGCAAGTCCTGATGCATCATCTCCGGCGCGATTGATGCGTTCACCAGAAGAGAGTTTCTCCATGTTTTTCATGATTGAATCATTAGAAATGTTCAATACACGATCAGCATAAAGTGAACTCATATTGTGATTAATAATCATATTTGTGCCCTCCATGTTTACTTAAAACAAAAAAACATCATGTTTTTGTCCTGCAGGTGAAGGCTAAATTAGTTCTGCGCCCCTAATCTAGTTTCAGACCTATCAGCAGGAACAGGCAGACTTATCTTAATAGGGTAGTACCTTATCAAATCTGACTGTTTCTACTGTCACCTGCATTACATGGAATGCACCTATTTCAAAGAACTATATACATCTGAAAGTGTATATTTATATAATAACACATTTTTCATCAAGTGAACAAAAAATGTGACTTTTTTTTGAAAATTTTACAGAAGATTTCTGCCTGATTAATCTGAATAAAATTAAATTACAAATTAATCAGACAGAATTATACAATACTATCTGAGTAAAGACAATACATTCTGAGACTGTGAGTTAGCCTGTGCCAACATAGCAGTTCCAGCCTGCTGCAATACTGAATTCTTGGTAAATTCAACCATCTGGCTAGCCATATCTGTATCACGGATACGAGATTCAGAAGCCTGGAGGTTTTCAGCACCGATGTTCAATCCTTTTACTGTAAGTTCAAGGCGGTTCTGATAAGCACCAAGGTCAGCGCGCTGTTTGTTAATCTTTTTAAGAGCTTCGTCGATAGTTCCAATTGCTCTGTTAGCTTCTTCAGGTGTTTCGAGAGAGATTTTTGCTTCGGTACCGATTTCTTTAATACCTAATGCGGTAGCAGACATGGTTCCGATGTAAACCTGTGTTCTCTGATCCATGTTTGAACCGATATGGAACCACATAGATGCTGTTACACTGTTTTCACCTGTTGGTCTTGCAAATCTACCTGTAAGCATATTCATTCCGTTGAACTGAGCGGAACTTGCAATTCTGTCAACTTCAGCAACAAGGGCAGAAACTTCAACCTGAATCTGCATTCTGTCTTCTGCAGAATAAATACCGTTTGAAGACTGTACTGCTAATTCACGGATACGCTGCATAATGTCAGTTGTTTCCTGAAGGAATCCTTCTGTTGTCTGGATAAAACTGATACCGTTCTGTGCGTTCTGAGCAGCCTTGTTCAAGCCTCTAATCTGACTGCGCATCTTTTCTGATACAGCAAGACCTGAAGCATCATCACCGGCACGATTGATTTTCATACCAGAAGATAATTTTTCCATGTCTTTATCAAGATCAAGACCTGTAATACCTAATTGACGATTGGCAAATAATGCCGACATGTTGTGATTAATAACCATAGTATTCCTCCTTGGAATTGTGGGCAGAAGAATCCTTTCTTCTGTAAAGAAAATTGCAAAAATGTGCAAACGTTTACAAGGCTACATCTACACACTTTTGCCAAATTGCCTGATCGCTGCTTCATCGAAGTCGTTACAATCATAACAATTCATTGTATTTATCGGCGGAATACTAAAAAATCTTTAGCAGAAATTTAAAATTTTTTTTAAAATTTTAGAAAATCTGTAAAAAAAATAATTATAGACTTTCAATTATTTTCTGTATTACTCTTACTGCTTTTCCACGGTGGGAAATTGCATTTTTTTCATCTGGAGTCAATTGAGCTACGGTTCTATTGTATTCAGGAAGAAAAACTATAGGGTCGTATCCAAATCCACCTGTACCGGCAGCCTTATCAAGGGAATCAATAAGACAGCCTTCAAAGGTTTCCTGAGCAACAAAAAGTCTGTCTGGACCGCAATATAAAACCATTGCGCATGTGTAATGACAGGAACGTTTTCCATGAAGATATGGAGCAGGGGGCAGTTGATTTTCTTCTATTGCCTTGTTTGTCTGTTCAATGAGAAATCTGTTCTGTTCTTCCTGGGAAATCTTTTTGCCGTCGGGTTTGCCATGCATAAAAGCAGGACCAGCGTATCTGGATGAAAAGATTCCAGGTTCTCCATTTAGAGCATCTACTCCAATTCCTGAATCGTCTGCAATAACAGGAGAGTGGACTATATCGTATAGGGCTCTGGCTTTTATAAGACTGTTCTCATAAAAGGTACTTCCATCTTCTACAGGGGAAAAATCAATATTTTCATCCGAAGGAATTATAATTGTATGTTCTGAAAGTATTTCAGACATTTCGCGTTTTTTATTAAGATTACCGGTAGCTAAATATATTTTCATGCTTGTATTTTAATAATATCTGCATTTAAAATCAAACAAAACTAGTAATTGCGCACAAAATAAGATAAGAAAATTAAGCATGAAAATATATTCATTTAAGTGACTTTATCTGCTCCGCAAATTAAAGCTTTAAACCAAGCAGATAAGCGTTTTTTATATAAAAACTTATTTGTCTTTCACACATCCCGAGGGCTTTTGCTATAGCCTTATTAGTTGGACGTATGTTTATTATGCCTTTTTTAAGCTGCTGATTTAAAGTTTTCCAGGTATTTGTCTGCTTGTCATATTTATTTGAAAGTTTATGTTTTTCGTAGGGAGAAAAATCATCTTTTGTTGCTTCTGCCCATTCAATGCGACTTCTGTATTTTCTATGCTGAAAATAAGCCTTGTTGCGACGGATTTCAATTTTATTTTTACTCTTTTCCCTTTCAATTAAATCTGATTTTAAGTTCATTACAATTGCATGAAAATTATTTATGTCAAGATGACATATTTCTGCTATTTTTGTAATCTGACTGTCCGTAATGTAATAAGCTGATTTTAAGGCAAGCACCAGAAGTATTTTTTCTGCCAGTGCAGGTGATATCTTTTTCAGATTTTCCTGAAGCTTTTTGAAGTCTTCATCATTCTGATTGAGAAACTCTTTTATATGATAAGGTTCTCGATTGCAGGATATTTTTAAAGATTGAGCAGAAACAGGCTTATAGGCGAAGGGAACCTTTCTGTATTCAAAATCATGATAATTTATTAACTTATATGCTTCTTCATGCTGTTCGTAACTGGTAATACAGTCATTTATTTCCAGAAAATCAATTACTTTCTGCGATGCTATTTTTTTTGTTTCCGAATTAATCAAACTTTTTATAAAACAAAAAAAATACGTAAAAAAGCATCCGTACTGCGGATTGTACTGTTCAAAAAGCTGTTCAGTTTTTTCCAACAACATAACGATAATGTCACTTTTAAAATCCTCATCTTTTTTGTTTAGACCAAAAAGACTTAGGTTTTCTTTGACGTACAATGCCAGTTTATGAGAGGCATAGACGGGTGACATTTTTCCTTCCTGCACAAGTTCTGGCAGTTTATTCAATTCTGTCTGATTCATAATTCCTCCTTAACAGACCAAAATTTTAATATATGATATGTTAAGCAAGTTTTATGCCAAGTTGACAAAAAAAGTTAATATTCAGAGTGCGTTTTTTTACATTATTCGGGCAAACTCTTTTATGATTGCAGGAAGCAAGGTATCGATTTTTCCTTCTGTACTCATACCTGAAGCGTTTTTGTGACCGCCACCTCCGAACTTTGCAGCTACAGTAGAAACATCAACCTTATCCTGAGAACGGAATCCACCTGTGCAGGTTGTAAGTGTGTCCTGCCTTAAAAATACTGCAACCTGAGCCCCCTTGGTCGAGAGCAAAAGCTGATAAAGAGCATCTGAATCTCTTCCTTCTGTTCCCCATTTTTTTGTATCTTCCAGGGTCTCATAGGTAATTATCAGTCTGCCATCAAGATATCTTTCTGCACGTGACAGAAGGGTACCAAGCAGTTTTCTTGTTGAGTAGGGTTTTCCGTTATTTATTTCATTATATGTGGTTTTAGGATTT
>CADCLG010000052.1:4221-9469 GCA_902802305.1 uncultured Spirochaetaceae bacterium
CAACAAATCAGAAGATTCTGGACTTGAAGTTAAAAATCTGAAAAAGCCTGTATCGGTACAGATTCCAAGAAAAATGATTTTTGCAGTTTCTTCAGGAAGAGGGCCAATCAGTTTTTCATAAAAAAGCTGTACAAGATATGCACAGGAAGGTGACTGAGGATTTATATATCCAACTGCATTTTCTGTCATTTCAGAAGTTTTATGGTGATCAATGATGAATGTGTCCAGTCCTTTTAAATCACCGTCAATATCACCCAGACGATGTAATTCTGAGCAGTCAGTGATAATCAAACCTGTCGATTTTCTTTCATTTTCATCAAGAAAGGTCATTGTATCTGTAAAAAGATGCTCGTAGGGCATGATTTCATTGCGTTTGAAAGGGCCTGCAGATAAAAGCTGGTACTCTTTATTGAATTTTTCAATAATCGCAGCAACCCCAAGGCAGGATGAAATGCAGTCACCATCAGGTTCCTTGTGTCCAATTATAAAAAAGAAGTCATGTTTTTCAATAAATGATTTAAAATCTTCTATTGTTTGATTGTCAATTATTTCCATAAGAATCTCTTTTGCTATAAAAAAAAGGGCTGTAAAAAGTGAACTTTATACAACCCGTTATTTTTATGTATTTATTTGTTTTCTTTATAATTCAAGTTCTTCCAAAGTATCTTTATCTACGCCATCCAATGGTTTTCTGTAGTCAACTACACCCCAAAGAGGATTGCTTTTTGATCTGGTAAAAGAAAGGATTACACGTGCGAAATCTCCGTTTTTCTTTACTACGGTCATATAGGCATCCTGTGTATGGCGTACAAGTCTTGTCTTTAATTTTCTTGGAGAATCAGCTGTTCCTTTTGCCCATTTTTTAGGAATTACAATGCTGGCTGTTCCTATTTTATTTTTCTGATAGATAACAACGTATGCTTCTCTGGCTTCCAGTATTTTAAGAACTGGTACAGTAACGTAAGTCATGTCTGACCATTTTGATTCATCTTTTTCTGGTGTAATGTTACTGTTCTGTGCAAAAATATTTGATGTGAATAATGCAAAAAAAGCAAGGCATAAAATTAGTTTTTTCATTTGGAAGTCTCCTGCAATTCCTTTTATTATTAATATAATTATTATACTCAGTTTCTGTTTTTTTAACAACCCATTTGTTTTTAATTCAAGAAAATCTGTATAATTTAATTGATATATAAAATTTTGTTATAAATTTTATTAGGAAGGTTACTAAAAATATTTTGTTAAAATCTGTTAATAATTTAATCTAATGTGTTAAAAAATTAACGAAATTTAACATGCTCTTTTTATATGATTTTAAATACTTCTACGTTGAAAATTATGGAGGGTTAAATAAAAAAAGGAATCCGAGCTGGATTCCTTGATAGCGACCATTGGGATTGAACCAATGACATCACGGATATGAGCCGTGTGCTCTACCAACTGAGCTAGGTCGCCATAAACAATGAAATTATATTATCATTTTATTAAAATCATGTCAAGATTGCAATGTAAAAAATTATCAAAAAAATCAAATAAAAATAATCATACAAAAAATTATCTAAGTGCTGCACCTGGAATAAAGCTTTTTGCGTACTCAATCAAATCCTTTGCTTCATTGTCTGTATAGGGATAGATTTCATTGTAGGACGGATCAAGACAGTTTGAATTCTGGAATTGAGCAAACTGCCAGGATGCATCGGCTGGAAGTAAAGCTGCAATTTCTTTAATATCTCCCTTTTGTATTAGAGGGGGAACTAGAACAGTTCTGAATTCCCTGTTTTCTGCTGGAAGTGAACTTACAATTTTTATAGACTTTGAAAGAGTATCAATAAAATATTGTGGATTATTAAAATATTTAAAACTTTTTTCACACATGACTTCTGCATATCTTGCAGGTCTTGTTTTTATGTCCAGTGCAATAAAATCTGGTTTGAGGATTTCATCATTCAAAAGTGCCTGTAATTTATCTGGAAGAAGACCGTTTGTGTCTATTTTGACTTTGTAGCCCAATTCCTTTGCTTTTTTTATTATAAGGGGAGTGTAGGCATTTATAAGTGGTTCTCCACCGCTTATTACAAAAGCCGAAAGAACATTTTTACGTTTTTCGAGATGGTCAAATACCTGCTGAACTGTACTCAAATCATCTGGATTTACTTCTGGTAAAACAAGTCCTATATTATAGCAGTAGGGGCAGCGAAGATTACATCCTTTTAGAAAAAATGAACCTGCAACATGTCCTGGATAATCAACTAAGGTTGTTTTTATAAGGACACCTGCAGGTTTGTCTAATGGTAAATCCATCATTTATTATGCAGTCACTTTAATCTGAGAAAAAACTGCTTCAAGTTCTTCTACATTGTGGCAGCGTGCAGTTTCTACACCTGCTTCATTAAAGAAAATAACTGTTGGTGAAGCAAAAACACCTTTTTTAGCTGCTTCTGCAAGACCTTCGTCTGTATCTACATCAATTGAACGTCCAGCCATATCAAGATGTGACATAAATTCTTTTACAGGAGGACAGTTTGGACATGTTTTTCTTGTATACATTTCAAAAGTAACGCTTTTTGTATCTGAGACAGTTTTTTCAACTGATTTTTTCTGTGTTTTTGCAGTAACTGGTGCATCTACCTTTGTAATATCATATTCTTTGCTATCTTCGAGTGTGAACATTTTGCGCTGGTCAAATTCATCTCTTTTGCCTTTGTTCCAGTGTTTTACGGCTCTGTAGTAGCCTACAATTCTAGCGTAAACTTCTGTTTCAGTTCCGTGTACATTCTGCAGCTCCATTTTTGTTTCTGCAATTTCCCTGTCGATTTCAGCAATACTTCTTTTTGCTACCATATTTTTTCCTCCCGTTTATAAATACTGTAATTTAATTTGTAATTATTACAGTTTTGTTATTTATTCACCTACACTAAATATAGTGTAGGTTTTTATATTTGTCAATTACTTTGACACTAAAATTTCGGTTTTTAATATAAAAAACTTAATTTTATTTTGACTCTTCAGCAAGGATTTTTTCTTTTTCTGCTTCAAGAGCCTTTAATTTTTCTTTTAATTCCTTTTCTTTTTCTGCCTTACACTTAGGACATTCAAACTGCTGTCCGATTAAATAACCGTGTATTTTACAGATTGAATAAGTTGGTGAAATTGTAAAGAAAGGAATTCTGTATTTGCTTGAAATAGTTCTAACTAAATCAGCGCAGCTCTTCCAATCCTTTAATGCTTCACCCATGTAAACATGGAACATTGTTCCGCCGGTATATTTTGTCTGCAAAGATTCCTGTAAATCAAGGGCTTCAAATACATCCGCTGTATAATCAACAGGAAGCTGTGATGAGTTTGTATAGAAAGGCTCATGTGTTCCGCTTGTGATTATGTCTGGGAATTGTTCTTTATCATGTTTTGCAAGACGATAAGAGGTTGATTCTGCAGGAGTTGCTTCAAGGTTGAATAAATCTCCTGTTTCTTCCTGATAATCCTGCATTCTTTCTCTCATGTGAGTCAAAACTTTTTCTGCAAAGGCTTTTCCTTTTGGTGTTGTGATATCACAGCCAAGGAAGTTGAGACAGCATTCATTCATTCCACACAAACCGATTGTATTAAAATGGTTTACAAGTGTTTTAAGATAGCGGCGGGTATAAGGGAATAATCCACCGTCATAAAGCTTCTGAATAACCTTTCTTTTTATGCAGAGACTTTCTTTTGCCAGATCCATAAGGTAATCAAGTCTCTTGTAGAATTCTTCTTCATTTTTTGCAAGATAGCCAATCTGAGGCATATTGATTGTAACTACACCAATAGAACCTGTAAATTCATCAGCGCCAAAGAGTCCACCACCACGGCGTCGGAGTTCTCGTTTATCAAGCTGGAGTCGGCAGCACATTGAACGAACGTCAGAAGGATTCAAGTCAGAATTAACAAAGTTCTGGAAGTTTGGAGTTCCGTACTGAGCTGTCATAGTAAAAAGAAGCTTAGAAATTTCTGAATTCCAGTCAAAGTCGCGGGTAATATTGTAAGTAGGAATAGGGTAGGCAAATCCGCGTCCGTCAGCATCACCTTCAATCATAAGCTCAATGAATACCTTGTTGATTATATCCATTTCTTTCTGACAGTCGCCGTAAGTATAATCCTGTTCTTTTCCGCCAACGATTGCTTTTTTATTTTTCAAATCATCAGGACAAACTAAATCAAGCGTGATATTTGTAAAAGGAGCCTGTGAACCCCAGCGGCTTGGAGTATTTACACCGTAAATATAACTCTGAATACACTGACGAACCTGTTTTTCTGTAAGATTGTCAGCACGTACAAAAGGAGCAAGATAAGTATCAAATGAAGAGAATGCCTGAGCTCCTGCCCATTCGTTCTGCATAATTCCAAGGAAGTTTACAATCTGGTTTACAAGTGTAGAAAGATGGGTTGCCGGAGTTGATGTAATTTTATCTGGAACTCCACCAAGACCTTCTGTAATCAGCTGACGCAAAGACCAGCCTGCACAATAACCAGAGAACATAGAAAGGTCATGGATATGGAAAGCGCAGGTTTTGTGTGCTTCGGCAATTTCCTTTGAATAAATATTGTTAAGCCAGTAGTTTGCTGTGATAGTTCCTGAGTTATGGAGAATTAATCCACCCAGAGAAAAGTTTACGTTTGCGTTTTCGTTTACGCGCCAGTCGCTCTGCCCAAGATAGCCGTCCATAGTTTTGTTGATATCAACCATGAGATTCTTAGCATCTCGTACAGCTTCATGTCTTGCACGATAAAGAATATATGCTTTTGCAACTTCAACTTCGTTCTGTTCAATAAGAACTGTTTCTACAATATCCTGAATTTCTTCAATAGCCGGAATAGAATGTGCTCTTGCTCCTGCCAGTTTTAATCTGAGTTTTTCTTCAACTAAATCAGTTAAGGCAGCTGCACGTGTAGGATCCTTCTGTTTTTCAACGGCTTCAATGGCTTTTTCAATCGCATTTTCGATTTTATTGCGATCGTAATCTGCAATTTCACCAGAGCGTTTTACAACTGATTTGATAAATCCTTTAGTTTCAGTATCTGAACTGGAACCCAAAAAACTTCTCCATTCTGGAAATATTGATTGGTTACTCATCTGTCTTCCCCTTTGTGTCTGTATTGACACCCCTCTTTTTTATGCTTTTTACTTCTGTAATAAATTCTTCTAAATTTTCAAAGTGCTTATAAACTGAAGCAAATCTGATATAAGCAACCTTGTCGATTGAATATAGCTTTT
>CADCLG010000052.1:9478-14883 GCA_902802305.1 uncultured Spirochaetaceae bacterium
TTTCAAGCACTAATTCACCGAGTTCAGCCGTTGTTATTTCCCGGGCTTCTTTTGCCATTTTTATGGCTGAGTCTTCAATATCACTGGTAATTTGTTCTACCGTAGTTGTTGAGACCGGACGTTTTTCAAGAGCTCTTTCAATTCCCTTTCCAAGTTTTGTGGAATCAAAAGGTTGTCGCCTTCCATCCCTCTTTACAACCATAAAGGGTTTTTCATCAATACGTTCATAGCTGGTGAATCTAAAGCTGCATTTTAGACATTCTCTTCGACGCCTTATGCTTTCACCGTTAGCCATTGTACGTGATTCAAGCACCTTGTCATCCATACTACCGCAGTTTGGACAGCGCATATTTCCTCTCTTTTAGTATGTACATTTTATTATACATTAGATATAGCGTTTTTTTATAACGTCAAATAATGATATAACACTAGATATGATAATACAAGAGTTTTTAATAAAAAAAATATGAAATTTTTAAAAGTATTTTTCTTGACAAAAAAAAATTTTGTGCTTGAAAGAGAAAACTCCCTTCAAGTTATTGACAAATTATTTTTTCTTTGAATGTTTTTTGTGCTTTTTATTTTTTAGCTTTCTTTCACTAGGAATAAAGTCTGTTTTTACAAAAGATTTGTACATAAGCACAGTTGTAAAAAAGGAGATTATTATACAGAGGTAGGGCAGCCAATTACCGAAAACCGCATAAGGAGTCAGTACTCTCTGATATACAGGAACATCATAAGTGAGGGAATAATCCGTAAATAAAGGCTCGTCAGCAATCACCCTTCCAGTTGGATCTAAAACTACTGAATAACCGGCATTTGCAGAGCGTATCATTGTTGTTCTGTATTCAATTGCTCTGTAGGAAGCCACGACAAAATGCTGGATTTCGCTGGAATCCTTAAGTGACCAGGAATCATCTGTTATGTTTATAAAAAGCTCAGCCCCATTCAAATATAGAGGCCTTATTACATCCGAAAAAGAATCGTCAAAGCAGATTGGAGTGCAGATTTTTACAGTAGGCCCTTCTTTTGAAAGCTCTTTTTGCTGTTCTTTTGTCAGCTGAATATTTATAGATTCAATTGCACTTTCAAAAGCTTTTCCGTCGCTGTCATAACCATTATAATTGGAGCAGGGAATATCAAAATAAGTCAGTTTTCTTCCCTTGTGCCAGCCGGCAGAGATTCCTACAATTTTTAGCATAAGGGCTTTTATCTTAGGATTGTCTATTCCAGGAATTGATTCTGCAAAAGGAACCAGATGCAGCTTTGAATATGAGCCGCGATAATTTCCTTCACCATCGAATAAATGAGCCGCATTATAATATTTTCCGCCTTTTCCGTCTTCGTTCCAGATAAAAAGTGGTCCGCCGGTCAGAAGAGGAGTCTTACATTCCTTGATAAATGAAATCAAACTTTTTTCTTTTGGATGATTTTTATAATGAGAATAACTGTCTGGCATAGCTTTCATAAGGCTGCCTTCGCTCCAGACAATGAGCTGAGCTTTTTTACCCTCTTTTTCCAGCAAATCAATCTGCTTTTTTGTTAATTGCTCCGATTTAAGGATTGCATCGTCATCGTTTTTTGTATCCCATGGATTCTGATTCTGCTGAACCATGATTGTCGTTAATGTTTTTATAGGTTTTCTTTTGAGATTCAGCTGATGTGAACCGTAAAATAAACTGAGAGAAAATAGAATTATAAAAACAGAGGCCGAGGTTTTCAGTTCAAAGAAAAAATCCCTCTTAATCTGAATATCGCTTGATTGTATTCTCTGGGCTTGTACAAAAAGAATTGCTCCCTCTGCCAAAAGACAGTTAAAGAGAATTGTCAGAAAAGTGATTCCGTAAGTTCCAGTGATTGCTGCAATCTGTGTGAAGGAAGAAAATCTGTACATGGCGCTGGAAATGGTTCCCCAGGGGTAACCGAGGAAGCCACTGGACTTTACCCATTCCCAGAAAGTATAAACAATTGCAAACCAGAATATTCTGAATGAAGTATGCTCATAAAAAGGTTTTTGCAGTGAAAAATTATTCAGTTCGGAATAAAGCCTGTTTTCCCATTTTTTCTGACAGGTTTTAAGCCCTGTATTTCTTGAGTAAGGAAGATAAAAAAGGATTCCCATGCAGGCACCGATTAAAGCCGTTCCTAGAGCTGAGGCTCCAAGGGTGAAAATAGCAAAATCCTTAAAGTAGGCAAGCCAGAAGCTTGAAATTAGGTGGGTTGTTATAACCTGTATAAATGTACACCAGAAAGCCTGCCTGTAATTTTTACATAGATAACGGATTGTAAAATAAAAGGGTGTAATAGCAATAAAAGACAAAAGAGGTGCACCAAACTTATATAATTCGTTTGGAATTGCAGCCGAAAGCATTACACCGGAAAAAATTGAATAAAAAACTTGTAAAATCAAGGTCATTATATTATTATTTTATAGTATATTTTTAAGTATTTATTTTGAAATATAACGCTGATACATAAAAATTGCAATAAAATAAAGTAATTTCATAAGGGTGGGCTCCTGAAATATGAAAACTGTAAATGAAACTCATCAAACTGAATACGGGGTTTTACCTGATATTGTCGTAAAGGCACCAGGAAGATTCCATCTTATTGGCGAACACTCATGGTTTTTTAAAGACAAGACTCTTTCTATGGCTGTCAGCCTTCCGGTTTATGTCGCTATTTCAAAAAGAGATGATTCTGTCTTAAAGTTTTATTTTCATCAGCTGAATGAACGTAAAAGGGCAAATATAGGTTCTCTTAAACTTAAAAAAGAAGACCGCTGGGCAAATGCAATTAAATCAGTTATTTATGGTTTTATTTCTGCTGGTTTTAATCTTGGAGGAATGGAAATAAGTGTTTACAGTGAAATACTTCCTTCAGCAGGTTTTGGAATCACAACTGCCGTAAAAGCCGCTTCTGCCATTGCAATAAAAGAACTTTTTGAAGTTCCCTTTACCGACAGTCAGATTCTTCAGGTTCTTGAAAGGGGAAACAAGCGCTTTTTACAGCAGAACAACTATCTTGCAGATAATTTTTCAGCTCTCTTCTCAAAAAAGAATAATTTCATAATCACTGATTATACAAAAAATACCTGGGATTACGTTCCCTTTAATTTCAATAATAAAAAAATCTTCCTTGTCGATACCAAGGTTCCCAGAGTTTCTCTCTGGAATGAAGATGTAATTCATGAACCCCGTAATGCGCTTTTTATGGGTGACTTAAAGGAACATAAGCCAAATGTTTATGGCGGCTGGCAGTATATAAATAATATAAACGACATCAATGAAGTTCTTGAGCCGCTTTCCGAGGAGGATCGCCGTCGTCTGGTATGCATTATTAAGGAACATGAGTATCTGCTCAACGCTGTGGATGGCCTTTCCAAGGATGATTTCTTTAAGTTTTCAAGAGCTGTTAATCTCAGCCACGAAGGAATGCGAGACTTGTACGAAATCTCCTGTCCTGAAATTGACTGGATTCTAAAGCGTATAAACGAACTGGAACCAAATCTGGAAATGATTACCAAGTCAGTTTCCTGTGGCCGTATTACAGGAAAAGGCTTTGGCCGCTGTCTCTATGCAATTATCCGCAGTAGTGATGAAGAAAAGTTCAGGGCAAAGCTTGCTGAGTTTGAAAAAATATTCGGTTATCATGCAGACTGTTACGAAGTAACACCTGCCGAAGGTGCAGCCGTTCTCAAGGATTAGGAGGATAAAATGGCAGATAATATTTTATCAGAAGGAATCAGGTATTATAAAAAAAAGGATTATTCAAGTGCCTTGTCTTTCTTTCTTGCTTTACCTTCTGATTCCGGGGCAGACAAACTGGAAATAGCATATTTTCTGGGACTTTGTTATACAAAACTCCAGAAGTATGATGATGCGCTTTTGTATCTTGAACAGATTGTAACTTCCGGCACTCAGCTGGAAAGAGTTTTGCAGTGCAGATTTCTTTTGGCTGTAATTTACGCTTTGTCTGGACGTAAACGTCTTGCAGATTTTGAATTGAGCAAGCTGCTTGAAACAGGCTATATGACTGCTTCTGTATACGCAGCAAGTGCCTTTATCGCCTGGGAACAGAACGACACTGATAAATGTATTGAATACTACGAGGCTTCATTAAGGCAGAATAAAGAAAACCTTACTTCTATGAATGGACTTGGCTATGTACTTGCCTGTCAGGAAAAAGATTTAACCAGAGCCTTGTCTTTATGCAAACAGGCTGTAAAAGCCTCTCCATCTTCTGCTGCCTGTCTTGATTCACTTGGCTGGGTATATTTTAAGCTGGGACTTTATGATGATGCAAGAAAGTATTTAACTCAGGCTTATGCTCTGGATGAAGACAACAAGATAATAAAGGAGCATTTGCACCTTTTAGAGGGAATTGAATGATAAAGAAAAAATCAGCAATGAAAAAATCAATATTCATTTTGGCCGCTTTATTTTTTACTTATAACGCCTTTTCCCAAACAACTTATTCAGCAGGTTTGAATACTTATGATAACCGCATACGCTCAGCAGAAGAAGGCTTTGCTGCAGAGGAGTTCAGACGGGGTGTACAGTCTTATTATAAAGGTTCATATAACGAAGCCATCGTTCAGTTTGAAAAAGCTTTATCCTATCTGCCTGATGATAACCTGATTCTTGAATGGCTTGGAAACTCTTACTATAAATCTGGTATGGAAGGCTCTGCTCTTTCTTACTGGCAGACTGCAAGTGATAATGGATATGGTGGACTTTTGCTGCAGAATAAAATAGAGATTGTCCGCGAAAGAAGGATTACCGGTGATTCAACTGATAAACTTATGAGGCTTTCGGAAGCCGGTAGCTTTTCGGGCCTGCTTGACGGTAATCTTATTTTCAGTGGTCCTGTTTCCATTCTTCCAAATAATGACGGTACTTTTTGGGTAACCGCCTATAACACAAATGAGCTTCTTAAAATTAATCTGAACGGGCTTGTTTTAAATCGCATTACAGGTCCTCTGAACGGGTTTGATCGCCCTCTTGATATAATTGCTCTTAAAAATGGAAGCCTCCTTCTTAGCGAAAGTGCTGGAAACCGTCTTAGTCTGCTGGATTCAAAGGGATTTTTCCAGAAATATATTGGTACAAAGGGACGTAAGGTTGGTGAGATGGTAGGTCCCCAGTATCTTGCAGAAGATGATTACGGACGGATTTACGTTACTGATTTCGGCAACCGTCGTGTTGATGTTTTTGATGCTGAAGGAAACGGACTTTTTTATTTTGGTACAAAAACAACTTCTTTTACGGGGCTAAAATGTCCTACAGGAATTGCAGTTTACAATGACAGTATTTTTGTTCTTTCCGTTTGTATGTAAAAATTATCCTCATTTTGCTGCTGCTGCCATTTACCGAAGTTTCTTTTCTGATGCGGCAGCTTTTGCT
>CADCLG010000053.1 GCA_902802305.1 uncultured Spirochaetaceae bacterium
GTGAATCGCGCTTTCCTGGAGACGAAACAGAACAAGCTCAAAATGAAGCTGCAAATGAAGCAGCTGGAAGCTGGAATAAAACAAGCTGCTTCCCCTTCCAGAAACTCTGGAAAATTTGATGAGCTTTGTAACACAATTTTTTCGGATGCAGCCGTCGGCTGCGAAAACCAAGCACAAAAAGACAGCGGCTCTCAAACTATGGCAGGAATGCAGAAAGCTCCGGGGGCTGTGGCCCAGGGAATTACTGTGGGAAGTGGTTCTGCTAAAGATATTATGAACTGCACTATGGGTGAGCTGTTGCGTCGGTTCAATTCGATTGACAACATTGAAAGATTCTCGAAGATCATCCGGGATTTGTCGGCTGCTGAAGAACGCGAGCAGAAGCTGCAGGAAAGGCGGCTTGTACAGGTGCCGAAAGATTTTGTTGTGCAGCGCGTTTTTGGCTACATGGATCAGCTGATGGAGCAGCTTTTGGACGTGCCTGAAGCTGTGTGTGATCAGGTGATTGCAGTGTCTCTGGCTAATGGTCAGGACAAGCGCGAAAGTGTTATGAATATTCTTAACGATAATTTGACTCGGTGTATTTCAGGTGCGAAGAGTCATATTGTGAATGAACTTACTGCACTTAGAAGTAAGTACGATAAACAGGAAAATGAAAACATTCGATTGAGAGATGAGCTTGCTGAAATGGATGTGATTTAGGGGGATGAGATGGTAAAGGCTGATAATAAAGTAATTGATGATATACTCAAAGAAATTGAGAAAATCAAAAAAGAATTTAAGGGAAATGAAATAAACCCTTATTGTGTTCTTGCTTTTAACTATGCCGGTGTGATGGAGCGACGCGGCTATCCAACTCTTGAGCTGACTAATGCAGTCTGCAAGGATTACTGGACTAACAGGGGAATTTGCGCGGTTGAAGCTTTCCATCTGGATGATAAGGGAAAGATTGCTGTTGATTACCATGCTTTGAGAAATTTCTAATTTCCGGGGGTAATCATGCTGGTTTATGAATTAGAAATGAAGATGCAGCTCAATGATGGAGTTGAAGAGAGAGACTGTCATTATACTTCAAACAGTTTTCTGAGTCTTTTTAAAAAGAAAAAAAAAATTCTCAATGAGTTCTCATCTGATTGGTCTATTCAAGTTTGGTTCTGGCAGATAAAGAATCTGCATATTTATAAAATTAAAAATGATAAGATTGCGGTGGAAAATGAAGAAGACAGAACTGCACTCTCATACTTTACGACTACAGGGCAAGCCCCTTTTGATGCCTAGGGGTTAGATGGAAGCGGCCCTAAAAATTAGTGATTTTGATTTTCTCATTGAGCGGTTTTCGCTGTTGCCTGAGAAGCGGGAATATGAGCTTCCAAGTGATTACATCCAGCGGGTGCGCTATCTTGATAAAAGTCTTTCGCCTTTTCCAGGTAAATTCAGTTATGACAGATTCCCGTATTTTAAGGAGATTGTTGATAAGCTTTCGCCTGCAGATCCGACTAAGTATGTATTTGTGATGAAGGGAAATCAGTGCGGCTATACGACAGGAGTTCTTGAGCCTGGGATGATGTATCATATTGGGGCGGATCCTGAAGAGCAGGCTTTATTTCTGCCGGATGAAACTATGGCCCGGGATTATGCGAAAACGAAACTTGAATCTTGTATAGACAATAGTGGGCTCAGAGCTTTGATTGCCAGCCAATCGAAAAAAGCAAACGGGGCAAAAGACACTGGAGACACTACGCTGCATAAACAGTATCCGGGCGGATCGCTGAAGGTGTTTGGCGGTAAGTCTGGCTCTAAGTTCAGAAACTTTTCTTTTAAGGTCATCTATGTGGATGAGGCTGATGCTTTTACAACGCTGATCAAGGGAGAGGGTGATGTCTTTACATTGATGAAGGGTCGTCAGGATGCTTTTGCTAATCATTCAAAATTGATAATAGGATCTACTCCAAAAAATGAAGGCAGCTCTCAGATTCAGAGTCTTTTTTTGCAGGGGACTCAGAAATATTTTTATGTGCCCTGCAGGCATTGCGGTCAGATGCAGAAACTTGAATGGGCCATCTGGGATGAGCATGATAAAAGCAAACAGATTGGCGGCATTGTCTGGGAGAATGATGAGAACTTTAGACCGAAGCTGGAGACTGTTGGATATAAGTGCCCTTATTGCGGCGGCGTAATGAAGAATTATGATAAGGCTGAAATAATCCGCAAAGGTGAATGGCGGGCAAGTGTTGACAGACCTGAGATGGCGGATTCTGAGAGCTATCATATTACGGCTTTGTATAATCCGCCTGGAATGTATTCATGGGAAGATTATGTTGCTGAGTGGGCTACGGTTTGGGACTTAAAAACTAACCGCGTGAAGGATGTCGAAAAATACCGAGTTTTTAGAAATTTAAAGCAGGGCTTGCCGTTCAGGGAGCAGCATGAAACTATCACCTATGAGAGGGCTTTGCGCTATCGTCGTTTTGGTTTTGCGCGTGGTGTTGTGCCTAACAGAATGGCTTTGCGTGATACTGGTTCAATCGTGCTCATTCTGATTGTCAGTGTGGATGTTCAGAAGGATGGGCTTTATGTTGATATTGTGGGCTACACTGAGCGGGGCTGTAATTTCTCAGTTGATTTTAGATGGATTGAGGGAAGCGTGGAGCAGTTCGGAGGCCCTTGGGATGAGCTTTCTAAACTGATTCAGAGTGACTTTGTAGATGAGAATGGCAGGCGGTATAGGCCGATGATTACTCTTGTGGACTCTGGACATTATACATCATGGGTTTATGCTTTCTGCAGTCAGTTCAGTTTTGGGGTTTATGCCTGTAAGGGGCAAGACTGGATCAAAGACGGTGCGCCTTATCAGCTTTTCTCTCCTGGTACGTTAAAGCAGATTGGATTGCCTCTGGCTTATCATATAAACACAGGACTCATCAAAGACAGGATCTCAAGCGAAATGAATCGACTTTTCTGGAATGATGGGCAACTGCAGCCTGCCTGGTATCCGAATTTTCCGGAAGACTTTGGTGATGATTATTTTAAAATGTATGAGGCAGAAGAGAAAATTGATATTATTGACAAGGCTACCAGAAAATATGTGAAAACTATTTGGCGTCAAAAGTTTGGTGCTGATAACCATGCTTTTGATACGAGGGTTTATAACAAGGGAGCTCTGGAGATATTCGCTGATGATATTTGCCGCCAGGAATTGCGCTGTGGTGCGCTGGACTGGAATGCTTTCTGGCGGTATGCGAAAGATTATAAAGCTTTTTACAGGGATGTTGATTAAAACAAAGCCTGGTTTGTTTCGTTGTCTATAAACTTTACTTCTAACTTTGCATTAAGTGCAGCTGCTATTTCTTCTAGCTCTGAAACTCGAAAATTATTTGAGCGCATTTTATTAGTGAGATTCTGCTGGGTCTGGTTTGTCCTTTCGGCCAGGTCTTTCATTTGAATGTTTTTCTGCAGAAGGCAGATTTTTATGTTTTTTGCTATATCCATGTTTTTATATTACACTTAAAAATTAAATATTACAAGTAAAAATTAAAAAAAACATAAAAATATGTATTTTTACATTGACAAATTACATTTTTTCATGTATTATTAAATTATCAAGTGAAACGGCAAGCGACAAAGCCGGAAGGAGCAAACAAATGACAAAAGAACAGGTTTTAGAATCAAAGACAAGAAAAGAGTTAGCAGCCTTGATTGGAATTGCTTATATGAATCAGACAGGAAAAGACAAAGAAGCTGGCAAGAGAGTTATGAAGGGCTGGCTTAATGGAGCAGGAGCTGCAAAGCCTTCAACAAAAGCTGAAATGATTACAAAGCTTTTGGCTGATGAATCAAGAGGATTTATTAAAATTGCATAAAGAAAAACATCCGGGCGATGGCCCGGATAAAACAGGAGTAAGAAAATGAAACAGTATAGAATTACAGTTAGAGATGCAAACTTTGATGGAGCGGTTCAGAATCCTACAAGTCATTTAGAAATTGTTGAGTGTCCAGAGTCAGCTATTAATGACATGATAATGTGTGTTGTGCATGATTCTTTTGGCTATGATGAAGCAAAGCTTAAAAAAATGGACTTGCGATTTGCTTATTTTGAAATATAAAATCAATACCAGGCGAAAGCCTGGAATAACAGAGGTGGGAAAATGAAAAGGTACGATTATGTTGAGAAGGTACTTATGTCTGCGGTTCTTTGTGATGCCGCTACGGAAATCAGTCTGGGAAATAAGCGAGGTCTAAGATCTGCCTGGCAGCTGGTTTTGAATCTGGGGGAAAATAAAAAAGAGCTTGCCGGGAAGGGCAAGCTCCGCAAACAAATGAAATTTCATCTGAGTAAAATTTCTGAGAATGATTTTAAATTCTGGTAGGGGAAAAGTCAAGCGTAGTTTTTAAGGCTACGCTTTTTTATTTATGGCTAAAAAAAATATTATTTTTTTTGAAAAACGCTTGACAACAATCAAAATTAGTTGTATATTAGAATCATAGAGCAGCGGGAAAGCTGTAAGGAGCAAACAAATGAAAGATAACAAGAAAGCAACTGATGAGCAGTGTAAAAGATTTACAATCCTTTCAATGAAAAATGTGAAAGGACTTTTGACTGAAGAAACTGAGATCAACGAATGGAAGGCTCTTCGACCTTTGTGCTGGAAAGATAAAAGATGTTTGAGACCATTGTTTGAAAATGAAGGAAAGAATATACAGAATGTAAAATTTATTTTTGAAGGCGGCAGAATCTATGCTGAAAAAGAAAATGGAGAAGACTTCGGAACAATCGGTCGTGACGGTGAAAGCTGGGAAGCAAGTTCCAAAGAATTGAATGATTATGTGCTTTCTTTGAATGATTCCGCTTTTTATTTTTCATGGACTTATTTCAAAGACTGGGCTATTGCTCAGAACAACTAAAAAAAAGATTCAACTGACTACTCGCGTGAGTAGTCAGTTGGTTGTGGAAAGGGAAAAGTTATGAATGAGGAAAAAAATAAGAAGGAAAGAAAAAAGGGATCTGGCGGAGCCAGGGTGAACGCTGGGCGTAAAGCTAAGCCGGAAAATGAGAGAAGGCAACAGCTGGCTATAAGCTGCACTTTTGAGCAGAAGGCGGC
>CADCLG010000054.1 GCA_902802305.1 uncultured Spirochaetaceae bacterium
GATTATCTTGATTATATGATTTTAGATTTAAACAAGATGATTGAAGATTTAAATGGCATTGAAACTCTTCGTACTGATTTTATTTCTAATGTTTCTCATGAACTAAAAACTCCTCTGGCAGTAATGCAAAACTATGCAAGGCTTCTTCAGACTTCTGACCTGACGGAAGAAAACCGGCAGGAATATGCAAAAGCAATTTCGCAAAATTGTCAGCAGCTTACTTCTCTTATAACTAATATTCTCAAATTGAATAAACTTGAAAATCAGCAGATTTATCCAAAAGTTCCTCCTTATGATTTAGGAGAACAACTACGGGAATGCCTGCTTGGTTTTGAAGAAGCATGGTCTGCAAAAAATCTGGAGCTGGAAGTTGAAATTGAAGATGGAATAATGACTACTACAGATGGCCAGCTCTTGAGTCTTATCTGGAATAATTTTATTTCCAACGCAATTAAGTTCACTCCTGAAAATGGAAAAATTACTGTACGTCTGCAAAAGCTCGGAGAACTGATACAGGTTAGTGTTCAGGATTCAGGTTGTGGTATGGATGAAATAACTATGAGTCACATTTTCGAAAAATTTTATCAGGGCGATACAAGTCACGCAACAAAAGGAAATGGGCTTGGGCTTGCCTTAGCTGCGAGGGTGGCGGATATTTGCAAAGGAAAAATCCGTGTAGAAAGTCACCCTGAAAAAGGCTCTGTTTTTTACTTTGAATTTTAGAATACAAGTTTTCTAAAGATAGTATTTAATCAGAGCTTTTAAGAGAATTATGGAGATTTATGCTTTTGCTCGTGAATACATGAAGTTTCTTGATTAATAAATTGGAGATAAAAATGATGAATGAATTTAATGAATATGTATGCGAGTGTTTTTCTGATGCTGGTGAGATTGTCATAAAATCTATGATGGGCGGATATCTTGTTTATTTTAACGGTAAGCTGATAGGTGATATTTGCGGTGATGAATTATTCTTAAAGAGAACACCGACATCGGACAGACTGCTTGCAGATTCCGAACTGCGATACCCGTATGAAGAATCAAAAACCTTGATGCATGTATTTGATAGTTTTGATGATAAGGCCCTGATTCTGGAACTGCTGGAAGGTATGTATGCTGAACTTCCGGAAAAGAAACCCAAGAAAGCCAGATGAGAAAATTTTATAAGTCACCAATATAAATAACAGGTGATATAGCTGATAATTGACTTCTCTCTCTTTTTCATAGTAGAATTAATTATTCTTTTTATAGGAGACGCATTGCCGATGAGACTGTAAATCTGATTTCCGTATTTTTTTATTTCTCTTTTGAAATTTCATTTTTTTGGAAGTCAGTTACAGTATTAATTTCGTTGATGTGTCTTGAGCCGGTTTTATAAAATCATCCTGCACATAAATATTTTTCTGTTTTCTGTAGTCTGACTTCCTCTGGAGTTCATTATGTTATTACAAATTGAAAAACTTTATTTTTCTTATCCAACTACACCAGCAAACTTATTCGAAGATTTTTCTCTGCAATTTTATGACGGCTGGACCTGTCTTGCAGGAAGCAACGGTTGTGGCAAAAGCACACTGCTTAAATTAATTGCCGGCTCCTTGCATCCAGACAGCGGACGGATTTTTACAGGAGTCAATATTTCAAATACCGATATTGTTTACTGTCCTCAGAAAACTTCTCAAATTCCGGAAAACATTTATTCAGTGTTCTGGAGTGATGATAATGAGATTCGCCGTTTTTTCTCAATGCTTCATGTAAGCGAAGAAATGCTGGAACGTTACGACACTCTTTCTGGTGGTGAAAAAAAGCGAATCCAGATTGCCAGTGCCCTTGCCGAAAAGCCCGCAATCCTCCTTCTTGATGAACCAACGAATCATCTGGATGGCGTAACTGTCGAAATGATTTCCCGAACTCTAAGTCTTTTCACTGGAATTGGAATTATGGTGAGCCACGATCGAAGCTTTGCCGATTCTCTTTGTACTCATACGGTTTATCTTTATAACGAAGCCAGATCCATTTCCGGAGGACGAGACTGCATCGCTTGCCAGATTTATCCGGGTGGATTAAGTAAGGCGCTTGAATTACGTGAACAGAATGCTGATAGCTCCCGCGCTCAATGGAATAAACTGAACTCCAAAGCTTCATCTGAGAAAGAAAGAAGCCGCCAGCTTGCTCTGGAAAATGAACGTTCAAAAAGCCGTCTCTCCAAAAAGAAAATTGACCCGGCAGATCACGATGCAAAAAGAAAAATGGATGTAGCGAGACTCGGTGGAAAAGACAGAACGACAGGAGACGCTAAAGCGCATCTTGAAAATCAGATTAAGCGCACTGAAGATGCTCGCGACTCTATTCAACAATCCTTGAAGCGTAAGGAAGGTTTTTCTATTGAAAGCAGCGATTATTGCAAAACACTCATTATAGAAGAAAAGGATCTGGTTGTCGGGGACTCCATCGGCGAAGGCAATACCTACACACTCCACATCCCACGCCTTGAAATTGCCCCCGGTGAAAAACTCGCACTTACCGGCCAGAACGGAAGCGGAAAAAGTCTTTTTATAAAACACGTAATTTCTGAACTGGAAAAATCAGGCCGCATAAAAGAAGTAATGTATTTACCTCAGGAGATTTCCCGGGAAGAAGTAAAACAGATTTTTGAAGATTTCAATAAGCTTGAAGATGACGAGAGGGGAGAAGTTCTTTCAACCTTATATAGACTTGGAAGTGAACCCGAAAGCCTGCAGAAAGAAAATCTTAGTCCCGGAGAACTCAGAAAGCTGATGATTTCCCTTGCAGTCCAAAAGCCGCTTTCACTTTTGATTCTTGATGAGCCGACAAATCACATGGATATCACAAGTGTGCTTGCTTTGGAAAATGCACTGGCTTCACTTTCGTGTTCACTGCTTCTTGTCAGCCACGACAAAGCCTTTCTTTCAAAAGTAAGTAAGAGGCAGCTACATGCAGAGCGAAAGGGAAACTTAGGAAGAATAATCTGAGTTATAAGCGACACATGTCTTTTTAGTAAGGACAAGTTATTGTATAATGTCGTTAAAACGACAGATGTTGCAAATATGCCTATTATTTTTTTTAAGGGATACGCTAAATAAGGAAATGGCATTATGAGTTTTACAAATTTTTCAGGTGTTTTTGGTATATACGAAGGAACGAAACTTATCGAAAGCGGTGCTTATGGTTTTGCAAACAAAAACTTTCGCATACAGAACAGTACAGATTTTTGTTACGGCACGGCTTCTGGCACAAAAGGCTTTACGGCTGTTTCAATTCTGACTCTTGCTGCAGAAAAGAAACTCAATCTTGATGACAGCGTGAAAAAACTTTTGACCGCAAAGGCTGGAAAATATGGTCTGCTTGATTGGCTTTCTGAAAAAGTGATGGTGTGCAGCCTTTTGAATCACACTTCAGGGGTGCCGGATTATTTTGATGAAGATTTTGTAGATGATTTTGAAGAAGCCTTGTGTGGAAATGCAAACTATCACTACGAAAAACCGGAAGATTTTTTTCCTTTGATTGAAAATATGTGGAAAAAACAACAGGCTCCCTATTCTTCGGCCGGAGCTTTCAAGTATTCTAATGGCGGCTTTGTGCTTCTTGCGACTGTTGTGGAGGCTGTCTCTGGCATGAGTTTTCCGTCATTTGCAAAGCAGCATATTTTTACAAAGTTTGCCATGAAAAGCACGGGCTTTTTTAGGCTTGATTAGACACCTCCTGACGGAATTGTATGTGCAACCGGCTATCAGCAAAACGGCCGCAGCAACATTTACGGAATTCCTGTAACTGGCGGCGGAGACGGTGGTGCGTTTACAACAATTGCAGACATGGCACAATTCTGGCATAACCTCGATCCTGAGTTGAATCCGGAAAGCATCCTTTCTCCTTTTATAGAAGAAGCCTGGTCCCCTTGTATTGAAGGTGATGACGGACTATATGGGCTTGGCTTCTGGCTGCGAAAAGAAAATCCGTGCATCGTTTTTCTTGAGGGCTTTGATCCGGGCGTTCAGTTTTTCAGCTTTTACAATCGCGATACAAAGCGCTCGCTTACAATCTGCCTTAACGACGAACAGACAAAGAGCAGCGAAGTCTTTGAAAAGTATTTTGGGCTGATTCAGTGAAAGCTTCTTTCACTTAGGATTTATTTTATGTGCTTTGGAGTAAGTTCTCCTTGCTGGGCTTTGAGCAGACTTTTCTGCTATAATTCAAGGTAATGAAAATAGTTTTATATATTAATGGAAAGGGCGGCGAGCATTGGTTTCACACAGAAGAAGAGATGAAGTTTCTTGATGAATGGATAAGGAGTCAAAAGTGAGATTTATCGCTTTACTTCGTGGAATAAATATCAGTGGGAAAAATAAAATCTTCATGCCTGAACTGAAAACTGCCCTTGGCGAAAAAGGTTTTGCAGATGTAAAAACATATCTGAACAGCGGGAATGTGCTTTTTTCTGATGATGAGACAGATGCTGTAAAACTTGCAGAAAAGATTCGTAAAATCATCTTTGAGACTTTCAACCTTGAGATTCCCGTTTTTGTGATTTCTCAGGATGAATTAAAAGCTCTTCTTTCAAAAGCACCGTTCTGGTGGGGAAGTGACAGCAAAGATATTTATGACAATCTGATTTTTGCAATTGCTCCACACAGTATTGAAATATTGGCCGAAAAAATCGGGGAGCCGTCTGCAGAACTTGAAAAAGTCCAAATTTGCGGAAATGCGGCCTTCTGGTCATTTGATCGCAAACTATATGCAAAAGCCAACTGGTGGAAAAAGACTGCGACTCCTGGCATCGGGGAAATGATTACAATCCGTACGGCAAACACTCTTCGAAAGATTGCGGAGTTGTAAAATCTGGCTTTTTCTTCTATTCTTCCCAGCCCTTACAAACATCACACCAGCCGGTGGCGCCTGATACTTCTTCCAGTTCAGAGGGAGTTAGTTTTACCGAAGTAAATGAGTTTCCGCCTGCTGGATGAACGTATTCATGAAAGGGCATACTCCGCCGGGAGCAAAGCCGGTAATTGCTTCAACCTGGTCTCGCTGAATCATGCTGGGCTTTACGTGAAACTGAGCCTTGAACTTTGAGTAGTTTACCCGTCCGTCTCCTGCCATTACCACGATAACAGGTTTTTCATCCACAATAAAAGAAAGCGTCTTTGCAATCTCTGCCTCAGAACAGCCAATCTGCTGTGCTGCATGTTCTACGGTATCGATTGTTTCTTTGTGTTCGGTGAGTCTGTCTGCATATCCCTTAGCTTTGAGGAAGTCTAAAACTTTTTCATTTATCATATATCTAAATATCCTTGTTTACCTATTACTTAGATAGGGCACTAGATTATAGCTTTCCCATCAAATCCTTAATTGTTGTTTTTTTCAATTCTTCTTCCAAAGCCTTTTGGGCATTATCTAATGGCTGGTCTAGAACTGCATGGATTTTGCTGCCAACGGGACATTTTGGATTAGGATTTACATGAAAATTAAAAACAGACCGCTCGCTCTCCTTTTCTTCGCTTACTGCCTTGTAGACATCCAAAAGGGTAATTTCTTCGGCTTTCTTTGAAAGGGTAGAGCCTCCGACCCCGGCTTTTGTTTCTACAATTTCTGCTGCCTGGAGTTTTCCTAAAATCTTTCTGATAATTACAGGGTTCATTCCGGTACTTCCTGCAATGAAATCGGAAGTGACTTTGTTATCCTTTTCAAAATAAGCAATGCAGAGAATAGTGTGAATGGCAACCGTAAGGTTTGTGTTTAGTTTCATAAGCCTGTCCTTGTTTCAGTATATCAGATTTGTTGTAAAAAATAAATAACACCGTTTGACATTTATAAATTACAACGCTATATTGATTGTAGGTTGTAAATATTAAGTTACAACTTGCAGTAAAACACATCTTTTAATCAGCCTGATCACCTGCTTTTAAGATAAATACTTAACGAGGTAATTTTATGGAAAAGACACAGTTCACATCAGTTCAGCTTTCAAAGGGCGTAATGGAAATCTATGATTTTGGTTCAGTCAAACTTCACGCATTCAAGACTAATGACTTGATTTCTGACGAATGTTTTCTTGTTGAAAAAGACGGCCGTTGCTTCATGATTGAGTCACCATGCTTTTTTGATAACATCAAGGAGCTGGAAAAATACATTTCCGACACAGGCTTGAAATATGAAGGTGCTGTAATCGCCTATCACGGAGCGGGTGCTTCTTTTATGAAGGGAAGCAAGGTCTACTCGACAAAAAATGCTGATGACTACAATCACAATGGTGGCGGGGCAGGGCTTGTTTCAAACTTTGCGGGAGCGTTCGGAGATGCTTTCGATAAATCAATCTATACGACTACAGATTTTATCGAGGGTGACAGCCTGACCCTTTGCGGTGTGGAAATGAAAATCACCCGCACTCAGGAAGCCTTCGACATCTTCATTCCTGAAATCAATGTGGTTTATACTCACATGCTGGGACACGATGTTCATTCAATTGTCGCAGGAGCTGCCCATGCCGACGCGCTCATTTCCGTCCTGGAATCTTATATCCAGAAAAAAATCGGACTCGTTCTGACAAGCCATTATGTTGTAGAAAATCTGGATGATGTTAAAATGAAGATAGATTACCTTAAAGGGCTTAAAAACATCGCAATCAAAAATGTTGATGCTGCTGGCTTTAAGGCGGCAGTGCAGTCAGCATATCCAAAATATTCAGGTCTGAACTATCTTGATATGTCGGCTGGAATGTTCTTCCCTGGAAAATAATTTAAAAGGAGCCACGAATGACAGTTACAGAAATTGCAGAATATCTTGATAAAGTAGGCTTACAGTATCTGGCAACAATCGGTTTGGATGGGAAGCCAAAGGTGCGACCTGTTCAGTATATGGTAGTCCACGAAGAAAAACTTTGGTTCTGCACAAACAGCCAGAAGGATATGTTCAAGGAGCTTTCTGTGAATCCTTATATTGACCTTTGTGGCTCCCGTCTTATGGAGAATGAAATTGATACAGCCTGGATTCGCATGAGTGCAAGGGTTGTCTTTGAAGAAAATCTTACGGTTAAAAAAATGATTATGGAAAAATCTTCCATAGTTCACCAGCTGTATAAAAATGATGCAAATCATCCTCTGTTCAAGGTTTTCTATCTTTCTGAAATTTCCGGCAGTCTGAACAATCTTGGTCATGTTAAGGGACTTGAAGAGAATAAAGCTTTTTCTAAGCCTGTTTTTTTTAAGTTTTAAAGGAAAATGAATTCGGGCGTTCCCGCCTGCCTGTGGCAGTCGGTCGGCTGTTCCGCGCTTCGCCTGTTCGGCTCATCCCTCACTGCGTTCGGGACTAAAGGCGCTCCATAGCCTAACGCGAGCAAAGCGAGCATAACGTCAATAATTTCCAATTAGCTAAACGGAGGGCTTGCCCCGACGTATAGCCTAACGCATGGTCAAAATCAAGGAGGTTCTTATGAAAGACATCAAATCAATCTTACAAAATGCAGATTCAATCCTCATCGGTGCCGGAGCGGGACTTTCTACTTCTGCAGGTTTTACTTACAGCGGGCCTCGCTTCCAAAAATATTTTGCTGATTTTGAAAAGAAGTACGGCTTTCATGATATGTATTCCGGTGGTTTTACGGCCTTTGAAAGTCTGGAAGAAAACTGGGATTACTGGAGCCGGCAGATTTATTTGAATCGTTTTGTAAAAGCCCCTTTGCCTGTCTATGAAAAACTTTTGGAGCTTGTTAAGGAAAAAAACTATTTTGTCCTTACGACCAATGTTGACCACTGCTTTCAAAAGGCGGGCTTTGATAAATCTCGCCTTTTCTACACTCAGGGTGATTATGGGCTTTGGCAGTGTTCCCAGCCTTGTCACAAGAAAACTTATGACAATCAGCTTTTTGTTGAAAAAATGATTAAGGAACAGGGCTTTGTAATTCAGAGTGACGGCAGCCTTGAACTCCCGGAAAATGGCTTTGAAGGAATAAAAATGTCTGTTCCGGCTGAGCTTGTTCCCCGCTGCCCTGTCTGCGGAAAGCCCATGACAATGAACCTGCGCTGTGACGATACTTTTGTGGAAGATGAAGGATGGCACTCTGCGGCATCACGCTATGAGGATTTTCTGAATAAGAACAAAGATGACCGTATTGTTTTTCTGGAGCTTGGTGTTGGTGGTAATACTCCGGGCATTATCAAATATCCTTTCTGGAAGATGACCTATGCTAATCCAAAAGCCACCTACATCTGCATAAACAAGGGTGAGGCAGAGGTTCCCGGCGAGATTGAAAATCAGAGTATTTGCGTAAATAATGATATCTACGAGGTTTTAAAAAGCTTATGACACAGGCAGAACGCAGACTATATTTGATAACAGAACTCCTCAAAGAAGATAAGGGTAGTGCAGGCTTTAAACTGGGCCTTGTGCCCGGAAATGAAGGCGGCTTTGTGATTCCTGATGATGAAAAGAGCCAACGCGATATACTCCGGGCTTTGATGAATATTCGTGGTCCATATTCCATTAGCGAAGACTTTTTGAGAATACAGGATGAGTACCTGCAGCAGGTTAATAAA
>CADCLG010000055.1 GCA_902802305.1 uncultured Spirochaetaceae bacterium
AAATCTGTCTTCCCTTGCTTTGTAGCAGCAAATTGAATAAGTGTCCTTGTGGACATCGATTCCTACATAAACTATACTTTCCATGTTGTGCTCCTTTTGTATTTTGGTAATGCTACCTTAAGATTTGTCGTTATTCTTATTGTAGCAAAATCCACGTTTCTGCAAAGGGAAGTCACAACATATTGTCTCCGGTTTAGTATGGGTTAGCCCCTCGCTATCGGGGAGAGCCTCTCACATTAAGTTCTCCATTCATCCCGCAACACAAGCCCCAACCACATCCGCTGTCCATTGCTTGCCATTCTCTTAAATCCTTTCTCCTGCATCCTAAGGGCCAGCCATTTCTGCGTCATTATCTTTTCATTATTTTTAACGCACCATTTAATATAAGTTTCATACAGAATCTTAGTATGAAGCCGCCATTTCATTGAAGCGTCAATTTCAAAACAGTCAGTCACAAAGGTGCCCACAGAATCCATATCCATCTTGTATTCTTCATTGGCATTTTTTACAGCTTCCGGTTCATCGCTCAAACCTTCCTTGCGCCACATTGCGTAGCCTGCAATCAGCCAGTTTAAGATTCCTGAATTCTCAGCAATCAGTTTTTCAGTCAGCTTCTTATCGCGTTGCTCTGGTGGAATAGTCACGGTAAAAGGAATCATCTTAATTCGTCGCCAGATACCGTTATCAGCACCACGAATTTTCGGCTTATGATTAGTAGCAATAAAAATCTTGAAAGTTGGCTTAAAAGAAAAATACTCACCGTACAAAAATCTCGCAGTCAGTTCATCCTCGCCGGTAATCAGCTTAATTAAACTTTCACTAAGCGGCTTTCCCTGTTCAACTTCGCTCGTAGTAACAAGTCGCAATCCTTTAAGACGTGCCAGGTCATTACTCATCTCGCTGTTCTTCTTGGAGAAAGTCTCAATCATAGTCGTACCTGCATAGTCTCCGAACAAATACTGCAGCACATTCAGAAAAGTTGATTTTCCATTAGCACCGGTTCCCCATAAAATAAAAAGACACTGTTCGCTTACATCGCCGCTTAAAGCATAGCCCATAGCTTTTTGAACAAAACGAATCAGCGGCAAATCATTATCAAATATCTGTAGAAGAAACATTTTCCACGTCAGGCAGTCTGCATTCTTTTCATAGATAAAGCGACTTTTCTTTGTAATCAGATTTTTATAATTCGGCTCTTTTCCTTTTCCGGTTTTCAGATTCAGGGTGATGCCTTCAACATTAAAAAGATAGTTGTCAGTATCAAGTTCAAAATCTTCAACCTTGATTTCTTCACTCATTTTCAAAAGACCTTCCAAAGCCTGAAGCCTCCGGAAAGATTCGCTTTTAATCAGATGCTTTTCAAAATCCAGCCGCAGCTGAGGATCCGAAATGTAGCGGATAGTCCTGTACATCTGATGAATAAACTTTTTGATTCTCTCGCCAACACGACCGCGAGTATCTACATCCCAATTGGTCCCATTCCATACCAGGAACTTGTTCCAGGTAATGCAGTAGCGGATAATGTCCTGGTAAGCCTTAAGAAAATAATCACAGTTAGTTATATCCGTAAACTGCATCTGACCTTTGACAAACTTATTTGTCTTTAGGGCCCGGCCAAGTTCTTCAATAGCCATTCTTTCTTTTTCTGTGTAATCTATCTTATCCATCAATCAATCCTTTTTCTTTTAATAATCTGTACATCAAAATCAGCTTCATTCTCAGCTGATAATATCCTTCAACTAAATCATAGTTTCCGATTTCAGAAGTTATTGCTTCTATATTTTCATATAGCACCCAAAGCGAATCCGGATGTTCAAGACAGCCCGTGACTTCCCACCAAGCCGCAAACTTATCAGCCTCTATATCCGGCGGAAAACTTTCCAGCTTGCTGAACTGTTCATAGATTTCCACATCACCTTTGAGTTCTTCAAAAAAACTCTTTGCTTCCTTTATTTCATCAAGTGGAATGTAATTGTCCTGCATTATGATGCACCTTTCTCATATACGAAAAACCGAACTGCACGACCACAGGCAGTTCTGTCATCATCAAAACGAACTTCCGGCCATATAGACCACCAGCCGCTCTGGTTAAAATCATCAACACTTTGCACGTCATAAAAGACCACGCCTTTTTCCACGTCCTTTACAACAGCTTCTAAAGAGACAACAGAATCATCCGGCTTCTTTAAACATAGTATGACATCCTCATAACCGGAGAGGTCACACTTAGTATCAACTAAAAGCCTGAGCTTTGTTTCGTTTTTGTATATACGTTTCATATACGACACTCCAATTCTATCTCAGTCCATATCGGGCAGTAGAAGCTTTTCACATTGTTAGCTTCCCGAATCTTTCCGCGCAGCCAATCCCAGAAACTTGCAATACTCTGAACAGTTCGGAAGAACAATCTCGATGCAAATGGCCTTGCAGTAAAATCACTTTCACTTTCTTCAAATCGGAAAAGCACTTGCTTACGAATAACTTCTGTTTCTATATCAGGAGAAATTACTAACCGCCGTTTCCAGTCCGCTTTTCTGTCACTTGAATCAGTTATCTGATTTTCAGAAATTCCAAGTCTCTTAAAAAACATCCGGCTGTTATGTTCATCATCAAAGACAAGGCTTGAAGAAGCTTCTGTTTTCAAATGATGACTTCTCAATAATGAAGAAACATAATGCGGGGTTTCTGTCAGATTATTTCTGATATACCAGAGCCTTCTTAAAAAAGAAGAAGTACTTCTTACAATCGAAGAACATGTCTTTTTAATTCCAAGCATTCTTGAAATAACGGAAGCAGGAACAAGATTCTCAGAAAAGGTAGAAAGTTTAATTCTAAGTTTTCTGTTTTCAAAAGAAACTATATCAGGGGTTTCAGCAATACTTTTGAAAAGACTTTGCTTTCTGGCTTGTACAGAAAATGTGTTTTCATTTTCAAAAAAATTTCTTTTGAAAATCTCTTTTCTACTGTTGGATGTACTTACTGCAAACGAATCTCTTCCTCCATTACGTTTTGCAATCAGCTTTCTGTTATCAGTAGCACATGCAGCTTTTATTTCAGCCAGCATCTTTTTGAAATTTGCCTTCTTTGTAAAGCCTGAACTTACATTCATAACTGCGGTTTCATTTACAGAATAGGCAAAGCTTTCTGGGGTAACATCACGGTAAGTAATATAGAAAGTCGGATAATCACTAATGCGACTTCTCGATAAATAGCAGTCTTCAAGGTAACCACCGGACATAAGATCATAGATACTTTCATCTTCGAATTCTTCAAAATCCCAGTTAATTTCATAAGGCGTTACATTCTGGCTATAAGAGCTGGATGTATCCCAGCAGAAAACAGGAATCGGAGAATAGATTCCAACATAAATCGCATTGTCATAAGTACGTCCATTTTTGGTAAACCGTCCCCAGATATATTCTTCTACATGCAGTGTTACATGAATCCAGCCAGAATCACGACCAACAAGAGAAATCTTTTCGGAATCAATCGTTGTAATTCCTCCCCATTTTCCGCCATCAGCAGCTTCATCATCATACCAGGCAAGAAATGGATAGATGTAGTAATTGTCTGGGTCATAACAGTAAGTCCAAAAGTCACTGGTTGTGGGCTTACGGTAGTAGTAATAAAACTCTACCGCAAGAACACCATCATCCCGCTGGTCATAAAGTGGATTAAACTGATAAACAAAAATGCGGTCTTCCTCATAAAGTTCAACCTCACCAGTTTTACCGCCAAGGCCAGGAGCCCAAAGATAATGCGTTTTTTTGTAGTTTGATCCTATATGCTGGTTCCCCGCAATGGTTGTGCCCATACTAAGCCCCGTTGAAAGTTATCTGCCAGTCAATCTGCAAAGAGTCAGCTGATGTAACATTTACTGCAGGAGTAATCTGAGCATATGCAAGACACTTTGCAGATGAAGTATTTCCATTCATAAGAGCGACTTCATTAATTCCATTTGCATTCAAGTCACCTGCAGCAAAGCTTGTTCTATAAAGAACAACATTCTGTCCGGAAGAACCAAAGGCTGCTTGAGTTTTTGGGAAAGTAGAATCCAGCTTTTTGAAAGAACCTGTCGGAGTATTTACTCCTGTGTTATTCTTCGGAGTTGAACCGGTCCAGCCTGTACCAACTCTCATATAGCCGTTTGTCGCATCTACTTTTGTAAGAGTCGGATTACTAATCATCAAATCAGCAATCATGCCGTCACCCTGATTTGTGATAGTATTGTGATGTTTGAAAATCATAGGTTTTTCCGGCAATCGCAACATACGTCGCCAGAATCCATTTTTGTAATACTTCACTTTTCCATTACAGTCACGAACAGTAACAGTAACCAATCCACGAACTTTTCCTTTACTTGAAATCATTTTATTAGTCCTCCAATAATTCCAAACACAAGCGACGTAATAACAACACCGCTAGTACCACCAATTAAAGCTCCATAAAAGAATTGATTCTTTTTCTTTTCTGCAGCTTCCTTCAATTTTTTATTTTCCAATTCCAAGGCCAGCTTCTGTTTTTCCATCTGGTCAGCTCTCTCTTTTTCAAAAGCAAGCTCACCACCTGTTTCCAGTAAAGCAGCCTTAACTGCCTCTTGAGCAGTTCTCTCAATTTCTTCTTCTGCAATTTGCATAATTTCCTCAATCGTCAACTCTCTGGCAGCGCTTTCTGAATCTTTCTTTTCCGTCGGCAATTGCGTCGCAGACTGAGCCGTAAGATTCTGCAAGAGTCCGAGCATCAGCACGCTCAATACGAGCAATCGCTTCATCCCGTTTAGCCGCAGCTTTTGCATTGATTTCATCCGCATCTCCTTCGGTGTTTGAGCTTGTCGAAACCACCTCACGTTCTTTTATAAAGAGAACCGTGAATATAGCTACAAACACAGCTCCCAGCCAAATAAAGATTTTCTTA
>CADCLG010000056.1 GCA_902802305.1 uncultured Spirochaetaceae bacterium
TCTGTATAAAACAAACCATTGTAACATAAAATTATGTTACAATGTTAATATCTAATTTATTATAATATAATAAATTAGATAAAAAGAGACCGTAAAAATATAGAATTTCGCAAATTTTAAAAAAAATCAAAAAAATATTTTTTGTCTTTAGATTTTTTTTTAAATTTTCGTTTTAAACTTTAATGCTGCTTTTAAACTATTTTATAAAAATGTTTAATATGGGCTTGACTTTACGGGATTTTGTCATACAATAAAAACTATGAACGAAAGCAAATATCAGCGAAAACTTCTTTCTGTTTCTTTCAGACCAGAAGAATGGGACTACATTCTGGAACATCTTCCAGCTTTTACGAACTTCAGCAAGTTCACACGGGAATTAATTTTGAAAGAATTAAACTACCCGACCAAAGACAAAACGCAAACAAAATAAAAACTCTTAAAGCTCTGTACATTCTGTCTACTAATACAGAGTTTATAGAGTTTTTTTCAGGAGAGAATTATGGGACTGAAAAAAACTCCCGTCATTGTTGACGGAATTTACTATTCTTCACTGTCAGAAGCTGCAATTGAAAATGAATTCAGCAGCTCGACATTTATAAAAGCTGTCTTAAATGCCGAAACAACTTCTTTCAAATACAAAAAACATTCCGTCACAGTTCTAACATCTCCATACAAAGACGAAGTAAAGCTCATCTTTACCGTCATTTCTCTCCTGGAAATCAAGCTGCAAAATTGCCAGGAATCACAATCTGACTATCACGAATTATTAACAAATACAATTGCAAATTTAAATGAAATCTTCAGCCGGAGCAATTCTGCCCAGGCAAAAGATATAGGAGCAAACAAATGAAAATAACAATCACAAATGGAAAAGGTGGAACCGGAAAAACAACCCTTAACATCTTTTTAGCCCTCTGGCTCTATCAGCACGGTTTTAAAGTCCTGCTGATTGATTTAGATCCAAACTGCTCACTGAGCGAAGTCATGGGAAAAGTCCTGCTTGACCAGAACTCAAAGCTTTTACTTACAGGTCGAGAAGTCAAACCCTACACCGTAAAAGAAGATAACAATGGCGGCAAACTTGACCTCATCCCGTCAGATCTCGACTTGGATATGCTATCAAACATCACAGATATGCAGCTTAAAATCCAAATCAAAAAACTCGACTTTGAAAATCAGTATGATTTCATTTTGATAGACCCGCCAGGAACCTGGAACGCCCAGACTCGTAACGCGATATTTTCTAGCGACTCAATCGCCATCGTCGGCAAATGCAGCCCGCTAGACTTTGTGGCCACATCCAACTACATACAGAAGCTTTCTGACTGTTGTTTAGATTCTGACGTGACAGTTATTTGCAATAGCTACAACGCAGCATCTGATCCAGACAACATCCTGGAAAGATACAAAGAAAACTTTGCAGATTTTTTTCTGCCCTACCCTGTACCAAAAATGAACAGCTTGAAAAGATTGATGAGTAATCCTGATTATCACATCCGCTCAGACCTGGAAGAAAGACTTCTCCCATTTGTCAAAGCTGTAACCCTGGGAAAATGTGAGGAAAAATAAAAAAAAATGAACGAACAGAAAAAAAACAAAATAATAAATTTATTAAATGCAATTATTTTTGTCGCAGAAAAAGAAAACACAGTTGAGTCAATTTCAATAAAAGAAGTTGCAATTGAAATCTCAAATCTGATTCAAAATGATTCAGAAGAAAATATTAATGATTTAATGTAATAAGGAGCGCAAACAAATGAAATTACCTGCTAACAACGCGAATCATATTAAAGTTCCATTGTCATGTTTAAAAATTACAGACAATGTACGAATGAACTTTGATGAGGCCGAAATTGAAGAGCTGGCAAGCTCAATCAGACAGAACGGTCTTATGAATCCCATAACAGTCAGACCGCCAGAAACAGATGCAGACGGAAATAAAACCTATGAAGTCATTGCAGGCGGTCGACGAATCCGGGCCCATCAGTGGCTATGTGAACATGGTGACGATTTTTCTCTTATCGAATGCTGCATAAGAACTGGCGACAAATGGACCCTGCAGATGATTGAAAACATCCAGCGCACCGACCTCACACCGCGTGAAAAAGAAAGCGCAGTCGCAAAAGCCCTGGAAGAAGGGCTCACACAAACCCAAATTGCTGACAAACTTTCAAAGCCAATTCAATGGGTCAGCGACATTGTAGCAGGAGCAAAAATCCGGAAATTCGCAGATGCAGCAGGCTTAAACACAGAAGAAATCACAACAAAGACACTTTCACAGCTCAGATCCATTCCTGATGACAAACTTCAAAATTGTCTCAAAGAACTCATTGCAGAAGGCGGAACTTACAGAGCAGCTACAAGAATGATGCAGGAAGAAAAGAATCCAGCAACTACTCACGCGAGTACAATTAATGAAAACTTACCAAATGGATTATATTTAGGAGTTGAAGTTGATAAATTGGGTAAAAGATTATTTTTTAAAGATTTATTACCTGGTAAGTTTTTTATTCTTAACAAAAGCACTGATTCCCTGATTGTATACGAAATTTGTCAAATCGTTCAAATCAATAAAGATCATGCTTATTTTTCAGATGGAACAAACTTATCGGTTAATAATGGCGCATCTGTTAGTCAGCAATTTGTTGATGGAAATAATTCAAATGACTGGATTTATGATATTTCATCAGAAACAAAACCGATTCCTTCAACAGTTTTAAGATTCAAAGATGATGACGAAAGCATGATTTCACCATCAGAAATGAGCGAAGAAGAATTTTATGATGATGAAGAAGAAAATAGTCGACCTCGCGTTTGGGAAGAACTTTCTGCAGAAGAAAAATCATACCGCATGGCACTTGACCAAAGAGAAGGCCGATTCATTTCCGGCACAATAATCGACAAGGTTGGAAAACGCCTTTATTTTAAGGATTTATGGACAACTCGACATTTTGCAAGAATCATCGAAGGGAAGATAACTGTCTGCTCAATTACAAGCGAAGTTAAGAAATATTCCCATTTAATTGATTTCTTTTATTGGACGAATGAACGAGATAAAAAAGACAAAAATATTGCTCAAAAATCAACAATTGAAGATTTTCTTATAGATTCAGATGAAATCAATCGATATTGGTGGATTTATGCAATTCCTGACGACGCTGTAGCAGTCGAAAATATTGATTTTTCTATGACCAAAACAAACACAGAACCACAGCAGGCTCACGAAGCTCACGAGGAATCAAACGAAGACAATTTCAAACTTCATAATTCCAGAACAAGCGGCGTTAAAGTTTATCAACTGAGTCATATTATAAATAAAATTCCTTCAAATACTTCTTTGCGAATTCTTTTAGATTCAAAAATCTATACAGTTTTTTCAGTTGAATATGACAAAGAAAATCAGCAATTGATTATTGCTCACGATCCATGGGATGAACCAGAAAAATGAAAGGAAAATGGATATACATACAAAGCCAGTCCCTCAATCAACGCGTAGCATTTGATGAGAATACAGGCTGGCTTTTTTGCGAAGACGGCACAAAGTATAGCCCGAAAGAAATCAAAAAAATTACGCAGGACTGGAAAGAAGCAAAAGAGCTGCCTCTACAAGTCCACATAATTAAAAAAGCTTTTAGCGGCACAATCGTGACCGCAGGAAAACAATAAGTTTATAAGGGGGGAGGCTAAAAGCTCCAGTTGTAGAAAATGCAACATTTTGAAAAAAAAGAATTACCGTTTGACAAATACAAATCCTGCCTCATACCTTACCTTCAGCACATGGGCATAGACATATCACACCCAGGACTCATCCGCTGCTTTCACCCGCAGCACGAAGACAAGAATCCATCCTGCAGCGTAAATGAGACACTTTTCCACTGTTATGTTTGTGGTGACAAATGCTCAGGCGACGTTTATGATGCAGTCGAAATTCTCACCGGCGAAACAGACAAAGTCAAGCAGTTTGAAGAAATTGACCGCATCTTTGGCAATGGCGAAGCTTCAACTCTTAAGGCCATCGAAAAAGCTCCTGTTAAGGAAATCGAAAAAAAAGATTTTATTCCAAATCCAGAAGCTCTGCAGAAATTCACCGAATGGCTCAAAGCCTTCCCCCATTCCCAGGAATATGTAAAAAATTGGTTTTCAAAACGTGCCACAGTTTCAACAGGTGGAAAAATAAAACAATACCCGCCCGAAATCCTTGAAAAACTTGTAACATATTTTTATTGGTTTCCAGGAAAAAACACCGCCCTCAACGCCCTCGGCTCACAGCTTTTGCTGGCGGCTGGAGTTGCCTATAAGAAAGAAAATGGGAAAGTAGAAGACTATCCTTCTATCAGTCAGTTTCCAGCCATAGGTAAAGAAGACCAGATCTATGTAGACCTCACCAGCGACCTCTGTTATTCCTGGAACGGCGGCATCTATGAGCAATTTAAACAAGAACCTCGCAAACTTGCCTGGTGGTCAGATGGTGTTGTAACATTAACACCAAACGGCTATAAGCTCTTTTATTACGCTTATGATGAAGAAGCAAAAAAAGAAACCCGCAACAAATCAAACCCGCGCAGCGTCCCATTCCTTTTTCCTGGTAGAGGGCGAAATGGACGCCCTAGTCTGCAGAGCTTGCGGAATCAATAATATTTTTTCAATAGGTGGTCTTAATAATTTTTCAAAACCAAAAATCCGGAAACTCTTGATTCCGGCAAACGTTTCAGAAGTAATCTTTTTTGCAGACAAAGACCCGGCTGAACACAAGCCGCCATACCAGAGTCAGAAAATGTTCGGCCTTATCCCGCCAGATCCAAACGACGGCATCAAAGAAACGCTGCCGGAAAAACTGATTGCAGAAGGCTATATAGGCAAAATCAAGACAACCGTCCTTCCCGACAATTTCAATTACAAAGACCCGGATGAGGCAATTCTCAATGGTCATCTTGATCTAGTCCTGGAAGCAATCAGGAACGCCAAAGAATACACCCCACGCGAAAAACCACAGCCAGGAACAAAAAGAAAAAGCACCAGCAGCAGCACAACAACACCAAAAAAAGACATTCTCTCCCCAGAGTGGGAGCCCCTGCCTATCAAGTTTTTCCGTTCATTCCTAAAAAAGATTCCTTATGATGACCTTTCTGCAGAAGACCGTGACAGATTCATTGCAGCAGCACTTTTATCCTGCAAAGACTCCACAGCACCGCAGGCCCTCGCAGAATGGACAAAGAACGAGCTCACAGAAGAAGACATTCAGGACATCCGTGCAAATAATAACGACATTCTCAAAGATGTAGAAAAGATTAGTACACACCCGCTTTATCACATCGCAGTTAAACATGGAGCCTCTAAGTATCTTCTGGACAAGCTGGAAGAAATTCTCATTCCTGCAGCAGAAATCCTGAACATGATTTCACCAATCCCAACAGTTTTCCCGGTCGATTATGAAAAACTGATTGAGACAAAAAACTTTAAAACCTTTCTCCATTATTGCGACCACGCTTTTGGATCCTACACAGTCGCAGAAGCTCTCAAAAACAGGCTGCTTTATATCAACACAGAAGAAGCTAACTATGTCTTTATCGAAAACAGATGGGTTTTCATTCCAAGCATTGCAACAGAATCACACTCAATTTTGCTCAACGCCCTACTCTGTTATTTGCGAAAAAATCCAAGAGATAAAAAACTTGTAACAGACGCTATCGAAAAAATCGGCACAACACCATTCCGCCGCCACCTCGCTTTTGACCTCAACCATAAAGAAGCGCAATTTTATCACGACGAAAACAAAGACCCGGTTTTATTTGATTCTCAGAAGATAGCAGAGACCATCACTCTTGCCGATGGAGTTATGGATTTTTCCGGAGACAAAATAAAATTCAGAAAAGGAACTCCGGACGAATACCGCCTCACCTATCTGCCTTACACCTGTAAAGAGATCCGCAACGCAGTCAACCCAGAATTCTTTCTAAAAGCTCTTGATATGGACTTCGACACCCCGGATGAAGAAACTCTCAAACTAAACCCAACTTTAACAAAAGACACACTGCTCTACTATCTGTCACTAATCCCATCCAGGAACATATCTAAATCATATTCCTGCTTTATGACCGGGCCAGGTGGTACAGGTAAATCAACGCTTTTAAAATCTTTGGAAGGCATTTTCACTAACAACTGCTTTGCAAACCTCAAGGCCTCAGTCCTAATTGCAAACAAGCGCAGCTTCGACAATGACAACGGTCCAACCCCAGAACTCGCAGAGCTTGAGGGAAAAATGTTTTCCGTCACAATGGAGCTTCCAGAAGACGGGCGACTGAACTCAGACCAGCTCAAACGCCTCACAGGTAACGATATGATTTCAGCCCGAAAATTGCGCCAGGGCCTTCACAAGTTCCTGCCAACAGCTCAAATCATAATCGTCGGCAATGAGCTGCCATCATTTTACAAACACGATTCAGGAATCATCCGCCGTCTCCTGGTTTTCCACTTCAATGTTGAACACGCCAAACGCTCAAAAGAAGCAAAATATAAGCAGCTTTATAAAAGCGTACCTTCAACCCCTAACGAGTTTGAAAAAAAAATAATTGCAGAAGCTCCAGGCATCATCAAGCTACTGGCTGAAAAATACATAGAGCTCAGAGAAAAATATAATTTGAACATTCCAACATCCCAGGAATGCGAAAATGCAAAAAGCTCCTATATTGCAGCACAAAGCAAAGACACAGATGAATTCTATGAGGCCTGTATCAAGTTCACACCAAACGATTCAAAATCTTTCATTTTCTCAACAGACCTTTATAAGTGCTATCTGAACTTTAAAGGCTATCAGCCAGGCTCTGCAGAAGCTCTCAATCAGCGTCGATTTATTTTCTATCTGAAGAAAGATCATCACGAACTGCAAGGCGACAAGATAAATGTCCAGCAACGCCGCCCAGGCTCACTAATGCCAGAATGGGGTTTCCGCTTTATTTCTTTTACCGACAAAGGCAAAGAATTCTTCAACAGCGATAAAACGCCAGAGCAGCAGCAACTGATCCAGAAACAGGAAGAAAATCAGCCGCCGGAGCCTGAAGATAATCCATTTGAGAATGCAAAAATGCCACCGTCAGAAAATCAAAATAATTCAAATGATTCTGATGATGACGATGGCTCATCATTTGATATTTACTAAAGGAGAAAAGAAATGAAAAAACTATTCGGATTACCGTACCCAGAAAATCAGGCAGAATACTGTCTTCTTTGCAATGATAGAAGAAGAATTGGAAAATTATCTTGACGAACAACAGGAGAGTTTAAATGAAAATTTATGCAGCACTAAAAAATGATTCCATCATCAAAGGAAAACTTTTTGCCTTGCCAGAGCAAGCCTTTAATTTTTTTTTGTGAAGAATTCTCAAAAAGAGAAGACGAATGGGGCATCAAGACCTATGTCAGCAATCCACAGGATATTCAGGAAGGTTAAAATATGAAAATCTACATTGCAGGAAAAATCAGCGGACTCAACCGCTCAAACGTTATACAAAAATTTGAGACCGCTCAAAAATCACTTTCAAAAAAAGGC
>CADCLG010000057.1 GCA_902802305.1 uncultured Spirochaetaceae bacterium
CGGCTACCTCTGGTGGATTATTTCCCGTAAGAAAAAAAATTATGCTGCCATCGGAAACAGCGGCAACGTGATTTACATAAATCCGCAGAAGCAGCTGGTGGTTGCTGTTGCTTCGTATTTTAAGCCGACAGTTTTTGACAGGGTAGATTTTATTCAGAAATATATTGAGCCTTTTACGGAGACTGCTGAGAAGTCGTGATGACAGCTTGTGATATAATAGGAGAAAAATATGCCCTTAGTAAAAGTTAACATGCTGGCCGGGAAAACTCCCGAATTTAAGAAGACTCTTTTTCAATCGAAAAAATCACCGGCCTGCTCTGCGAAAAACTTGGAATCCCCGCGACCGATGTTTTTATCGTGATGAACGAACCACCTTTTGAAAACTGGGGCATGGACGGAAATCAGAAATAAGGCCTGGAGGAATCAGAGCAAGAATTAAAAATATAGTTCAGTTACTCTGACTCTGGACTCTGAAATTAAACTAAAAAATCTTTTTCAAAAGTTCAATGCGACTTTTGATGTTAGCTTCGAATTCTTCGTCGGTGAATTTTGGGTCGCGGGTCTTTCGCCAGATTTCGCAGGGAAGCTTTGAACATTCAAGGCAGCTTTTATATCCGTGTTCAGTTACGCAGCAATGATAAATTGCACACTCCTGGCCACCCGTATGAAAAACAATTCCTTTGCAGGCATTGCAGCCCTTGCACATATCTTTGCAATAACATTTTGAGCAGTCTGTTCCGCAAATACTGATTGAAGCATTCATAATTCATGTCTCTTGAAGTTGTGATTTTTGAAAATCATAAAACAGATTGTGAATCTTGTATTGTAAAAATCCGACAGGCTGAGGCAAGTTCTTTGGCTTCGTGTAAATTCATTCCATGAAACTTTTTGAAATCATTCAGAAGATGAGACTGATCATAATATCCATAATCAAAAACTGCATCCTGAATATCAAAAGTTTTTGAGCGGCAAACCTCCTGCCAGAGACTCTGGTAACGGATTAGCGAAGAAACTTTTTTTGGAGAAAGAGAAAAGGAGTCTGCAAAAAGACGCTCAAGCTGGCGCTCGCTCGCATGTATGTTTTTCAGTAAGGCAGAAAGATTTTGTTTGCCGCGGGTGTGAATCATTTGAACAATTGAGTCGATAATCAGATGACTTTTGACAGGCAGCTTTTGTGAAGGCCGGGAAAGTAAGGTAAGGAGGATCTCTTCAGCAACAGTCTTAAAATCCTGAAGCGTCATAGTGGGTGACAGCTTTTGCCGAAGCAGTTTTTCTGCAGTTTTAAAATGTGTCTGTAAATTAAAAAATCCGTTTGCGGTTTTTGAAAGGGGCTCATCCGAAAAAAACGCTGCCTGCCAGGAATAAAGTCGGATTCCAAAAAGTTTTCTGTAAAGGTTTTGAGAATGTCCGGAATTGAACATTTTATCATTCACGCCGCAAAAACCCATACTGGTAATATCGCGACCATCTTCTGGATTTTCTGTTCCATCGGTCACAATTATTATGTCTGCACATAAATCGGGAATTACAACTGAATGGATTTTTTCGAGCTCTGGCGAAGCGGGATTTGGTGTTTCTGCTTCATTCCAGGAAGTCCAATAGCAGCGAACATAAGGAGCAAGTGCTTTATCAGGCAGAATCTCTTTATAGCCCGGATGAGAAAAGGGAGTTGCTGTTATTGGAAGAAACATTGAGATTATAATATCACGAAAATTCAGTTTCCTCCAGTTTGCACTTAAAAAAGAGAAGCGGCTCTGCTTGTAGAGACGCTTTATGTTGCGACTTGCTTGGGGGCGTTTTGATTTTTTACAAAAATGCATATAATTTGCAAGTAATTTGATTTTTATATGCATGATTAAGGAAAAATTCGGTCAAAATTGCTGATTTTAGAGGTGAATGGGCAGGATTCGGTAAAAAAAGCCGATAAAATCGAAGAAAAATGCTGGAATATCTGTGCGCTGACCGGTATTAAGAATCATAAATCAATTCAATGATAGCATAGAAAAGCCCTCTTGTCGCAACCATTTCTAACATAAAAACCTCCAGAATGTTAATTTTATTTGGTGGACTTGCCGCAAAACTCGCTATACAATTATGTTAATAATTATTGCAAAGGTGGTAATTGTATGAGAAAACACTACTTGGACAACATCCGCTGGGTAACGGTTGTAATTGTTGTAATCTATCACGTTTTTTATATGTATAATTCAGAAGGCGTGCTGGGGGGCTTAGGAAAAATCACAAATCTGCAGGTTCAGTACTACGACGCTTTTCAGTATCTGGTTTACCCATGGATTATGCCACTGCTTTTTATTGTTTCGGGAATCAGTGCAAGGTTGAGTCTTGAGCAGCATACTGACAAAGAATTTATAAAATCACGAAGCCTGAAGCTGCTGGTGCCTTCGACCATCGGACTTTTCTTTTTCCAGTTTATTCAGGGATACGTGAGCATGTCTTTGGGAGGCGGCATTACGGGACTTAAGGAAGCAGGAGTTCCAGGGCCAATAATTTATATGATTATGGTTGCGTCGGGAAGCGGTGTGCTCTGGTACATGCATCTTTTATGGATTTATTCTCTTCTCCTTTTGATAATCAGAAAAATCGAAAAAGGAAAATTACTGCAGGCGGGAGCAAAAACTCCACTGTGGCTGCTGCCTCTTTTCTATTTTCCAATCTGGGGTGCAGCTCAGATTTTGAACACGCCTATTGTTTCTGTTTACCGCTTTGCCTTTTACTTTGTTTTTTTCCTTTTGGGCTACTATGTTTTTTCAAACGATGAAGTAATGGAGAAAATCAAAAAGCTTGCGCTTCCTCTGATTGCCCTTGCTATTGTTTTGTGCGTAACTTTTACGATTTTGTATTTTGGTCAGAACTTTGCTGATAAGCCGATTAACCGGGGATTCCTTTTTTCTCTGTGTGCTTATATAGGTTCACTTGCCATGCTCAGCGGCTTTGCCCGCTTTGGTGATTTTTCGAATGGCTTTACAGAGTGGATGAGCCGTCACAGCTTTGGACTTTATGTTTTCCACTATCTTGGAATTTCAAGCGTGGCCCTCTTTATTGCAAAGCCGGGCTTCGTTCCTGCTCCGGTCAGCTATCTTTTGAGTCTTGTCGCAGGCTTTGTTTTCGGATACGCTTTGTATGAAGTGATTTCGAGAATTCCATTTTTCAGATGGGCTGTTCTCGGAATCAAAAAAAAGAAAAACGTCGAGGCAAAGCAGGCTCACGACTAAAGCCTTTACTTCGCCGTATGTCGCAGTATTTTTTAGGGAGACCTGAATGTTCAAAGATAATCTTGTTCAAATGCGAAAGCTCTTACAGCTGACTCAGGAAGACCTTGCAGAAAAGCTTGGTGTTACCCGCCAGTCTGTTGCTAAATGGGAAGCCGGCGAAAGTATTCCCGACCTAGATAAATGCAAGCAGCTGGCAGATATTTTCGGGGTCTCTTTGGACGACCTGGCAAATTATGAGCCGGAAGAAAATCTTGGACTGGGCCTCCCTCCAAAGGGAAAGCATCTTTTTGGACTTGTCACTGTTGGTGATAAAGGCCAGATTGTAATCCCCGCAAAAGCCAGAAAGATTTTTGAGATTTCCACCGGCGAGCAGCTGGTGGTACTTGGTGATGAAGGACAAGGTCTGGCACTGGTAAAAGCCAGCAATTTTTTATCACTGGCTAATATAGTAAAAAAACTTAGAAAATAAATCTGCCATTTTCTGAAGATTTTATTTCATCATAATGGCAGTAAGCATGCGCTCTGTTTTGGATTTTATTCAAAAATATATTGAACCATTTACAGACAACCTTTAAAATAATTATAAGACAGCAGAGAGAATAAAATGAATCTAAGCAGAAAAGATATAGAAGAAAAAATTAAAAACCAGATTGCACTTGAGTTTAATTGCTCGCCAGCTGATTTTGATAAAACTGAAAACCTTATAACTGTGGCTCGCCTGCATGAAAAGCGCAGAAAGTTTTCTGATAAGCCTTTCTTTTTGCAGATGGCAACCTTTGGAAAGAGCACTGTAATTTCTGCTGATGAATCAATCCACCCCTGGCTTAATGAATGGGTCAAAGGCAAGCAGGGAATCTGTCTTTTTGAACAGCACAATTATTATGAGCTCGAATGTGAACTGAGAAAGCACGGCTATAAAATGGCACCGACCCATCACATGTTTATGCCGAGTCCAGAACTGATTGAAATCAAAACTAATTTTAATATCAAATGGCTTGAGCAAAAGGATATTTCTCCTTTTTATGGAAATGAAAATTTTCCGAACGCAATTTGCGACAAGTTTAAACCAGAGCGTCCTGATGTGCTTTGCCTTGTTGCCATGGATGGCGACAAAATTATGGGCATGGCCGGTTGCTCTGCAGACACTCCAGAATTATGGCAGATTGGAATTGATGTGCTACCTGAATATCGGGGAAGGGGAGTTGCAAAAACTCTTGTAACTCTTTTGAGGAATGAGACTTTCGACTGTGGCTTCAGACCTTTGTGGGTAGAAACAGAAACACAGCCAGATAAGAAAATGGATTTTGTAAAGTAAGAGGAAGATATGTCGTTAGTAAAAGATAAATCAGAAATGAAGAGCGAAGATTTGATTGCATGTGGAAGTCAGCCGATTGAAACTGAGCGTTTGCTGTTGAGAGCATTTACTTTTGAAGATGCTGACTCGGCGAGGTATAACTGGGCTTGTGATGATGAAGTTCAGAATATGTATGGAGAGCCTTCCTATAAAACACATGAAGAAATGATGGCTCTTTTGGAAAAATATATTTCTTCTTATGAGGATGGTCTTCATTTTCGTTGGGGAATTTTTGAAAAGGCTTCTAGCGAATGTATTGGTCAGATTGCATATTTTCTTGTTGATGCGAAAAATCATTTTGGGGAAATTGAGTATTGTGTTGGAAAATCTTTTCAAGGAAAGGGTTATGCTACAGAAGCAACAAAGGCTGTTATTAGATATGGCTTTGAAAAAATCAATTTCAATAAAGTTCAAATTTGCGTAAGACCTTCAAATCTTCCGTCAAAAAAAGTAATTGAAAAGTGTGGCTTTACTCCTGAAGGCACTCTCCGTGAATACTTTTTTCGAAACGGAAAATATGAAGACAGAATGTATTTTTCAATTTTAAAAAAAGAGTTTAACTAGTTTCCAAAAATCTTTTTTTATTCTGTGCAATTCTTTTTGTGTGCCTTAATCTTTTTAATAGCCCAGTCGTAATGGCTTGAGGTGACGCTTACACAGTAGTCTCCGAGAGCAGCATTTCCTGTCCACGGAAAATAGGCTTTTGTGAAAAGTTCTTTGTTAGTGTAGCTTTGAATTAACTTCATAACAGCGCCGTGGCTTTTTTTGAACATTTCTTTTGCAGCTTTAAGGCTTGTGTTCTGATGTCGTTTCCAAAACATGATGTTCATTGCGCCATAGGTTTTCCACGAGTATTCACTTGGTAAAAAGGCAATTGCTTCTTTCTTGTCGCTTACACCTTTATTGTTCTTTGGGAAGTTCAGTAAAAGTTGATGCCATTCGTAGAGGTGAATGAGTACATCGCGAACATTTTTGTCGCGGCTCCAGTGTGCTTCTTTTTTGCTGGGCTGGTCAGAAAAATCAAATGGCGTGTTGAGTTCTTTTTCGGTAAGTCCGTCAATAAGACTTATAAGAGCTTCGTAATTTTCCTGTGCGGCTTTAAGCAAATCATCTTTTGTGTGTGGTCTTGGCATTGTGTCCTCCTAACGACATAAGTATATCACGAGGAATACAGAAAAAAAAGAAACAGCTTGTTGCTTTTTTATGCCTTCCAATGTTTAAGTTGTGAAAGCATGGAATCATAAATCTTTCTGCGTTCATCATCACTTTGATTCTGCGGATTAGGCATGTGCTGTAAAAGAAAATCAATGAGCGACTCTTTTTCTTTGTAAATAAACTTGCCGTCTGTGTAGCACCACTTGCAGTAGTCTTCGTTAAAAGTTTTGTCTGGCTCACGACTAATCATTGAATCTTCTGTAAGCGGCATTCCACAGCACTGACAGAAAAGCTGTCGCGGAGAACCAAGCAATGTATTTATAGAAACATTAAACTCTCGAGAAAGAACTTTTAGCATCTGGGGGTTGGGTTGAGTTTCTCCAGTTTCCCATCGGCTCACTGCTTGTCTTGTAATGTTTACGCGCTTTGCCATTTCTTCCTGAGTAAGATTATTTTTTTCGCGAAGAGTTTTAAGAATTTCTGGAACTTCCATAGGTTGCCTCACTTTTGTTTGATAGTATAATTATATCACGGGTTTTCGAAAAAATGTAGGGCGTGTTTTGATTTACAAATCTCTTCCTACCCCATATAATAAAATTATGAACACATTCGAAATAAAAAGACTAACGCCTGATCTTGCAAAAGACTATTTTGATTTTTTTGATAACAGAGCATTTTCCGATGGCTCGCCTTTCGCCCCATGTTATTGCAACGCTTTTAATTTGAGCAAAGAAAGAATGAAGGTTGAACTCTATCAAAAGACAGAAGAATATGGTAACAATTTTGAAAGCTGGAAAAGAGCCTTACGTGAATCTGCCGAGAGCATGGTTGCAGCTGGAGAAATTCAAGGATACCTTGTGTTTGATAAAGACCTGTCGGTTGGTTGGTGTAATGCAAACGACAGATTAAATTATTACCGTACCGGAGAGTTTGATCTTCACACTCCACCGGAAGACCAGGCGCCCACAAACTGCAGTGGCCCTTGCCAAGTAAAAGCCATTGTCTGTTTTGAAATTGCTCCCGACTATCGTGGAAAAGGAATTGCTTCTATGCTCTTGCAACGTGTCTGCGAAGATGCAAAAGCAGAAGGTTATAAGTATGTCGAAGCCTATCCTGTAAAAGACGGTGGCTATATGGGCATGGCATTTACAGGACCAATGCACATGTATGAAAAAGCCGGCTTTGAAATTGTTGAGCAGCAGGGTAAAACTTGTATTATGAGAAAAAAACTTTGACTTTAGTGAAATACATTCACCTTGTAAATCTTAATCAAACATTTTTCTTATACGATTACACTTAAATTAAGTCAGCCTTCATCATTTCAAAATCATCTGGGGTAATTGCAAAACAAGACATATCAACGTGTCCGTCAACAAACATAACTCCTTCTGCTTCAAGTTTTTTTTGCTGAACATCAGGTCCACCAAAAGCAAAACTTCCAGAACAAAAACCTTTTGCATTTACAACACGGTGGCAGGGAGTAACTGCATTATTGGGATTTTTGTGTAAGGCATTTCCAACATAGCGACGAAGATTACAGTTTCCGACAAGGGCTGCAATTTGGGAATAAGTTGCAACCTTCCCGCGTGGAATGAGACGCACCGCAGCATAAATTTTTTCTGCAAGATCCATGGCATTACAGTAGCAGATTTTTTTGTTTTTGTTCAGTATAATAAATCATATCTTTTGAGGCGAAACACACTACAAGAGATAGGAGAATAGTATGATTAAAGAAAGCAATTGTATTTCAATAAACCGCGGAACAGCAGAGACATCAATCATTCACGAAGAAGAAATAATTCACCAGATTGCAAAACAACAAGCAATAAATTTTATTAATGTAAAAGATCAAATTTTAAAAGCAGA
>CADCLG010000058.1 GCA_902802305.1 uncultured Spirochaetaceae bacterium
GGTTCTCAACTATTTTATCGAAAGTGATTTTACAGCCTGGTTGGGATTTGGCAAACTTGTAACATCAATCACAATGACCTTCTTTTATATGCTGATTTTCTTCCTGCATACAAAGCTTTTTAATTGGGAAGAAGGCAAGAAAAAATCACTGGCCATTTGTCTCTGGCTGCTGACTGCCTGCCGAATTTTTATCTGTCTATTACCGGGAAATCACTGGCTCACAGGCGAGGGCTCCGTTCTTTGGGGCTGTCTCAGAAATATCCCATTCATTGCAATTGGACTTTTGATTGTGATTATCTACTTCAAGACTCGCAGGGAAAATCCACTTTTCAAAAGAATGTGGTTGTATGTTAGTCTGTCCTTTCTTTTTTACATCCCTGTAGCAGTTTTTGCATCTCTTCTTCCTCTGCTTGGAATGCTCATGCTGCCTAAGACTGTGTGCTATATGCTGATGCTTGGGATATTCTTGAAAGCGAAAAAATTCTGAATGAATTCGTATTCATACTCAGGAAATGATATTTCTAATATTTTATTACTGCCCGATTGTGCAAAGCTTTCCACGCAAAATGTAGCCGATTTTTTCGTAGCAGGCATTTGAAGCAATGTAATCTGCATCGGTGTAAAGCATTGGAATATAGCCTTTGTCCTTGGCAATTTTTGTCACCTGGTAAACAAGATTTTCTGCATAATGATGGCGGCGATATTCCGGGCGGGTGTAGACTGCTCCAAGTGAAGCAAGCTGTCCGTTTGGACGATAGATACAGCAGCCTGTATTTTTTCCCTCTGAGTTTTGCCAAAAATAGTAAAGGCCGTCTTTAATTCCCTGTTCAATCTTTGCGCGTGTCTGCTCCTTGTCCGACATAGCGACATTGGTTTCTTTGTGAAAGTCGCAGGTCATTTCAAAAAGTTCATCAAGGTCAGCTGTCTGACACTGCCAGAGTTTACCGTCTATGCTTGTGCTTGAAGCCGGCAGAAGTGGTTTTGGGTTGTCATAGGCAAACATATTTTTTTTGATTGAAAGTTTTGCAATGTCCTGAGTTGTCGAACTTTCTTCTGTTGATTTTTTTATGAAGAATTGTGCAAGCTCGTATTTCATGTTAAAGGTACAGCTGCCGTTCAGATAGCCTTTTTCTTTTACAAGTTCGTATGCTTTTTGCATTTCGTCTGCGCTTGCGTCATCTGCGGTCCAGATCCACACAGGAAAAGGATGAGAGCTAAGGCAAATGATAATCCTCTGGTGATCGCTCAAAATAAGTTCGCAGGGAAGACCAAGTATCCGCCGTAAAACAAAGAAGGTGTATTTGTCCTGCTCTAAAAGTTTAAAGTCACGTTCGTCTGCAAAAGTATCTATGATCATCAGGGTGCCTCCTTTATTTTGTAATAATTCTCACTGTATTAAATTGTCATGAATTTTAGTATAGCAAACAATTCAAAGATTTTGTACTATGAAAAAAAGTGATTTTGGGGAGAATAATGGTAAGCTTTAATATTGATAACTACCTGGAAAAACTGATTTCACGATGCAAGGAATCTTTTGGTGGCAGGCTTGTGTATGCGGGCCTGCAGGGAAGCTGGCTTCGTGGTGAAGCGACTGAAAACAGCGATATTGATGTGATGATTGTTATTGATGGATTTTCGGTTGATGATATGAAAACTTACCGTGGCATCCTCAAAGAAATCGGCTGGTACGAAAAATCATGCGGTTTTATTTGTGGTAAGGAAGATTTAGCAAATTGGAATTCTCTGGAAACTTTGCAGCTGAAATATACGACAAAAGATTTATTCGGCAAACTTGAAAGTCTTCTTCCTCCGGAGACAAGACAGGATGAAGTGAATTATGTAAAAATCAGTCTTGGGAATTTTTATCACGAAATCTGTCACCGCTACATTCATGCTGGTGAAGAAAAAAGCTGTGACAAGCTTCGCGCAAGCTGCAAGCAGTTGTACTTTGTAATTCAGAATCTTCATTATTTAGAAAGTGGAAATTTTCTTTTGAAAAGATCTGACTTGAAGGTGGCCGTGTCTGTAGAGGACCGCGAAATGCTTTGTATTCCGGAACTGCCAGATGATTATGATTTTGAAAAAACTTATGAAGCTGTTATTACCTGGTGCCAGAAGGCATTCTTCAGATTGTCTGTCGTTAGCTAAAGATTTAGTTCCATATCAACATGCGGAATGCCTTCTTCAAGATATTCTTCTGATGTGATTGTAAAGCCCAGTCTCTGGTAGAATGAAATTGCGTGGCTCTGGGCGTCCATGATGATTTTCTTGCAACCGGTCTTAGCCTTTAGTTCACTGATAGCATATTTTATAAGCTGAGTTCCTGTGCCTTTTCCATGAACCAGAGTAAGAACGCGGCCGATTTTTACAGTATCATCACTGTCCAAAAAAGCTCTCAGGTAAGCGTAGACTCGGTCGTCTTCCATTGCAAAAACGTGCCATCTTTTATAGTCAACTCCATCAGGATCGATATAGCTGATTTTCTGTTCTTTCACAAAAACTTCCGCCCTCGTTCTGAGGATTTCGTAGATTTCTTTGTTTGTAAGTTCGTCAAAAGTTTTAATTGTCCAGTTCATTATGTTTTCTCTAATCGCGGCTTTTCCATGAGGATAGTAAAATTTGGAATCAAAATTCTTAAATCATTTTATCACGAAACAAGAGATAATACAGTGTTTTGTATGTACTTTTCTGCTATAATAAAAACGAGGCTTTAAAAATGGAAATCAGAAAATCAACAGAACATGATTTTAAACGGATTATGGAGATTTATGCTTTTGCGCGTGAATACATGAAGGCTCATGGGAATCCAAATCAGTGGGGTCCTACAAACTGGCCGCCAGAGGAACTGATTCACAATGATATAAAAGAGGGTAAGAGTTATGTCTGCCTAAATGAAGCTGGAAATGTTGTTGGAGTTTTTTATTTCACACAGGGAAAGAATATTGAACCGACTTACAAAAATATTTCCGAAGGTAAATGGGCTGGCAGTGATGATTATGGGGTCCTTCATCGTTTAGCAGGAGATGGCTCGGAAAAAGGAATTGGAGCTTTCTGTATTGACTGGGCCTTTTCCAAATGTGGTAACCTTCGTATAGATACTCATGGTGACAATATTGTTATGCAGAATCTTTTGAAGAAGCTTGGCTTTAATCACTGCGGGACAATCTATGTTGAAGAGGATAATTATCCTCGGCTTGCGTTTGAAAAAACTAACTAGCTTTCCGAAGAAATAAGGACTTTAATATGAGCACAAAAATTAAGAAAGGAAAGTTCGTTTACAAAAATCAGGACAGCCTGAACAAGATGCATGCCTTTTATGATAAAACTCTAGCTGCACTTGGCGTCCCTTATTCAGAAGATTATTTCGAAACTTCCTTTGGCCAAACTCACTGCCTTCTTGTCGGTGATAAAGATAAACCGAGAATCTGTACAATCCACGGCGGTAACGGAATCACAACTCTTAATCTCAAACTCTTTTTACCGCTGCTCAAAGACTTCTGCATTCTTGCGCCGGATGTTATCGGAATGCCGGGGAAGAGCGAGCCTTACAGAAATATCAGCAGCAGGAAAGATCAATACGGGCTTTGGATTAATGAGGTTCTGAATCATTATGGCGAAGAAAAAATCTCTTTTGTTGTGTCGTCTTATAGCTCTGCGATGTTCCTGTCTTTTGCAAAATATTATCCTCAAAGAGTTAGTTCCGCCTTACTGCTTGTGCCGTCTGGAATAGCTCATGGGCCAATTCTTCCAATGCTGGGAAAGATGGTCCTGCCATTCATAAAGTATTATTCCGGCCCGTCAGAAAAAACTCTTGATGCCGTAATCGAAACTATGGGCGGAAAGGGTGACGAGACCTGGCGCGAGTTTTTTGATTTGATGATGTCTTCCTATAAAATGGAAATGAAGCCTCCAAAAGAATATTCAAAGAAAGAACTTGCCGCGTTCAAGGCTCCTCTTTTAATTATGGCTTCCCAAAAGGATATCTTCTTTCCGGCAGACAGAGTGTTCGCAAAAGCCAGAAAGATTTTTACCGGACCAGTCACAACCGCGGAAATTGACAGTAAGCATTTACCTTCAGACGTAGTGATGGTTGAGGTGTGCCAGAGGGCCAAGGAGTTTTTTGAAATGAATGAAGATCTAAATGAATATCTCAAAGAAACTCCAAGCATAAATTTTTCTCATCCGCTGATTGAGGCAAAAATCAAAGAACTTCGTGAAAAATCAGATTCGCAGATTGGCTACATTAAAAATGCATACGAGTTTGTTCGCGACAAGATAACACATTCCTGGGATATAAAGGCAAAGGTTGTTTCAAAAAATGCAGCCGAG
>CADCLG010000059.1 GCA_902802305.1 uncultured Spirochaetaceae bacterium
ATATTTTACAAACACTGCAAAATCGAATAAACACAATCGCCGGCTCGTTCAATTTTGCGAACCATATCCATGTAATTAAGTTCTTCTTTTACATCGGCACCAGATTCAAGACGTTTACGGCTGGCCTTTTTGAGCTCTTTTTTAGTTCTGTCAATCTTTTGTTCAATGGCTTCACCGGAAAGTCGTTCTTCGGCTGAGGAACCGATTGTGAAGTAGACACAAGTCTGTTCAAAGAAAATGCGGACACTTTCAACATAATCCATGATTTCGTGACTGCGTTTTGAATCCGTTTGGTATTCCGTGTCAGTTACATATTTTCGGACTGTGTGCATCAAAGAACAGGTTTCATCGCTGAGATTCTCAAGATTATCAGTTACATGCAGAAGGGAAGAAAAATGCTGGCGATCGTTATGATTTGCATTTGGAAGACGCGAACATTTCTGCAAAAATTCGGTGATGGCGGCGTTCATTTCATCAATGTAGTTTTCAAGATATTTTACATGGTCGTTTTCTTCATCTGCTTTTTGTGGATTTACAAAACTGTTGCACACAGAATCAAACATTTCCATAACTTTTGCGCTCATTTTTGTAATTTCAGTCTGAATCTGGTAGGAATATAAATCTGCACTGATTCTTGAATGAGGAAGAATTGCAGGAAGATGGTAATGTTCGTCTTTTTCTTCTGAAGTTTCTTTAATGACTTTACGGGCAATTATTGCAATCTGATTAACAAAAGGGATAAACAACAAAGTCGCACAGATATTAAAAACTGTATGAAGCATTGCAATGTGAGTTGTAATATTTTCAGAAGGTTTAAGTGGGACAATAAAATCTATAAGTTGAAGAAAAGGTTTAAAAATTAGCAGGGCAAGGACTGTTCCCGTAACATTGAATGCCACATGAACAAGGGCTGTACGGCGGGCATTTACGCTGGCACCAAAACTGGACATTACCGCATCTACCGTTGAACCAATGTTACTTCCAAGAACGATTGCTGCGCTAAGTTCCCAGCTTAAACTTCCATTGGCAGCCATAGTCAGAACGATTGCAGTCATGGCGGAACTTGAATGAATCAGAGCTGTTATAATGGCACCAATCAGCACGCCTAAAAAGATTCCTCCAATTCCCCAGCTGTTTATTGCTGTAAAAAGTCTTGCAGCGGCAGGTCCAAGTTCCAGGCTTTCTTTAAGAAGTCCTAGCCCCATAAACAAAAGAGCAAATCCCATAAAACATTCTGCAAAATTGTGAATTCGGAATTTCTTAAAATATTTAATGATGTAGCCCAATCCAAAAAGAGGAATTGCCATAGCCGCTATGGAAAAACTAAATCCAAAAAAAGATACAATCCAGGCAGTGACTGTAGTGCCAATGTTTGCACCAAAAATTACGCCGATTGCCTGCTCCAGAGTCAGAATCTCAGCATTTACAAAGGAAACCACCATAACAGTCGTAGCTCCTGAACTCTGGATAATGGCAGTAACCCCGATTCCAGTAAGCACCGCATAAAAACGGTTCCCAGTGATTTTTCCAAGCAACTTCTGCAGCCCGCTTCCGGCCCCCTTTTGAATACCGTTGCTAAGCATATTCATTCCAAAAAGAAGGAGACAAAGAGCACCAATAAAACCCGCAATCTGAGATATTACATTCCAAATCATATTGTTAATATGACAGAGGAAGTGAAGTTTTAGAATATTATTTTTGTTAAGTTTATGTAAAATTTACATTGGAAAAATTACCGTAAAAGTGCTGCCTTTTCCAACTTCGCTGTTTACAAGAATGCTGGCATCGTGATATTTTGCGGCGTGCTTTACAATTGAAAGGCCAAGCCCAGTTCCGCCGTTTTGTTTTGAGCGGCTTTTGTCTATTCTGTAAAAGCGTTCAAAAATTCGGTCTTTTTCTGCGGCTGGGATTCCGATTCCTGTATCTTGGACTGTAAAAAATACCCGGTTTGATTCCATAAAGTTTTTTATGTTGATTTCTACTTTTCCATCCGGAACATTGTATTTTACGGCATTGTCTATCAGATTAAAAACCATTTCATAAATAACAGGCTGTACACCGTTGATTAAGCCGGAGTCTCCGGTAAGATTTATAGATACATTTTTTGCTCTGGCATTAACAGAAACAGCTTCAATTGCTTCGCGGCACATTTCTCTCAGGCTCAAGGCTTCTTTTTCAAGACTGATGGATTTTTCATCGAGTTTGCTTAATCTGATAATGTCGTTTACAAGATTTATCATCCGCTGGCTTTCATCATAAATTGATGAGGCAAAATCTTTTGTTGTGGCTTCATCTATTCCACCAGCTTTTAAGATTTCTGCAAAGCCTGAAATGCTTGTAAGAGGGGTTTTTAATTCGTGACTTACATTTGCCGTAAACTGCTGACGAAGTTCTTCCCTCTGCGCTTTTTCGTAATTTTCTTCTATGATGCGTTTGGTAAATGGTTTTAATTCTTCATAAACTTCTGAAACTTCCGGATTTTCAAAGTCAATTGTGTTTAATGGTTCAACAACTTTTTTACTAATCCAGTTAGCCGACAAACCTGAAATGATTACTGCGATAACCAGCATAATCAACAAAATCTGACTCATTCCTAAAACAAGAACCCACACAGAATGCTGATTGCAACTGATTCTAAGGACATCCCCATTTGGAAGAAGCCGTGCAAAGTAAAGAGTTTTTTCTGTCATTGTGGAAGAGAAACGGGAAATTTGAATTGAGCCGTTGTTTTTTGCCTCAAGGAATTCCTGTCTTGCTCCATGATTTTCAAGTTTGGCAGCATCAACTTTATTGTCAAAATAAACGGTTCCGTCAGAGTGGATAAGTGTTATACGATTTTCTGTTTGTAATTCGGAAAGATGGTCCAGTTGTTGATTTAAGACTGAATTTTCCAAAAATAAACTTTCGGTTTTAAGTTCTGAAAAAATCTGCTTTTCAAAATATCCGTACATATTTGAAATGAATAAAAACGCACAGATAAAATAAATAAGAGTTCCAACAAAAAAAGTGTTGATGAAGATTCTAAAGGTCAGTGATTTTGGTTTCATGTTGAGCAATCTCCTTTATGTTAATGCGTGAGTGCATGGAGCAACGCGAAGCGATGCCGAAGGCATTGGAGCGACAGCGGAATTGCGGAACGCACGACGGCAATTTGTTGCCGGCACGCCCAATTCTTAATTCCTCTTTCTGCATTCCTAATTAAACTTATATCCAACTCCGCGGATTGTTTCGATATTTTTTTCATACTCACCAAGTTTTGCACGAAGAGTACGAATGTGAACATCTACGGTGCGGCTTTCTATCTCGGAAGAAAGGCCCCATACAGATTCAAGAAGCTGTTCACGGGTAAGCACATTTCCGCGATTCTTTATAAGCAGGACAAGCAGGTCGAATTCCTTGACTGTAAGAAAAAGCTGCTGGTTGCCTGCAAAAACTGTATGCTGATTTTCATCAATTTTAATTCCGCCAGCCTCAAGAAGTTCTTTATGGGAATCTGATTTTTCGTAGCGGCGAAGAACTGCTTTTATGCGGGAAACAAGAGCCATCATTCCAAAAGGTTTTGTAACATAATCGTCAGCACCAGAATCAAGGCCTGTAACAACATCGTATTCTGAATCTTTTGCGGTAAGCATGATTACGGGAATTGTAGAAGTTTTCGGATTTGAACGAAGCTTTTTTAGAATGGAAATACCGTCTTCTTCAGGAAGCATTATGTCCAGCAAAAGGAGATCCGGATTTTTAGTTTGAAGAGCCGTCCAAAATGCAGAAGGCAGCGCAAAATCCTGAACTTCAAATCCCTGACTTTTTAGTGAATAATTGATGAGCTTACGGATGTTGTCATCGTCTTCAAGAATATAAACCATATCTTAGTTATAAATGATTTGAGTAAAATTGCAATTAAAGAATTGTTAAGTTTGTGTAAAAAATTGAAAAAAGATTGCAAAATTGATCTAAAATGCTTTATCCCGCAGGCCAAAAACTTACGGCTTACGAATTTATTGAAGTTTAAATTAGATAATACTTGAAAGAAAAATTATTCCAATATAGTACTCCATTACAAAACTTCCTAACTGGCTGTCGAAATATGCCTCGTTTGAAATTACATTTGAATTACTCAGAAGCAGATTATCTGTTTCGTACTTAAT
>CADCLG010000060.1 GCA_902802305.1 uncultured Spirochaetaceae bacterium
AAGGGTCATCTGCTTCACAGGCCGCATCTGTATCAATAATTACACGAATCTTTTTTTCATCAGAGATTGGAATTAAATCGCAAGGGTTCTTCATTTTTTAGTCCTTGATTTAGTATAGCATAAAGTTTTCATTAAATGTAAGATTTAGTTTGAAGTGAAGAAAATGTCTGATTTTATAATAAGAAAGATAGAACTTAAGGACGCCGGCGAACTTTGTAAAATTTGTAGTGAAGAAATGGGCTATGAATGTGCCCCTGCTTTGGTGAAGAGTAAAATAGAAAAACTGGATTCGAAGCGTGAAGCTGTTTTTGTTGCTGAGGTTGAAACTTTACAGAATCAGGGGCTTTTACACGGAAGGGGCACTCAGCTTGCGGGCTTTATTCACGTTGAACGCTACGAAGTTTTGTATTTTGAAAGCATGGCAAATATTCTGGGGCTTGCGGTAAAAAAGGATTTTCAAAAACAGGGCTTGGGGAAGGCACTTTTACTTGCAGCCGAAAATTGGGCACAGGAAAATGGAATCCATCTTATGCGCCTTAACTCCGGTATAAATAGAATTGACGCCCATGGCTTTTATGAACACCTTGGTTATGTTTCAGAAAAGGAACAGAAGCGGTTTTTGAAGAGGTTGAAATGATTTTTAAATACAATGAAAAAGTTGATGTAAAAGAACTTTGCGATTTGCGACAGACAGTTGGCTGGAACAGGATGGAAAAGGAATTGTCGAATCCAATGCTACGGTCCTTTTATCATATTGCAGTGTATGAAAGCGAAGACCTGGGACAGAAGCTTGTTGGTTTTGTTGACTGTGTTTCCAATGATGTTACCGATGCTTACATTCAGGATTTGATGGTGCATCCAGTTTTTCAAGGCAAGGGGCTGGGAACGGAGCTTATGAATAAAATGATTGAGCATCTGAAGGAAGCCGGTATTTATATGATTTCTGTTCTGTATGACGAAGAGTTGAAGGATTTTTATTCACGCTTTGGTTTTTACAATATGTTGTGCGGGCAGCTGGAAAGTTATACAAGCCTGTAAGCTACGGACTAAAAGAGCGAAATTGCATATTTAGTCCGTAGCAATGAGCAATTAGAAAAAGGCTAAATCTGATTTTTTCCTCTGTCTTACGGACTGAATTGCAGAATTTACTTGTTAAATCCGTAATTGTTTGTGATTTGTAAAAAAATTGCCGGAGAATCAAGGAAAAGTTACGGACTAAATTGCAAAATCCAGCTATTAAATCCGTAATTGTTTGTAATTTGTAAAAGAATTTTCGGAGAATCAAGGAAAAATTACGGACAAAATTGCAAAATTTAATTATTTAGTCCGTAAATGTTTGTGATTTGTAAAAAAATTGCCGGGATATCAAGGAAAAGTTACGGACTAAATAGCAAAATCTATTTATTTAATCCGTAAGTAGTCAAGAATTGGGAAAGATTTTTTGAAAAATTCCGTGATTTTTACGGACTAAACAAGCAAAATTAAGAATTTAGTCCGTAACTGGAGAAGAAAAGTCCATAAAATCAGTGAGTCAAATAAAACTCTACTCAAAATTCTACTCCAATAAACTACCCGTCGGGTTACAAAGCTGCACCACTGTGCTAAGATAAAATCACAAAGCACTGGCCGGTGTTATAGCCCGGGGTTTTAGGGGGCGAAGCTCCCTAGGCGAAGGGGTAGCGAAAGACCGCAAAGCGGGCTGAAGCGAGGGGAAGGCTTTCCCCTCCTAAAGGAGATTTTTTATGAACGCAGAAAAAACAGGAATTTTAATCTACGACCTGCGCACACGAAAAGGGCTTACTCAAAAAGAGCTGGCCGAAAAATGTAATGTGAGCGACAAGGCGGTTTCTAAATGGGAACGCGGTGAAGGCTGTCCTGATGTTACGGTGCTGCCAAAACTGGCCGAGTTTTTTGGAATTGAAGTGGATTCGCTGATGAAGGGAGAGATTCCTTTTAGTCAGGATGTGAGCGGAAAGACTATTAAGGATTATGATTTTCGTCAGCCGGACCGCTACCCTAAATATATGCTGCGTGAGCTTTGGATGCTGGGTGAGGATATTTGCCAGGTGCTCAACAGGGAATGTACTTCCATTTTGAATGAGCGCTGTGAGTTCTGGCGGGAGTCGGTTGATCAGCTTACCAACAGGGAGTTTCTTGCTTCTATTCCACAGAAGTGTTTCTTTTATGATTTTGATTATACAAATGTGCAGACCGGCGGCTTTACAGTTGAGGTTGATCCTCAGCTTGCAAAGACTTTGATGAAACAGGATACTGCCACTCATGATCAGATTACAGATTTTGACCTGACTGTTTTCCGCGATTATTTTTTAAGGCTGATTGTTGAAGTGATTTACAAAAATGTGGAGCAGCAGACAGGTGGCGCTGTTAGTCTTGACAAACAATGCCCGTTGGAAAGGGCAAGGCTTGCTGCAACTGCAAACAATTCCCGCCAGGAAGAAAACCGCATGCTTCTGCTTTTGACTCTTAAAGGAAAGCTTGGCAAGGCGGAAGGCTACATCAATATTCAGTTCAGTGATGTCTTGCTTGAAAACCTTTTGATGAAGGGATATTTTAGCGATGGTGCCGGCTCTGGTAACGGGACTGGTGGTGAAAACGGCGCAGGTACTTCCCGCATAAAGTTTCAGAATCTTTCTAACATCAAAAAGCGCGAAGAGCCCGACAATGTCTTTATTGAGTTTGGCCGCTTCCGCCCGGAAAATGTTTCTCTTGAGCCAGGCACAATTTTGATTCTGGACAAAAAAGAAACTGAAGGTCTCAACGTTGTTTTTGAAAACCGTGTTATTCACACAGGAAAAACAGTTGCCATCGACGAAAACTTTGGCATTGAAATTGCAGAAACAACCCAGCTTGGCGAAATTGTTTATGACGAGACCGACTATCTTTCTGTCCAGCTTGGAAGCAGCTACCTGAACAAACAGGAAATTGCAGCCCTGCATCAGGGCTCTTACATCATCTTAAAACAGCGGGCCGGCGAAATGACACAAATCCTTCGTGCCGGAAAACTTGTTGCTCTTGGCGAAATCTGCATTGCCGATGATACTTTTGCAATCCGCGTGGTTGAGGTGAAAGGGTAAATAATAGTAAAATATCAGCATGGAAAAAAAGAATCTTGTCAGACGAATTTTGATGTCTTTGTTTGGTGTAATTATCTGCGCCATCAGTGTTGGGATTTTTAAAATTGCGGCCCTTGGGGTTGATCCTTTTCAGTCTTTTATGGCCGGACTGGACGCGCTTGTGCCTATTAAGTTTGGAACTCTTTACGTAATTGCAAACGCGGTCCTTTTTATTTTCATGCTGATTTTTGACCGCCACTATATAGGCATTGCAACTTTTATAAATCTCTTTTTGCTGGGCTACATCACTCAGTTTACTTATGAGTTTTTGCAGACCATTATTGTGGACCCGTCGCTGCCTGTAAGAATTGCCTGCCTTGTTGTAGGCGTTGTAATCATCTGTTTTGGTTCTGCTTTTTATATGACCGCCGACCTTGGAGTTTCGACTTACGATGCAGTTGCCTTGATTATTGTAAATACCTGGCACAAGGGAAAGTTTCAGTATGTGCGCATTATCACAGACCTTGTTTGCGTAATTCTTGGCGTTGGACTTTTTCTGCTTTCTGGTGGAGCGGTTCGGGCAATCATAACAATAGCCGGAGCCGGCACAATCATCACAGCCTTCTTTATGGGACCGCTGATTGAATTTTTTAATGTTCATTGCGCTCGTCCTGTTTTGAATAAGAAAAATAAGGATGAAGATAAGGAAGAAGCTCAGGCTCAGGAACAGGAGTTTTGAAAATGGATTACGAAATTACAGATTATATTACGCCCCAGGAATACATGGAAATGAGAAAGCTTGTTGAATGGAGCGAGTTTCCGCTGGAGCAGGCAGAAGAAGGAATAAAGCATTCGGCTCATCTT
>CADCLG010000061.1 GCA_902802305.1 uncultured Spirochaetaceae bacterium
CAGAGCTTGCTAAAGCTGTATGAATGGACTTTCTTAATAACCTGATATTTTTTGAACCGAAGGTCTGTGAAATTACTATTTGTGCACCAGTTGAAAATCCATTAAAAAAACTGGTTACAGTCATTATAATATGACTCGTAGAACCAATTGCGGCCAGAGCGTTTTTTCCAAGAAAATGACCCACTACAAAACAGTCTGCTGTATTATATAACTGCTGAAAAAGATTTCCTATAAAAAGAGGGATTGCAAACAATACAATTTGAGGCAAGACAGAGCCCTTTGTCATATCATTCAGACGAGCATTATTAGCATTTTTCATAATTCATATTCAAAAATTTATATCAGTTTTTGCTTATGTTTGACTAATATACTTTTTGTATAACTGCTATAGTTTTTTCAAATAATTGACATGTCTTAAATCTTGTAGAATAATCGCTCTTATGAAAAAATCAATGACAATCATCTATCCCGAATACAACGGACTTTATATAAACCTGACAAACCGCTGCCCCTGTGCCTGCACCTTTTGCATCCGCCAGAAAACTGTTGCTGCGGAATTTGATAACATAGAAACTCTCTGGCTCGAGCATGAACCTACAGCAGAAGAAGTGATTGCGGCCATAAAAGAAGAGGCAAAGCTTGAGTGCTTCAAAAATTACAAGGAGTTTGTTTTCTGCGGTTATGGCGAGCCGACAGAGGCTCTGGATGTGCTTCTTAAAGTAGCTGATTTTTTGAAGGCAAATTATTCTCTGCCGGTCAGAATAAACACAAACGGCCTTGCTGACCTGATAAACAAAAAGCCTGTTGCTCCTCTGCTTGCCGGAAAAATTGATGCCCTTTCAATCAGCCTCAATTCAAGTAATCCCGAAATATACGAAAAAACTGTTCGTCCGGTATTTAAGGAAAAAGCTTTTCCTGCAATGCTGGCTTTTGCAGAGCAGGCAAAAAACTTTGTTCCTAAGGTTGTGATGAGTACGGTTGAAACAACCATCTCCAAAGAAGATGAAGAGGAGTGTACCCGGCTTTGCGAGAGGTTAGGTGTAACTCACAGAATCAGAAAGTTTGTTGCCGTGAATTAAGCATCAGGCAATCACCCGGTTTATAAAATCTGCAATCTCGCGAATCATGGAAATGCGGCGGCCAATCAAACCGTGCTCGGTAGGATATTCCACAAGTTTCTGAACGGCAGATGTTTTATGGGTCGCAAGCTTATTCCACAGGGGCAGAATCATTTCTTCAATCGGAGAAACTGAATCATACTTACCTGCAAAAACAAGAATGTTTTTATCTTTCACATCTTCGAAGGCATTAGGGTGGCTGATTTCTTCGCGGCGGCGTAATACGTCATCATAAATAACATCAATTCCGTCTGAATGAAGAATACGGCCTTCTTCCAGAAGAGAGCGAAGATAAACTTCCTTGGCACAGTTGAGATAGCGGGTCGGATCATAAGGAGTAAGCATTATGATTCCCGCAATCCAGTCCAGTTTTTTTCCGGCATTAAGCGAAGAGTTTGCTCCCATGCTGTGGCCAAGCAGAAAAATCTGATTTGGATTTACATTGTACTTTTCGGTAAAGCTTTCTGAATGAGCGTACTCTGCAAGGTTATAGGCATCTTCAATACAGTTTGAAATCAAATACTTTCCCTGACTTCCCCAGGCACCACGGTGATGCGGAACTAGAACAACACAGCCGCTGCGGCAGAGGGCGTGAGAAATATCATCATTGCGGGCAGTTCCCGGAAAGCCGTGGAGCATGATAACACAAGGACGGCCCTGGTTTTTAGAACCGGTAATCTCGCTCGAAGGCCACATAATTTCGCCGTAAATATGAGAACCGTTTGAAACAAAGTCCAGAGTAGAATAGTCCGGCAATGCAGAAGGATTCAGTTCTTCCGGGTCTTCAAAAAGATATTTTGTGTTAATCATAAGAGTGCTCCTTAAAGGGGAATTAATACCTAGTAATTCGCTAGGTTATTACACACCTTAGATTACACTTAATTACCTAGTAAGTCAATAGGTATTTAGCAGGTAAAACCGGCAATGTGAAGAATGCGTCGAATTACATCAATATAAGTCAGGCTGATGTCATTCATACGCTGGCCGGATTTTGTAATGTAGCCGAGTTCAAAACAGTGGCTGATATTTTCATCAAGATTTTGAAGTGGAATTAAAACAAAGTTTTCTCCCGAGTCATTTGAAACCGTAGAGTCGCCGCCGGCATTTTCTGTATTTGAGTCTTCCTCGTATATACCCGAAAGAAAAGTATAGCCGTTCAGATGCTCTATAAGATTCAGTTCTGTTGCCCGGTCTGCCACTGTAATTGCCTTATCAAGTCCGTACTGAGAAATCACCTGGTCAGAAAAAAAAGATTTTACATCGTCTGTGTCAAAAGTCACAAAGCGATATTCCTGCAGCTCTTTCAGGGAAAGGCTTTCCTTTTTTGCAAGCGGATGTTTTTTATGAAGATAAACAAAAGCATTGCATTCAGTCAGATGATGAAATTCAAGCTTGTTTGCTTTAAGACTTTTTGCAATATCATCGCGGTTAGAATCACTCAAATATAAAATGCCGATTGTACTGCTCTCGTTCGCAACATCAGAAATTACATCAGACGCTTTTTTTTCGCAGAAGGCAAAATCATAACCCTGACTGGAATATTTTTTTACAATTTCTACAAAGGCCCTGCGGGCAAAAGCGTAATATAGTGTTGAAACAGAAAAATTCTTTTTTTCGGCGCCGCAGTGCTTTTTGAGAAGTTCTTCGTATTTTGAATATAAATCCTGGGCGTCTTTTATAAATTTTTCTCCCCGCTCTGTTACTGTAACGCCCCGTGTTGATCTGTTGAAAATCTGAAAGCCAAGTTCATATTCAGCATCGTGCACAGAGCTCGTAAGTGAAGGCTGGGAGATAAAAAGCTTCTCCGAAGCCTTGTTAAAAGACCCCGAAGAAGCGACACCCAGAATGTATTTTATTTGTTGTAGTGTCATTTATTCTCGGAACAAATCTGTACTCAAATAGCGCAAGCCTGTGTCCGGGAAAATAACAACAATGTTCTTTCCTTCAAACTCCGGACGGCGGGCAAGTTCAGTTGCTCCCCAGAGAGCGGCACCGCTGGAATTTCCAACTAAGACACCGTCTGATTTCGCAACAATGCGGGCCGCCTCAAAAGAAGGCTTAACACTTGCAACCAGAACCTCATCATAAAGACCTGCTTTCTCTTTTACAGAAATTGGCACACGTTCTGCCGGAACTTCTGTAAAGTTATGAATGCCTGTGAGGGCTGTTGCATCAAGCGCAGGTTCAACAGCAACAATCTTTACGTCGCTGTTCTGAGCTTTTACATAATCACTGATTCCGCGGATTGTTCCTGCTGTTCCTACAGCACTTACAACTGCTGCAAGGTCGCCTTCTGTCTGTTCCCAAATTTCTTTTCCTGTTGTGTCATGATGTGCCTGAGGATTTTTTGGATTGAGCATCTGATCAACAAAGTAAATATTTTCACCTGCTGCCTGACGGTCGCGGATATGCTGCTTCAAAATATTTGTTGCAGCAACAAAGTCTCCGTTTGTTGTTTTCAGTGCTTCCTGGATTTCAGGTACATTACTTA
>CADCLG010000062.1 GCA_902802305.1 uncultured Spirochaetaceae bacterium
GTCCTGCAACCTACACCGGCATTATGGACCGCATGCGAAAACTCTTCAGCGAGTGTGACGAGGCAAAAGCTAAAGGTTTAGGCATAGGCTATTTTTCTTTGAACAGCAAGGGCGGTTGTCCTATGTGTCACGGGGATGGAGTTATTCATCGTCATATTGGTTTTGGCAATTTTATTGATTTGAAATGCGATAAGTGCGATGGCTTTGGTTTTGTTGCAGATACAATGAAGGTTCATCTGGATGGAAAAACAATAAAAGATTGTCTGGAAATGTCAGTCTCAGAAGCCTATGATTTTTTTAAGGATAAAGATGAAGTTATCGCAAATATTTTAAATGTGCTTATCAGAGTCGGAATGGGCTACATCAAGCTTGGGCAGAAGACACCTACAATTTCTGGTGGTGAAAGTCAGAGAATTAAGCTGGCAAAGGAACTGTCAAAAGGAAAATCGGCTAAGGGCGTTTTGTATATTTTGGACGAACCTTCAACCGGGCTGTCATTTTATGATTGTGAAAAACTACTGCATTTACTGAATGAACTGGTTGATATGGGAAACACAATTATTGTTACAGAACATGACACAAGCATGCTTTCAAACTGCGACTGGATTATTGAAATGGGACCTGCCGGCGGAAAAGACAGAGGCTATGTAATTGCAGAAGGAACTCCTTTGGAATTGAAAAATAATTCTTCATCAATTATTGGAAAATATTTAAAAATAAAGTAAGAGTAATTTATGAATGAAAGAGAGCTTCAAATAAAGGAAGTGGTAAAATCATCTCATCATCCTCAATTAAACAGTGTCCTTGTCTGGCAAAACGACCAGCTTCAGGCGGAATGCTATTTTAATGGTTTTACTGCAGAATCCAGACATAATATAAAATCAGTTGTAAAAAGCATTCTTTCTATTGGAATCGGGATTGCGCAGGATGAATGGCTTTTGAATGTTGATGATAAAATTTCAAAATACTTAACGGAATTCGATGAAGGGCGAGACTTGCGGCATCGGATGATAACAATCAAACATTTACTGACAATGAGTTCCGGAATATTCTGGCAGGGCGGTGTTCATTATCATTGTCCTATGATGGATGCCATGCGCCGTTCCAGAAACTGGCTTGATTATATTGCCGATTGTAAAGTTACAGAAACTCCAGGCGCGGTTCACAATTACAAAGAATTTGATGTAATCCTGCTTTCGGCAATTCTTTCAAAAGTTACCGGGGACGCTTTTGATTATATAAATGAGAAACTTTTTATCCCTCTGGAAATTTACAATGACCGATGGATAAAAAGTCCGGATGGCGTTTATTACAGTCCTGCTTTAGACAAAGAAGAGGAAGCTGTATCAGCCTTAACTGCAAGAGAAATGCTTAAAATAGGTCAGTTATTTTTGCAGAAGGGAATCTGGAAGGGGAAACAGATAATTTCAAAAGAATATATTGAAGCTGCGGTTTCTCCATCTCCTCAGAATTCCAACTACGGATATTTGTGGTGGCTTGGAGAAGGCTGGTATGGTTGCCGGGGCTATGGCGGGCAAGCTGTTACAGTTTTCCCTGAACAAAACAAAATTGTTGTAACTCAGGCAACAGCAACTTCAAGGCCGCTGGCTTATGACGATATTTGGTTTGGGGATTTATAACGCCCTCCCCCTGCAACTTGAAGTTGCACAAACTTTGGAAACATCGAATTTAATTTTGTATTTTCCCCAATTACCATAAGATTATATCAAGCAACCTCAGTCATACCGAATTCAAACTTTATTATAATAAAGTTTATAAAATTATACAAACTAGTGTATAATTATTGACTTTAAAATAATTTGCTTTATAATACTTCCTATGAAAGATCAAATCTCAAAATCATTTGAAAACTCTTTTATTCGCACTGCCTGGAATGAAGCAGAAGAGGAATGGTATTTCTCTGTAGTTGATGTTGTGGGAGTGTTGACGGAAAGCATTGATTATCAAGCTGCCAGAAATTATTGGAAAGTTTTGAAAATTCGTCTCAAGAATGAAGGTTTTCAACCGGTTACAAATTGTAACCAGTTGAAAATGAAATCAGCTGATGGAAAAATGCGGCTAACAGATGTTGCAAACACAGAACAATTATTGCGCATAATTCAGTCTATCCCCTCCAAAAAAGCAGAACCCCTCAAGATGTGGCTTGCCCAGGTTGGTCGGGAACGGATAGAAGAAACTATAGATCCTGAACAGACAATAGATCGCGCTTTGGAAACCTATGCAAAAAAAGGATATTCCCGCGAATGGATTAATCAGCGTTTACAGGCAATTCAGGTAAGAAAAGAACTTACGGATGAATGGGAACAGCAAGGTGTGAAAAAAGGTGTCGAGTATGCCATTCTCACCGATGAAATCACAAAAGCCTGGTCCGGTATGACTACCCGCGCATATAAAAATCACAAAGGACTTACAAAACAGAATCTTCGCGACAATATGACGACAACGGAAATTATTCTCAATATGCTTGCGGAGACAGCAGCAAAAAATATTTCACAGGCAGAAAATCCAGAAACCTTTGAAGAAAATCAGTCTGTTGCAAGGCGGGGTGGAAGAATCGCTGGAAATGCCAGAAAAGAACTGGAAGCAGAAATAGGTCATACTGTTATTTCCGAAAAGGATGCGACTCAAATAAATACTGTTGTCACAAATCTAATTGAAGATGTTTCAAAATCAACAGAGGAAAAATAATTATGGAATCGGTAATAAAGGCACTGCGCGAAAAAAATAGATATACTCAGGTAAAGCTTGCCCAGGAGCTTGGTATTTCAAGGCAGGCACTTATAAAATATGAAAGCATGGAACAGGAACTCCCTGTGAATGTAATTCGGGGGCTTTCCAAGATTTTTTCTGTAAGTTATGAATGTTTTATCGACAATACATTGCCGTCCCCTGATTCCGCCGAAGATGAAGCAATGCTTAAGCAGCTAGCCCGTGATTTTACTAAACTCAATGCTTCAGAAAAAAAAGCTGTCCTTGAAATGACAAGAATTATGGCGAATGCTTAGAAATAAGCCACATGTCAATGACAAAAATGGTGGAGTGGTAAAATATCACAATTCTTCTAATCATGCTTCGCAATCTGAAGTTGCACAATCTTTCCAAAAAGCAACTGGAGCTTGGTGGAACTTACAGAGCATCTTTGTTAATCTATAATTACAAGGAGATATGATAAAAATTACATCCCTGTAATTTTTATCATTCCAGATTTTGCCTTTGGCAAAACTGCTATTCGCTGCATCCTTGCAGCGCCGCTAACGCGGAGTTTTTAAAGGAGATCAACATGAGTTTTGGAAAGAACCTTCAATATTTTAGAAAGCTTAGCGAGAATATGACGCAGGAAGTGTTGGCAGAAAAACTGAATGTAAGCCGCCAAACAGTTTCAAAATGGGAAATGGATGCGGCAAATCCCGAGATGGACAAGGCACTTGAAATCTGCAAAATATTTAACTGTTCTCTGGATAATCTTTTCAGGGATGAGATGGATAAACAGAGCGACTCCTATTCCAACCTGCGGCTTGAAGAAGTTCTGGGCTTTCGTTATGTGGAGCACACGGTAATCAGCACTGAGCCCGAAAGCGATGCGATT
>CADCLG010000063.1 GCA_902802305.1 uncultured Spirochaetaceae bacterium
CCGCGAAGAAATGAAAGATTTTCTTTATGCAAAAAAGAGCTTTGAAGAAGAACAGTTAAAAGTCGGGCTGGCAGAAGAACTGTATAAAGACCAGACTGCCATAGAGTACAAATGGCCACAGTCTAACAGAAAAACTCCTTCTTCGCTGGAAAAAGACTACAAGCCCCAGACTGCCCAGGATGCCGACAGCGGAAACAAATTTGAAGAGAGCGAAGACCTGCTCCAGGACAGCAGCTTTAACGCCGCAGACTTTGGTACTCTTGTTCACGCCTTTCTGGAAGCTCAAGCAAATGGAATTGACTGCAACCAGTACCAGCCGGGGGCAAAACTTTTAAAAAATCTTAATGAAAGCCCGGAAAAGCTCAAAGCCCTTCTGGAGGAATGCCGCCGGATGTGCAAAAGCTTTGCCTCAAGCCGGCCGGGCCTTGACCTGGATGAAGCAAAAAAAGCAGGCCGCTTCTACCGCGCAGAATGGGCCTTCCGCATGTACCTGGACGGTTTTCTTTACACCGGTTCCATAGATTTGATTTACCGGAATGCCGACGGCAGCTACACAATAGTAGACTACAAATCCGACAAAGAAATTGACCCCGAAAAATACCGGGCCCAGCAGGACTGCTACCGCCATGCCGCCAGCCGCATGCTCAAAGTCCCGGAAGAAAAAATTGACTGCTACCTGTATTTTTTGAGGCATGAGAAGACGGTGAAGCTGTAAATTTTCACTTTTTAAAAATAAATTTTCATTTTTTTGCTCAATTTTTTGTAATAAGTCCCAAATTTTTTCCATATTAACTATAGAGAAATTTTTCTCAAGGAGTTTATATGAGTAATAATTATTCACCAAAACCAGTCGACCAGTTGACCTTTACCGATGACGGTATGTTTCAGGCCGTTATGCATGACCCGACCGTCTGTTCTAAAATTATAGAACACCTGCTTCACATTCAGGTTGACCACATTGATTATCCTGAACTTGAAAAAACAATTGCTCCGTATTACACAAGCAAAGGAATCAGAATGGATGTCTATATCAAGGATTCAGACAGAATCATAGACGTTGAAATGCAGGCCAGATCCCGCAAAGCTCTTGGTAAACGAACACGGTATTATCAGAGCATGATAGATATTGACAATCTTATGAAGGGGGACGATTATTCCAGTTTAAAGGAAAGCTACATTCTTTTTATCTGCAAAAATGACCCCTTCAAGGATGGAAATGATAATTACGGATTACCATGCTATACATTCAAAACTGTTTGTTCCGAGAATGCTGAAGTAAATCTTAATGACAAAACAACCAAGGTGGTTTATAATGCAAGTGCATACGAAAAAGAAGAAGATGAGTGGATCCGCCGATTCTTAAGTTATGATTACACAGGTAAAACCGGCGAAGATGATTTTGCAAACTATCTTTCTGCTATGGTAGAAAAGATAAAGCAGGATGAAAAATTCAGGAGTTTGTATTTATCTATGAACTTGCATGATTTTGATATAAGAGAAGAAGGAAAGGAAGAAGGTTTTCAACAGGGCGTCCAGCAACAAGCCATCGAAATTGCCATAAATATGCTCAAAAAAATGAAGTATTCTGTTGATGAAATTGTAGAACTTACAGGTCTCTCTCTGGAAAAAGTCCTCAAACTTCAGCAGCAGCTTTAGAGAAAAGCATATTTATTTTATTTTTTCTGCATAATCTTACTTCGTCTTACGGTATTATTGGCAAAGTGAGCAACGACACAGTAGCAGGAGCCCTCCGGAATCTGGTCAACAGGAATATCATAATTGCCCATGGTAGAATTCATTGTTGCCCCTGTAAAATCAAGACATATATCATTGTAATGTTCTTTATTGTATTCCCATTCTTCTACAGTCCAGTTTTTACAAACTTCGTACGGAACCTGGGTTACCATAGTATGAAGGAAAACCTTTGCATCTGATTTTACAAAAACATTTGCATCTGAATTTGGATTATCTAAAAGCAGATTGAACTGGCCGTTTCCGCTATAACTGCCGTTATAATAAATTACAGAGTTCCAGTAGGTGTATTTGCCAAATGTTTTTTCAAGAATTTTTACAAAGGAATTATTAAGATTATTACCTATACTTGCAGCAGAGAATGTTAATCGAGTTTCATCAGAACTAATTACTTGATAAGAGCTCCAATCAATAGCAACTTCTGCAGATGGTGATTCCGGCCAGGAGCCATTATCAAATTTATAAAAATATTTATCTTTTATTGACATAGAATCCTGTCCACTTGAAATAAAGGCTACTCGTACACCACCAGCATTATCTCTCTCTATAAAACGCATTCTACAACGATTTACAAAGTCTATGCCATAAGCAGTTTCTTCTGCTTTATTACCATTGTTATCTTCAAGATAATAGGAGATTCTATTATAAAGACCACTTGCCGGCATTAAGTCCCAAACAGGAATTGAAAAATAATGATACACTTTTCCATCGATTGTTTGAGTTTCACTTGCAAAAATTTTAACGGGCTTAGAATTATTATCCAGGATAGTAATAGTTCCCAGCTTTGGCTCCGAAACCTTATCACCCCAGAATATTACAACATAATCTTCTTGTACAAAGGCATCGAATCTTGAATAGTAAGCATTTGTACCACCACCAAACTCTATATTAAATTCAGGTGGTGTATCATCATATTCGGTAAGTTCATCTTTTGTAAACCTGGCAAGATCATATTCAACCGAGTCTACTCTGTTAGAACCTTTCACACCGGTTATTTTGATTGGTGTAGAATTGTCAGAAGCCGTCTTTAAATTGCACACATCGGTCTTGCAGTTAATTATTCCATTCTGCTTATCAAAAGTAAAAATCATATCTGCTTTAGAGCACTTTACAAAAACCTTATCAAAGTTTTCCCAGGTACCAGTTTTAAGCGGCAGACTTAAATTGACAATACTTGGCTCAGCTGCAGAAGAAATACTCAAACCTGTTTCATCAAGTTCAACCTTACTAAGGGAAGAAAGGTCTGCCTGATAATCCGATGTAGAAAAGCTTGTATTGGCAATTTCTCCTAAAAGGAGGTAACCATTTCGAGGAGAATCTGAATTGAGTGGTACTACCGGAATAATATGATAAGTATATCCGGAAATAAGCTCAGGATTTTTATAATCATCGTTTGTACTATTGTTAAATAATTTATTTTTGATTAAATCAAGAGGACCATAATTATCTATGTAATTTTCATAATTTCCTTCTATATTTGAATGAGTTCTTACGAGCAGATGATAATAATCTTTAAATGAATCTTTATAAACAACTTCATAATTTTTTCTTGTATCATCTGAACCAGCAGCCATTGTTATTAAAAAATCATTCCCGCCCGGAATTGCATATTCTTTCTGCATCTCATTACCAAGAGAATCTCTTGCAATTACTTTAAAGGATAAGCCGGCAACAGAGGCTATATCATCCAAAGTACATGTCCATTTATAAGACTGAACATCATCCGGAGTAAAAATTTTGCTTCCTTTCTGCCCATCAGGAGTTTTATATTCACATATAAGCGAATAGGTATCTTGCGGCATTCTTACATTATTGTATAAAGGAATTCCAGATTCATAAAAATCCTGAA
>CADCLG010000064.1 GCA_902802305.1 uncultured Spirochaetaceae bacterium
CAACCAGCAGATCCAGCAGGTGGCAAGAACTTCGGTGGAAGCATACGGTTTTTCAGCTAACAGAAAATCCAAGAAACTTGGATTCCATTATTATAAAGACGCCGTGATTTCTGACAGCGATAAGCAGGGCATCAAGCAGATCCTGGCAGCTTACGATCTGGCACAATGAATCAAAAACCCCCGAGGCAGCGGAACAGCCGTTGCTTCGGGGGTCGTTCGTTATGAAAAGGCGCGGGCGATCATTCGATCGTCAAAATCTCGGAAAAGCCGGTAAGGCTGCAAAATAGATTTAAGAAGGATGTGCGGTTATGATTAATAAAATCTCACGTAATTTTTTAAGACAAAAAAGACATGCGAGACTCCGCAAACATTTAAGTGGCACTGCCGAGCTCCCACGTCTTTCTGTATTCAGAAGTCTTCGCCATGTCTATGTTCAACTTATAGATGATGTAGCAGGACATACACTTGTATCCGCAAGCTCTTTTGAAAAGGGTTTTGAAGAAGGATTGACAATGACAGAAAAAGCCAAAAAAGTCGGAGCCATAATGGCCGAACGCATGAAAGAAAAAGGCATTAACCAATTGGTCTTTGACAGAGGCGGTTACAAATATCACGGAAGAATAGCTGCTTTGGCTGACAGTATGCGCGAAGCCGGTATTCAATTCTAATTGGAGGTAATTATGGCAAGAATAGAAACTGGAGATAAAGAATTCACCGAAACTGTCGTAAAACTCAACAGAGTTGCCAAAGTTGTAAAAGGCGGAAAGAGATTTTCGTTTAGTGCTCTCGTAGTTGTTGGAAATGGTAGTGGTCTTGTAGGTGCTGGACTTGGAAAAGCAAGTGAAGTTCCAGAAGCTATAAGAAAAGGTGCTGAAGAAGCAAAGAAGAATGTTGTATCTATTCCTATTATTGGAACAACAATTCCACATGAAACAACAGTTAAATTTGGTTCTGCAATGGTAATGCTTAGACCTGCAGCTCCTGGTACTGGTGTTATTGCTGGTGGAGCAGTTCGTGCTGTTGTTACACAAGCTGGAATAAAAGATATTCTCACAAAATCTCTTGGTTCAGATAATGCAGTAAATATTGTTTACTGTACAATTAAAGCATTGAAGGAATTGAAGAGAATTGATGAAGTTTCTGCTCTTCGTGGAAAATCACCAAACGAGATTCTTCAATAGATAAAAATTTTAAAAATGTAATTTCGCAGAAAATAGTATTTATTGCTTTTTCTGCGAAATTTTCAAAAGATAAAGGGAGTTTAAAATTATGAAGTTAGAAGATTTGTATCCAGCTCCTGGTTCAACAAAGAGAAGAAAAAGAGTAGGAAGAGGACCTGGTTGTCATGGTAAGACATCTGGAAGAGGCGAAAATGGTCAGAGAAAGAGATCTGGCGGTACAAAAGCTCCAGCTTTTGAAGGTGGTCAGACACCATGGTATAGAATTCTTCCAAAATTTAAAGGTTTCAGAAATCGCAACAGAATTGAATATGTTACAATCAATTTGAATACTCTTGAAAATTGTGCCAGTGATAGTGAAATTATAACAGCTGAAGCACTTTATGCTTCAGGTTTAATCAAAGATTTGAATTCACCTGTAAAAGTTCTTGGAACTGGTGAAATCACAAAACCAGTTAATGTAAAATTGAATAAATTTACTAAAACGGCTCAGGCTGCCATTGAAAAAGCTGGTGGCAAGGTCGAGGTGATTTAATGTTTGATGCATTTATCTCTGCTTGGAATGATAGACTAATGCGCAACAGACTGCTTGCAGTCGCTGCGGGTTGTGCTGCCTTCGTTATGATGGTTTACATCACAGTACCTGGAGTAAATAGACAGCTGTGGCAAACCATGCTTGCAAGTGGTGAACTTTTCGAGTTTTTGGGAATGTTCACTGGAGGTGCTTTAAATAATTTCTCGATCATTGCTATGGGTATTACTCCATATATTAATGCTTCGATTATTATGCAACTTCTCACTGTTGTTATTCCTAAACTCCATGAGTTACAAAAAGAAGGCGGAGAGCAGGGACGCAGACAGATAAACCAATATGTTCGTTATGGAACAGTTGGTCTTGCTTTTCTTCAGGCAGTCGTTTTAGTTTTCAGTTTGATGAGATATACAGCTTCGAATGGAGCCAAAGTATTTTATTACAGTAGCTTTTTCTATGGTTTTGTCGTAGTTTTAGCTTTGACAGCAGGAACTGTTTGTCTCGTTTGGCTTGGTGAGAGAATGACTGAATACGGTGTTGGAAATGGAACATCCATGATAATATTTGCAGGTATCGTCTTAAGATATCCTGACTATATTATGAATACATTTAAGATAGCAAAGGCATCGTCTAACAAATTTCAAATTTCTATACAGTTGACCCTTTTTGTTTTAATTACTATTGCTCTTATAGTAGCAATTATCATGTTGACTCAAGCAATTAGAAAAGTACCTGTTCAATATGCAAAAAAAGTGGTCGGTAGAAGAGTAACTGGTGGACAAAGTACATATATTCCTATAAAAGTTAACAATGCTGGAGTTATCTCAATAATTTTTGCTATTTCTGTTCTTTATTTGCCAGCAACAATTATACAATTTTTGAAATTAGACCCAACTTCTCCATTAGGTGGATTTGCTGTTGAATATTCAAAATTGATGTCTCATTCAGGATTTTTATATAATTTTGTATATTTCTTACTTGTAATCTTTTTCACTTATTTTTATTCAGCAATTACATTTAATATTGCTGATATAGCAGATAATATGAAAAAATTTGGTGGTTTTATTCCTGGCATAAGACCTGGTAAAAATACTGTTGAATTTTTAAATAAGATAATGAATAGAATAACATTTATCTCTGCTATATCACTTGGTTTAATTGCTATTGCACCAAATCTTATAATGCTTCTTACTGATATTCATAGTTTCTATTTAGGAAGTACATCACTTCTCATTATTGTAGGTGTCGCTCTTGATACATTACAACAACTCGAAGCTCGTTCGGTTATGAAACATTATCAAGGAATAATGAAAAAATAGTGATTGATTTTTTAAAGCTGTTGGAAATTTTTCTGACAGCTTTTTTATTTTTTGGAAAAAAATATTGCTAATATTTTTTTGTTATGTTATAATAATTAGTAATAATTTTTTTGAAGGCGGTTTTGATATGAATCTTGTTATTCTTGGAATGCCAGGAGCTGGTAAAGGAACACAAAGTGCATTTATCAGTAATTTTTTTGATATTCCAC
>CADCLG010000065.1 GCA_902802305.1 uncultured Spirochaetaceae bacterium
TTCCTGATGGTGAATATCTTGTAATGCTGGTTCATGACATCAACAATAATGGAAAGTTAGATACAAGCTTTATTGGAATGCCAAAGGAACCAGTTGGTTTAAGTAATTATGATGGCAAAGGGATTCCTGGAAAATTCAAAAAACATAAATTTGCTGTAAAGGATGATACTTCTATAATAATTCCATTAAAAAAGATTTAATTGTTCTTATAGATTAATGATACATGTTTTATTAAAGTGTGTTAAACTGTTTGCATGAAAGATAAGGTACGACTTTTATTACGATTTCTTCTGGTTACTGCCGGAGCATTAATAATGGCAGTAAATCTTAATACCTTTGTGCATGCGGCGGGACTTTTGCCAGGTGGATTTACAGGAATTACTTTATTAATTCAGGAGGTTTTTGCAAAATATCTGAATATAAAAATTCCATTCGTACTTTTTTATTGGGGCCTGAATGTTGTGCCAGCCCTCATCTGTTTCCGTTATGTTGGGAAGCGATTTACCCTTCTTTCACTTTGGGCAATTGTTGCATCAGGTCTTTTTACAGATTTAATTCCAGGCCTTGATGTTACAAACGACGTATTGCTCTGCTGTACTTTTGGTGGAATTATTAACGGAATTGCAATCAGTTTCTGTTTATTAGCAGGAGCTACCAGTGGTGGAACTGATTTTATTTCAATTTATGTTTCAGAAAAAACTGGTCGAAGTATCTGGAATTATATTTTGTTTTTCAATGTACTTGTTCTTGCAATTTTTGGTCTTTTGTTTGGCTGGAACAGAGCGCTTTATTCAATCATATTTCAGTTTGTAAGCACCCAGATTCTCAATAATCTTTACAAGCGTTATCAAAAATCTACTATATTAATTATCTCTGATAAAACCGATGAACTGATTCATGTAATCCGTGATGTTACTGGGCATGATGCAACTCTTTTTACTGGAAAGGGCTGTTATCAGGGGGCGGAACGCAATATGCTTTATACCGTAGTTTCCTCAGATGAAGAAGACAAGCTTATGCGTTCCATCAAAAAAACAGACCCATCTGCCTTCGTAAATATTCTGCAGACCAAAATGTTGAAAGGTAACTTTATAATGAAACGTCAGGACTAGGTAGAAGCAAGTCGACTACAAATTTCACCTCTTCATTAATCAATCTTACCCTTTCAAAAATGCATCTTACCAAAAGCCCTCTTGTGCTCAAAAGCATAAAATAAATGCAGCAGAATAGGAGACAGCTGATATGAAAATTCTTTTGATAAACGGAAGTCCAAAAGGCAAGAAGAGTAATTCCCTCAGACTGGCAGCAAGCTTTGTTGAAGGCGTAAAGTCAAAGGCCGAAGGAAGGGGAGACCTGGTAACTGTAGATGAAGTTGAAGTTGCTTCATTAAAAATCTCTGCCTGCCACGGCTGCTTTGCCTGCTGGAAAAATACTCCCGGCCACTGCTGCATTAAAGATGATATGGCTGCAATCATTGAAAAAGAAATTGAAGCTGATTTAGTTGTATGGAGTTTTCCTCTTTATTATTTTAATGTTCCTGGCATTCTAAAAAATCTTATAGACCGTCAGCTGCCAATGAGCCTGCCTTTTATGAGTGAAAATACAAATGAAACAGGAAGTGGTGGTCACGATGCCAGATATGATATGAAGAATATCCATCATGTTCTGATTTCTACCTGCGGCTTTTATTCGGCAAAGGGGAACTATGATTCTGTAACAAATATGTTCGATCACTTTTTGGGCAAGGGAAATTACCAGACAATTTTCTGTGGTCAGGGTGAATTGTTCAGAGTAGATGAACTTTCCGACAGAATTAATCAGTATCTGGAAATTGTAAAAAAAGCCGGCTCTGAATATGCTGATGGAAAAATCTCTGATCAGGTTTCTAATCAGCTTAAAACTCTGCTTTATCCTAAAGATGTTTTTGAAAAGCTTGCAGATGCTGACTGGGGAATCAATAAAGAGACCGGTGAAAAAGAAGCGCAGGATCTTACCTTTACCCGTCAGATGGCAGCCCTCTATAACAAAAATTCTTTTAAGGGTAAAAACCGGGTTCTTGAAATGTGTTATACCGACACAGGTCACACCTATCAGATTCTTCTTACAAAAGAAGGCAGCCAGCTTTTTACAGACGGAAGCTTAAAGGCAACAACAAGAGTTGAAACTCCTTTTGAAGTATGGGCAGCAATATCTCGTGGAGAAATGGAAGGTGCAGAGGCCCTGGGAAAAAAGCTTTATTCCGTAACCGGTGATTTTTCTTTGATGATGGACTGGGATAAAATATTTGGCAGCGATGCGGTTGGAAGCGGAGAAGAGTATAATGATGATGGCGCTGGTGCAGGAAAAGCAGGCCTGAAAAATCCTTCGATGACAAGCATGCTGCTTCCATGGATTTCCTTCTGGGTAGCAGTTGCAATAAATCCTGTAATCGGTTCAATCGTGGCGATGGCAGTTTGCGCACTTGTTCCATTTATCATGAGAAAGCATAAGCTGATTATTTGGGATCAGCTTTCGATTGCGGCCGTTGCACTTTTATCTGCAGCTGCGCATTTTACTGGCAAGGGAGAAGTGGCAACAAATGCGGGCTATCTGATTTTTGGACTTTTCTGGCTTGCATCCTGTTTTACAAAAGAGCCTCTTTGTGCGTCTTATGTAAAGTACAGCTATGGCGGAAGCAAGGCCGAAAGAAATCCGCTTTTTATGAATGCAAATTATATTCTGGCAGCCTGCTGGGGATGTCTTTATATTCTTACTGCAATCTGGACTTTCTTCTTAAGAAGAGCCGGCTTTGGAAATATTCTTATTGTAGTGAATAATCTGGTGCCTCTTGCAATGGGACTTTTTACCGGATGGTTTGTAAAGTGGTATCCGGCATGGAAGGCAAGGGGGTAAGTCTTCAGGAAATAGTGCCATCTATATTTCCTATATCTCCCTATTTTTTTTAAGCAAGTTCTAATATAATAGAAAGTGAATATGAAAATATCTGGAAAAAAAACATTTCTAATTGGCTTATTTATAATTATTAGTTCTTGTGCAGGAATCTGGGCAGAAAATAAAACAATTGCACTTGATTCGGATCATGTAAAAAAAATTGGGAGAACTTATGAACATTCAAACGGATTGGTTCTGGCATATTCTGCAAGCGGAATTGAGTTTAATGTAAAATCAAAATATCTGGGAGTAACTATTGCTGGCGATAGTGGAGCTTCAGGTCATGAAACTGATTCTTCTGCCCGAATTGTTGCTTTTGTAAATGGTGAAAGATTCCTTGATAAATTGATTAGTAAAAAATCTGAAACATTTACAATATTTGATGCAGATAAAAATGTGGAAGGACTTGTTCAGATTTTAAAAGTTTCTGAAAGTGCTAATTCTTTGGCAGCAATTACATGTCTTACTGTTAATGAAAATGGAATTGTAACACCAGGTAAAGAAAGAGAATTTAAGATTGAATTTGTAGGAGATTCTATAACTTGTGGTTATGGAGTTGATGATCCAGTAAAAGAACATCATTTTAAAACATCAACAGAAGATGCAACCAAAACTTACGCATTTAAAACTGCACAGGCACTTAATGCAGACTGGTCTTTTGTAAGTGTAAGTGGATGGGGAATTATTTCTGGTTATACTGGTGATGCCAAGAAAAATGCAAATTCTGTAATTCCGCGAGTGTATGACAAACTTGGTTTTAGCTGGGGAAATACAATTTTTGGAATAAATCCGGGAAATATAAGCTGGAACTTTGACTCATATCAGCCAGATTTTGTTGTTATTAATCTTGGTACGAATGATGCCACTTATACAAAGAAAAAAGCTGATAGACTTCAGGAATATGTTGATTCGTATACAGATTTCCTGAAGCAGATCAGACGAAAAAATCCTAAGGCATATATTATTTGTTGTTTGGGAATGATGGGAGATGATTTATATATTAGTATGTCTCAGGCTGTTTCAAAATATTCTTCAGAAACAGGAGATTCAAAAATCTCTGCTTTAAGACTAAAGCCTCAGCAAATGAGTGATTCAATTTGTGCCGACTGGCATCCTTCTGAAAAAACTCATGAAAAAGCCAGCAAACAACTTATTGATGTAATTACTAAAGAAAGAATAAATTATTAAAATCTTCCAGCAAGTCCTTTGCTCTCTTTAAAACAGGAATCTCTCTATTTGCTACAAGCCTTCCAAGACTTGTGCAGCTGCACTTTTCATATTCAGCCAGAGCCTCTTCATATTTTAATTTTAGAGT
>CADCLG010000066.1 GCA_902802305.1 uncultured Spirochaetaceae bacterium
GAGCTTGCGAGTGTTTAGAATGAGCTTTTTCAAACAAAGTAACATTCGGCAGTAAATAAAAAAATAGTATTTTTGAAAATTATTATGAACTAAAAAATTGATTTCCGTTACTTCCTCTTTATATCCAAAAAGTGGCGTAGTAGAAAATAATCAGTTTTATTTAAAACTTTTGATTGCTTTTATTATTTTTTCAGCAGCTTCCGCTGTATCTTCTTCTGTAGGAACAAGGGCAAATCTCACAAATCCTTCACCTGCATTATTCCCTTTTTCATCAGTAATAGCAAGAGCTGGCCCAGGTGTTACAACTATTGCATATTCTTCTTCGAGAAGTTTTTCTGCAAATTCAACAGATTTTATTCCTTCTGGAATTCTCTGCCATATATAAAATGTGCCTTCAGCATATCCTTTTGGTAGTCCAGCTTTTTGTGTTGCATCCATGAGCAATTTTCTTTTTCTGTCATATTCGGCTCTCATCTCTTTTACATGTTCTTCATCTTCATAAGCCTTTGCTGCTGCATATTGAACAAAATTAGCACAACCAGAGTCCATGTTTTCTTTTGCAGATAGAAATATTTTTATTATATCTGGATCGCCTGCCATGAATCCTACTCTCCAACCTGTCATGTTACTTCTTTTGGAAAGACTTTGGAATACGATTACTCCTTCTTTTGCAAAATTCAATGCAGATTTTGGCTTTTCATTTGTGTACATTTCACTATAACATTCATCAGAAGCTAAAACTATTCCATATTTTTTGCAAAATTCTATTGCATCTTTATAGAAACTGTCAGGAGCTAAAGCTGTCGTTGGATTGTTTGGATAGTTAATCCACATAATAGAGGCATTCTTTGCAACTTCTTCAGGAATTGCTGAAAGATCTGGTAAGAATTTATTTTTTTCCAAAAGTGGCATGAGGTGTACTTTTTTATTTGCTGCCAATGCTCCGCTGTTATATGGGGGATAGCCTGGGGTTGGGACAAGTACATATTCGCCTTTTATAGAATTTGGAAAAGCAAATACTGCTTCTTTGGCTCCAAGAGAGGTAAATACTTCTGTATTAGGATTTAGCTCAACATTAAATCTTGATTTCATCCATTTGACGACAGCAGATTTAAACTCAGGAAGACCGCTATTTTCAGGATAGCCTGCTCTCTGATTTTTTTTCATACCTTCTGTAGCTGATTCGAGTATAAAGTCAGGCGTTGGAGCTGTTGGATCACCAATAGAAAAATCTATTACTTTTATCCCCTTTGCTTTTAGAGCTTTTTTCTTTTCTCTAAGGCTCACAAAAGGATATCTTGGCAATTTTGAAAGCCATTCGGCTGAAGTTATTTTTTCGTTTAACATTATTTTTGACCTTTCTATGTTTTCTTTTATTTGAAAATTCTTTTTTTATTTTTCTAAACCTTCAAATATATTTCTTGACAAAATAAAATCTTAAAATATATAATATAAAAAATTATTAGTTATTGTTTTTTAGGGAGTTTTAAGTGAAAATAATAATTAGAAGAGCTGAGATAAAAGATATAAAAAATATGGCTCGTTTAGCAGCTTTATGTATTGAGGATAGTATTCCACCAACAAGAGATGTATCTTTAAAAAATTTAAAACAAGCAAGAATTTTGGATATTGAAACATCTTTGGGTAAAATAATTAATTTAAGTCATGTTGGCATATATTTGGCAGAAGATGAAAAAGGTACTTTATTAGGTCATTTAATGGGATATGTTGGGGATATAGAAAGTGTTACTGGCGAAGCTCAAGGTTGGATATTTGATTTATCTGTAGACCCTAAATACAGAAGACGTGGAATAGCGAGAAAATTAGTTGAAAAATTTACTGAATTTGTAAAAAAAGCTGGTTATAACTTTATAGGTCTGCTTGTTACATCGAGTAATAAAGCAGCTGTTGCACTATATGAAAATTTGGGTTTTGTTGAAGAAAGAAAACGCATGGCAAAAGCTCCTTATATTATAGTTTATAGGGAGGGACTGCAAGTTGCCTCATCCACCGCTGTCGCGGTCCCCCTTCCCCATCACGCCCGAACGGGCTATGGGGAAGGCTTTATGCAGTTTTATTTTTCAACATATTTTTCCATCAGATCCGCCAGCGCCTTTCCGATACAGCGTCCGCTGTAGGCGGCCTCCTCCAGTGTGTTGCCGTCGGAGCCGACCTCAATCAGCAGCGAGCAGTGCGTCAAGTGCATATTGTAGCGCCGCGCACAGAAAAACAGCGGTCGCGTCAGCCCCGGGAAGGTGGTTTCCATCTGCTTTTGCAGTTGCAGCGCAAACACAAGGTTTTGCTCCCAGTCGGGAAAATCGGTCACACCGTTGCCCTCCTCCTGGCAGCCGCTGATAATCATCACCTGCGCGGCCTTTTTGCCGCCGATCACGGCAGTCGGTTTGATCTTCGTGGCCTTGTTCGGCAAAATCGCGTCGCGGTGGATGTCGAGCGTGATCTGAATGCTCGGGTACTTTTTCAAATACTCCTTCACCGTCGCGCGGGATTTTTCATAAGCGCCGGTGTAGCGTGCATCGTGGATTTCCGTGTCATGCAAAACGGAAAAGCCTGCTTCCTCAAGCTGCTTGCAGATTTCGTCGCCGACGCGCACCATGTTCTGCCCCTTGTCGCTGCTGCGCGACGCGAACGACTGCGCGTAAAACGGGCGATCAAGCAACTGGTAGGTCTCTGTGGTGTGCGTGTGAAAAATCAGCACGCTCGGCGCGTCCTTTGTTACAGACAGGTCGGCTTTTCTTTTTAAAAGCGCGGCAAGGTCGATCTCGGTGTCATTCGTGTTCTTCACGCGCACCACGCCTTTTTGATCGGTCATTCCCTCGGTGGTATACTGCTTTTCCAGCAGCGTGCCGCCCTTCTTTTCGGTTTTTGCCGCCTGTTTTGCTGATTTCATGCGATCCAGAATGTCCTGCGGCGTTGCAAGAAAAACATCGCTTTGCAACGCCGGAACCGTGGTCGCTGTTGTTTCCGGCGCGGCAGCAGTCGTCGGCGGCGT
>CADCLG010000067.1 GCA_902802305.1 uncultured Spirochaetaceae bacterium
TTCCAGAGATTTATATGTTAGCTGTCCTGAATATGATATTAATGGGAGATGGCTCAAGTAACATTCTTAATCAAAACAGTTTAAGTAACTTTGACGGAATGTATGGATATGATGAAAAGAAACCATTTAATGCAACTGCATTCATTTTAAATCCACCTTATTCTGCCCCTGGTAATGGTATGATATTCGTTAGTAGAGGAATAAAGATGATGGATAAGGGGTATGCGACTGTTATTATTCAAGATTCAGCAGGAAACGGAAAACTTGACGAAAATCGTGAGCGAGCAGAACAGTCAGCTCTTACAATTACAGAAATTATCCAGCGAGTTAAGGAACGAGGCGGAGAGCGAGAGGAAGAAAGCCCAGCTTTATAAGGGCATTGCAATCGGGGCTTGCGCTTCTTCAATAATCCTCGGCGGAGCCTTATTTTTGTCTCATAAATAAAAGTGTCACATAAAAGTGTCACATAAAACGCATATTTTATATAGCATCAGATATAGCGGAATAACGCTAAAATCACAAGCAAAAATAAAAAGTCTCTTGCAATTCTTTATATTTCAATGATATACTAATGCTAAATAGTGTTGTATAATACTATATAAGTGACTAGCTAAAAGATTCGCAATCAAAGGGTGGCCGGTTCGAGTCCGGTCGTCTCCATTCCCTTAAATCCTTGCACTGCAATGTTTTGCATCAAGGCGATTGTTCCTCTTCAAGCGGGTCGCTTGCCATTTTTTCAAAGTGTGACATAAAAGTGTGACATAGTTTAATTTTCAATACACTTTCCTCTGTCACTGTAAGGATTCTCTTAATATGGTTAGCCATAAACTCCCGTTCTCTTTGTCAAAACGGAAAAACAGCCGTTTTTATTACGTTCGTTTTAAAAATAGCGAAGGGAAATATCTTTCCGCTGTCTCCACTCAAGAAGCAGACTACGACAAATCCGTTTCTGTTGCCCTTAAATGGTATGCATCAGGGCAAATTAACGGAAAACAAAAAACGCAGGAAATCAAAGAAAAATCGTTTCTGCAAAATTTAAGGCACGCTGACATCAGCGATAGCGAAGCCCCGAAAATCTTGGAGCTGTTGAAACAACGAGGCATTTTAAAAAGTTATGTACAATCAGGCTCAAAAAATGATGTAGATTTTGCAGAGTTTTTAAAAACTTATTGGAGCTGGGACAAGTCAGAGTATATTCAGGAAAAATTGAGAACTGAAAAAAGCATCGGAAAGGCTCATTGCAGGACCTGCCTGCACTATGTTCAAGATTTTTGGATTCCCTTTTTTAATGGCAAACTCTTAGGCGAAATTACAAGGCAAGATTTGAAAGATTTTTTATCATTCATCCAAAAAATGGGGAAAAGCATATCGGCAAAAAATCAAATATGGCTTGCAGGTGCTCAGGCCTTGCGCTGGGCTTACAATAACGAGATGATTGACCGTGACATAACTGCTGGATTAACTGGCTTTTCCGGAAAAAAGCCGCAACGGCAAATACTTACGCCAGAACTTGCAAAAGCTGTTTTTGCCGTTGACTGGAATGACAAGCGCTTTAAACTCGCAAACCTGCTTGCAATGTGCACCGGCTTACGCATCGGCGAAATAAGAGCGTTGAGAAAATGTGACCTCGGCGAATCGTGCCTTTATATCCGGCACTCATGGAGCGACATCGAAGGGCTAAAATGTACGAAAAACGGCGAAAATAGAACGGTTTTGCTGCCATTTACGGGGCTGGCTGAAAAACTTCTCGAACTCGCAGAAGCTAATCCTTTTGATAAAAGCATGGAAGCTTTTGTTTTTTTTGCTTCGATTCCCGGCAAGCCGATTGAATCAAGATGCTTTTTATGTGCATTACATTCGGCTCTCGAAAAAGTAGGGATGAGCAAAACAGAAGCCAAAAAATATTGTTTCCACGCATGGCGTCATTTTTATGCTTCATACATGCGTGAAAAAGTCAGTGAAAAGCTCTTGCAAAGCCAAACGGGACATAAAACACTTGCAATGCTGGAACACTATTCAGATCATAAAATTTCTGGAGATGATGAAAAAATCCAAACGGCACAAAGAGAAGTTTTCGGCGAAATTATTGAAAACAGCGAAATAGAATTCTCTCCAAAACTTCTCTATCAGAATGTAAAAACTGACTTCATGGATAAATCAGATTTGTATAAACATTCACGGCAATTCAGATAAAATAAACCGCTCTTTCAGTGTATTTCTGACAAGAGCGGTTTATTTTTTTATTCGGACTCAAGTTCCTTCTGTAGCTCATTGATTCTGTCACGCACTTTCTGTCTCTTTTCCATAAGCTCGTCCAGATTATATGGGAGATCGTGCCCTTGCAGTTTTGCCTCATAGCATTTAACGACCTTCCAGTCTCCGATGTCGCTTGAAGGGGCAGAAAGTTTGTTGATCAGTGTGCGGATTTCGCTTTCTTTCTGCTCTCGTTCCATTCTCTTTTCCATTTCGTCCATACAAGTCTCCTATAATTGATTTATATAAAGCGTCAAGATTTCTGACACTATTATAGCAATTGTATCTGATGATATTTCCGCGCCAGCTTTTGTACTGATCTTTTATCTGCTGGATTGTCATTCTGTTTTTATTTACAAGCCCGGCGAGCTTTTTCAGCTTTCGTCGCTCCCGCACAAATCCTTTTCGGACTGGTCTTTTTATAATCTTTCCGGATTCCGTGATATTGTATCTGATCTGTAAGAAAGAAAAACCTTTTTCAAGTTTCACAATCTGCGTTTTCTTTGTATTGATTATAATTCCGAGCTTTTCTGTAATTACACGATACTTTTTGAGAAGTTCTCTTAAAAAGTCCTTGTTTTCATGAATAATATATGTGTCGTCCATATAACGGCCATAATATTTGCAGCCTTTGACAATCTTGCAGAAATTATCAAGTTCTGTAGGATAGAAAATACCCGTCGTCTGTGAAAGCTGGCTTCCGATTCCGACTCCTTTTTTATCGCCAAAAGTTGAAATCAGATAGCGCGTTA
>CADCLG010000068.1 GCA_902802305.1 uncultured Spirochaetaceae bacterium
TTTCATTTTTTTATCCATATTCCAGTGTATTCTTTGATGATTTTAAGTTTTCTTTGAATTATATCGTTCCGCATTGAATCACCAAAAAAACCGCCCATGATTCTTGCGGCTTCTTCGTGGCTGGTGAATTTATAATCAGTTTGAATTATGTGTTCTTTAAAACCGTTGTCTGTAAGTGCATGATAAAACTGTGCAAGCTTTTCTCCGGGTGGATTTGGAGAGGCAACATTTGTTCCCAGCGTTTCAATAAAAATGACAGTATCTGCTCTTTTTGTGGTTTCATCAATGAGCATTTGAATTGTTTGATTTCTTGCTTCGTTAGTCTGGACTACCAAATGACCGAAGCTCCAACCTTCTATTATTATGTCATATTTATTTTCAAGGGAACTTATCTGTTTATTATCACTAACAGTATACTCGATTTTATCTTTCCATTTTGACAGATTTTGTTTTGCTTTATCAATCATGTGCTGTGCATTATCGTATGCAAAAACTTTTTGAACTTTATCTATGTAAGTCTTGGTAACTCTGCCCGTACCTATTCCAAACTCGCCGACAATTTTATTTTCCCATTGAATGTTGGCATTAAGAAACTTATAAAGATTGTTTTCATAATCTTCGTGATTTACTAATTCGTCGTAAAGGTTTGAGTAGTTTTGATAAACATTAAACATATCAGACATTTTTAATTCCTTTGCGTTCCAGTGAGATTTCTTTATCTCCATTTTTCCATAATCTTCAGGCCTTCATCAATATCATCGCCGAGAACTTCCTGGATTTTTTCAAACTTCTTTTTGGAATGCATTATATCAAGCACTCGTAATAATTCTTTTTTGCCGTATTTTTGAATGAAGAGAGCCATTACCCTTATGGCATTTGTTTCTTTTCCAAGTGAGTAAAATCCTTTTTTGCAATCATAAAGTTCGTTACATTCATAGCAGCCATCCAAACCTTTCTGTTTACAGCAGGCTGTGTTAGGACAAATGCCATCTGGCGAGCAGGTTGCAAAGGAACAGGTGTTATAAATTGTTCTGCACGAACCGCACCATTCGGTAAGAAAACAGTGTCCGCATGAAAGGCCAAAGGCATTTGAACCAGGCCTTTGATATTTTTTCCACACCAGAAATCGATAAGCCAGACAGAGCTTTCGTCGGGACTTACACTATTGGTTGCGACGAGACGAGCCCTATCCTCCTCGGTGAAAGTTTTTTTTAAGTCAGCAAATTTCAGTTTCTTTAGGAGTTCATTTGTTGAATCCATCACAGCTTTGCAATATTCATATGCGGCTTTGATATCAAGCTGTTTTGAAAAAGCAATCAACTTATCTGACTTGAGTTCGTTTCCTGTTGTGATGATTGTGGCTTTTGTTTTTTCCAGCCAGCCATCGGTAAAGAGAATCTGTTCGTCCTTCAAAATCAAAGTGTGCGAAACAATATCTTCAATGCGGAAGGTATGCCAGAGAGACCAGGCAAGAGTTGTGCGATGATTACCCTCGCCTTCTCCAAACGGCAGCTGATAAAATGCTTCCAGCGGAAAAGTTTTTACGATAGAAGTTATCTGCTCAAACAGCTCGACACGCAGCTCAAGAAGAACTTTTATTCCATCATCAAAAGTCGCCTCTTTAGAAATCAGAGTCTGCATCTTTTTGTTTTTATCTGACCAGTCGTTATTCATATTATTTTCTTTACCATTAATAATGCGGCGGCTTACGGTTTGGAATATCGCCTTCCATCTGATTGGACATCTCGCGGATTCGGTCTGACATCATTTTTATTTCTTTCTGCAGCTTATCGATAGTTTTTGCCTGATCAACTGCAACGTTCTGAATCTGGCTTACAAAATCTTCCATGTAGGCGAGTTTCATTTCGATTGCAGTCAGGCGATCTTCTGTTTCTTTTTCCATATTTTATTCCTTCATTCACTCAATCACTTCCAGAACTGCTTCGTTCCATTTGATGGATTTTACTTTCAGCTGAACATCTTTTGTAATATCCGGAAAGCGGCAAACGGTAATCACATCACCAGGGCGAACGTAGTATTCAAAAGTTTTTGGAACCTGATTTGATTTTGAATCTACAACAAGAGTGAGGCACCACAAATCCTTTTCAACATTTTTGATGCTGGAAACACAGGTCCAGCTGCCACGGATTCCCTTGGCAACCGGAGTAAAGTAATCTGTCATAGATGCACCGAACACATCACCAGTTTTCACCTTTACGTCTTCGGCAAAAACAAGACCCGAAGCAATCAGCAAAATAAAGAAAAAGACATGCAGTTCTTTCATTTGTCACCTCTTTAATCAGTAAGAGCTTTACTAGAGTGTAATCCACTAGAGTAGACTCTACTAGAGTGCAGTCTACTAGAGTTAACTCTACTAGACTGTACTCTAGTAACGCTATATAGATAAAGAATATTTGTCAAGAAAAAGGATTACACCCACAATTTTTACAACCCCATAATCTTCATGGTCTCGTTGTGATTTGCGAGGCGGATGTTTTCTCCGTCGACCAGGGCAAAATGAGGGTAGCCGATTTTGGCACCTTCCCAGGCTTTATTCCAGACGTAATAAACTGTGTACTTGCCCCAGGTACCGCGCTTTCGGTAATGATCATACTCTATGCTGCGTTTTACAAATTCTCGAATTGTCATCTAGTCCTCCAGCTCTTCTTCGCTAATCTCTTCTCCAAGTATGTTGCCGTTTTTGTCCTGAGCGAATCTGCGTCGAACCTGCTTTACACGACGTTGTGCAGGTGGATGAGGCTGTCTGCTTGCTTCGTCCAAAGCCCGCATAAGCTCGCGATGTCTCTGCTCTGCCCTGCGTTCAGCATTGTAAGAATTATCTTCATAAGAAGACAGACAACAGCCAATTACAAAAATAATCACTCCAAGTGCCAGAATCATAAAAGCCCCCTTCCGGCGAAAATCCGCCAGTCTACTCTTACGATTATACATACCTAGAGTGCCAAAAATCGTCACTGTGAATTATTAATCTTTAATCTCCAGCTCATCCCAATCTTCATAGAGTTTGGTGGCGTCCAGTGCATATTCAATTATTTTTTCGTGAGGAACTTTTTCTACTAGCTGACGAACAATTTTCTGCGATAAGGAATACAAATCATTTGTAAGCGAAAATAAGTCATTAGAAAATAGCGAGTATTTCGGGTAATCAATTTTTATATCATGATTATAGCCCTGGCCTGCGAGATATGTTGCAAGTCCTTCACCCATAATAAAAGAAGTTTTTTCCGGGTCAGTAATAAGCTGATTATGACAGATATGAACAAACTCATGGATCACAATTTTCTGGAAATCTTCCAGAGAATCATTCTTATGCTGCTGTGTTTTTTTATATTCATCAAAGGCGAGCACATAAATATTCGGGCCGTCTGCACAGCCAACTACATAGTCCTGATATTTTGAACCAGATTTCTCTTCATAAAATTTTATCCAGTCATCCATCTCAGAATAGATCTTTATATTTACATGATTAGCCAGTTTCTCAATTCCCCAGAAATCAAGAATCCGCTGAAAATTCTGTGAAAGGGCTTCATTCATTGACTGAACAAGCTTTTTACTTTTTGCATCATATTCGATGGAATAAATATCAGTTTCATAAATCATATTCTTTTCTCCTTTTTTACATGAAATGAGAATGAAGGGAAACATAATGAGGGCAAGAAATACTTTTTTCATTTTCATATTTTCGATTATAAATCATTCAGCTCTTTTATCAAATGATATTTTTTATTTCCTTTCGGAATATCGTTTAATTCGCTGATTATTTTGTAGCCGTGCTTTTTATAAAAGTCTGGAGCCTGCCAGGACATAGTATCTACATGAACTGAATGACAGCCTCTTTTTCGGGCTTCATCTTCCAACGATATTCAGCAGCTCATGATTATCCGGGCCAACTTTTTCATCATTGAACTTTGCGAGTGCCTGATTGATAAAATCGATTTCTTTTTCTGTTGGATTAAAATTCATTTTTCTTTCACACTTAATTATTTCACCCGCTGGCCACCAAAAGCATGAATTGATCGGGTTCCTGCTTTTACTCTTCCACCCTGTAAGCTTCCTTTAGGAATAAATAATTCATCACCGGCATGGAGAATATGCTCTGTTCCATCTATAGTTACTATATATTCTCCCTCAACACAGAGCATCCATTCATCATAATCATGCATGTGCTCCTTCGATTTTCTATCAGCTTTATAAATCCAAAACGCCATCTGGCTTCCATCATTGGCAGTATAATAATAGCCTTCTATATCCGGTGTATTCTGCTGAGATGCAGGTATTCTATTTTCTTTACTAAGCATAAAATCAGGAAAATTCATAGTAATTTTTCTCCACTCATTTTTATACTACAGCAAAAAACGAATCTCTTAAACAATAAAATTCAGAGTGTTAATTTTTGGCACTCTTGACATCTATAATTGCACTTAAAAAAAACAAAGGAGTCTTTATATGTTTTCGGGAAATAAAGCGGGCGTTGCGGGCGTTTGAGCCCGCAGAGGGGGTAGCCCGAGACACCGCAACGAAGTGAGGAGTCTTGGGCGCAGGGGGATTCCTCCCCCTCCTTCTTGATTATTTTACTTTACCAGTTTTCCACCAACATAGTGCTTGTAGCCGTTCATGTTGATCTGGGATACATCGCCTTCAAGTGATGTGATGTAAGTGTTGCCGGTAAGTGTCCAGATGCTGCTGCCGTCGATTTTTACGTTTACGGTACCAACATCTGATGAAACTGTCTTGCCCTTGGCATTTGTGAT
>CADCLG010000069.1 GCA_902802305.1 uncultured Spirochaetaceae bacterium
TATTCTTCAGATGCTGCTGAAAGGATTTACGAGTAAGGTTTTTTAATTTTTGTTGTTTTACAAATTCTTTTATTCCTGGAAAAAACTCATTCTGTTTTTGTAGCAAAATTGCTACATTTTTTTTACAAAGCTTTTTTTGTTTTTTAACCAAAGGCAAGATAAAGAATTGTGGTTGTTTTCATTTTTCTTCTTATATAGGAGTGTGGTGTTTTTATTTTTTTGTGTGGTGTTTTTGTGGTCATGACTTTTATACTTTTTGACACTATAATATACCTATCTGGGGTTATTATGGCAAGGGAAAAGTCTTATTCAGAACAACTTACGGAAGAATATGAACAGGATTGGTTTGATGAATTAAATTACAAAAGAACCGGTCATAGAAATGATGCGGCACGAGAACTGGAAAAACTTTTAAGAGAAATTGAAAGGATGACAAGGCCAAGGAATATATATTACAAAGCAAAGAAAAAAAAGAAAGCAAAAATTTATGGGCTTACAGGAAGGTGATACAACAAATCACGTAACCTCATGCAGCCACTTTCCGCTCAGAACTCTTATGGCTCCAACAATTGCTTTTACAATCGATTCGCTTGAGAGGAATAAGAAAATCATTGGGGCTGGAAGATGGAGGACAAAGGCTGCAACGTATCCAAGAGGAATTGCAACTCCCCATAAAACAATCAGTTCTCCCGCGGCAGAAAATACAGTATCTCCTCCGGCCCGGCATACACCGACAATCCAGTCCATACAGAAGGAATTAAAGGGATAAATCAAAATCAAAATCATAAGAATTTGAGTTGCCATCTTTATGATTTCGGGTTCAACGTTAAAGAGGAAGGGGAGGAGTTTAGAAAGAGGCAGCAGCAGAACTCCGACCACCGCTCCCACTAAAGGCATAAACCACATGGAGCGCAGGGCATATCCTTTTGCTTCATCCAGCTTCTTTTCGCCGATACGCTTACCAATCAGAACTCCAATACCGTTTCCAAAGCCCATACAGAATACCCAGGTGAGCTGGCTGATGGTTCCGGTGATGCTGTAGGCGGTAAAGGAATCAGTTCCCGCATGAGCATAGATTCCATTATAAACTGAAGTTCCAAGACCCCAGAAGGTTTCGTTGACAATAACCGGGAAGGCTATCTTCAAATATTTAAAAACAAAAGTCCAGTCAAAGCCAAGCAGTTCGCGAAGCCTTCCGCAGATTTCATAACCGTGAGAATAAGACCAGACCAGAAGAATTACAAGTTCGACAAGGCGCGAAAAGACTGTTGCAATGGCGGCTCCCTTTACTCCAAGTCCTGCGACAAAAATCAAAAGATAATTTGCACCGGCATTTGTCAAAAGCGAAACCGATGTACAAACAAGCGGCAGCTTTACCCTTTCTGTACTTCGCAGGGCAAGTGTAATAGAAAAACTTATTGCAGTAGGAATATAACTTAAACAGGCCAGGCGAAGATATTCCCCACCCACGCGTACAACCTCAGGATCCGGAGAATAAATTCTTATAAGCTGATGAGGAATAAAAAGCCCAAGCACAGTGAAAACCACAGCAGAAAAAGCTGCAATCAAAGTCATCAAACCTAAAGACTTTCTGATTCCGCGGATATCCTTTTTGCCCCAGAACTGCGCAATAAAAACACCTCCGCCAGAAGTGATTCCAAAAAGAATCATATTGAGGATAAAAAATATTTGATTTCCAAGTCCAACCGCAGCAATCTCAACACTCCCAAGCCGCCCGATCATAACGGTGTCGAGCATATTTACAAAGTTCTGCAAAAGCGCCTGAAGAGAAATTGGAATTGCAATTGTGAACAAGGATGAATAAAAGCCTTTGAGTTTCATATTCAACTATAAGATTTTGGTTTTTTATGCCATACCGCACCCGGATTTTCTTTCTTCCGGATGAGCAACTTCAAAACCGCAGTTTGCTTCCATGTTCAGTTCTCGAAGTTCTTTGATGCCGTCGATATAAAGCTGATAATTTATTCCTGTAGATTCGTAGCCGCAGCCAACATCAAAATCATCACCAAGAGATTCCCGTACAATCTGTTCACGCTGTTCACGGGTGGTGTCTTTTATTAAAATACTTGCCATAATGATCCCTTTTGAAGTTTTATTTTATCATGAAATAAAACTAATTACAGTGCCCTATGCAAAAATTTCTGCTATAATTAAAGCGTGGTTAAGAGGACTTAAAGGATGAATGATATAAAAACGCTTTTACAAGAGGCAGATGCAGTTCTCATCGGTGCTGGAGCCGGGCTTTCAACTTCTGCAGGCTTTACCTACAGCGGGCCTCGCTTCCAAAAATATTTTGCTGATTTTGAAAAGAAGTACGGCTTTCACGATATGTATTCCGGTGGTTTTTATCCTTACAAAACTCTTGAAGAAAACTGGGCTTACTGGAGCCGCTATATCATGATTAACCGCTACATGAATGCGACCATTCCTGTTTATGAAAAACTTTTTGAACTTGTGAAGAATAAAAATTATTTTGTTCTTACGACTAATGTTGACCACTGCTTTCAGAAAGCGGGTTTTGATAAGTCACGACTGTTTTATACTCAGGGTGATTATGGGCTTTGGCAGTGTTCCCAGCCATGTCATAAGAAAACTTACGATAATCAGCTTTTTGTTGAAAAAATGATCAGGGAGCAGGGCTTTGTAATTCAGGATGATGGTGGTCTGGAACTTCCGAAAAATGGTTTTGAAGGAATTAAAATGACTGTACCGTCTGCGCTCGTTCCTCATTGTCCTGTGTGCGGAAAGCCTATGAGCATGAACCTTCGCGCTGACGACACTTTTGTAGAAGATGAAGGCTGGAATAAGGACCGCGGATATTCATCAATGCCCGGAGTATATCGCGCTGCTCCTTTTCATCATCAGGAATCACAAAGCCGCCTTCATTTCCGGGCACAAGACCCAGCTTAAAGCCTGCACTACCCTTATCTTCTTTGAGGAGTTCTGTTATC
>CADCLG010000070.1:0-2954 GCA_902802305.1 uncultured Spirochaetaceae bacterium
AGGGTAGGGCAGCTTTCTTTGTTTAGGAGAACTGTTACCTTTAGTTTTTCTTAGTCAAACTGTTACCCCAATTGTTTAAGAGTTCTGTTACCTGCTTGAATGTTGTTCTTTAGTATAGTGGATGCTATAATATCTTCAGGAGCCCTTAATGCAATCCAAAATTTCTGGCATAAGCAATATAAGTTATAACTCTACGCGGGTAGATCCTGTCCGCCGTCATACAAAAGCAGAGATTGATGCTATTTTTGATGCGGTTGAGGAAGAGGAAAAAGACCGTGCCGAAATCCGTGAATATCTTGCCAGGTTCCCAAATCCAAATCATCTTTCTTTTTCAGAACTTCTTGCTCAGAATAAAACAGGCAGCCAGGACAGCGATGATGAAGGCTTTGTGCTTGATATATAAAAATCAGCCGAAGCCCTGCAGATTACTCCGGATGTAGATTTGAGTGAATGAAACAGGAAGTAAAACGCTCTTGAAGCTCCAGAAGAATATAATTAGAATATCCGTTACTGACGTGCTTCTGGGGGAACAATCTTATGCTTTTAAATCTCTTAAAAAATCTGGGTAAAATATTTGGAATTGTCTGCGTATTCTTTGTAATCAGCGGCGTATACATGCTGCTCAAACCAACAGAAGAAGAAAAGGTTTTGGGCCAGCAGATGAAAATGTACCCAATCGGTTTTACTTGCAGCGATGATGACGGGGGAGAGCAGGTAATCAAAGTAGACATGAAGTCTCAGCTTGCAATTTACAAAGATATTTTCCAGTACAGTACAACAAAGGCCCTGTATCATACAAATGAAAAAAAGCCATTTGGCTGCGAGCTGCTCCTTACAGGAGACGGTAAGAAATCTCGTATACTTGTTTATGTTTCAGATGACGGAGCCCTTGACCTGGACCAGGTGCATTATGAAGTTTCTACAGACAAAGACCTGATTTACAAAGTTGTCGAAAAATCAGTAAAAAAGAAAAAGGCAAATATCCGTTTTAAGAAGATTGATGAGTTGTAAAAAAGGGCTTTCTGCTAAAAAAAATACTTCTTCTATAAATAATATTTTTTTCCAGAATCTTTACACCCCGCAAGAATTGCCTTTGCCGAACGCTTGATATCTTCAATAAGTTCCGGAGGATTAAGTGCCCTGGCGCCGCCACCAAAAGACATAATCCAGGCCGCTGCCTGACCAAGCTGATTTGTTTCAAAAGAAAGATAAACGGAACCGTCGGGATTCTCACGGATAGTCTGACCCTTGTGCCAGGTTCGTTCCATCACGTAGGTTTTAAGGCTTTTGACAAATTCAATTTCGACTTTGACCTTTTCTCCGGTAAAGCCCCAGGCGCCCATCTGGACATCGATGTGGTCTTCAAGTTTAAAATCTTTTGGGATAGAAAACTTATCCTTTGTAATCTGGCAGTTTCGGATACGTGGCATTGCCCATAGACGAATTGCCTCTGATGAGTGAGAATATCCTAATAAGTACCAGCTTCCTTTCTGGCAGATGATGTGATAAGGATCAAACAGACGCTCCTGATATTCAGAATCCTTTGCTGTTTTGTATTCAAGCTTTAAGGTGAGGTGGAGTTTTGTTCCCTTAAGAACGGCTTCAAAAACCCCATCTTCCATAGTGGTGATAGGATCAGAAATAAAATGAACTTCATTATTGATAAGAGCAGAATCAACGGTAATAGAATCCGGTAACATCTTAATTAACTTGTTCATCAGTTCACGATAGGATTTTTCCATTGGAGTATTTTTGTATTGCTCTAAAAGTGGCAGAATTGTCGAAAGGGTAAGGAGTTCGCCTTCTTTTAGCATAACCTGGTTCAGAGAAAAAGTTGAATCCGTGTAGTAATAACCGTTTTTGCGAAAATCAAATTCAATCGGGGCTCCATATTCATCACGAAGGATATCGATGTAGCGTCCAAAAGTACTTCTACTAAAATCAGTTCTTAATTTTTCATTAAGTTTATTAGCGTTAGGATATTCACCGTTTCTGATTGATTGTTCAATCTGGAACAAATATCGAAGCATATGAGTGGCGTTTCGTTGTTCTGAGGTTTTCTTCTTTTTCTGAGCCATCTGGGCCTCCTATACCATCTAAAATTATATCACATTTTTTTTAAGGGTGCATCATTATCTGCGACACCCCTTGATTTATAATATAGACGTAAACTGATGAAACAGGAGGATAGAATTATGAACGCACAGATTTTAATCAAAACAACCAATGATTGGTTTGAATTCACAAAGAGCAAAACAGGTCAGCTCGATTATGTTGGAAAGTGGGAAAAGAATGATAAACCACGCGTTGACGATGCACAGGAATTTATTTCAAGTACTTATTTTTCTCCAGCCTGGTACGTGTTTATTCAAGGCGAATTGAACTGCAATCCTACAGTTTATGTTGCGCCGGATGTTGATGTTTCAGACAAGGATTTGTTTGATTACCTTGTTCATATCGGGCCGGTGCTTGCTGCTGTAGAAGCAAAGGATTCGCTGCTTGCAGGAGAATTATTTTTGCGTCGTCGTGAAGTATTTGAAAAATATGCTCAGCTTACTCAGTATATTCTTGAACCGCTTTGTGTAGAGATTTTGTTTTCAAAAAAAAAAGGAAAAATGAATAATCTTGAACCGGATGATATTCCGCTGATTTTTGAAAATGCCAAGAAGAAGCTTGAGTTTGATTCATCCCGCGAAAATCTTGATCAGGCCCTGATGCGCTACATCAAAAAGAACAGCGTAACACTTAGCCTGCCGCTGGTTGGAACAAACTTCTATCATTGGGATGATGACATTGAACCAGAAGCTCTTTCAAAACTCACTGATAATTTGAGTTTTGAAGATTTGCCAGTTGTTGCAGAGAAAATCCGCAATGCAAAACACTGCTTCTACGAATCTCTCAAGGTTTCTGTACAGGCTGAGCCATATAATCGTGTAGATAAGAATTCAATTCTT
>CADCLG010000070.1:2985-4260 GCA_902802305.1 uncultured Spirochaetaceae bacterium
CAATTCTTGTTTGCATCGAAAATGTGGAAGCCAAGCTTTTTGGAAATCCTGGTCTTGAGAAAGCAGGACACATCAGGGCCCTTGCAGCCCAAATCATCCGTGAAGCAAAACCTTCAAAGATGTCTTATAACTGCAAACTTAGTTCTTTGAGCTACAGAGAGATTGTTGTTCAGTTTACTGTATAATCCCAGCACACCATATTTTGTCAAAAAGTACAGAATATGGTGTAAAATATTACAGGAGGTAGTTCTATGAATACTTTTATCCTTCGCTGGAATCCAAATATCTCTTCTTACAAAATGGATAATCATCTTGAACTGATTTCACATGTAAGAAAAATGGAAATTCCAAATAAGTTCGACTGGTCCGTTCACGAATGGCAGAAAGTCAAAGATGGTGACATGGTAATTCTCCTTCAGGTTGGAACAGACAACGACGGCATTGCCATGATTGGAAAAATCCAGGGAAAACCCGAGACCGATGAGAGCTGGCGAAAAGACGGTAGTAAAGCCCACTATGTATTCATCAGTATTTTTGATGCCTTTAATCCTGCAGAAGAAAAAGCCTTTCGTGCCGAAAACTTCGAAAACGATTTTGATAAAATCAAATGGCACAAAGGCCATTCCGGCGAACTCGTAGACAAAGCTTTTGCAAACCGCCTTTTTGAAAAGCTTGATACCATCCTCAAAAAATCAGATCACAAGCAGGGTGGGGTACTAAAACTCTTTATGCAATATGGCTGGGATATTCCGTATTTGGATTAAAGAGGGGAGGTGGATGTGGAACAGTTTATAAAGACAACAACTCCGTCACTCTCGGGTCCTGAAAAGGTTGCAATATTGCTTGCCGAAATCGGCCCTTTCTTTAATTCAAACTACGACCAGCTTTACGGTGCCTTGCATTTGTCCGACGAAGAAATCCGAAAGATCCGCAAGGCTATGAAAAAGCTCGGTCGTTATGCTCCTGCAAAAGTTTCATACGAAAAAGGCATGGAACAGATACAGCAGGAACAGTCTGTTTTGCAGGAAGCTCTGGACTATGGAGTTCGTAAGGGAATTGTCAGCAAAACTCAAACAAACGGCAGCAGGGGCCTAAAAGATTTTATTCCTACAGATATAAAAAATATTGCTAATCAGAACCCGGAAGATGTTGCAAAAGTTTTGAGAAGTTGGCTTGGGGAATAATGATATTAGGAGGAAATTATGGAGAAGGAAAGATTAATCACTGTAAAAGGAATTGGTGCGTTAACCGTTTCTGTAGATTTTATTGAAATGT
>CADCLG010000071.1 GCA_902802305.1 uncultured Spirochaetaceae bacterium
ACAAGATTTGCAGAAAATACCCCGGTAACAGCCCTTTTGCCTGGCACTGCTATTCAACAATATTCAAAAAAGCTGAGGAACAATAAGGAATGTTCCAGGGCATTTTAAGTGAACTGTTACCTGTCTTCAGAAAAGTTGAGCGGATAATGAGTCAGAAAATAGGGTGGGGAATCTGGTTTATAAAATCACATTACACCTGGCTTAGTTTTCTGCTTCTTCTGATAGCAGGTGGTATTTTGATTTTTACTGTCAGCTGGCTATGCCGGTATGACAGGTTTGACTGGTGGAGGTGGAAAAGAAGGGCTGTCTTTAGGTTTATTCGATATGCACTCACGTTGTGTGCGGCTAAAATTTTGATCTTGATTATGTGAGGAATAATTTGAATAGAGTAACAATGCATGGAAGACTTGCAGATGATGCAAAGAGTTTTCTTGTAAATACTGGCGAAAAGGAAATGCCTATGCTTTCCTTCAGTCTTTTGGATTACGGTACTCCACATCAGAAAAATGATCCGTTGATTATAGAGGTTCATTTTATGAAAGATATCGGAGAAAAGCTTCTTCCTGATTTAGTAAAGGGAAAAGAAGTTGTCGTAGATGGTTTTCTTACCCGCAAGGATTATGTAACCCGCAGCGGTATTGAAAAGTCAAAGCTTTATATTTCAGCATCAATTGTGGAGTTCACAGGAAGCTCTTGTAATGCTGAGGGAGGAATGTAATGGGCGTAAGAGTAGTGATTGAGGTGAGCAAAGAAGATGTTGAAATGCTTTCACAGACAATGGATTACACAGATGATGAAGACCTTAAGGACTTCATTGAACGTTTTCTGCGGAACACTGATGTATCATCTGATATTGCGATTCATACTGCTAAAGAGATTTGCAAAGTTAATCCTTTCAGCATGGCCTAATGCCGGGCGAGGTGCTTATGAAAAGCTTTAAGCGGTATCAGTACAGGGGAGTGCCTACAGAAGAAGGCTTACCTGCAAATGGAGACTATATCTTTCCTGATGTGACAATTCGTTTCAAAGACGGATATTTGAGTGATTCAATTGATGAAGAAGGAAATGTTCTTCCTGCAATTGAAACTCATGACGGAAGCCATATTGAACACTGGAAAAATGGAGTACTTCATTGCGAAAAAGCTCCTGCAATTATTGATACCCGCGACAACTACGAAGAATGGTATCAGGAAGGAAGACCTGTACCGCCGGGAGGAAACAATGGAAAACTTGCTGACAGCGAAACAGTATGAAGAGCTTACTAAAAAGCTTGAAGCCAATGAACTGTACCAGAAATCAAAATCATTACATAAAGTCTTACAGTTCAGAAGATTTTTTGACAGTGAAAAAGGCAAAGCCCTAACAGGGCAGATTGTCCGCAAGGAAGACGGCTATTTGCTTGAAGGGGACGAAGGCTTTGATGAAAAGAAAGCTAAACTTGTAATTTATAACTTTGCGGATGGATTTTTAAATTCAGAAAATGACCAGCCTGCCGTTCAGTATCCGGGACACTGGGAAATCTGGGAACATGGCCTTTTGAAGAAGGTCGTAGCAGACGGTGGAGACACAGAAGAATACTGGGAAAACGGAGTTCCTGTCCGTATTGAAACAAATCTGGCAGAGCGCCGCAGAACGGAGGCTGAAAATGGAAAGTGAAGCAGAAATTAAAGAGAATGAAGAAACTCAGGAAACTGTGGAAGAAACAAGCCCTGCTTCTGAAGCCTTAAAAATGCAGACCTTTACAAGACTTCCCGGCGGTGTTAATGAATCAGATTCGGAAAAGATGACCCGAATAATATCCCTTTTGGATCAGGTATGTTCTAAACTTGGCGATGAAGATGATAACCGTGCTTCATATGACACGATGATGCAGAGTTTTAATTCACTAAAAGCTAAAACAGAAAACATGATTCATAAACTGGATAATGAAGTTGACTACACCCGCAGCCTTGAAGAAAAACTCAAGCGCAAGAATGTAGAACTTGATAACATCCAGCTCAGAAAAGCACTTCTTGAAGAACAGGGACGAATGACTCTGGCACTTGAAGACTTTCAGAAAAAGATGGATGAAACTCTTAATTCCATCACGAATTCCTTTACTTCGATAGACAAGAATATTTCTGATAACTGTACCTTGCTGCAGCAGAAAGCGGACGCCATTAAGGATTTGAAAGACCAGATTGATGATATCATCGTGGACTATAACAAGAGTCTATACAAAGGTGCAAACGACCAGTACACCCTCTTAAAAAATGACTGTAAGGAAGTTCTGACCGATTGCAACAATAGGGTAGGGGAGATAAAAGACAGTGTTCTTTCCTTCCTCAAAACCTGCAACGAACAGAATCTGGAACTGATAAAGAAAATCCCGGAACAAAAACGAAAGTTCAGCTGGCTGGATGTAGTGGTCTATGCCATGTGCGGAGTTTGCATTATCGGGATGGTGGTGCAGATGGTGGGGTAGCATGGGATGATATAATTAAAGTTGATTTGGCTTGTATTTGGCGTGAAGTCATATACTAAGCTCCAAATAGTAGCGGTTCGCTACGAAAAATCTTTCAGAACTGGGTTCCAGACCTCTGAAAGTCACTTCCAGTACATCTCTGAATGGCCTGGCGTGGAATTATTCTGCAATCCTACTCAAGTGCATAAAGAAAATGCACTTGAGCGGATTGCAATTTTATAGTGCTTATAAAGTTTCATGTCTTGAAATGTATAATGTCTGTACTTAATATTTAGTACTCAATCTTCACCGTTTCCACACCGTAGGTCTCTTTGAATTCTTTTTCATCAGCAGGTGAACGGATGAGCATTACTTCGGTGAAGTGGCCGTCCGTTTTGTTTTTGAAGCCTGCGACTTTTTCTCCGGTGCAGATTGAAGAGCGGATTACGGCATACTGAGTTTCGGGATCGAAATGTACGGCAG
>CADCLG010000072.1 GCA_902802305.1 uncultured Spirochaetaceae bacterium
ACTTCTTTTGTTATTACCTTTGCAAAATCTATAGCTTCGCCGGCCTGTTCAAGATGACCGGTAAAGTTTCCTGCAACACCAAAGCATGGAATATCAGTTGAATCGTAAAAGTTCATTTTATCTGCCCTTGAGCTTTTTTATAACCTTTTTATACCAGAAGGCTCGGAGCTTTTCTGCGGTACTGTAAAGATTGTAAATATTTTTTAATGGAATATCCCAGCTGCCAATGCGGTGAATTATGCGGCCGCCAAAGTTTGCTTTGAACATATAAAGCCCGTGCATAGGATGATTTTCGTTTTCTCCGTCTGGTGGCATTCCATACATGTCGTAGTAAGGACTTCCGTAAGCCTTTGCATCCTTCATGGCAGTCCACTGCAAAAGGTGATTTGGCATTAGGTTTCGTTTGTGGTTGCTGCTGGCTCCATATAAATAAATGGCTTCATCGCGGCTAAACAGCGTCATAATTGCTGCAATTTCTTCACCTTCATGCTCTGCTATATAAAGTGAAATTACAGGAACATCTGCTCCCGACTCAAGCTCGCTTGCAGAGGCTTTTATCAAATCAAGGTAATATTCCTTTGCATGACTTGAGTTACCGTCGCGGGCATTTGTTTCTTTTGTAAGCTCGTAGAATCTGTCTATTTTTTGCGACAAGTTAAGACTGTTCCCTAAGTATCGTTTTACAACTACGCCCTTTTTTTCTGCAAGCCTTATATTATAGCGCCATTTGGAGTGCATCCGGGCAAGTATTTCTTCTTCTGTGGCAGTAAGGTCTACAAGTGTTGTGTCCGGCGGCTGAATATCAACGTGGTTCTTTTTAAGACCAAGCTTATCTGCAAAAGAAACAATCTTCATTCCCTTGTTACAAGCTGCCATTTCATAAAAATCTTCAAAGTCAACATCCGGGTCAAAGCGTATTGCAATTGTATTCTTGGGCAACTCCGGTTTTAAGGCAAAGGCAATATCATGCAAAAGATTTGCAAATTCAATTGTCTGGTCCTGGGAACTAACATCATTTACATCAAAAGGCAGCTTTGGAAAAAGCGGAATATATGCAATAGAAAACCTGCCCCCTGCAAAGCTTCTGTTTAATACAGCAACTTCTTCGGTAAGAGTCTGAGCTTCTTCTCCACCTTTGTAGGCAAGCTCAAGTAAAAAACGTCTGTAAGTCCAGCCGTGACGGGATTTAAAATTACACCAGAAAGGTGTCTGTAAAAAAGAACCGTTATTAGTCCTTTTGGTTGAGTCAATTGGTAAAACCTTTATGTCAAACATTATTTATAAACCTTCAATGGAATTGTCATTATATTTTTCGGTTACTTCGATTATCTGATCTCTAATTGCAAGAAATTCTTTTGTAAGCTGTGGATCAAAACTTATACCGGCTTCGTCCTTTATTAGCTGGAAAGCCTGCTCATATGACATTTTGTTCTTATAACAGCGCTTTGTCACCAGAGCATCATAAACATCGGCAATAGCCATAATACGGCTGCACAGAGGAATTGAATCTTCCTTAAGATGTTCGGGATAACCCTTTCCATTCCATTTTTCGTGATGGTATTTGCAGATATTTGAGGCCATTTTTATAAAATCGCGCTCATAACTTATAGAAAGAATATCGTTTACAATCAAAGAGCCGTATTCAGTATGCTTTTGAATTTCCTCGTATTCAGTTTCGCTGACCTTTGAAGGCTTTTTAAGAATTGAATCAGGAATATAGATTTTTCCGATATCATGAAAAGGAGCAGCTTTTTTTAAATTGTCTATAAAAGCCGGGTTAATCTGGTCGGCATAAACTCCGTCATTAAGGCATTTTTTTGCAATAAGTTCAACATAAGATGAAATGCGGATTTCGTGATTTGAAGATTCAAGCTCGCGGTTTTCTATAAGATTTGTAAGATAAAGGATTGTTTTATGCTGGAGTTCCAGATTTTTAAGCTTGTTTTCATTATAGTTAGACTTTGCAGTTTCAACATCTATTACCATCTTCTGGTTTAGATTAATAAAGATAATTATAAAGGAAATTGAAAGTCCAAAGCTTGTAAGGGAAATACCAAAATTCGCCAGCTGAATAATATGGCAGATGAAAGGAACAAAAATAAAAGAAGCAAAGCCTATATTTTCAAAGCCGTGAACATTTTTGTGGTATTTAAGAATAAGGAATAAAGCTTCGCCATAAAGGAAAACTTCAATAATCACTGTGATAAGGAAAAATCTGCCCCTTGAATAGGTATTTTCCGGAGAAATTGTGTAATAGCAGTCGGTAAAAATTGTCACTATGCAGAAAATTACATAAATAAATACTGCTATTGAACAGAATATTACATATTTCTTCCCTATTTTAATACTGTTCCTGTAATAGTTGATTATATACATTATGTAGCAGAAAAATATAAAAATTCCGGAAAAGAAGAAAATAAAAGAAGATAAAGGTAAGGCAAGCAGCTTCCATTTAGCATCTGTACCTTCGCTTATCCACATAAAGATGTCTGCAATTCCATAGATTATGGCTACAATATTTGTGTAGGCAAACCATTTTGCAGATTTATCTACCTTCTTAAAAAGATAGATAGAAGCTGCAATTATTATTGAGACAATTACACTGTAAGCATCCAGAGCAATGTTGGCTGCATTAATTATTTCTCTTGTCATTAAAACTCTTATCCAATATCACTATTTAATGCTTTTATTGTAACAACTTCTTTGTTATTTGCAAGTAATTTTTTTCCTGCAATCTGAACTTTTCCCTTTACTGCTTTAATCTGAACACTGAAGAATTCATCAATGTTTATTTCCTGCTTTTTAGCGGCTGCAGGGTCTGCACCTTCAAGTACAACAGGAGTTCCAGGTTCTGCCCATCCTGCATCAAGAACTTCTACACAGTCTTTTCCGTTTTCGTCCTTGTAGTCTCCGGC
>CADCLG010000073.1 GCA_902802305.1 uncultured Spirochaetaceae bacterium
ATTCCGCGAAGTAAGGCGATGTATACAACTGTATTCATTTTTTCCTTTTTTATTTGGGCGTTGCGCCAGCTTCCATCAGACACTTCCCTTGCAGAAACTTCCGAAGAAATATTATAAACAAGAAAATCATTTAGAGTGTCTAAAAAGTGGAATATTTTTGATTTTATATTTTTGCATTACAAAACGATCAAAAGCCTGCTGCAAATCCTTGCACTCAAAATTAGAAACAAACTTCTTAAAGCTGCAAGGAAAAACTTGGGCCATTATACCGCCTCTATTCCGCATTTTCAAGGATTTTTTCTAAATCTGAAAGTTTAATTATTGAATAGTCTGCGCGCGCATCTCGGGCAGCACTTCCAATTCCTACTGCTGTAAAACCACCAGCTTTTGCTGCTTCTATTCCCGCTTCTGCATCTTCCACAACTAAACATTCTTGCGGTGATAAACCTAAAAATTCAGCTGCCTTTAAGAATACCTCAGGATCTGGCTTACTTTTTGCTATATTATTACCATCAGACACAGCATCTAAAGCATCTGAAAGTTCTGTATAAGAAAGAATATATTTTGCATTCTTACTGGAAGAACCAACCGCAAGCTTTAAGCCTTTTTCCCTTAAATTTTTAAGAGTCTGACGAACATCTTGGGAAATATCAGAAGGAGTTAAAGTTTTTAGCAGTTCCTTGTAAGTTTCATTCTTTTCTGCTGCCAAAAGCTCCTTTTCTGTTTCTGAAAATTGATTTTCAGCCTTTTCCAGAATAATTTTCAGACTTGCCATGCGGCTAACTCCACGCAAGCGTTCATTTATTTTTTCATCAAAATATACATGAATAGAGTCTGCAAGCTTTTTCCAGGCCTGAAAATGCAGTTTATCTGTGTGAATTAAAACTCCATCCAGGTCAAAAATCACACCTTTTATTTTATTTATATTTGTTTTACTTATAGTCATAAAAATACTTCCTTAAAAAATATGCAGGTGTACAGCTCCAGGCATGACAATAACTGTTTACGGCAGCCGCCCCATAAGGTGATTCTTCTGGATTTTCAGGATTGTATAATTCATAGAAGGTGTCTGCCCCAGAATTTACCATTCCTCCCCAATAAGAATTCATAAGTTGAAAAGCTTTGTCCTTTTCTTCTGCATCTATTAATGCCTGAATATAATGGTGATACATATATGGGGTTACTGGCTTAAGAGCTTCTTCTGATTCTGTAAGCTTTTGTAAAATCTGCTGATTTTTTTCTTTATCAAAAACCTGGGCAAGACAGAACCAGACATTTACAGCGTACGAAATCTGACGATTTTTTCCACTTACAAAAAGCCCCTTTTTTTCGTCAAAAAAAGCAGAAATTGCTGCTTGTGTCTTGTTTTCTGCTTCATTTTTAAGAAAATTTGTATCTTTTTTAAGAATTTCAGCTATTTTCAGACATTTTTTTACAGCATATATGTAAATTGCCTGGGCACCAGCCTGTTTATTCAGAGCAAGATTCCAGTCTAAAAAACACCAGCCAAGTTCATCACGGTCACGAATTACTGAATTATTGTCGAAATAATTCAGTTCTCCACATAATTCTATTTGGCGTAAAGCGGTAGGATAGAGTTCGCTAAGGGTGTCTGTATCCCTTGTTGCATTGTAATAATCAAGCAAAATGCATGGAAAAAACAGGGAATAGTCAAACATGTAAGTGTCATCTGCTTCTACTTTTGGCGATGTGAATACACAGGCACTTACGCGGCCTTCTTTGTTACTTGTGCCGGCAAAGAGGTAGAGGCAACGTTTAACTAAATCATAATTCTTGTAGGTTTCATAATTTGTAAGTGCCTGAAGACGCAAATCACCAATCCAAAGGCGGCGGTCTCTTTTAGGACCATCTTCGAACTCCTTTTGCATACATTCAGAAAGAGTGCGCAAGGCAACTTTATCTATCTGATTTATTGCCTTAGCAGAAGGAGCATTCAGATTTGCACTGCTTGTAGCCTTTACACACAGCTCGTTTATAACAAGGCTATGCTTTGAAGACATTCCAAGCACCTGAATTTTTACATAACGAAAAGCATAACGGCGTGGCAGCTCTATTTCTGCAGGAAGTTCATCTATATGTAAATATTCTTCCTGAATCCAGCTGCTGCTTATCCAGCCATGATAATCTTTTACATCTTCATCAATTTCGCTTTGAACTTCACAAAATTTAAATTTAACAAATACAGGCGCATCCTGGTGGCTTCCTTTACTGGAAACCTTTATCTCCAACTTTCCGGTATAGTGATTTCCAAAATCGTAAGTACAGCTTTCTCCCTGATTTAAAACACGATCTTGGCCTGAAATTATTTTTTTTGTTTCATACAGTTCCGGCAAACACAAATCTGCCTTTTTAATAAATTCTTTTATCATAAATGTGTATCCCATTTTCCGCAGAAAGCATCTACAGGGCTTTTTCCCTTAAACTCCGATTTTCCCATCAATTTTTCTATTAACTTATCTAAAATAATGTCGCTGGAACCATAAGTATTAATATATGTCTTTACCCTAGGTACATCTAAAAGGTGATAAGGATTTTCCAGAGAAATAAAGATTGTAGGAATGCTGTTAATGTAAACAGGAACATTTGCTCCCATTGGCTGACACCATTCAATTCTTACAATTGTTTGATTTGACTTTGTTGCCATATTTGCAGAATAAATTATCAAATCATAATTCTTTTTGTATTCTTCTGAAGAAGCCATCATACCTTCAAAACCTTCTTTTGGCTTGAATTCCGTTACTTCAAAGCCCTGGTCTCTAAGCTTTTGCATAAAATGCTGATTTGCTTCTTTAGAAATTCCATAACCCATCTGCCCTTCTCCACTTTCTATACAGTAAAAAAGTACTCTTTTATAAAAGCTCTTGCTTGTTTTTTACAAGGGTGATTGCTCTATCTGCACATTCCAGAGCAAGATTCTTACTTTCAGGGGCAGAAAGTGTCTTTAAAGCTGCCTCCAAAGAGGGAATATTGTTCTTTTTATGAAGCTTAAGAGCAGCTTTTAATGCAAGAATTTTTGTAACAGCATCGTCCAAACGTTCCTGAGTGATTGTCCCATTTTTTACACCCTCTTTCATATAAGCAAAATCTTCTTCCAGATTTTTTGTAAACAGGAACATATCGCAACCGGCCGCAATTGTCCGTGGAACTGCAAGCCTTCGGTCCATTGCCATTGCAAGTCCGGCCATAGTTGTAGAATCTGTTATTACAAGTCCATTAAAACCAAGTTTTTCCTTTAGAAGTCCTGTAATAATTTCCGGAGATAAAGTAGCAGGTAAAACATCTTCATCCTTTAAACTTGGGTTTAAGGCCTGAGAATAAGATGGAAGCATAATGTGCCCAGCCATAATAGTCATCACACCCGCTTCTATACATTTTTTATAAACCTGACCGTAAGTTTCATCCCATTCTTTGCAAGAAAATGTGTTTACAGCAGAAACCAGGTGCTGATCTCGCTCATCTACTCCATCGCCAGGAAAATGCTTTGCAGCAGCAGCTACACCATATTTCTGAATCGCCTGAATATAGGCTACAGAATTTTCACTAACCTGAGATGGATTTGCCCCAAAGGTTCTTGTATTTGTAATTGGATTTCTAAAATTAAAGTCTATATCTGCAATAGGTGCAAAAGCCCAGTTTATACCAAGAACTGAACCTTCCTTTCCACATAAATCACCAAGCTTTTGGGCAAAAGCAGAATCACCAGTTGCAGAAACAGCCATTTCGCAGCCCATTCTTGTGCCTTCAAAAGCGACTCCGTTTCCTCCAGCTTCAAGATTTGCAGAAATAAGCATTGGGATTTTTGAACGCTCCTGTAAGCGGGAAACCGTTTTTACAACTTCCTGAGCGGGCATTGTACGACACATAATTCCGCCAATTTTAAGTCCGCAGGAAAGATAGTCTAAATAATTTTCTTCGCTGGAATAGGCAATCAGACAAAAGAGTTGTGCAATTTTTTCTTCTTCTGTCATTGTTCCAAGGGTATTTTCAACCCATTTTATATCATCATCATTCAAATTGAATGGTTTTGCTTTCAAGTTTATTTTCATTAATTTCTCCTAAGCCATCTAAATGTAAACAGATTTACAATTTTTCCTTCGTTATTCAGATAAATAAGGAAAACTACAAGTAAAAGTGCATTAATAATTGATTGCATAGATGCTGTAATCTCGTTAGCAAATACAGCAAAGGTTGAATTCAAAAGTGACATACAAATTCCTGCCAACAGGTATCCAATATATTCGTTGCTATAACGGCCAATAAAACCGCCTATAAACATTGGAAGGAAAGCTGTAAACATAATGCTGATTGAACCAAAGTTCAGAGCACCTCCGTTTATTGTCATGTTGCGGCCGGCATTCAAAAAACCTACAATTCCCATAAGGATTCCACAAATTACATAACACCAGATTGCATTTGGAACTTCTTTGATACCTGTATTAACAGCTACCTTTTGTCCATTTTTAAGGGCTCTATATTCAGCGCCAAACTTTGAAAGATTAAAGATGTAGATTATTACGGCCAGTACAACAAGCACTATTACCGCAATATTTACCCAGTTACTTATGAAGGCAGACATTGAAGCTGTTTGAACTTCGGCCATCAAGTATTTGCCAGAAGTGATTGTATATGTTATTCCTTCAT
>CADCLG010000074.1:0-2365 GCA_902802305.1 uncultured Spirochaetaceae bacterium
AGAAGAGTACAACCAGTAGATAAAGTCTGCTGTTGCCTGCTGATCTTCTTTAGAAGCTTTTTTGTTGATACAGTAGAAGTTTTCTGTACCAATACAAAGACCCTGTGCTTCTTCACCAGCTACACCTGTGTAGATTGGGAGATATTTTACATTTTCAGCCTTTACCTTGTTTCCAGAAACACCTGAGATCTGTCCCCAAGCCCAGTTTCCGTTCTGTACCATTGCACATTCTTCAAGAGCGAATTCTGCCATTGAGTTATCAACTGTTTTTACACCTACATTTTTTGCAGGAATTACAGAATCGTTCAAATAAAGGTCAAAAATGTTTTTGAATTCTTTGTCGTACTGGAAACTGATTTTCTTTGTTGCATCAGAAGCCAAGTCAACCTTGTTGTTCTTGAATTCGTAGTAAACTGGGAGGTTAGCCAGGTGTGTCTGCCATCTCCAGTCTTCACCAGCCTTCAAAGATGTAGAAGCGAATACACCTTTAATTCCAAGAGCTGCAGCATTTTTCTGCATATCATCTGCAACTTCTTTAAGAGCAGCAAAGTTCTTTACTTCGTCCATGCTCTTGTATTTTGTTGCTTTATTAGGAAGAGCAAAGTAAGCATCTGTAATTTTTGAGTTATAGATAATACCGTAACCTTCTACAACATAAGGAATACCTACAACCTGTTTTCCTGCTGTTACAGCCAAAGATTTGTCTGAAAGGTGTTTGTAAAGTTCTGTTCCAGAAAGATCAGCACAGTAGTTTTTCCAGTTTGCATAACCACGAGGTCCGTTAATCTGGAATAATGTTGGAGCCTGTTTTGTAGCCATTTTTGATGTAAGTGTTGATTCGTAAGAATTGTTTGCTGCTGTTTCAACAATAACTTTTACACCAGTTTCTTTTTCATATGCTGCTGCCAATTCCTGGTAAACTGAAGCTACTTCAGGTTTGAAGTTCAAATAACGAACCTGACCTTTTTTTGGTGCTGCAAATACAGATGCAGCCAATGTTACTAAAGCAAGAGTGCCTGCTAATATTTTTTTCATTTTTATCCTCCTAATGAAAAAAATTAATAATTTAAGAGCCGTATAAATCGGTAATACATTGGAAACGTTTCCAATAACTATAGCATATATGCCTTATTTCCATCTGTCAAATAAATTTTTTAATTTTTTGAATTTTTTTTTTATTTTCTGTGAATTTGAATCCAATTAACGGCAAAATCAACAAGAATTCGCTGATTCATAAGTTTGATTTCGGCATTTCCAAGGGTTTCTTTGGTAAAAGGGCAGTTTTTTTCAAAGGCATTGCCAAGCTCAGTAAAATCTTCCCCATCAACAGAAAGAGTTTCGTATTCTTTCCAGACTCTTTTTCCGTTTTCCAGAACTGCGCTGTGTTCAATACAGTTTCTTTTTGAAGGATATTCAGCTCTTACATCAGCTAGATGAAGGGACGTATTCTTATCATATCCAACCCCAATAAGAAGGACCTTTGCATTCAATTCATAAAGCTTACCAATAGGGGAGCCTTCACCAAAAATATTAGACAATGAATGTTCACATACTATGTAGTCCGAATATTTACCCCAGGCACAAACTGAACGGGCTGGATGGTTGCTGCGTTTTGTTCCAGACCATAATCTGAACATTTCTGCAACAGCGCCCATAGTGTTTGTTGGAGTAATATTTTTATCAAAAGCTGGCCAGTTATCCCTGATTATTTGCCAGTCACTTTCATCTGCAGTCCAATGAACACCTGTTTCGGGATCTAGATTTTTCCAGGATTGAGCAGGCATTACAATTGTTCCGTCATTGCCTACAGTTTCTATAAGTGCTTCAATAATAGCCTGAGCACCACCGCATACATATCCAATACTACTTAAGGATGTGTGAACAATTACAGTGTCTTTTTCCGTAAGCCCTGCGCTTTTAAGTTTATTTTTGATTTCTTGCTTTGTTATTACCTTCATAAAAACCCTCTATTTTCTAAATTTGCCAGGAGACATATTATATTTTTTTTTGAAGCAGCGATTAAAATAGGAAAGGTTGTCAAAGCCTATAAGATACGAAATTTCCATAATGCTTTTACTGGTTTCGGTCAGAAGTCTTGCCCCCATAATCAATCTGTAATCATTCAGATATTCAATAAAAGGTACTCCAAGGTTTTTTTTGAAAATTTTCATAAAATAAGAAGGAGCACAGCCGGTTTCCTTTGCAATTTCATCGATTGTGATTTTTTCGTTGTAGTGAAGTTCAATATATTTTAATGCAGTTTTCATTCTGTCCAGATTTTTAGGTTTAATTATTCGGGAAACAGATAATCTGCATTTGTTTATCAGAAGAAAAATTATTGTAAGAAGGTGAGCCTTGATTAATA
>CADCLG010000074.1:2372-5216 GCA_902802305.1 uncultured Spirochaetaceae bacterium
AGCTTATCGCAATTATCCAAAAGACTGACAATTTCTTCATATTGAGGAACACCTTTATAAAAATGTACGGGAATTGGAATATTGCCTGCAAAAAATGGCATTAAGTATTCTGTTTCACTGATATCGAAAAGCTTAGACTGGAGTAAATCTGTAGAGAAGATTATATTTTCATATTCCATTCGGTTTAGATTTTTTGTTGCAATAGAATGTAGCTGTCCAGGGAGAATAACAACAAAACTTCCTGCATAAACTTCATAATCAGTAAGGTTGACCGAAATTATTCCACTGCCTCTTTTTACATATACAATTTCCATATCTTCGTGCCAGTGGATTGGAACCATTTGAAAATCCTGGGGAATTGTACATGGGTAAATATCAAAGGGGAAAGCTTTTCGACCATGCTTTTTTCCTTCCTGATAGTTTTCATATTCTGGTATAAGCAATATATTTCTCCGTTTTTTAAAATATAAGACAGTGTATTATTATGCAATTTTTAGCACCGAATAATCAAAAAATCAATAAAAAAGATAGTATTGTGCAAAACATTTATCATTATTAAGCAAGTTTTCAGAATGCTTCAGGTTTATCATCTAAACATAAACAAAAAACTTCAGGTTTATTGGCAGGAGAAAATCATTATGAATATAAAAACTTTATTGGAAAACAAATTAATGAAGTCCATAAAGGAAAGCTCGAAGGAAGAAATCTACATTGCTTTGTTGAATATTGTAAAAGAAATGGCGGAAGATAAGGTTTCTGAAACGGGAAAAAAGAAAATTTATTATATTTCTGCAGAATTTCTTATTGGAAAACTGCTTTCAAATAATCTGATTAATTTGAAACTGTATGATGAAGTAAAAGCGGTTCTTGAAGCAGAAGGACATTCTCTTGCAGAAATTGAAGAGCTGGAAATGGAACCTTCTTTAGGAAACGGGGGACTTGGTCGCCTTGCTGCCTGTTTCCTGGATTCAATTGCTACTTTAGGCTTAAACGGAGCTGGAGTAGGTTTGAATTATCATTTTGGGTTATTCAAACAGGTATTTGAAAATAATCTTCAGAAAGAAACTCCTAATCCATGGATTACAGAAAACAGCTGGCTTAAAAAAACTGAAAAAACATATCAGGTTGAATTCGGTGGTTTTACAGTCCAGTCCCGTATGTATGATATTGATGTAACAGGTTACGGAAATCACACAATAAAGCTTCATCTTTTTGATATTGAAGGTGTAGATGAATCAATTGTTGGAAATACGATTGATTTTGATAAAGCTGCAATTCAGAAAAATCTTACTTTATTTCTTTATCCTGATGATTCTGATGATAAGGGAAGACTTCTTCGTGTTTACCAGCAGTATTTCATGGTTTGTAATGCTGCAAAACTGATTATAGAAGAGGCAATGGCAAAAGGCAGTAACCTTCATGATCTTGCAGATTATGCTGCTATCCAAATTAACGATACACATCCATCTATGGTAATTCCAGAGCTGATTCGACAGCTGTGCGAAAAAGGACTTTTGATGGAGGAGGCAATCAATATTACTTCAAAGGTCTGTGCATATACAAATCATACAATTCTTGCAGAAGCACTTGAAAAATGGCCCCTTAGTTTTATGAACAAGGCGGTACCACAGCTTATGCCAATTATTCGTGAACTGGACAACAAAATCCGCCAGACCGTAAATGATGAATCCACTTACATAATTAAAAACGACCTTGTTCATATGGCACATATGGATATTCATTATGGATACAGTGTAAACGGTGTTGCATATCTTCATACAGAGATTTTGAAAAACTCAGAACTGAATAATTTTTATAAGTTATATCCACAAAAATTCAATAATAAAACAAATGGTATTACATTCCGCAGATGGCTTATGTTATGTAATCCTGAATTATCGGCATTGATTACAGAATTGATTGGAGATTCCTGGAAGACAGATGCTACAGAGCTGGAAAAACTTCTGGAATATAAGAATGATGAAAAAGTTCTTGAAAAATTAATGGCGGTAAAAGATGGAAAGAAAAGGGATCTGGTGAAGTATCTTAAACACACTCAGAATCTTTCAATTAATCCAGATTCAATTTTTGATATTCAGGTAAAACGACTTCATGAATATAAACGCCAGCAGCTGAATATTCTGTACGTAATAGACAAATATTTTGAAATTAAAGAAGGAAATAAACCTGCCACACCAATTACAGTTTTTTTTGGAGCAAAAGCAGCCCCTGCATATACAATCGCCAAAGATATTATTCATCTTATTCTCTGTATGCAAAAAATTATTTCTTCTGATCCGGAAGTTTCTCCATACCTGAATGTTGTAATGGTTGAAAACTACAATGTTACCCTTGCAGAAAAAATGATTCCTGCCTGTGATATTTCAGAACAGATTTCCCTTGCATCAAAAGAAGCTTCTGGAACCGGCAATATGAAATTTATGCTGAACGGAGCTGTAACTCTTGGAACAATGGATGGAGCAAATGTTGAAATATCTGATTTGGTTGGTTCAGATAACATTTATTCTTTTGGAGAATCATCAGATACTGTAATTGCAAGATACGAAAGAGGTGATTACAAAGCCTATGATTATTATAAAAATAATAAACGAATAAAACGCGCCGTAGATTTTATTATTAGTGATGTAGTTCTTGAAAATGGAAATAAAACTTCATTGAATCGTCTTTATAATGAGTTGATTAATAAAGACTGGTTTATGACATTCCCTGATTTTGACGATTACAGAGAAACAAGAAATAAAGCCTATGCAGATTATGCAGATAAAATTACATGGGCAAAGAAAATGCTTGTAAATATTGCAAAAGCTGGTTTCTTTTCTTCAG
>CADCLG010000075.1 GCA_902802305.1 uncultured Spirochaetaceae bacterium
GCGAAGGCGGCTTCTGGTTGCTCCGCTCGCCATACTATGATAGTGCGCGCTTCATCGACTGCGACGGCTACGCCAGTAACGGCCTCGACGTTGTCGTTAAGTTCTGCGGTGTAGTTCCTGCTTTGTGCTTGGAGTAAGCAGGGGTAAATAAGCCTCCCATTGTCATTCCCACGCTGCATACTGTCATTCCCACGCTGCATACTGTCATTCCCGCGCTCGTGCGAAGCTGCGGAACGCCCGCGGGAATCCCCCTGCATACAAGAGATTGCCGTAGACAAGTACGGCAATGACAGGCTGGCAAGTACGGCAATGACGCTTCTCAAATCACTCTTGCAAATGTTCAGACTGAAATGAAAGGCGAAGCAAAAAAAAGCAGAAGATACAAAACCTTTTCCTAATGAGTAGATTCTAAAAAGAAAATATGTTATGCTTCTGTTCAAAAGCAATACCTGTAAAAAAGTGTGGAGAAAAAATGGGCGAATTTATTTTTATTGCTCTTCCAATCATTGCAGAAGCAATATACACCGTTTATAGTTTGATTGAAGGTGAATTCAATCCTGTATTATTAATAATTTTTGGAATTTATATCATTGTTGCTTTTGTAGTAAGACACTTTGGTAACGGAATATTTAAAAAGAAAATACTGTCTTTTTTCCTTTTTCTTATTTTACCCATAGGTTCTTTGATTTTAGGAACTGCTGGCACTTGGGAATGGTATGATAAAGGCTATGATGCAAATAAGTCAACCGTTACTGTTTGGGTTTATAATGAAAGTTCTAGCGAAACAATTGAATTTATTGAGTGGACTCGAGAAGAAAAACCTAACACAATAATAGATCAGTATTATGATTCAATTTGGTCTATACCAATGTCTGGACATGTGCGAAGAAATTTAAAAAAGAATAGTGTAACAAATTTTAATTTACGCCCTGGTACTTATAGTTTTAAAATTGAAACATCTAATTCAGAAAATAAAAATGAATACTCTATAGATTTAACAGAATCAAAAATAAGTCTAAATGCCAAAGAAGAAATTTTCCTCTGCTTCGGAGGAAGAAACTTTTTTAGATTTACTCCAGATGAACAAACAAAAATTGCAATACGAAGCGGACATTTTACAGAAGATATTTCTATGCCACAAGGTATGGAAAGTAGTATCAAAACTTTGATAGAAGACTAGGAATAATTATGGAAAACGAAATGAAAGATTCTGAAAAATTAAAGAACTATTACAATACCGTTTATAATAGTAAAGAATACAAACAATACTTAGAGGCAGATGCAAGAGCGAAGGCAAGTTTGTCAGGTACAATGAATGCTTATGGAGCACTACAATCTTCTGTGTTGTTTTTTACCTTTTCGATATTCTTTTCCATTTTTCTTGCGCTCAAATTTGCAATATATTATGGTCCTATTTTGATAATTATAGCAATTGTCTTTATGGTAGTAGAAAGCAAGGAAGATAAAAAAAATAGCAAGCAATCAAATCTTCTGTATACTGAACGAGCAGAAAAAGAAAAACTATTTAAAAGCCTGCTTGCATCAACTGAAAAACCAAATCTGCCTGATGAAAAATTAACACCAGAATGCATTGTTGAGTTGATTAAAGTTTTTGATTCTGGAAGAGCCGATACTTTTAAGGAAGCATTGATAATATATGAGCAGGACTGCCAACACCGAGAATTAGTTGGTTATCAAAATTCTTTACGTCAAGCCGCTTATAATGCTCAAATGCAAGCAGAAAATGCCAAAAAAGAAGCAGAAGCTGCACGCAGAGAAGCAGATTATCAACAAAGAGAAGCAGATTATTGGAGAGAGGAAGAGCGTTATTGGAACAATAGGTAATGCTCTTTATGCTTTTTTCGTGGAGGGAAAATGGAAATACTAATTTTTGCACTTCCTGCTTTAGCGTTAATTTGGTTTGTAATTTCTGTAATACAATTTAGCAGAACAAGTGGTGATAATACCGAAAAGCGAAAAAGTTTAAAAGTACAAATGATCGTTTCTGCATCAATTGTTCTTGCATGGGTTGTAATTATTGGTGTCTTTTTCTTTTTGATTATGTATTCAATTGCAGTTAATGGAATGTAAAATGAAAAAACGAATTCTTGTTTTTTTTATTATCATTTCTGTGCTGGCAATGCTAAGTGTTTTGTACTTTGGCATAACATTTTCCCTTTCTCACAAAAAGTCGGGAATGATTGCTGTCGTTGCAGGAAGTAATGAAGTTTCAAATCTTTCAATTGAATTAGAAGACTATCTACCTTTCGACAAGAACTCTAAAATCAATTATACAAAATCTAATTTTCAAATAGACGAAGATATTCCAGTTCTTGATGGAGCAAGTGCTTTGTATCCTGTTTTTTCTGCAATAGCTTCTGCAACATATCCAGAAAATTCAGTTTCTTTTGATGGTCACAATTTTACCAGCGACAGTAAACTTCAAATGCGAAATACAAGAGGTGCGTACAAAGCCGTTGTCGATGGTCTTTCAGATTTAGTCTTTTGTGCTGGTCCGTCAAAAGAGCAAGTGTCTTATGCAAGAGAAAATAATGTTGATTTAGAATTTGTTCCAATCGGATTAGAAGCTTTCGTTTTTATTGTAAATGTAAATAATCCTGTTAATAATTTATCAGTTGAACAAATAAAGAAAATATATTCCGGTAAAATTACAAACTGGAAAAATCTTTCCGGACCTAACAAGTTGATTGC
>CADCLG010000076.1 GCA_902802305.1 uncultured Spirochaetaceae bacterium
TGTGCGAAGTGGTAACAGCCCGTGGCAAGCTTGAAAAAAAGCTGCAGCTTCGCTGGTATTTCCCGACAGTTTCAGGAACCTTCTTTAATTTTGGACGCGACTTTATTGCCTATTCAATTTTGATAAAGCGGGTACTCTACGGCCAGATGGATATTGCAACCTTTACGCTTTATCTTGGACTTATCAACGGTTTTACAAACTGGATTTATTCTCTTTCAGAGCGCTTTAATAATCTGCGCAAGTCCAGCCACGAGTTTAATGATTATCATGATTTTATGAATCTGCCGGATAAGGAAAGAAAGTCCACGGTGGTTGAGCAAAATAGTGTGGTGGTTGAGCAAAATAGTGTGGTGGTTGAGCCTGTCGAAACCACCCTGCTCAATGATCGCGCCCCAGAAATCACCTTCAAAAACGTGAGCTTTGCCTACCCGGATGAAGAAAAAAATACAATACAAAATCTGGACTTTACAATAAAAGCCGGAGAAAAAATTGCCCTGGTTGGAAACAACGGCGCCGGTAAAACAACAATCGTAAAACTGCTCTGTGGTCTCTACGACCAGACCCAGGGAGAAATCCTTATTGACGGAAAAACAATTGACGACATTGGCCTGGATGCCTATCAGGATAAAATCTCCGTCCTCTTTCAGGATACAAATCCTATGGCCTTCACAATCGAAGAAAATATTACAGGACTCGAAGAAGGCCAGTGCGACAAGAACAAACTCCAGGACAGCCTCAAAAAATCGGGACTTTGGGACAAGGTTCAAAGCCTGCCTCAAAAAGAAAAGACCCATATTACCCAGACTTTTTCGGAAGATGGAATTCTACTTTCCGGCGGCGAAACACAAAAGCTTCTTTTTGCAAAGGCAATTTACAAAAACGGTTCCTTCCTTATTCTGGACGAACCAACCAGCGCCCTTGACCCTCTTGCCGAAAGCAAAATCTACGAGGAATACAATAATCTTGCACAGGGAAAAACAGCTGTCTTTATTTCTCACCGTCTTGCCTCTACAAAATTCTGCGACCGCATAATGTTCCTTGAAAACGGCAGCATTGCAGAATGCGGCAGCCACGACGAGCTTATGGCCAAAGGCGGCAGGTACAAAGAGATGTTTGACATTCAGGCACAGTATTACAAAGAGGATTGTCATTCCGAACTTGTTTCGGAATCTCAATTATGAAAGAGATGCTGAAACAAGTTCAGCATGACAGACTAATAAGAGAGGAAATATTATGAAAAATAACACAATAACCAAAGTCTTAAAACTTACCCACCGCTTACAGCCGGGACATATCACTCTTATCATCATTGCAAATATCATAAGTGTTACCGGAAAATTTGTGCCTATAGTTTTTGGAAGCCTCATTCTTGATGCTCTTGTTGCCCACAGGCCTTTTGAGGAAATCCTTCGCTATGCCCTTATCATGATTTCAATCGAAGCGTTTACTTCTCTTACTTACTGGGGACTCTGGCACATAATCTCTGTAAATGGTTCTGTAATCAACGAAAAGGTTGATCAGATGATTTGCGAAAAATCCTTTGTCATCGATTACGATATTCTGGAAAAACGCGATACCCTTGATATGATAAAAAAAGCTCAGGACGGAATGAATTCCAACGGAGATATTTCTTCCTGGGCTTCGACCCTTGCTGGATTTATAGAGCATAGCCTTTCCATCGTTTACAGTATTATCCTGCTTATTCCGCTTTTTCTTCCAAAGTCACTTGCGCTTACAGGTTTGCCCGGCTTTTTGAATAAGGGCTACAGCTTTTTAATCCTCTTTTTTATGCTTGCCATCAGTGTTCTTGTTTCAGCAATCACAAAAAAGAAAGAAGGCGATTTACAGCATGAACTTTTTGTCAGCAACGTAAGGGTCAACCGTGAGTACGGATATTTTTATAATCTCATTTTTGATTATGCAAATGGAAAATATGTACGCCTTTATAAGAGTCAGCCTTTGATTGAAAAGAAGATGAATAAAATTGTCGAATTTCTCGAAGGCTCTTTTAAGAGGATGATTACCAGGATGAATAAAAATCAGCTGCCGGGAGTTTTTGTAAATTATCTGCTGCAGGCTGTAAGCTATCTTTATGTGGGACTCAAGGCAATCTTTGGGCTTATCTCAATTGGTTCTGCCCTCAAGTTTATTTCTGCCTATTCAAATCTTGTGGAAAGCGTTACAAGAATCTTTTATGCCTGGATAGATATAAAAGTTAAAGCTGATTATCTTTCTTACTTTTATGATTTTATGGAGATTGAAAATAAACAGTACGAGGGAACTATTCCGACAGAAAAGCGCGACGATAATGAGTTTGAAATTGAATTCCGCGATGTTTCTTTCCGCTATCCAAATACAGAAACTTTTGTCCTCCGCCATGTGAATCAGAAAATTAAGATTGGAACTAAGACTGCGGTTGTTGGAAAAAACGGTGCGGGTAAGACAACCTTCATAAAGCTTCTCTGCCGTCTTTATGAGCCGACCGAAGGCCAGATTCTGCTCAACGGTGTGGACATCCGCTATTACGATTATAAAGATTACTCACGGATTTTCAGTGTTGTTTTCCAGGACTTTAATTTGTTCTCCTTCAGTATAGCCCAGAATGTTGCCTGCGATAAAGATTTTGATGAAGAGAAAGTAACAGACTGTCTTGAGCGAGCCGGCTTTGAAGAACGCCTTAA
>CADCLG010000077.1 GCA_902802305.1 uncultured Spirochaetaceae bacterium
ATTGAATTGTTCCTTTGTGATTCATTTTAGAATTCCTTTCTTAAGATAGAATGATACATCCTGTCTTCGTATTTTCCGTTGCGGAAAAAATATTCGCGCAACGTTCCTTCGTAAGTAAATCCGCATTTGTCGATTACTTTTTTAGACGGCAGATTAGAAGGTCTTACGCAAATCTGGACCTTATTAAAATTGATTTTCTCAAAGCCATATCTGATTACAGCCTTTGTTGCTTCAGTTGCATAACCACGTCCCTGAAAAGCTTTCCCAACACAGTATTCAATTTCGCCAAAATGATTTTTCTGATCAACAAGAAAATATGCAATCTGTCCAATACATTCACCGGACGCTTTCTCAAAAATTCCCCAGCGGAAATGCATTCCATCTTCATAAGAGGAAATATATTTCTCAAGCAGTCCTTTTACTTCTTCAAGAGTTTTATAAGAAGGCTCGCCATACATATCCTGAACCTGGTCATCACCAGCCCAGTTACGCATCATCGAATCAGCATCATCAAAAGAAAAAGCCCGCAGCAACAGACGCTCAGTTTCAAGCGGTTGAGTTCCACAAGGACACAAATATTCTTTATTTAACATTTTTGAAATCCTCCTGTTAAAACAACTCTTCAGCTTTCTTAGTAGTCTGCCTTCTCTTTTCCAGAGTTTTCTCAAACAATAAGTCGGCAACTTCCGGCAGACCATCGTAAATAACTTTGGCACCTTCTTCTGTAATACCGCCTTTTGTTGCAACACGAGAAACAACATCCTCAAAAGTCATTTCTTTTTTTAGCATCAGTTCGCTTGTTGCAGAAACAGTTTTCAAAACCATTTGAACAATCTGCTCCGAAGAAATCTCTGTGTGTTTTTTTGCCGACTGGCAGATTACATCAAAAATCGAAGCAATAAAGCCAGGCATACAGCTGACCAGTTCCGAACCCATCCCGATTTCATTTTCCGGAAGCTCAATCACTTCGCCAAGACTTTTTAAGATTTCGCACAATCCCGCTTTGTCCACATCTTCTACCATATTGTTATAACAAACCAGCGATTGAGATTTATTGATTTCGGCAGTCACGCTCGGAATCATTTTTGCGATTTTATGCGCACAATTTCTGTAAAGGATTTTTTCCAGCTGAGCAAAAGAGACACTTCCATTCAACGAAATCACCAGAGCGTCAGCTCGTACAGAATCAGCAATTTCTTCAAGAATGTTTTTTATATCCACCGGCCTTACACACAGAAAAAGAAAATTCACAGCCGCAGCAACTTCTGCATTCGACTGACAAAGCTTAGCCCTTCCTTCCATCTCCTGTAGTTTGGCAATAGTTCTGTTGGCAAGATAAAGCGAATCCTTATCTGCAATGCCCGCAGCCAGAAAATTTTCCGCAAGCATTTTTCCCATGCTACCATATCCGATTATTCCGATTTTCATTTCTGGTTCCCTCCCATACCCCAGTTTTCCAGAGGGGGTTCGTTCATCACAATAAAAACATCTGTGGCGGCTATTTGGAGTCGTTCACAAAGCAATCCTGTAATTTTTTCTATCGCAACTTTTTTCTGCTCTTTGGTTCTTCCCGGAAAAATTGTGAGTTCAATAATCATGAAATTTTCTGTCTTTCCTTCCGGCGCTTCCCAGCATGTCTTATCAAATTCTTCAATTCTCTGAAACCTGTCCCAGTCAGCAATTCCAAAAGCGTCAATCAAGCCCTGATGAATACAATCAAAACCTGTCTTTTTAAATTCGGGAGTTTTCCCTGCAAGCATATTAACTTTTACTAATGGCATTTTTTTTTCTTCCTTGTAAATTATTCTAAATCCAGCGTCCAGATTAACTGAACTTCATTTTCCAGCCCTGGCTCAGATGCGTAGGCATTCGTGTCAATTTTTGAAATAACTGCTCCCTGCTTTCTATAAAATCTGCAGGCGGTCACATTGTTATTCTGGCTTTCAATTATCATTTTTTTATAGCCTTTTTCGAGCGCAATGCCTTACAAGAACCTCGCAGACAAGATGATAAACCCCTGCCGGAATCTTATCCTGCTCTTCGCGAACCAGAGTCATTCCTTCGATTTTTTCAAAATTTGAATTATATGCGTCCCAGAACTCCATACAAAAATCTCCCTTAATTCCATAATATCATAAAACTCAAAAAACTCCATTACATAAATCGCCGCAAGAATATCAACAGACCACAACAACTCCACCTCAATCTCCACGAACCGTAGGTACCAATCCATCACGACATATGTTAGACTTTGAATATATCAAAACAAAAAGGGCCCGATTTATAAGAGGTAAAATTATGATAGACAATTATGTTACAGGTGCGCAGATAAAAACCCTGCGAGAAAATAAAAAGATGACTCAGGAAGAGCTTGCTCAAAAAATAAACGTTACTGCAAAAGCTGTGAGCAAATGGGAAACAGGAAACGGATTCCTTGATATAAGCCTTCTGGAATCACTGGCCGCAGCCCTCGGTATTTCTGTGATAGAGCTGCTTTCGGGAAGCTGCATCC
>CADCLG010000078.1 GCA_902802305.1 uncultured Spirochaetaceae bacterium
ATACCTGGCGCGAAGGAACAAAACGGAGGGCAAAATGACTCTGTCTGTTGATGCCGCGCAGCGGCAGTCAATAGTTCCATTGCAACAGACAGCGTCAAGTGGCCTAGGCCACGCTTTTGACCTCCGTTTTGTGACTGGGAGCCAACATTTTAGCATAAACTTTATATAATGCGTTTGCCCTGGCATCTGTAATTTGATAATTATTCTCAAATTTTATTGACATTTTTTTGTCATTTGGATAATTTGATAATCGTTATCAATTTTAGGAGTCAGCAAGACACATGCAGAAATCGGCCTATAAAACAAAACAGCAGGAGCTTCTTCTTTCATATCTGAGCAAGATGCAGGGAAAGCATTTTACTGCAGAAGAAATTCGTGCCCACTTTGAAGCAAAAAAAATCTCTATCGGAATTGCCACAATTTACCGCCAGCTGGAAAAGCTTGTAAGCGAAGGAAAAATCCAGAAGTATTTTATTGATGAAAATTCTGCAGCCTGCTTTGAATATGCCGGGGAAGAGTGCAGGGCCAACGAAAAACATTTTCATCTTAAGTGCGAGCTTTGCGGCCGGCTTATTCATCTTGAATGCGATCATCTGGAAGAGCTTGGCGGACACTTAAAGGCCGAGCATGGTTTTGTAATAAATCCTTTGCGCACGGTTTTTTACGGGCTTTGCAGCGAATGCGCCTCTAAGGAAGGAGAAAATGAATAAAAAGAATATGAAAAAAATAATCGCGGGAGCAGTAATCCTGTTTGCACTTACCTCTTCAATCTTTGCCGCTAAGGGGCTTAAAGTTGTTACAACAATTTTTCCGGAATATGACTGGACCCGGGAAATTCTTGGAAGCAATCCCGGTAAGGTTGAACTCAGTCTTTTGCTTGGAAACGGCGTGGATCTCCATTCTTATCAGCCGTCAATTCAGGATATTGCAAAAATTGCAACAGCAGATATCTTCATCTATGTTGGTGGAGAAAGCGATTTCTGGGTAGAAGATGCCCTTAAAAATGCAGCAAATAAAAATATGAAGGTAATCAATCTTCTTGAAGCTTTGGGAGACAAGGTAAAGGAAGAAGAGATTAAAGAAGGCATGCAAGCCGAAGAAGAAGAGGAAGAGGATGAAGAAGCAGAATACGACGAGCATGTATGGCTTTCTTTGCGCAATGCAAAATTTTTGTGTGGGGAAATTGCCGCTGTCCTTTGCGAAAAAGATTCTGTAAATGCCGCAAGCTACAAGGCAAACCTTGCTGCATATTCTGCAAAGCTTGATGCCCTTGATGCCCGGTATTCTGCAGTTGTAAAAGCAGCTTCCAAAAAAACAATCCTCTTTGGAGACCGCTTTCCTTTCCGCTATCTTGTAGAAGATTATGGCCTTGATTATTTTGCAGCCTTTGTCGGTTGTTCTGCCGAAACAGAAGCCAGCTTTGAAACAGTAATCTTCCTTGCAAAAAAAGTTGATGAACTTGGTCTCAAGACAGTTTTAAAAATCGAAAGCGGCGACGGAAAAATTGCCCGGACAATCATTCAGAACAGCAAAAATAAAAATGCAAAAGTTTTGACTCTGGATTCAATTCAGGCAACGACAAAAAAACAGGCAGATGCCGGAGCCAGCTATCTTAAAATCATGGAAGAAAATCTTAAGGTGCTTCAGGAAGCTTTAGAGTAGATTGAATATTAATTAATATATGTTATAATAAAAAAAGGTGCATGTTCTACGCAATCATAAGTTTTCTGGCATTAATACTGAACCTCATAATAAACAGCGATTCTCTCAAAAATCTGAGAGGCCGCGCCGGAGAATCTAAAAGCGAACAAAAAGTAACCTTCCGCTATAACATTTTTCTGATTATTTCCTGCTGCTATTTTTTTGTGGATATTGGCTGGGGACTTTTGTACGAAAACCGCCATATAAATTCTTTATACCCTTTCTTATATTTTGATTGTCTTTTGTACTTCTTTTTTATGTTCCTTACAATGCTCACCTGGATAAATTATATAGTAGCTTATCTGGACAGACATGACCGAAAAAGTAAAGCCCTGCTTCTGTCGGTGTGGGTTTTGTTCGTTCTGGCTATTATTTATCTGATAATTAATTGTTTTTATCCCTTCATTTTTTCTTTTGATGACCAGCATGAATATATTGTAAAACCGGGCCGCCATATTGCTTTCATCCTGCAAATTGCCCTTTATCTGGTAACTTCTTCCTATATGCTTGTTATAGCGCTTAAATCAACAGGCAGTGAAAAATCTCGTTATGCAGCCGTTGGGCTTTCCTGTTTTGTAATGGAATTATTACTGATCTGCCAGATACTTAATGCCAACTATCCTTCTTATGCCATTGGTCTTATAATCGGAATCTGTATAATTCACTCCTTTGTTGAAGCAGGCGAAAGAAAAGAAAAAGAAATATACGATAACATTGCAACAAGACTTGCAGAAAATTATGAAGCAATTTATTACATCAATATAGAAACTGGTGCATTCCGGGAATTTTCAAAAAGTGATGAATATGCG
>CADCLG010000079.1 GCA_902802305.1 uncultured Spirochaetaceae bacterium
TATCAAATGAGAGAGGTAAAAAGAAATGAATGTACTTGTAATTGACACTGAAACCGCAAACTCTGTAGAACAGCCATTGCCCTATGATGTAGGCTATGCTATTGTTGATACTGAAACTGGTGAAATCCTCACCGAAAAGTCTTTCGTGGTTGCGGAAATCTTTCTTGATAAAGAACTGATGAAAGATGCTTACTTTGCTGAAAAAATCCCCCAGTATTGGGATGATATTAAAACGGGTAAGCGCATCATGAAATCTATTTGTAACATCCGAAAAGCTATCAAGTCCGACATGAAAGAATACAATGTTACAAAAGTCGGAGCTTACAACATGGGTTTTGACAATAGAGCAACAAAAAATGATGTAAGATACATTAGTGGTTCACTGATTAAATGGTTCTTTCCTTTTGGCACTGAATTTTTCTGCATTTGGAACATGGCCTGCACTTCCATTCTGAATACTGAAAATTATGTGCGGTTTGCTCTTGAAAATGGTTTTGTATCTGAACATGATAACATTCAGACAAGTGCGGAAATTGCTTATAGATACCTTACAAATGAGGTTGATTTTGCTGAAAGTCACACTGGTTTGGAAGATGTAAAAATTGAAATTGAAATCATGCTTGCGGTCTTGCGGTCTGGCATGGAATACAAGGACAGAATTTATTCAGCTTGTTGGCGAACGGTTCAGCGGAAAAGAAAAGAGGTTTGCGGAGTCTAACTCCGCAGGCCGGTCAAAAAAATTTTTTAAAAATGCTTGACAAATAATTTAAACTATGCTATTATAATATCAGAAAGAGAGAGGAGGTAATAATAAATGAAAATCTGGTTTGATATGGATGGAACAATCGCTGACCTTTACGGAGTAGAGAACTGGCTTGAAATGCTTATTGCACACGATGAAACGCCTTACGCAATCGCAAAACCTATTGTAAATCTTTCGGTACTGGCAAGACTCATGAACAAGATTCAGCGTAAAGGCTTTGAAATCTGCATTGTTAGCGCACTGGCAAAAGATAGCACCGCAGAATATGATGAGAGAGTACGAAACGCAAAAATTAAATGGCTTGCCAATCATCTGAAAAGTGTTCACTTTGATGAAATTCGTTTCGTTCCTTACTGGTATACTAAAAATGATGTAAATACTGGCACGGATGTTCTGTTTGATGACGAGGAAAGACATCTTGAAAAATGGACTGGCACAGCGGTTCACGCAAGCAAAATGATTGAAACTCTCAAAGCAATCGCCTGAGAGTTTCGCCCGGTCCGCCCTTAAAATTTTTTAAAAAACACTTGACAATTAATTGTATCTGTGGTATTATAATATCAGAAAAGGAAAGGAGATAATAACATGGATGAAATAATGAGAGAACTTGCAATGAGCATTGCAGACACAAAAAGAAATGAAATTACAGCAGTTTTTAATGATTACAAAGAATACATGGATGTTGGTGACATTGCATACATTATTGATAAGGCTTTTCATGACATGATTTGGAATATTGAAAGAGATGCGGAGGAAGAATAAATGAAAAAATTTTACTGTCCTGTTAATGGTTGGGATTGCCCCTATTGGAAAAAAGATGGTACTTGCAAAATGGTTGATGAAGGCGATGATCCTGTAAAAGAATGTGACGATGCGGCAACCTTCTGGAATGAAGATGATGATTATTGGGCAGAGGAATAAAACCTCTGCCTTTTGGCGCCCGGTCAAAAAATCGGGCCGCGGGCCACCGCCCAGGCCCGCTTCACCGATTCGCGTCCCATATGGGCTTTTTTCCCAGAACCTTGCGACTTTACATCTCACCCACCAAATTCCCAAAATTAGCACACCGGGCAGCAGGACCCGTCCCGCCGCTCATATGGCCGATTTCCGCAGATTCTTTGCTTGATAAATATCAAAAAATATGTTATAATTAAAAAAAAGACTTTTTTAATCCGCGCCCACTTGAAAACTCTAAAAATTTTTGTTATAATATAATTACAATAAAGAAAAGAAAGGAAATACACATATGGATCTATATGAAGCACTAAAGGCCGGCACCAGTGCAGAGGAGCTCCTGAAGGCGTTCCATAAGGACCTGGACGAAGCGAATGCTCGCATCGCCGCAGAGGAAGAGGCTGCTGCCGACAAGGAGTATCTTGCTGACTGCCGCGAGTGTCTGGCTGAAGCAATTATTGAGTATGCCAAGGCATTTCTTGGCGAGGATCTTGACGAGTCCTTCTCTGTTAAATCTGTCGTTGAAACTCTCGAAGGATTTGAAAAGGAAATGGAACAGACTATTGCTTTCTCTAAGAAACTGGATAAGATTCTTAAGGAAGCCAAGAGTGAGAATAAGAAGCCAGTCGGAATCAAAGTTACGACTCGTTCCATTGATGACGATGATATTATTGCTCAGTTTCTCAAGAGTCTGAAGTAAAAATACAACTGAATAAAGAAAAAAGAGCCTGGGAGTGATCCCAGGCTTCTTTTGGTTGCTGTAAACGGTCGCTTTATCGAAATGATTGTA
>CADCLG010000080.1 GCA_902802305.1 uncultured Spirochaetaceae bacterium
AAATCTGCAAAGCTTCTGTGCGACATCTTTGATCACAGCCCTGTATTCAGAGTTGGTGGTGACGAATTTGTTGTATTCCTGCGAGGCGATGATTATTCAAACAGAGATAAACTGATGCAGACTCTCCAGAATCAGGTTCGAGAAAATCTGCAGTCAAAATCTGGTCCAGTCCTTGCTTCCGGAATGGCTGTGTTTACTCCAGAAAAAGATACTCTTGTAACAGAAATCTTCGATCGCGCAGACAAGGCAATGTACAAAAACAAGCAGAATCTTAAGAAGTAAAAATCAGGTGATTAAAAATTATTTCTCAACCGGCACTTTTACTACAATCTTGCGGACAGGAGATTTTTCGTTTACACATACGCCTGGCATATGAACATCCTGAGGATATAAAATCAGAAACTCGCCGGCTTCAAGAACGTAATCAGTGCATTCATCATTGTGATGGAAAAGCATGAAATCTTTTTCTTCATTATATTCATCGCTGATTGTCATTTTTTCAATCGGTGAAACAGCAATCAGTTCTTTTCCGCTCAAAATCATCTGAATGTCGATGAACTTTTTATGAGCTTCATATTTTGCCTCTGAGCGGGCCTTAGTTGTATATTCCTGAACGCTGACATATGCACCGTTTTCAAGGTCATATTTTCCAACCGCTGCGCCCTCAGCCTTATTAACGATAAAGTCGTATGCAGACGGGCATAATTCTTTAATTTTATTCAAGTCTTTCATAATTACCTCGCTTAAGATAAACTGAATTTTTCAAATCTCTTGATAGAAGACTCTACGGCACTCTCTATTTTTTTTGTGACCTTGAATCCGTCTTCATACCAGAGATTTTTTACTTCAAGTTTTTTTGTTTTTTTATCAAATACCATTTCAATTCTGCCAATCAGATTTTCACCATAGAGAATCGGAAGAACGTAATAGCCGTATTTGCGCTGGGCAGCCGGAGTGTAGATTTCCCATTTGTAATCAAAGTTCCAGATTGCCTTTATGAGGTTACGGTCCCACATCATATTGTCCAGGGCGGCTATGAATTCGCAGCGTTTTTTTCCGTTGACGTTCCCCGTGCCTTTTACAATTTCTACAATCTGCTCATCATCTTTCAGACAATAAAGTTTATGCTTAATTCCCTCCACCTGTACTGGGATAATCTTCCCTTCTGCGAGTAACGAATCAAAAATCTGATTACGGATTTCACTCTTCAAATCCCCGATTCCAAGCCAGGCATCAGAGGGCCGGTTCCACAAAAGTCCGAGGGCTCCGATTCGTTCCAATACCCGCCACTTCTTATGTTCAAAATCATCTGGATAAGGATCTGCCGTTTCCAACACCTTTCGAGGCAAACAACGTTCAATCAAATCATAATATTTAAGACTTTTCTTTTTATGATGAATTGCAAGTTCTCCGCGGAAATACATATGCTCAAGAGCCGCACGGGAAAGCTTGGTTGAAGTCCAGTACCAGTCTACCTTTTCTGACATTCCTAAATCAGCAGAACAGACTGCTCCACGTTCCGTAATTACAGCCTTGATTTTTTCGCAAGCTTTCTGAATCTCATCAAAGCTGCGCTCGTGTTCAAAGTGCCAGTCTCTGTCACGCTTAAAGTTAGGCCAGTTTTCAACCGGAATTATCGAAAGATTTTTATCCCAGTTATCGAGCAGTTTACGATCCTCATACAAAAGCTCATAAAGCATCTTTTTGGTAAAACCGCTCACCCGCGACTGAAGCACAAGCTCTGCATTCTTTCCGCAAACATCAATCGGATCAAACTGAATGCAACCCGCTTGTCTCACAAAATCAAGCACACCTTCCTTGCCGGAAAACCTGTGCTCCCCAAGCAGGCCCTGTTTGTAGAGAATAAATCGTTTTGCTTCGTCTAGGGTAAGATTCAGTTCTTTCATGCTTTCCACGCTTCAGCAATTATCTGCGCATTTTTTTCAATCGGTTCTGTGCCGTCAAGTTCAAGCTTTTTACAGGAAAGACTTTTCATCCAGGCTTTCTGCTCAGTTAGATTTGGAGAACCGTCACTTTCGTATCGGCGGATTTTTCTGAGAAAGTCCTGATTGCTCTCATACATATCACCGCCTTCAAGAACTCGCTCGCCGAATCTTTGAATGGCACGTTCATTCGCTCGCTGTACACGGATATCAGGATCAACATACAAAAAGACCATCATCGAAAAGCAGTCATCAAAAGCCTGATGAAAAGAAGACATTGAACCAGCCATCACAAAATGCTCGTAGGGAGCAATGGCTGCCTGCAGACGAGAGATTTTTTCTTCGCGGCTGTACATGACAGTATAAGGTTCCGGCGTATCAAATCTCCAGATAAAATCATCTACATCAAAATATGGAAAGTTTAAGAGTTCCGCAGTTCTCCGTCCAAGAGTAGTCTTTCCGCTTGCTGCAGGGCCGGTAATCATTATTCCGGTTGGTTTTGCTGACATAATCTGACTAAGCCTCAGC
>CADCLG010000081.1 GCA_902802305.1 uncultured Spirochaetaceae bacterium
CGCAATATCAAGTTCGACAAGGTTACAGTTTGGGATCGCGGTGACAGCGGAGCTGACGGCAAGACTTCAACTGCCGATTTTCTGTCAGGCATGGTAAAGAGCCTTCCTCCGCTGCACGATGTTGCCAAGATGGCAGGTCTTGAACTTCCTACCTATCTGGGTTCTGTAAAGGGCAAGGACCATGCAGCTGCAGCGGCAACTGCTCAGCCACAGACTCAGGTTCAGCCGCAGGCTCAAGTTCAGACTCAGCCTAGAATAAGCAAATAACAGTTGTTAAAAACTGATCTGCAGTTAGACCCGGTTCATTTTAAGTAACCGGGTTTTTTATTTCTCTTGTTCGCAACGGTTCGGTCAGGAATGGCATTTACAGGCAATTCTCTTTGCAGTCACTACTTTTCTCCGGCGCGCAATGCCATACCAAAAGGAAATTTAGTTACCCCTAGTTCCCGTAAGTTTTTGTGTCTACATATTTTTTGTAGGCATATTTCACTGTACAAATCCTTATAACCTCTAAAATTTCCTTACCTATAAAAAAATTTTGTTGTATAATGTAGACACATATAATAATTATTTATTGTGTCTACGGTGGTCGGTATGTTCATTGAGTACAAGATGATCAATAATATCGAGTATGCCATGCTGGTATCCTCTGTTAGGATTGATGGTAAAGTAAAAAAAGGTAAGCGAATAAATCTTGGCAGAGTGATAGATAAGCAGAAAAGTATTTATAAAAATCGAGAGCGGGGATTGTTTACGTACAATAAGGAAACAGATCAGTATGGAAATGTAGATCCTGAGTTTAAGGAACCATCGGAATTAAAAAGGAAAACGAAATTCAGAAAGCGTGAAATTCTTGATATAGAGTTTGGTTCTGTTTATCTACTGGATAAATTTCTGGAGCAGGAGCAGATTTGGAAGCTTGTTGATGCTATAGGCTTTAAAAACCGAGATTCAATAAGGGCGTTACTGGCCTATTACTGTATTTCTAGGTATTCAAACAGGCAGGCATCATTCTGGTGGGAATACTCATATGCACGGATACTTTATCCAAATGCTCAGTTGGCATCACAAAGAATAAGCGAGATGTTGGAAGATCTTGGTTCAGAAGAAGCAAAGCACCTGTTTTTCAAAGCATATTACGATTTTCTGAAAAAACAAAAAAGTCAAAGTGTTAATTTTGATACAGTCAACAGTCAGGAATCAGATGAAAATCAGAGCAAAACTGATGATATGATAGAAAATGGGATCCTGATAGACAGCACCGGCTTGCCTAACGCATGTAATCTTCCTATAACAGCCATAAGCAACCATAACGGAAAAATCAGTGAAGAAATCAGACTTATATATGTAGTACAGCAGGAGACTGGTTTGCCTCTGTTCTTCAGATATATTGCCGGTAACATAATAGATGCAAGCACAGTTAAGACTACAATAGCAGAATTGAAAGCAAACGGTGTAGACACCAACTTTGCCATACTTGATGCAGGTTACTACAACGGCAAGAATGCAGATGTTCTTATTGATGCAAAAATCTCTTTTATTTCCAGAATGCACAGTAATTTCTGCATCTACAAGGATTGTGTAAACAAATACAGAAACGAGTTGGAAACAGAAGAGAACCTTGTGATTTATAATGGCAGGATGGTTTATATCAAATGCTGTGACTGTAACATTGGAGAGAAATCAAATCGTAAAGCCTACGCCTACCTGTGTCTTGACTGCACTATGAAACGTGAAGAAGAGTTTCATCTGTCACAGCGGCTTGAAGACAAAACAGACGTATCTATAGCTGAAATACATAAATCAAGGAACAGTCTGGGATTGTTCATGCTGGTCTCTACCAGAAAGATAGCCAAAGAAAATCTTCTCCCTATATATTACACGCGAAATCATATAGAAGATATTTTCAAGCTTTGCAAGGGAGACTGCAAAATTTTGCCTTTGAATATAAGGAAAGAAGAAACTTTCAAAGGACACCTGCTGATTACGTTTATCGCTACTGTTGTAATGAAGTTAATCTTCAAAAAATTGAAGAACTACAAAATAACTCTGGAGAATCTGTTTATGATTCTCGATCAGCATAGATGTAAAATTTATGACGAAACAATCATAGTAGATGAATGTTCAAAGCTTATGAACCATATTTACAAAACTGTTTTCAATATTTCGTGTCCTACAGAGATTGAATACCATGCGCCCAAAAATCTGAATGACATAATAAAAGAGATTGGTTCGGATATGATCACATCCGGTGCGAATTAAAATGAAAGATTCTTATTACGCATTAAGCAATTTTAGACAAAAGTTGTAGACACAAAAATTATCGGGAACTAGTGGTCAGGATAAACAATCAGACAGGATTTATATACGGTCGGAGACAGAGTGGCTCCTACCTTGTTAAAGACATTGATGGAAATATTATTTCAAGTAGTATT
>CADCLG010000082.1 GCA_902802305.1 uncultured Spirochaetaceae bacterium
CGCAGCAACCTATATGAGCACCGTGCGCTGGGCGATATATCGGGAACTGGTGCTGAAGCACCCAGAGATTGATATCCATATCCAGTATGGTGCAAAGACCTCTGTAACCAGAAAGTCGCTGCATCTTGCAAAGACGCATGCGAACGATGCTTACTGCGTGGGTTCTCTGCATCCAAGGCATCGGACAGCAGAGCTTGTCTATCAGAAGAAGCGCCGCAATAACCGGATTCTTGCGAAGTTCTACGATGCAAAATACATCGACGTCCGGGACGGCGCCAAGAAGTCCGGCGCTGTGCTCTCATGTGGACGGACAAATCGCAGGGAAAGCAGGCGCTCGGACAAGAATCAGCGCATCTATCGAGGAAATAAGTGCTCTTCTGGCCGCACATCAGTTCGGAAGAATCATTATACCTATCAACCCGGCGATACGATTGTGTTTCACTCTCAGAGGTTCGTTGTCAACGGCTCCCATTGCAAAGGGGCTCGCGTAATTCTAGACACAGGGAAATCAGTCAAGGCGACTGATCTGACATGCATTAAAAAGGAAGGAGGATGGCGCTTCCTCCCCGCCCAAGCTTAACAGCTATGGACGGGGTATCCGCGCCTATAACATGAAATAGAAGACTTTGGAGTAAAGCCGTTCCTCCAGAAAGAAATGTTTAACAGATTGGTTTTGATTGAAATCAAATTCATTAATAACCCTTCGTAAGCAATTCTTACTAGTGCTCCTTTTTGGATGAGACCCCATGAAAACAAGTAGTAGAAAGTCTGGACCTCTTTGTTTAGAAAATGGAATTCTCGATCCTTGTTGTACGAATGACAGGATTTCTTAAAACATATGTTGCGAGCACGTTAACCGGAAGTTTATATTTCAATGGCAATGGCTGATTATCGTGATGGACTGAACGAATACAATTGTCGATGGAAATGGGTCACTGGAAACAATGAAAAGAGAGAAGACAAAAGGCCTAGTTGTGAATTGCAAAATTAATACAAGTGTCCAATTATTTTCGAAATTAGTACACCAAAAAATAATTTAAGAAATTAGGCCTAAGCAATATTATCTGTAAAAATATCTTTGGATTCCAAGAACGGTTAAGGCTGATTGAATCGGAAAGCAAAGATAGAAATGATGGCTTTTAGATTCAGAAAAGCCGAATATGCAATATAGAAGGTAAAAATAATGAATTCATTCAATTTTCTAGCTAAAAGTTAAAAAATAGGCTTAAATATGCAGAAATTTTAAACCAGGCCACTGGTGGCCTGGAAGAATTCTTTAAAATAGAAAAGCTTAATAAAGGTAAGTACAAGTTCGAATTAATAAAAGCTGATAATTAATTTCGGAAATAGTACACCATTAAATTTTGAGTAAATTAGGGCGGAAAACTGAACCCCAAAAATAACATTTTGAAGCCAGACGAACAGTGGTGGCATTTTCTTTATAGGAAAATATTTCAAATATTTAAAAAGACTATTAGAAACTTTAAGTGCCCGAAAAAAGCTGAGAATATGCGAAAAAATCAGAAGATCGGTGTACAAGTTTCTTACTAACGGTGTACGGATTCAGGAAGAACGGTGTACCAGGATAGGAAAATAGGTGTACAGACTTAGGAACGAAAGGTGTACAGATCCAGGAAGGCTCCAAAAGGTGTACAGAAATAGGAAGAAAACATAATGGTGTACAAATTTAGGAAATACCTTTGTTTATCCTGCACCATTCTTTATAATTTTTTAGGATAAGAATTGCCAGGAGAAATCATGATGAAAAAAACGGTGAAATATCAGAATAACTTCAATCTGGTTTCTCTATCTTCTCTGACAGAAACTGAGAACAATTTACTGATGACCATTGTGGCGCAGCTTCAGTACCAGGGGACCAATCGGGTTGTGCTGGAAGATCTCGAAGTGGCAAAGCTGATTGCTCCGACTTATCACATGACAAGAAAACAGATCATCGACATGGAGATCTCTCTCTGGGATAAGATCAGCGAGTTCAAGATTGAAGCAGGCGATCGTTATTCTGCAGATGGCGGATATACCCGTTTCAATTTTCTGTCATCTTACCGGCGTGAAGATGGCAATCATTTCTCGGTTTCGGTTGCCGAAGAATTTGTGCCGCTGTTCAATGACTACCTCAGACAGAATGGTTTTACATTATTCCAGCTGAAAGAATATCTTTCTCTGTCCGGCACCTACTGCAAGCAGCTCTATCGTTCCCTGAAGCAGTGGAGACAAGTCGGACGTTATTTTGTCACGATTGCTGACTTCAGGAAGATCTATGGAGTTCCGGACAGCTATCAGACAAAAGAACTGACGAGAAGGGTAATCGATCCGGCTGTCAATTATCTGGCAGAACATATCCCGGAATTCTCATCTCTGACCTGGAAAAATAAAAAAACAATCACTGCAGGATTTGAGCCGGTTC
>CADCLG010000083.1:0-2249 GCA_902802305.1 uncultured Spirochaetaceae bacterium
ATTGGGATATACAGATGATCCTGCAAAGGGAGGTGGAAAGAAATATTATACAGACAGTATCAGAAAATCTATTGAAGAAATATTTGCTGCTCTGGACAAAGCGTTTTTTAAGAAACATATTCCGGTGATTCTGACAGAAACAAACGGCGGTCCTTTAACAAATCCGGTCTTAGAAAGAATAAACTGCATGAAAGACATAATGGCAGAGTCAACAAAAAAAGGACGCTCCTGTGCTGTAGATATTTATTGGGGAGAAGATTACAAAAATCACCGAGCTGATTTTGACCCATGGAATCTAAAGTGGAATGCCCAGCCGGAATATCTAAATACGATAATTTATGGAGCTCAGGGAAAAGAATATCCTCTCAGCGAAGAGTTCTTAAAAAAGAATACGGTAATTGTTCCAAGTATCGTCGGAAAGAATTTGCTGGCAGAACCTGTGGAAATAAAAAATTGGGATAGGTCATATCGCATCGATCCGGAGCTTTTAGTTCGCTCGGTTCCCCCAAAGTATAAGTTTGAATTTACGGTCGAATCAACAGGTTCAAATGCAATTCTTCAGGTTGGCTTTAGCGACAATAATGGAAACTGGCATGACCTTGTAAAAGAAAAGAATGTTTCCGTGAAGGGCGCTGCCATCCAGGATGGCTCGTGCATTAAAGTAACAAACGAAGTTTTTACCATAAGCATTGATGAAGAACTCGCCGTAAAACTGGAAGGCTCTCAAGGTATTATCTTGAATGGTCAGAATATCATCATAAAATCTGTGAAGGTGGTGGAGTAAATATGCGTTTCAGGGTACTAAAATCAACAAAAATTAAAAAAATAGTACCCTGAAACGCCATTTATGTGATATAATTCTTTATAAGGAGTTATAGCACTTATGTTCAGTAAGGTTTATTCACGCGAAAAATATCTGGCGAGGCTCAGGCCTTTTTATGATTCAGATATTGTAAAAGTCATAACAGGCATCAGGCGTAGTGGAAAATCATTTATATTAAAAGCGGTAATTAACGAACTTTACAAAAAGGGTGTAGAAGAATCCGAAATCATATATCTTCCTTTAGACAAACGTGGATTTAAAAATATAAAAACTGCTGAACAACTTGAAGACAAAATTGAATCATTAATTACAGAAGAAGGATTTCATTATCTTTTTATTGATGAGGTTCAGAATGTAAAGCACTTTGAAAGCGTAGTTCAGGCCTATGCCGAAGAAGGTTTTTCTGTTTTCCTTACTGGTTCAAACTCCTATCTTTTAAGTGATGAGATTACAACAAAGCTTACTGGGCGATATCTTTCTTTTGAAACTTTTCCTTTGGATTTTTATGAATTCCTTGAAATGAAAAAATTCTTCAAGCTTATAATTGATTCAGACCTTGAAAAGGAATTTAATGAATATATTTTAAATGGCGGATTTCCAAAAACACTGGAGTTCCCAGATATAAATGCCCGGCAGACATATACTCGTGGAATAATTGGTGAGATATTTGAAAAAGACGTAAAAACCAGGAAACGTATTTCAAACATTGCTGTCTATGAACGGGTTCAAAGTTTTTTGATAAATAATTATTCTGCTCCCTTTTCAATTTCAAATCTAATCAACTGTCTGAAGTCTGAAGGTTTTTCAACAAAAGCAAATACTGTACGTGGATATATTGAAGATTTACAAAAAGCAAAAATTGTTTATGAATGTAACCGGTTTGATTTGAAAAGCAAAAAATCAATCAAACGGGAACAAAAATATTATCTTGCTGACATGGCAATATATTTTTCAACAAATACTGATAACCGCATGAGCTATGGACCAACTCTTGAAAATCTTGTTTATCTGTATTTAAAAAGTCATGAATATGAAGTTAGCGTAGGAATAATTGGAAGCTTTGAATGTGATTTCATTGTTCGGGATAAGAATCAGTCTTATGCTTATGTTCAGGTTGCCTATACTTTACATGGCGAAGATGAAATAGCCACAGAAAAAATAAAAGAACGTGAGTACAGGCCTTTTAGAAGCATAAAGGATGGTTACCCGCGCTATATCATTTCCTTAGACAAGTATCCAGATCAACAGGAAGGTGTTCATCACATAAATGCAATTGATTTATTTTTGGGTAAAGTAAAGATTTAATATTTCTAAAATTTGTGAGTTTAACTCTGTAATTTTTTTTACAAGGAGAGCAGAGAGTTGCTTTTTGAAACTTCCTGCTTTATAATGTATAGTATGAAGACAGGCAGTGAATTGTTCGAAA
>CADCLG010000083.1:2254-5027 GCA_902802305.1 uncultured Spirochaetaceae bacterium
TTTTAATTGTTGATGACGAAGAAATCAATCGTGAGATTCTCGGTAATATAATTGAATCACAATATAAGGTTGATTTTGCAAAAGATGGAAAAGAAGCGCTCGAAAAAATCCGCGACAAAAGTGCTGGCATTTCTCTTGTGCTCTTAGATATTCTTATGCCCCAACTTTCAGGCTTTGATGTTCTTAAGCAAATGAAAGAAGACAACTTGCTTTCTGAACTTCCTGTAATAGTTCTTACTTCCGAAAAAGATTCAGAAATAGAAAGTCTTAAACTGGGAGCAGCAGACTTTCTTACCAAACCCTACGACCGTCCTGAAGTTATTCTTGCTCGTGTTCGCCATTCAATTGAACTTTTTGAAAATTCTAAAATCATCAATGCTACAGAATTCGATAAACTTACTAAACTCTATACTCCTGAATTCTTTTTTGAATATGCGGTCGTGCTTTTGGAGATAAAATTCTTGCAACAATGGCAGACGGTCTTCGCAGTATTCTGTTAAAGACTGGCGGTATTGCTGGCAGAAAAGATGCAGACACATTCTTTGCTTATATTCCTCATGTAGATAACTATAAAGCGCTACTCGAAAAAATAAACGAAAAACTTTCTTCACTTCTTAAAGCTTCCGAAACAAGATTGCGTCTTGGTGTTTATACAGATTTAGAAAAAGCGCTTCCTTTGTTGCAACGCTTCGATCATGCGGTTCAAGCCTGTAATTCTATTCGCAGTAAGGCAGGAGAAGAAATCTGTATTTACGACAATAAAATGGCTGAACAAGAAGTCTTTAATGCTCATTTGCTTGAAGACTTTGAAACAGCAATTGAACAAAAACAGTTTAAGGTTCAATATCAGCCAAAGTTCAATATAACAGGAGACAAGCCCGTTTTGTGTTCTGCAGAAGCCCTTGTTCGTTGGATTCACCCAGAGTTGGGTTTTGTTCGTCCCGATCTTTTTATTCCGCTCTTTGAAGAAAATGGTCTTGTCACAAAACTTGACCGCTATGTTTGGGAAGAATCTGCAAAACAAATTGCTCGATGGAAAAAAGAATTAGGCATGACCATTCCTGTTTCAGTAAATGTTTCTCGCGTAGACATTGCTGCTCCAGACATGACAGACTTTATTACAAAGATTGTAAAAGAAAACGGGCTGTCTCCTTCCGAATATCATCTTGAAATTACAGAGTCTGCTTACACTTCAGATTCAAAACACATTATTGAAGTTGTAGAAAATCTTCGCTCCCTCGGACACAAAATAGAAATGGATGATTTTGGTTCAGGTTATTCCTCTCTCAACATGCTTACTTCAATGCCCATTGATGCGCTTAAAATGGACAAGGCCTTTATCCGCAACATTAAACCCGGCAACAAAGAAATGGAGTTGGTAAATCTGGTATTGAAAATTGCCCAGACGCTTGGAGTTCCTGTAGTTGCAGAAGGTGTTGAAACAGAAGATGAATGTAAACTTTTGAAAGAAGCTGGTTGTGATATTATTCAAGGTTATTATTTTTCTAAACCCATACCGCCGGAAGAATTCGAAAAATATAAAGCATAAGGAAAGGGTATGATAACGATAGAAGCACTTAAAGATTCTGGAGCCAATGTTGAAGAAGGACTTTCCCGCTGTCTTGGTAAAGAAGATTTTTATCTTAAAATGGTAAACATGGGACTTACCAATCAGAACTTTCAGCTGCTGGGTCCTGCCCTTGAAGCAAAGGATTTTGACAGGGCTTTTGAACTCTGCCACTCACTTAAAGGCGTAATAGGAAACTTGAGCCTTACTCCACTTTATGATTTAATCTGCCAGCTTACAGAAATGCTTCGCTCCAAAACCGATACAGACTGCACAGGTCTTTACAGTCAGATTATGAGGATGCAGGAAAAACTTCTTTCCCTGTAAGGGGTAATCTTTCATGCTGGAGTTATAATGAGAAAAGTTCCAATATTCATAGCAAATATTCTGATTATTTTCTTTATAATGGTTTTTGTTTCTCTTTATGTAAGGCAGCAGGGAAAAATTCAGTCTGCGGCAAATACTGAAAATTTTGTTAACATGACAATCAGTCTTGAACGTGTTACCACTTATTATCTTGAAGGAGAGCAGCGTCTTTGTAATTCCTGGGCAAGATACATAAGCCCCAACCGACTTACCATGAATGAAGCTATTGAATACCTAAAGCAGGTTCAGGTAGTAAAAACAAATTCATCCCACGTCATTTTTCTGGACAGCCTTACAGGCCTTTCCAACAATGCCAGAGCCGACAACCCGGACGACAATACGGTTTCCTATCAGAATATAGATATTCTTTCTTCTCTGAAAAATATAAGTTCAGAGCTGGAATCGGAGCAGCGCACCTATTTGTATACAGATAGTTTTGATGCCGTGCACGTTACCCGCTCTTATACAAATCCTATGAACGGAGTTCAATCAATTGCCTTCTGTGATGTAGTTAATCTTACAGATTCTGCCGGCTCCTTAAAAAAAGCCCTTTTGATGAGGGTTGTTCCCCTTGAAAACATCTCCGGAAAATGGTCTTTCCCTACAGAACGCTTTGAGAATGCACAAATTTCCATGATTGATTCTGACGGCAACTATATCATAAAAGGAAAGTCATTTAAAAACTCCAACTTTTTTGAATTTTATAAATCCTATAATCAAGCAGATTTCAGCAGTATTGAAGAGTTAAAAAGCAGGGTTCATACAGTCGGAAGTTTTAAAATGAAAAATTCAAAGGGAGAAGACTGCCTTATTGTTCATGTTCCTGTAAATTCTGCGTCT
>CADCLG010000084.1 GCA_902802305.1 uncultured Spirochaetaceae bacterium
TCTTTTTCTCTGTTCACATCTGATTTCCCATCGTTCATGGCATCAAAGAAATCAAGGCTATTATAATACAAATTTTACTTAAAAACCATTCTTTTATTACTGTTTCTATATATATATACGAAAAATAAGTCTATAAGTTACATTTTTTGCAAAAATATTTATTTTTCAAAGTAACTTCTACCTTTTCCCGGAACTTACTTTGAAAAATTTCTTATATTCTGTTCATAGAAGTTACTTTGACAAGCCATTTCATGTTACACTTATGTCGTTTATGTCCCGGTATTAAATCGGAGGTACCTGATATGGCTAAATATAAACATCTTTCATTTAAAGACAGAAGTCTCATCCAATCTATGCTCAACAGCAATTACAGGCTTTCTCATATAGCTGCCGCTATTGAAAAGGATCCTTCTACGGTTTCCAAGGAAATCCGCGCCCACATCACTATCGAGAACAAAGGCGGTTTCCGTTCAAACTACAATGCCTGTATTCACCGCTTTGACTGCACCAGATATCACATCTGTACAGAGTGTCATTCTGTCCGTAAGTTCAAACTCTGCAAAAGATGTTCCATGTGCAATGCTTTCTGTGATCATTTTGAAAAAGAATCCTGCAACAAGCTTTCTTCTCCGCCCTATGTTTGCAACGGCTGTTCTTCGAAACCGTTCTGTACTTTACAGAAAAGCTTCTATTATGCTGATATCGCTGAGCAGGACTACAAAAGATCCCTTTCCTGTTCACGTAAAGGCTTTTCTTTCTCTGCCGCAGAAATTGAACATTTAGACCACATGATTACCCCGCTTATAAAACAGGGGCAGTCTCCTCATCATATCTGCAGCACCAGCCTGGATTCTCTGATGATCAGTGAAAGCACTCTCTACCGCTTGATTGATGCTCGTGCTCTCTCAGCCATGAATCTTGACCTTCCACGCAAGGTTAAATTCCGCCCGCGAAAAAAACCAAAGAGCATAAAAATCGACAGAGCCTGCCGCATTAATCGTGATTATGGTTGTTTCAAATCATTCATGGATATCCACCCCGACTATCCTGTGACCGAACTTGATTCTGTAGAAGGAACAAAGGGTGGTAAAGTGCTTCTTACAATACATTTTCCATGTGCCGAGTTCATGATCGCATTCATCCGCGATTACAATGATTCAAAATCTGTAACGGATATATTTGATCATCTGTACGATATCCTTGGTTTTGAGTTTTTCACGAAAATCTTTAAAGTCTGTCTGACTGACAATGGCAGTGAATTTTCAAATCCCAGAGCCATTGAATATGATGCGTCCGGTATCCAGCGGACCAATGTCTTTTACTGTGATCCGAGTGCTCCCTACCAGAAAGGATCCGCCGAACGCAATCATGAGTTCATACGCTTGTTCGTTCCCAAAGGACAGGCCTTTGATTCCCTGTCCCAAAAACACGTAGACATCATGATGGACCATATAAACTCTTATTGCCGTAGCAGTCTTGGCAACAAATCTCCTTATGAATTATTCTCATTCATATACGGAAAAGAGATTCTGGATTTGTTAGGGTGCCACCTTATTCCTCCAAGAAAAGTGACACTCAACAAATCCATCTGGAACAAGGAGGTGTGATTCATGAGATTTCCAAAACACTCGATTGATTATGAAATAAATATGGAAGCTCTTCATGAAATGGAGACATTTGTACCTATGACCCAGCCCGAACGCATTGCTCTGCGGCACTGGGTAAAAAACGGACATGACATTGAAACAAATCCCTGGAATTACTATGACGAAGACGCCTATCCTCTCAACTATTTAAGAGCCTACCGCCTTGAACATGGTTATTCCTCAGGTCCTTGGGATTACTGGAAAGGACCTGAAGACCAGTGGTACTGGGATCGGGAAAAACGCTGCTTCTCACCAGAAGATGAACTATAATAAATAATGCATTTACCGGGACAAACACTTTCATCAACTATCATGACCCGAGGGGTAGAACTTAATCAGAGAAAAAAACTTAAGAATCTCTACCCTCTATTAAAGTCACCCTTTTTTCCTTGTTCAACACCATTTTACCCCCTTATTCAAATATTTCAATATGATTTTTAGCATAAAAAATACAATCCCGCTCCGAGAACCAGAAATTAACTTGAAAAACTGGAAGTTACCTTGAAAACTAAGCTTTTTTCCATGCTTTCCCGTCAAATTCAAAAATATCCGCTTCGCAGTTCTTCTGGAGGCCGCTGCCCCAGAAGTTTTCTTTTGTGTTTCCTTCAAGGTAGCACATGAGTCCCTTGTTCAGCGCACCATGTGCAACTATCATTATCTTTTCGCAAGTCTCATAGAGAGGCTCGATTTTTTCTTTGAGGAATTCTTCCGTT
>CADCLG010000085.1 GCA_902802305.1 uncultured Spirochaetaceae bacterium
ATTACATCGGATATTTTGTATTCGCGGCATGTCCATGTATACAAGCCCAGTTTTTAACGTTTTTTTCCCAAAATTTCATCCGCCGGCCGGCACATTCAGCAAATATTGCAAAATTGAATTCTGATTGCTATAGTTTTAATGTCTATTTCTGCCTGCCCTAAAACAGGAATAAACAAATGAAAGATTTAAAATCAATCTTTAATCACCCGTCAAAATCCACTCCAGAGAAAGATCCGCATCTCTACGACTGGAAACGTCCCTTTCATGGCAAGAACGATGCCACTTATCTGAACAAGCTTCTAAAAGCAAAACGCCGTAAATCTTCTCCAGAAAGAATCTCCTCTGGCAAAGTACGAAGCAACGGAAGCGAAAACAGCAGAAAACAAAGAGTCCTCCTAAAATTGTCCTATGGAGAATCTTCAGCAAAGCACCTGAAATACATTCGACTTTATATGCCTCAGATTAATAAAGAGGGAGTTGAAGAGAAAAAGGAAATCTTTGGTTCACCAATGGAAGATTACATGGACAATATTGTGCCACGCCATTTTAAACTGATTATCTCCCCTGAAAGCCAGAAAATCGACCTTAAACTTCTGAGCGAAGCTTTTATCCGTCATCTTGAAAAAAGTACCGGCTATGAGTTCTACTGGCTTGGAACAATCCATACCGACACGGAACATCATCATGTTCATCTGGCAATCAACGGAAAAGACAAGAACGGTAAAAAAGTCCGCTTTCCCAAAGACATGATAAAAAACACAATGCGGGAGTTTCTTTCCAATATTGCTACAAACATGATTGGAGAGAGAACGAAAGAAGAAATTGAAGACTCAAAACAGAAACTTACTCAGGCAAAACGATGGACTGTTTTTGATGAACAGCTGAAGGAAATGCCGGAGAAGATTTTCATCAACAACCTCAACTCAGGTCTTATCAAACGCCTGCAGTTTTTGTCTTCAATAAAGCTTGCTGAAAAAGACGGGATGTTTTATTCCCTTAAACCTGATTTTGAAGAAGTACTCAAGGCTACAGGCCGTTACAATCTGTACCTGGAAGAGTATTTGAAATCAGATTTACCGCTCAGACTTTTTGAAGGAGGAAGCATTACCGGGCTTGTAGATAAGGTTGTTTCTTTTGATAAAGATGAAAGCTGGAATGACGCAATCATTATCCGTAAGGAAAATGAACGCATATACATACCGGTATTTCAGCTGCATAAAGAAGGACTGGAAGGAAAAACTGTGCATATTGAACATGCTGCAGGCGGAACAAATCGAAATATCTCTAATAAAGATATTAAAATCATCGATAATAGAAGTAAGAGTATTTCTATTGAAAGATAATCTTTGTCTATCGTTTGTATAGACATTGTTTAGTTTTTAATACGGTAACTGGACTCTTTCAGTTACCGTTTTTTTATTTACACTATATTTCTTACAATGTACAATTAGAAACTTATTGACTTAATCCGCCGATTGGCGGTATTCTGTATACAGTACTTGCCTGCCCGGGGAGTACGAAAAATTGAGTTCCAAGAATTACTATCCCAAAGGAACCAACGACACACCTTTTAATCCACAGCTCCAGCACTTTGATTTTATCTGCGGTCAGATTATCAATGAAAACCGTATTTTAAAGTTCGTGGTCGTAGCAGCTGTGCTTTCCTTTTTTCTTTCAATCGGCATCTGTATCTATGCTGTAGCGCAGCCAGATTCAATTCCTGTTCTTGTGACCATGAATGATTTTGGAGAAACTCAGTATATCGGTCCTGTTTCAAGAAAGAACTATCAGAACTTCAATGTACCGGAAGTTGCGGTTCAGGCTCAGGTAAAAGAGTTCGTAAATCTTATGAACACGCTTTCTACTGATAAAGCCGTAATGAAAAAATCCGTGAACAAAACCTATCATCTTCTCACTTAAACAACCGCTTCCAAGTATTCAACTTTAGTAAGAGAAGATAATCCTTTTAAGGATTTTGGTTCACGGACAAAAGAAGTTCTTTTCCAGACAGAACCACTGAAAGTTTCCAGCGACACCTACCAGGTAGATTATCAGATTGTAACCCGCCAGCTTTCGGGACAGCTAATGAGCAATGAATCTTTTAGAGCTGTCATCACAGTAAAAATGCTTCAGCCTTCAGAAGAAGATATTAAGGACAATCCACTTGGAATTTATATCACTGCTTTTGATATGAAGCCAATCGACACTAAAGCAATCAATACAAAATAGCATCAGGAGTAACACAACATGAAAAAAACACTTTGCTTTA
>CADCLG010000086.1 GCA_902802305.1 uncultured Spirochaetaceae bacterium
TCGGCAAAATTAAAACAGAAGAAATTCAAACTGCTGACGGAGTAAAAAAAAGCATTGTTGCCGCAGATAAAATTTTTGATAAATCACTTTATCACACCCGCCTTGATTTTACCCTGGACGAGGATGAAAAAATCTTTGGGCTTGGTCAGGCAGAAGAAGGAGAGTGGAATCTTAGAAATACGACTCAGTATCTGAACCAGGCAAATAAAAAAATTGCAATTCCATTTTTTGTTTCCAGCAAGGGCTACGGCATTTTGTTTTCAAGCCAAAGTCCCTGCATTTTTAATGACACAAAAGAAGGAAGTTATTTTTATACGACTGCCGATTATTATCTGGATTATTTTTTTATTGCTCCAAAAAAAGGTTCTCCAAAAAGTGATATCATAAGTGCCATGCGAAGGCTTACAGGAAAAGCCACTTTGCCGCCGGACTGGGCCCTGGGATACATTCAGTCTCAGGAGCGTTATGAAAGTCAGGAAGAAATTCTTTCAGTTGCTAAGGAATTCAAAAAACGTAATATTCCTGTAAGTGCTCTTGTTCTGGACTGGCTTTCCTGGGAAGAGGGCATGTGGGGACAAAAATCCTTTGATAAAAAACGCTTTCCTTCTCCGGATAAAATGATAGAAGAACTTGCCAAAGATAAGATTCATTTTATGATTTCAATCTGGCCAAGCATGGACGAAAAATGCCAGAACTATAAAGAGATGCAAAAGGAAGGCGCTCTGCTCAACGGTGTAAACATCTGCAACGCCTTTGATCCAAAAGCAAGAGAGCTTTACTGGCAGCAGACAAAAAAAGGTCTTGCAGATTATGGAATAGAAAGCTGGTGGTGCGATTCAAGCGAGCCTGTAACACCGGAGTGGAATCATTTAGAAAGGCCTCCTGCAGCTCTTCAATTTGAAGAATATGTAAAAACTGCTGCAGACATTATGCCTTTGGAAAAAGCCAATGCCTACGGTTACTACCATGCCATGGGAATGTACCAGGGCCAGAAAAAAGATTTTCCGGACCGCCCTATGTTTTTACTTACAAGAAGCGGTGCCCTTGGCAGCCAGAGATACGGCGTAACCTTATGGTCCGGAGATACAAGCGCCAGCTGGCAGACCCTGCAGAACCAGGTGGTTGCTGCAATTCAGTTTTCACTTTCGGGCATTCCTTACTGGACCTTTGATATAGGCGGCTTTTTTGTAAAGAAGGGAATCAACTGGTACTGGAATGGCGACTATGACAATACAACCGATAATCCGGGCTACAGAGAACTTTATACCAGATGGCTGCAGCTTGGTTGCTTTATGCCAATTTTCCGTGCCCATGGAACCGACTGCCGCCGCGAGCCCTGGGCCTTTGAAGACAAGGAAGGCCTTTTTTACAAAACAATCTGCGACTTTATAAAGCTGCGCTATAAGCTTATGCCTTATATTAAAAAAGTTGCCCAAAGCGTAACAGATGAAGACCAGATGTTTTTGCGCCCGCTGTTTATTGAGTTTGAAGATCAGGCTTGTCTTGATATTTACAGCCAGTTTATGTTTGGTCCATCCCTTATGATTTGCCCTGTAACAAAGCCAATGTATTATGACAAAGAAGGCCACCCAATTAAGGAAGAAAAAACAATTAAGGTTTATCTTCCTGCCGACTGCGACTGGACCGACTGGTGGTCCGGCCAGAAATACAGGGGAGGGCAGTGGATTACCGCCCGGGCAGATATTTCAAGAATTCCGATTTTTGAATCAAATGCTTTCAGACTTTCAATTCGGCCAGATTAATTTTGAATTAATTTTTCAATTTCTTTAAATAATTGATTATATTTTCTGTGATTAAATGCATAGGCTAATAATGAAATAATAGAAATCATTATTATATATGTTACTAATGATGCAATAATTGAATCAGAATCATACATAAGAAAAATAAAAAGATAAATATATGCTGCTAAAAATGAATAATACATATAACCCTGTATTTTAAGGGTTCTGGTTTCCGGATCAATAAATATCCTGCCATGAATGTTTTCATATTTATTCTGGAACAGACTTACTGTAAACATTTTTTTTCTAAAAGCAAAAGTATTTTCATCTATCATTCTGCCTTTGTATTTTGAAAAACCTTTAACAGTGTCCAGATTATTTATAAAATAAATTATTTCCGTAGTAGTTTTATCAATGTCGGACAAGTCAATTTCCTTTGAATAAACCAGAATTCCATATGAAAAATACTTTGTGTTCCATGTTCCGGATAAAATACCTTCGTGCTTCCTCGGCTACGAACCTTTGTTAGGTTGCTTTTATATTAGATTAACATAATCTCTTTTTGCATAAAAGATTCTCATTATATATACTTCTTTTACATTATCCCTTAAATGCTACCGCATCAATCTGAAACTTTATTCCTTCTCTTATAAATTTTGTTTCATAAGCTTTTCTTGTAGGATATTTTCCTTTGAAACG
>CADCLG010000087.1 GCA_902802305.1 uncultured Spirochaetaceae bacterium
ATTACAAGAAGCTTTATGGCAGGAATATTAAAGCCTGCAGAAATTGGTTTTGGAATGAGTTCAACGGGTTTTATATTACCCTGAGGTTCTACATCAGTCCATTCCTTAAATATTTCGTGGATGCGTAACTGCTGGTTTTCATTGTCTGTATAAATGATGATATTCCAGCCATCCTTCTGCAAATTGGTAAGCTCTTCTTTCATGTAGTTCAGGTTACCAAAAAAGCTTCGGCCCGGTTCCGATTCAATTTTTATAAGAGAATCCGATGTTTTTTCAGTCTCAAGTGTACGAAAAAGTAGACAACTTGATACTTTTTCTACATAGCTTTTGAAGTCTAAAAGCATCATATCCGGCGGAAGAACAGGGAAATTTTCTCTTGTTTTTCTGTACATTCCTGTAAATTCGCGCCTGATTGCTTCTTCTGCGTGCAGCTGTCTGTCATAATCATAAAAAAGTGTCAGGGTGTTCTGATCAATATAATCCAGGATTGTATAGGTTTTATCCCATAAAAGGTTGTAGAAAAATTCTTCGCCTTCGGCAGATTGTCTTGTTTTTAAGCTTTCAAAAATCAGTTCAAGCTGTAATTGTGCATTTTCACTGAATCCAAGATGTATATTGTATAGAGAATTTTCTAAATTATTACTTGTATTAATATTACTATCAGTTTGTAAAGTATTATCTTGTTGCATATTATTCTGTAAAGCACTGCTCTGGTATTCGGCAAGTTTTTCTTCAAGTTTTGTAACAAGGCTGTCATCCCACAGAACTTCTTTCATCGGGTAAATGCTGATGCTGTCGCGCCCCTTGATTGTTGTCTGTGAATCGGCTTCAAACTCTTTAATTGATTCAATTGTATCAAAATCAAAAATAATTCTTACAGGGTTTTCTTCAAGCGGCAGAAAAATATCCAGTACCTCTCCCCTAAGGCTGAATTCCCCTCTTACATTAACTCTGGAAACTCTTGTATAGCCAAGACCTGCAAGTTTTTGAGCAATTTTTACTGTATCAATTAAATCCTTTTTTTTGAGACAAAAGGAAAACTGTTTTGTGTATTGTGGTGGCGGTAAGGCTGTAATAAAGGATCTTTGAGTTATTATAAAAATGCGGGGTTTTACATCAGTTGTAAATTCTACCTGTTCGCAAAGCTTTGAAAGAAAACCTGCTCTCTGCCCGAATACTATAGAACCTGTTGCTGCCGGTCTGTATGGAATGGTTCCCCACGAAGGAAATGTGTAAATCTGTGCCTGTGGTAAAATTGTTTTTATATCTGTTATGAGATTGTTCTGTTCATATTCTCCGGGAACTACAATAAGGAGATCCTGCGAAAGGTGTTCCAGCTTGCCCTTGCCTTTTGTTGCGCTGTATTGAATTGACTGAAGGGTTTTGTAATAAATCTGGCTTGATAATTCAGAAAGAAAACAGGTAAAAAGGCTGCCGTGTATTCCGGTAATTTGCAGGGGAAAGTCGTTTTTATTATCAGTAATGCGGGTTATGAGCTTAGAAAAATCTGGCCAGTTATGTAATAAATTATTGATAGAAGTTGATAATGATTTCATTTAAAATACCGATAATATACTATATAATGAGAAATAAATTCTTAAAAAAAACTTTTAAGGAGATTACGTTGAAAAACCGTAAACTTGTATTGATTATATCATTTCTTTGTTTGTTTGGACAGACATTTTTCGCCCAGGAAAATGTAACTCAGGATTATTCTCAGGCTTCTGTTTCAATCAAGTACTACAACAGGTCCATTTACTATCCGGGAATGAATGATGATAACCCTATTAATGTCCATGTTACAATCAAAAACAACGGTGCAGAAACAATGCGCTTTAAGCTTGCCGATGACCGCGCGTTCAGTCTTGATTTTTATGCTTATACAGTTAAGAACAGTCAGCTAGCACAGACCGACGGCATCATTGAAAAACGCACCACAAACCGTACAGTTTACTTCCGCGAAATCTCCCTCGAAAGCGGCGAAGAATATTCCTTTGTTGAGAATGTTAAAGACTATATCAAGGTTGATGAGCCTTCTGTTTATTATCTTGAAATGGCTTTTTATCCTGAGCTTTATAAGTCAAAATATATTAAACTTAATTCCAACAGACTTACCCTTGAGATTCGCCCTTCTCCATCTGCTGCTGCTTCTACTTATGTTCCGGTAAAAGAAACTACTCAGGAAATCTTAAAGCCGGAAAATATTGGTCCTGACAAGGTTGT
>CADCLG010000088.1 GCA_902802305.1 uncultured Spirochaetaceae bacterium
ACAGTACCACTCTCTGTTGATAAATGAAGTGTAATCCGCTCATATCCATGATTGTTTTCAACAATTCTGGATGGGTGTCTTTTCTTTGGCATAAAACCGAATATATAGTCAAGGCAGTCCATAATCAAACTTTTTCCGGTGTTTGAGGGACCAAGTATAAAATTCAAGCCAGGCTTAAAGTGATATAATCCCTATAGAGTAGACACTTGAAAAAACAAAAAGTTTTCAAGTGAACTTTATGGGGGTTAAATTATGTCAAAAAAGAGGAACAAAAAGTATAGCGAGGAATTAAAGATAAGAGCGGTGAAATCATTTCTTGAAGGAGAAGGAAGTCAGCGTGAAATATGCAGAAAATACGGAATATCAAGACATAGTGTTTTGCAAGGATGGATAAAGTGGTATAATGGTCATAAGGAATTCAAAAATCGCAGTGCAGCGAAGGGAGAAATATATATGACCAAAGGAAGAAAGACTACGCAGGCAGAACGCAGTGAAATGGTAGCGTTTTGTATAGAACATGGTAAGGATTACGGATTGACAGTGGAAACATACAAGGTATCGTATCAACAGATTTATTCATGGGTAAGAAAGTATGAAGAAAAAGGAATAGAAGGATTACAGGATGGCAGAGGACGCAGCAAGGGAGTCGAAGAAATGAATGAAACAGAGCGTCTTCGTATGGAAAATAAGATATTAAGGGCACAGCTTCAGGATGCGGAAATGGAGAACAAGCTGCTAAAAAAATTGAGGGAGCTGAGAGGAGGCGATCATTAAGCGGGTGCAGATTGGAAGATAAATACACAGCGATCCAATATCTGAACAAGACAGAAGGCTATCCCATCAAAAAACTTTGTTCAAAAGCAGGAGTGTCACGTTCGGGATATTACAAATGGCTCAAGAGAGTACCGAGTGAGCATCAAAAAATCAACGAGCAGCTTGTAGAGTGGATAAAAAACTTGTATGAAGAACAGAACGGAATATTGGGATATCGTCAGATGACAATAACAGTCAACCGCAGGTACAAAGTCCATTACAACAAGAAACGCATATACAGACTCATGCGGATATTACACCTGAAGTCTGTATGCAGAAGGAGAAGATACAATTATATTAAGTCCACACCTGAAATAACTGCCGAGAATATTCTTAACAGGAATTTTCATGCAGACAGACCAAATGAGAAATGGCTGACAGATGTTACGGAATTCAAATATTATGTCGGTACACAGGTCAAAAAAATCTACCTGAGTGCGATTCTCGATCTGTATGACAGACGAATCGTATCATTCAAAATCGGAGACAGCAACAACAATCCACTCGTATTTGAAACCTTTGATGAAGCTGTCCACCGTAATCCCGATGCACATCCTCTGTTTCACAGTGACAGAGGCTTTCAGTACACCAATAAAACTTTTCATGACAAACTGATTCAGGCAGGTATGGTACAAAGTATGTCACGAGTTGGAAGATGCATTGACAATGGACCAATGGAAGGCTATTGGGGAATTTTAAAATCCGAGATGTACTACCTCAAAAAATTTACTTCCAGAGAAGAACTTACAAAAGCAATCGAAGAATATATTGATTTTTACAATACAAGCCGTTATCAGCAAAGGCTTAATTGCATGACACCAATAGAATACAATCAAGCCTTTGCTGCGTAAAAAATTCCACCCTGTTTTTCACAGGATGGAATTCTATAAAAATATTTTTGTTTTTTTATCTGTCTACTTTACAGGGGACGGTTCACTTTCCACAAAACCGCCAAGTTTGTTGTCAACATAATCGGACAGCCATGTGCCGCCAAACTGTCCGTGTGTCTGCAATCTCCACATTGACAGTTTTCCGATATTTATCTCGACATCTTCAAACGGAAACAGCAGATTTGTCAAGCCGTCTTTTTGGAAAAACATCACATTTTTGAACCTCGTTCCATTCAGAAGAATATTTTGCTTTGTCAAAATGTCATTGACACCGTTTTCCCATTCCTGCAAATCACCGCCACAGCCCTGAAGAATAAGTCCCTCTTTGTCTTTCATGTGGCGGAGTTCCTGTATTGAAACTTTTCTCATTAAAAATTCACGCTTTCATCATTATTTTTTTCTTTGAGTTCGGATATATCTTTCTTGATATTGTCCAATTTTTTGTTTCATCACTTCATCTAATAGTTCATTCCACTTTTTACGATTATAGTTTAAACCACTTCC
>CADCLG010000089.1 GCA_902802305.1 uncultured Spirochaetaceae bacterium
ACAATTGTGTTAGCAGCGCCTAACTCCTTCACTTCTTCAGAAAGTTCTGTGCAAAGGCTGGCCGCAAGTTTTTTATAAGGTATTGTAACATTAAAACCATCAAGTCCTTCGGCACCTTCAAACAGCGCGTGAACCTGTTCTTCTGTGCGTTCAAGGACTGTGTATTCGTAGTCGGCAAAAGCCTTGTGAATCTGGGGAGAATATGTATGAGGGAGAGATTTTCCCAGTACGCCAAATTTCATAAATAATTCCTATTATCAAATCTTAGATTGCCGCGCCCTTCGGGCTCGCAAAGACAAAGCAATCTACAACTTACTCTGTAAATCCCGCGAAATCTCAAACAAGACGCTGTAAATTCTGCTTATATAAGGCTTAAGGATTTTATCAGCCTTTTCCTGCAGGGCAACCAGTTTTTGTGCTTCACGGTCGGCATCCATAACTGCCCCGCCACTTTCTTTTTTGAGCTGGCCAATTTTTTTAGCAACTTCCATGCGTTCTGCAAGAGCAGCCAGTACCTTATCATCTGCGGCATCAATCTGCAATCGCAAATCTGCCAGAGTTAATTCTTTTTCTTTCATAAACAAGATACTATCATTTGCACTTAGAAAAATCCACAATAAAGACTTGCAAATTCAGAAAAATTAGGGTTACAATTTATTGATATGAAGAAAAAACTATTTCTTATCTTTCTTATCTGGGTCTCGCTTGCTGCAGGCCTTTTTTCTCAAGATAAAACTCCTCTGGACCGGTTTCATTCAGAGCTTGAAAAAATTCTGGATAAAGAAACTCTTGCTCAAATTGATTCTTATGAATCACAGGAAGAAATGGTCCTCCTTCATCACTCATTGGGGATGTACCTGCGCAATGAATACGGTCTATGGTCAAGAGATTCAGAAATTTACAGATATTTGTATGATTTAGGTTTGCGCCACCCGGATGACATGTCTTCTGTTATACTGGAATCCTTCTGGTGCAAAAGACACAATGTTCAATTCGATATAAAGGCCCAAGTTCAGTTTTATGAGGAATACTGGCAGAATGTAGCCGAACAAAGTCGTAAAGAGCAAGAAAGAAAACAGGCTGCCCTTAACTATATAAATAGCCACAGAGTAAAACTTACCTATAAGGAAGACAATCCTCAAACCATATCTTTGCCGCTTTTAGAAAAAGAACCTTTCTTTAGAGCAAGATACTTATGTAAATATGATGATGGTGTCTTTGCTTCGATCCGAAGAGAATTAGATATTAAAGACCCTAAAAGCCTCTATATTACACAGCCTTATAAAATTGATTTACAGACAAATAAAATAACAGCTATAAAAGTTAAAGCTCTTGATCTGGTTGAATCCTGCATAGTAACAGATAATACCTTGTGGTGCTATGGAAAGAAAGGAAAAAAACACAAGCTGGTTTCTGTCAAAAATGGTAAAGAAACTATAGTTCCTGTTCCAAAGGAAGAAGCCTGTGCAATCCTTGGTTTTGCCGGTGATGAACTTCTCATAGAATATTCCAGAGAAATATACAGATATAAAGATTCTCAAAGCTGGACGCTGATCTATACTTCACAAGAAGACTTACCCCGTTCCGGTCTGCCGCCACAGTTATATGGTAACAAACTTTATTTAAGAGATGAAGGCAGGGGTGAGAACAGGAAAAAATTATGGATACTTGATTTAGATACCTGTGAATTAGAAAAATTTTATGAAATGACAGGTCTGGTTGGACCGGACGGTCCCAGATGGGAAAACAATGCTTCCTACACCCTTGACGAAAAAGGAAACCTCTATGTTTCTTGTGGAGAAGACTCTTCCCAAAAATCTTTGTTAGTTCTCTCTAACAACAACTCTCTGAATATAATTCTTTATAATAACACTTTTATAAGTGACTTAGAGACCGGTCCAAAACTTGATATTTCTGCGGTAAGAAAGGCAGGTAAAAATCTTTTACTGGCCGGCTATTCAGGATTATTCACTTTATCTGATAACATTCTTTCTCCAATAGTTTATTTTAATAATCCTGAACAGGACTTTGCTGTTGATAATGGAAAATACAATTATCATTGGGTATGGTATCCTAGTTTTATTTTACCGCTTGGAGAAGATGACTATATCCTTTCCAGAACTTTTGACGGCATCTTCAGGTTGAAAAAAGAAAATGGCAATTGGGCTTTAATATTAATCAGTTAACTAAA
>CADCLG010000090.1 GCA_902802305.1 uncultured Spirochaetaceae bacterium
GCCCGTATTGGTCTTTCCTGCTGCTGATATTTCTGTAAGGCTCGCTCTTCCCCGGCATCCCGATAACATCCGGCGCAAGAATGCAGAAGTCTTTAAGCAATGGTAAGAAGAGTTTGAGATTAAGAGTTGTGATTCCGTTACCACCGTGGATTGTACAGATTCTCGGTTTATCTTTGTCTCCAACAAGAAGGCAGTGAGTTTGGCCAAAGGAAGTTTCGAAATAATCTTCGGAATAAGGCACGTCAAGTGAAGCGAGAGTCTTGTCGTAGAAGGCGTGCATCTTGTTCAGGCTGTCCTGATTTTTGTAAACGAATTTTCCCTTCTTAATTCCGCTACTCATACAAAATTCTTCTCCCCTACTTTATTCTTGCAAATGCCTTCTGACACCAAGCAATTACAGCAGTATAAGTTTTATCAAAATCATAATCATCTGGCAGTTCCGGAATACAAAGCATTGCGCGGTCCTCTACAGACACGGCTGCCTTCAAGTCGCTCTTCTTCAAAAGAAATTCTCCGCTTTCCAGATAATGCAGATTTTGAATTACAAAGTACAACTGCTTACTGCTCGCGCGAAGCTTGTCACAGCTTTTTTCGTCACCACCATGAATGTAGCGGTGACAGATTTCATGATAAAAATTTCCAAGGCTGATTTTTACATAATTAACTTCGTCCTGTCTTGTTGCAGGAGGAAGAAGCGTTTCAAGTTTGCCGAATAAATCTTTTGTCGTGTATTTCAGCTGCACCGCTTCCAAAGGATTCCAGTTTGCTAAATCTTCCTTACCACAAATAAAACCGCATGATTTTTCGTACCAGCCGATTTCTTTGAGGATGCCACGGTAAGTTTTCATATCTTCAACTGAAAATCCATCCAGCACAATCATCACATCAATATCGCTGTTTTCGGTTGCTTCACCACGAAGCCAGCTTCCCTGCAGGCCCACATAAACAAGACGTCCGCCAAAAGATTCTTTGCATCGCAGAATCAGTTTTTCTAAGTAGTTATCAATATTAAAGCCTTCCATCATACATACCTTGCAACACTTTTTTGTGTATTTATTAATTCCCCGATGAAGAGCCACCCGAAGAACTGCCACCACCATTATGGCTTTGTCTATCGCGAATCATATGCTGCAGGGCTACAAGAATTGCAACAATAATTTTTTCGTGTTCTTTCTTGTAAATATCAACGCACCACTTGTCGTGTATTGAAAACATCTTCTGCGCAATTACTGCTATAACTTCATCCGAACTGTCATAAATCTCAAAGTTCAATCCAAGTAGATTTCCTCTGAGCTGCCAGCCGAGCCCCTCAATATTTGTGATATCTTTTATGATGTGAAAAATCTCGTTTGAAAGCTGGAATTCCTTTCCGTCATCCATAACAACAAAACGTCTTTCGTGTAGACTTAAAAGCTTGCGTCTTATGTTTGCTACATGTTCACCATCTGCAGTATAAATATCAGTTGTATCATGTAGCGTAAGAATTTTGGTATCTGCTTCATACAAAATCGTTTCTGAAGCATCCATAATATCAATATGATGATGAAGGGTAAAAACCTTTGTGCTTGTAAAAAGCGAAATGGCCGGTGCTCCAAATCTTTCAACATTGTTTACATTTGCATTTTCTCCGGCATTGCGGTATCTGTGAATTTTTGAAAAGATTCCCATTGTGTTTTCCCCTTAAAGTGACTTTTTTATATTATTATGATTTTTTTGCTTTCAAAAATATCCCAAGTATCAGCATATAGCACACAGTCTTAGGCAGCATGAGCATTCCAAGCAGAGGAAGAAGAGATGCAAAAACTGCTACAGGAATATAGAAAAGAAATGACAGACTGACATACAACCACATTCTTTTAAAAAGTGGATTTTCCCTGCGAGTCTTGAAGTACATAATCACAATCAGAATTCCAATTGCAATGAATGGGATATTTCTGAGACAGCCCCAAAGAACGGAGCCCTCGCCTGTGAGCCAGTGATTTCCCGGTAAGAAACAGATAAAAATTCGGCAGGCAGTCAGCAGCCAGAGACAAATGGCCATTGATTTTTTCTTGCCTTCTTCCCAATTAAAAAGCTTTGTATGCAGGAAAAAAATCAGCATATAAAAGAAGGTCATTGTGATTGATGTTACAAGTTTGCCAAATCCCAACCAGGCTGTAAAATCACTTTCGATAAAATAGTTGAGAACC
>CADCLG010000091.1 GCA_902802305.1 uncultured Spirochaetaceae bacterium
GTAGTGATTCCGCAAAGGGTAGAGTATTATGCAAAACTCGCCGGCATTTCCTACAACAGAATCTTTATCCGCCTGAAGAAGTCCCGCTGGGGCAGTTGCTCGGTAGACGGAAATCTCAACTTCAACTGTCTGCTTGTGCTCATGCCGCCAGAAGTTCTGGACAGCGTAGTGGTTCACGAACTCTGCCACCGCCGCCACATGAATCATTCCCGCGAGTTCTACGACGAAGTGCTCCGCATTTTCCCGGATTATAAACGCTGCAACAAATGGCTCAAGCAGAACGGCGGCGCGTATTTTAAGAGAATAGAAGAATCTTAGCATCTATGTTATGCTTTATAAAAAGGTGAAATTATGCAAAAAGGTCTTGTAATGGAAGGCGGAGCTATGCGCGGCATGTTTACGGCTGGCGTGTGCGATGTGCTTCTGGAAAATGGAATTGATTTTGATGGTGCGATCGGTGTTTCTGCGGGAGCGACCTTTGGCTGTAATTTTAAGTCTAAGCAGATTGGGCGTGCCATCCGCTATAACAAACGCTTTTCGCACAACTGGCGCTATTGTTCCTTCCGTTCATTTTTCCTGACCGGCGATCTTTACGGTGCCGATTTCTGCTACAATCAGCTTCCAAATAAACTTGATATTTTTGATACTGAAACTTACAGTGCCAATCCGCTGAAATTTTACGTCGTTGCTTCGGACTGCCGCACAGGCCAGCCGGTTATTAAAGAACTCAAAACCTGTGACCAGAATGATTTGACCTGGATGCGGGCCAGCGCGAGTATGCCGCTTGTTTCTCATGTTGTGAAGATTGACGGCTACGAGCTTCTGGACGGCGGCATGACAGTATCAATCCCGCTCAAGGCTTTTGAAGATATGGGCTACGAAAAGAATCTTGTTGTTCTGACTCAGCCACGCGATTTTGTGAAAGAGCCGAGTTCTTCGCTTGCTCTGATGAAGTTCGCTCTCCGCAAATATCCAAAGATTTACGAGGCCATGATCAGACGTCACGAAGTTTACAATCAGGAAAAGGCCTACGTTTTTGAACAGGAAGCCGCCGGAAAATGTTTTGTAATCTGCCCGGAAGCCCCTCTCGGAATCAGCCGCACCGAAAAAGATCCGGATGAATTACAGCGTGTTTACGACCTGGGCCGGGCAGAGATGCAGAAAAAGCTCGAGGAACTCAGAACATTTTTGGCCTAGTGCCCGATCATAGTATTTGCCCGGTATTCTGCGTTGAGCTGGGCAATTTCTTTTTTACCGTCTATGTACTGCTGATAGTCGATTTCCATTCCGCCACAGGCACAGCACATTGAACAATCACTGCCACAGCCAAGTGCATCAGCGACAATCTTTTCGCGTTCTTCTTTTGTTGTGTCTTTTATCAGAATACTCTTCATTGACTGCATGTCCTCTTATCTGTATTATATACCTATCTTTATAATAGGTAAATAAATAATATGAAACCAGAAACAGCTTTTGAATTACTTGGAAAATATGTTCATGGAGAAACTCTTCTCCGTCATTGTAAAACAGTTGGAATCACAATGCGCTATTTTGCAGAAAAATATGGTGAGGATGCTGACTACTGGGAAAGTGTAGGAATCCTTCATGATATTGATTTTGAAGTTGCGCCGGATGCTCACTGTACAAAGTGTGTAGAAATCTTTGATTCAGAAAAATCAAACTATCCTGAAATTGATAATCAGCTTGTTCATGCCGTTCAGAGCCACGGCTGGAATATCACTGTTGATGTAAAGCCTGAGCACATCATGGAAAAAGTTCTCTACACAGTTGATGAACTTACAGGTCTGATTTTTGCCTGTGCTATGGCCCGCCCAAGCAAATCTGTAACTGATATGGAAGTAAAATCTGTTACAAAGAAATTCAAAGCCCTCAATTTTGCCGCTGCCTGCAACCGCGAAGTTATCAAAGCCGGCGCAGAACTCATGGGCGTAGAGCTCAACGACGTAATTCAAGACTGCATCCTCGCAATGCGCACCAAGCACGAGGAAATCGGATGTTAAAATATTAAAAAAGACAGGAGACAAAACTATGGAAATTATTTCAACAAAGGAAGCGCCTGCTGCAATCGGGCCATATTCACAGGCAATTGTTTCTGGAAATCTGATTTATACTTCAGGCCAGATTCCAATCAATCCGGC
>CADCLG010000092.1 GCA_902802305.1 uncultured Spirochaetaceae bacterium
CAATTACAGTTTTGGGTCGGGAAGATGGATCTGGAACGCGGGGTGCTTTTATTGAACTTTTTGGTATTGAAAAAAAAGATACATCAGGTAAAAAAGTTGATTACACAACTGACGAAGCTGCAATTACAAATTCAACTGCAGTAATGCTTGTAAGTGTTGCCGGTGATAATTATGCTATTGGTTATGTTTCACTTGGTTCACTAAATGATTCTGTAAAAGCCGTAAAAATTGACGGTGCAGATGCAACTGTTTCAAACATCAATAATGGTTCGTATAAAATTAGTCGTCCGTTCAATATTGCAGTAAAAGAGGGGCTTACCCCTGTTGCTCAGGATTTCGTTAATTTTATTTTAAGTGATAAAGGACAAAAAGTTATTGCTGCTAACAAGTATATTCAAGTTGCAGCTAAGTCTTACATTTCTTCAAAAGCCAGCGGAAAAATTGTAGTTTCAGGTTCATCTTCAGTTTCACCAGTTATGGAAAAATTGATTGAAGCATACAAAAGCGAAAACCCAAATGCAAAGATCGAACTTCAGACTTCCGATAGTACAACTGGGGTAACAAACGCAATCAACGGAACCTGCGATATTGGAATGGCAAGTCGCAGTCTTAAAGATTCAGAAAAATCAAAGGGCGTTCAGGAAGTTACAATTGCAATTGATGGAATTGCCGTAATTGTAAACAAATCAAATCCAACAGAAAACCTTTCAAAAGCCCAGGTAGAACAGATTTTTACTGGAAAAACTTTGAAGTGGAATGAAGTAAAATAATAATCACCAGGCAATACGACGTGTCAAGGCACACTACGTTGAATTATCCCCCAAATAATTGAAAACCTCCAGCTAAAAAACTGGAGGTTTTCTTTTTTAACATAATCTTAACAAATCCTTCCTTATATCTTAACAATCTTCATTTAAATTAGAGCCATGAAAATTAAAGAGAAATTCTGGGAAATTATTTTTCTCCTGGCGGCGGGATTCAGTTTTCTTGCTGTTCTTTTAATCTGTCTGTTTTTATTTGCAAATGGCATTCCGGCTATACAAAAAATTGGAGTTGCAGATTTTTTGTTTGGAACTAAATGGAAACCGGGAAACGATCTTTATGGCATTTTTCCCATGATTCTTGGAAGTTTTTATGTAACTGCAGGAGCCGTTATTGTTGGAGTTCCAGTTGGACTTATGACTGCAGTTTTTCTGTCAAAGTTCTGTCCTGAATGGCTGCATAAAATTCTTAAACCTGCAATTGATTTACTGGCGGGAATTCCAAGTGTAGTTTACGGATTTTTTGGACTTATGGTAATTGTGCCTGCTGTCCGAAATGTTTTTGGAGGAAATGGTTCTTCTATTCTTACAGCAAGTATTCTTCTCGGAATGATGATTTTACCAACAATTATTTCTGTTTCTGAAAGTGCCTTGAATGCTGTTCCTCAAAGTTTTTACGAGGGAAGCCGTGCTCTTGGTGCAACCCATGAACGAAGTGTTTTTAAGACTATGTTGCCTGCAGCAAAATCTGGAATTATGGCTGGAATAATTCTAGGAATTGGTCGTGCAATTGATGAAACAATGGCGGTTATTATGGTTGCCGGAAATCAAGCTCGAATCCCGGATTCAATTTTGAAAGGCATAAGAACTTTGACAGCGAACATCGTTATTGAAATGGGGTATGCAACTGACCTTCACAGGGAAGCTCTTATTGCGACTGGTGTTGTTTTGTTTGTATTTATTCTGCTGATTAATTTGACTTTTAATCTTGTAAAAAAGAGGGGACGCGTATGATGAAAATTGAGTTAGGGATTGGAGCACCTTTAGTCGACCGCAGCCGGAACGGAGTGGAGGCGAGGACGATGAGCGCAAGCGAAGTGAGGAAAGCCCGGCGACCGCTTGCGGGCGCAACTTCCATAAAAACAAAATCTGGATTTGTCAGAGCCGATGTTTATTTTTGTTCAGGAATCACTTTTGCAGTTTTGATTTATATGCTTGTCTACATTTTTGTAAAAGGCGTGCCTTATTTGTCGTCATCACTTTTTAGCTGGAAATACAATTCGGAAAATTGTTCTGTGGTGCCGGCTCTTGTGAACACTTTGATTATGACGCTGCTTGCATTGTTGATTGCTTGTCCTTTGGG
>CADCLG010000093.1 GCA_902802305.1 uncultured Spirochaetaceae bacterium
TGTCTGCGACGGCAGCTTCTCGGATTTTTAAATCATTCATATTATTCCCTCATCATCAATCTTTAGTAAGTGTAACTGATTTTATCGATTTAATATACGCTTCCGCATATCGTGACAAGGCCATGCCTTTTCTTGTGATCAGGCCTACAGTCATTATATCATCGACGGCGAGCGGGCGGGCAATGATTTCCGGGCCGTTCAATTCGTGGCTTATGACTCCGGAACAGATTGTGTATCCATCAAGACCAATCAGAAGATTGAAGAGCGTTGCACGATCGCGCACCTGTATATTCTTCGGGCAGTCAAAATCAATTTCTGTCAGCGGCTCTTCTGCAAAGTAAAAGGAATTAAAATCTCCCTGCTCATAAGTGAGGTATGGATAAGGGGCCAGATCGGTCAGTTTGATTTTTTTCTTGCTGGCAAGCGGATTGTTTTTTGAAATGAAAACATGGAGCTTTGTCGTAAAGAGCGGTTCAAAAATCAGATTGTTCTTTTTGATTAATTTGCTGATTACGTTTTCGTTGCGGCTGGAAAGATACATAACCCCTACTTCACTTTTAAGGTGCGCAACATCTTCTATGATTTCGTGAGTCTGGGTTTCGCGTAAAGTAAAATCATATTCGTTTCCACCGAACTGTCTGATTACATCAACAAAAGCGTTTACAGCAAAAGAATAATGCTGGCAGCTAACAGAGAAAATAGTATTTCCGCTTCCACTACCCTTGTATCGATCTTCCAGAAGATTTGCCTGCTCAAGCACCTGGCGGGCATAAGACAAAAACTCGTCACCTTCGTTTGTAATGGTAACGCCCTTGTTAGAACGTGAGAAAATTGTGATTCCCATTTCTTCTTCCAGCTCGCGGATTGCGGCGGTAAGGCTTGGCTGAGAAATAAAAACACGGCGGGATGCTTCTGTAATGTTTCGTGTATCTGCTACTGCAACTGCATACTTTAATTGTTGTAAAGTCATACAAATATGATAACACATGCTGCAGAATTTGACCATAGATAAAACCTATTGCAAAGCATGTGAAAATAGTTTTTTAAGGATGCTTAGATTATTAAGCCTAACATATACTTGGCATAATTAACGGATGCTGATTTATCATACTGAGCTGGTTCTCCGCTTTCATATTCAAAACAAGATAATTTGTGTTTTCAGTGATTTCAGATTCAGCGTTTTCAACATCAGCACGAATTGAATCAAAATAATTTTCAGCAGGAACTTCCCCAAAGAAATCTTCAATCGGCATACCAAAAAGACATCGGCCACGGGCACGAGTTATTGTAATATGAGCGGCCAAGTCCTCATCGGTTCCTTTCATCTTCTGAACATAATCATCCGGATTATCCTTGTACCATTTCAAATGCATTGCAGAAAAATGAAGATCAAAAGGAGTTGGATAAACAAATGGTTTACAGTCTTTCTGAAGAAGAACACTCATTTCAATTCCGGCATGACTGGAACCTGATATTCTGACAAACTCTTCGTGTAACGCTACTACCCTATCCATAAAACGGCGTTTAGTTGAATCATCAAGAGTTTCTTTTACACCAACAAGCAGATCTAAATCACTGGATTTAGGATTAAAACATCCCATTGCAGCCGAACCATGAAGATAGACGCCCAGCAGGTTTTCGCCAATAGTCTCGCGGGTAGATTCGACAAAGCGAGTCAAAATGTTTTCAGGGATTTGTAATGTACTTTTCATTATTTTACCAGTTCCATCTTAAAATCGCAGAGCTCGTCGCCTGCTCCTATTGTCTTTGTTCTTGTAAACTTAAGTCCGGGCAGATTTCCGTAAGAATGAATATCGTTTTCACAGAAGAGAATATTCAGTTCCGGACAGCCGGCCTCTGTAAGATACTTGTGGTAAGGGCACTGAGTAATATCCATGCGGAAAGAGCCCTTCTCTTTCGGATAAAAAACATTCTTAAAGCCCGCTGTTTCGCCGAACGATTTGCGGCTTATTGAATCCCACATATTGAGAAAGAATTTTTTGAAACCTGGGATATGACACCACTTTGCAAGCGTTTTTCCAAATTTGTCTGATTTTTCTGCCATGACTTTTTTCATAATCTCGTATGCAGCATCTTTATCAATTTCCGGGAAAATAAAATTGTCTGTATGTGCGCTAACACCTTTTGGTAAATCTGTATGCCCGGCATACATGTCGAACAGGCGCTTCTCTGCATCTGCCCAGATTTTTTCAATATCAGAAGAAGAAAATCTTTTTGCCATCTCGGCCTTAAAAGACTCTTTACTTTTCAGTACTTTGCAAGTTTTTTTGTTCAGCTCATTTTTCTGATTTTCAGTAAGCATTGATATTCTCCGCATTAACGTTAGTAGATACTAACATAATCGCACTAATGCGGAGATTTTTCAATATATAGCTTATTATTCAAAATAAAAGATGTCTTCGAACTTTTTATCCAGGGCGACACAGAGAATCAGAGCGAGTTTGGCGGTTGGACAGAATTGCAGGGTTTCTATGGAGCTTATTGTGTTTCTGGAAACTCCGACCATCTGCGCGAGGTCTGACTGTGAGAGCTTTTTTTCTGTGCGAATTTCTTTTAGGCGATTTTTTAGGACTAGATTTTCGTTCATCACATTACTCCACACAACTGAAGAATAAAAAGCACAAGCAGGGCTGCGAAAATCAAAAGATAACCGAGAGCAACAAAGAGTTCGTGAAGCTTTTTAAGCTTGATAAACTTCACAAAAAATGCCACACAGCACATTCCAAAGAAAACAATCCAGCATTCTATTTTTATCTGCCAGTCTTCTGCACTTCCAGATCTTCAATATCTTTTCCCGCATTATCACTGCGGCTTTTTTCCAAAATCTCTTCCTTAGTCATCGTTTACCTCTTATTTGTAATATTATACTTCAGGACTTCTTTCGGGCAAGTCTTTACACACTCGCCACACAAAATGCATTCAGCTGATTTAATCTCACCCTTCTGCAGAAGCTCCGTTACATTCAGGCTCATAGGACAAACCTTTTCGCACTTCTTACAACTGATGCAGTTCTCTTTTTTCGATTTGATTTTCAGCTGTGGCAGATGAAGAAGTCTTCCAACCTTATAACCAAAAATCATAAAAGGAGCCATCCAGCAGATGTAGTGGCAGTTTGCCCTCTTTCCGTGAATCAGGGCCGGAATCAAAAACAGGATCACAATTCCGTAATAAATCACATAACTATATATATTAGAAATTGAAATGCCGTGCTCGGTCATAAAAAACGGCTGAATCGTATATTCACCTTTTCCAAAAACGTGGCAGACAATTATTCCGCTGATCCACACAAGCCAGATTCCATATTTGATGTAATTGCGCCAGCCCTGCTTTGGGGCCTTATCAGAAAATTGAGCAAAACATTCGCACATGCCGCCAGTAGGACAGAAAAAGCCACACCAGAGACGACCGAAGAACATGCCAAGAATGAACATCAGAGAAAAGACGATAAAGCTTCCATTGATGACATGCTGCATTGCGCCCATAATAATCAGATATGGCGAAAAATAATAAATCGTAATCGGAAAAAGCAGCATGCTGATGATTAGCGTAAATCTGCGGAATTTCTGCAAAGTCATATAACCTCTCTTGCCATATTTTATCAGCGTAAGACATACCCCTATAGGGTATACAAAGGAGATTGTCATGGAAGGAACTTGTCCACACTGTTCTGGAAAACATAAAGAGCGCGATGACGCAGAAAGAAAAGATTTGATGAACCGCCTTAAAAGAATTGAAGGACAGGTTCGTGGTGTTGAAGGAATGCTCGAAAGCGACGCTTATTGTACTGATATTCTGATTCAGGTGTCTGCAATTTCGAGTGCCCTCAAGAGTTTCAACAAGGTTCTGCTCGCAAATCATATGAAGACCTGTGTAGCAGAGGGAATCCGAAAAGGTGATGACAGCGTAATTGATGAATTTGTCGTTACTTTACAAAAGCTGATGAAATAAAGCCGGGAGGCAAATATGGAACAATATAACGTTACAGGAATGAGCTGTGCGGCCTGTGTTGCCCGTGTTGAAAAGGCAGTAGGTTCTGTTGAAGGAGTTAAATCCTGCGCAGTAAGCCTGCTCACAAATTCCATGGGAATAGAAGGC
>CADCLG010000094.1 GCA_902802305.1 uncultured Spirochaetaceae bacterium
GCTTTCAAAACCAGAATCCAAGGCAACATCAATTACCTTTGCATCAGATTCCTTTAGACGACGTGCCGCACCTGTAAGCTTAAGCCGTCTGACATAATCACTCACAGACATTCCGGTCAGTTCCTTAAAAATCCTATAGCAGTACCAGGGCGAATAACACGCAGTATTTGCCAGATCTGAAAGGTTAATTTCTTCCGTCTGGTGTGCTGCAATGTAATCCTGCATTTTCTGAACTGCTTTGATTTTTGGTGTCATTTCATTTAACATGGCTTTAGTATAATAGCAGAAAACAAAGCTAACTCGACTTTTTTTGCTAAAAAAATTATTGTTTTGTTCGCCAGTTTCTGTTTCTACCTGAGCCTTGAGCTTTAAAGAAAGTGTGATTTTCTGATAAGCGTCTTTTTTATCGTTAGGGTGGGGGTCAATTCCTATGATTGTAATATCATTTTTATCCGGACCATATACCCAGAAGATTCTTCCGGCTGCGGGTTTGTGATTTTCCAGATATGATTCCCAAACTTTCTGGCCGTAACGTTTTGATAAAGCTTCAATATCGTGAGTGCAAAGGTCTGGACAGCGAGGATCATTACTTAATTTTGAAAAGCAGCTTACTAAAAGCTTAAAGAGTTTAAGCTCATTTTTAGTTGCCGTCTGCTCTTTATATTTACAACAGCAGGCTTGATGAAAAAAATTATAGTTCCTAGATGTATTCAATTGGCAGGACAACTACATCATCTCTTAAATATAAAGATTTATCACACTGACATATAATACATCCTTGTCCTACGGAAAGGCCGGCAATTTTCGATAGAACTGAAAAATGCTTTGCCATTTCGATTCCTGGTCGAGCCGATTTTTTTATCTCAATAGGGAAAAGAATATTATCTTTTTCAATGATTAAATCTATTTCTCTTTTGTCTTTGTCGCGGTAAAAATATATTTTTTCAGTTTCATGTCCGGCATTGTAATATGATTTGATTATCTCGCTGACAACGAAGTTTTCAAAAAGTCCACCTGCCATAGCTCCATTCAGCGATAGTTTTACTTGTAACACCCACATCGCGCGCAAGGCTTTCTGCATTAAATAATTCCCCAACACGAGCTGCTATGCATTGCATGAAATTATGGAATTTAACAAGATTTTTTGCTGTAATAATGTCTGCTACATCCCGGTCAAGATAAGTTCTGATATATGACCTGTAAAATGGTTCCCCTAAATATGTTCGACTATTTTGGAGTGCAACTCCTAATTAGTCGAAAGTCAACAATTCTAAAACCCGAATGGTAATTAGATTTTAGAATGACTGCTTATTTCAGGCAAAAAACTGACTGAACCAATCTCTTTCCGCTTTCAGTTGCATTAGCAATGTAGCAATCATTTTTTCCATAATCTGAGAAATTGACAACATCTTCATTTTTCCAACACCTCTTTATAAATCTCCAGATCCTTATTTCCAAAAACATTGAAGACAACCTTCTTCACGCTGGAAGCTGGATTCTCTGAAAGCCACTTTTCCACGGTTTCCACTGCAATCTGGGCGGCCAGCTCCTGAGGAAATCTGAAGACTCCGGTAGAAATGCAGCAGAAAGCGACCGATTCAAGCTGATTTTGAGACGCAGTTTCAAGGCAGTTTTTGTAGCAGTTTGCAAGCAGGAGCTTTTCGCGAGGACCCACACTTGTGTAAATAATGGGGCCGACAGTGTGCAAAACATAGCGGCTTGGAAGATTAAAGGCCGGGGTGATTTTGCAAAGTCCGGTTCCTTCTTCGTGACCCTGCTTCTGCATGAGCTCGTTACAGGCAAGCCGTAGCTGAATACCTGCATAGGTGTGGATACAGTTGTCGATGCAGATATGAAGGGGCGCAAAGCAGCCAAGCAGGGCAGAGTTTGCAGCATTAACAATTGCATCAACTTTTAGCGTAGTGATGTCGCCCTGCCAGAGGTAAATCTTTGGGTTCCTCGTCGTTGGGCTTAAGTCAGCAATATCCGTAATCACCCGCTCTTTATTAACCTGCTGCAGGTACTCATCCTGTATTCTCAAAAAGTCTTCGCTAATGGAATATGGACCACGAATATTCATCAAAGCCCGGAGTA
>CADCLG010000095.1 GCA_902802305.1 uncultured Spirochaetaceae bacterium
CTTGGTAAATGTGTTTTTGATGACCCGGTAAATGAGTTTGCGGCTAAGTTTAAGGATGCAGATGGTCTTGTTGTTGGAACTCCTGTTTATTACTCCGCTCCAAATGCAACTGTTCAGGCTTTTTTGCAGAGACTTTTCTACAGCAGTAATTTTGATAAAACAATGAAGGTTGGAGCCGGCTTTGTTTGTGCCCGCCGCGGTGGAACAACTGCTTCTTTTGATGTAGTGAACAAGTTCTTCACTATCAGCGGAATGCAGGTTGCCAGCAGCCAGTACTGGAATAATATTCACGGTGGTGCTCCGGGAGAAGCCGCAGAAGATGCTGAAGGAATGCAGACTCTCCGAGTTCTTGCCCGCAATATGAGCTTTTTGATTAAGTCAATTGCTTTGGGCAAGGAAAAGTTCGGTCTTCCTGAAAAAGAAGAACACGCCTGGACTAATTTTATTTAATACGTTTTTTTCTGAATATAAAAAGCCAGATAATGTATATGATGATTACCAGCGGCCAGGCTGCCGGGTATACAAGAGCAATCAAGGTAAAGGAATTTGAAGTCTGGGAAATTATCAGAAGCATTATCTGGCGGAATAAAACGAATCCTACAAATGTAATAATGGTTGGACGGAATGCAATTCCAAAGCCCCTCATTACATTTGAAAAAAGCATTGAAAAACCACATAAAACAAAAAAAGGTGCGGTGAGATAAATAAAGCGTTCTGCGAAATAAATAACTTCTGCATCATCTGAAAAAAGACTGGCAAAGAAGTTTGCCTGAAAAATCAATAACAGACTTAAAATACTGATAACGCTGAAATTCAGTATAAATGATTTTTTTATTCCATCACGAATTCTTTCTGATTTTTTTGCACCGTAATTTTGAGCAACAAAGGTAGTGGCTCCGCTTGCAAGACTATGCATTGGTAATATAGCAAACTGATCGAATTTAGAAAAAATTGCCCAGCCAGCCATGCAGGATGTTCCAAAATAATTAATGTATTTCTGCATAAAGGTATTTGAAAAAGATGTGATGGAAGAAGAAATTGCACCTGGTAAACCGAGTTTCATAATCTTTCTCAAAATCAAAAAATCAATTTGAGGATGCTTAAGTTCAAGCCGCATTTTGACTTCCAGTCTCTGAAGTGAAATTATAACCAGAATGGCACTTAAGAGTTCGCTGAGTACAGTAGCATAAGCTGCTCCCGCAATTCCTTTGCCAAGCAAAACTACAAAAAGAATATCAAGAATAATATTCGAAACGGAGGAGATAACCAGAAAAATAAGAGCTCGTGTTGAATCTCCAAGTGCTCTTAAAATTCCAGACCCCATGTTGTAAAGAGTTAGGGCTGCTGTTCCAAGAAAGTAAATTTTCAGATATTGGTTTGCCTGGACTAATACATCCGGCGGTGTAGAAATTAATCTTAATACAAAAGGAGAAAGAATTATTTGAATGACGGTGGCGAGGATGCTGAAAATAAAGCTTGCATAAATTGTAGTATTTATTGCTTTTTTCAGACTTGGAAAATTTTTTGCTCCAAAAAACTGTGATATTACAACCTGTGCTCCGATTGCAAGTCCGTTGAAAAAATTAATTACAGTATTCACAAAATGTGAGGTTGAGCCTATTGCGGCCAGTGCCTGACTTCCAATAACCCTTCCAACAATAAAAGTGTCGAAGGTGTTATAAAACTGCTGGAAGAGATTTCCCAGCAGCAGAGGAGCGGAAAATTTTAGTAAAAGGGGAACTATCTTCCCCTGTGTCATATCGGTTGTCATTTTAGAAATGATTGTACAAATCTTCGACTAAAGAAATGCAGCCGTGCGTACCTATATGAGAACGGTTGAGTATTTCTTTATCAAGACAAGGATTTGAAGTAATTGCAAAGTGGCTTCCAAGCTTCTGTGCAAGTTTCTTTTCATAAGAGCTGCCCAGAAAAAGCGTTGCCCTACCCTCATATTTTTTTGCAATTTCTTCAATCTCATAAACATCGTTTTCAAAATAAACTTCTGCTTTAATTGGAGACTCAAAGCCATATTTTAATGACAAAAGTTTTGTTAAAAATGGAATATTTTGAGTTTCAAGTTTATATGTTCCAG
>CADCLG010000096.1:0-2087 GCA_902802305.1 uncultured Spirochaetaceae bacterium
GTAAGCCATACTCCGATATTAAAGTCGAAACTATCCTGCGAGTCGAGAAAATCTGCCAACGCACCGCCAAAGTTTATATTCGCCATCCAGTTCCCGACTACACCATCCGCCAACTGCGCCTGAAGCTCTGCGATTATTTCCTCACATTCGCTTATCTTTAGTACAGCATCGTTGTAATTATCATCCTCTTCCCAGACCAGTGAGTAGTAATCGATCGCCGTCTCATAATCCTCTGCTTCAAACAGTTCCTCGGCTGTATCATAGTACTCCCTTGAGTCCCGGAGGTTCTCGGCAAAATCCATCAGATCATCAAATTCTTCATCTTTCTTCAGAATCTTTTTGCCAAGTATTTTATAGAGATCCTCGACGTCATCAAAATCTATTTTTTCTCTCTTATAGCTCTTTACTGTCTTTTCAAAATAGCTGAGCATTTCATCCTGTACATATACCCTGTCATCGTCTCTGCGAAGATCTCCGTATAAACTGACAACCCCGTCTATATCCTCGTTTTCAATGGCTGTCTTTATATCGTTAAATGGTTTTATGTAACAGAGGTAATAGTAGAGTCCACCACCGCCGGCGGCCAGAAGCAATACAATGATCAATATGATTGCTATGACGGGTCCATGATTTTTCTTTGACATCTAAATCCACCCCTTTACTAGTATACTAACCCTAATTTTATCTTACACCTCCGACAGTCTAAGGCGTTCAACTACAGAAGTCTTCATTGCAAGCTTATAAATAATCAGCGGCAAAAGAAGAGTTATCAAAATCATGATCGGTAAAACTATAACAAGCGGCATGAGGGTAAAGTTCCATTCGTAGAAAGTCATGCCGTAGCCCAGAGGTTTTACAATCAGGATAGAAAATAGTGTGCTTAAAACAAAGCCGGTAATTGCTGTGAGAATTGCATATAATAATCCTTCTACGCACATTCCCTGAATCTGAGTTTTCTTTGTCATACCAACGGCTTCGAGCATGGCAAGCTCCAGCTTTCTCGAAAGGATTGAAGTTACCATTGTGTTAGTCAGATTTAACAAACCTATAAGGGCAAGAATGCCTGTCAAAAGTCCGCCCACAATTACTATCATGCCGGTAAAGCTTTTGAATTCCTGTTTAAATACTTTTCGCGAAGAATAAGTAAGCATTGGTTCAACTTCCTCTGTATAGGCTGCCATCCAGTTTTCAATCTGATCTTCATACTGATCCTCTACATTAAAAAGGCAGCGCATAGGATTACGCTCTCCAAAAAAGTTCTGGAACTCCTCTGTTGGGAAAATATAATAAATATCAAGATCACTAAACTGCTGCAGGCGGAAGGCATAAGGAAGCTCTGCCGTGGCCATTACCTCATATTCTTTTTCCTGTCCCTGATTATTGCGGACTGTAATTTTATCACCCGGAAGGAAAAATGGAATTGATCCTTCGTTTTCCGAAAGTCTCATGTTGTATTCATTTACCAGAATGTAATTTCCGCTCTGGAATTTCTGCATATCAAGCTGGCCGGTAATAATAGGAATGTTAGCCAAAACAAACTCATCAAGACCATAGGTCATAACAACGTCTGCTTTTTCTTCGCGGTAAATATCTTTTACTAAGTCCGGGCTTCCATAACATGTAATTGACTGGAATCTTGGATGCTCAAAAAGACGGGAATCTATTTTTGCAAAATCATTTTCTGTAAATTGCTGATAAGTGTTTTCATAGCGGATGTTTCCAAGTTCTGTAATACCGGGCTGATTTTTTATATCGGCTAAAAACTGGTCTGTAACACCGCTCAGATTTTTTGAAGAAGAAGGTAAGGCCGGATTATCGACACTTGCATCAAAAACCGAAAAATCTGTAGCAATTCTGTGTTCAACAAATTTATCTTCGCTAAAGCTGTGGAGCATTGTATAAACACTGTTCAAAATCACCAGCGAAAGCGAAAGGGAAAGAATTACCCAGAAAACTTTTTTCTTATCGCGGGAAAGATTTTTTGAAGCAAAAGACAAATTTGAATATCGGGTAATTTTACCTTCTTTTGTTTTTTGATTTTTACCCAAGGCCTGGGCTTCGTTGTATCTTACAGCTTCGATTGGAGA
>CADCLG010000096.1:2146-3701 GCA_902802305.1 uncultured Spirochaetaceae bacterium
GCAGACAAGAGAGGAATAAAAATATTGAAAGAGCTCTTGTCGATTTTAGAAATAGAAAATCCATCAAGAATTGAAGAAATTACAGGAATTAAAAAATTTCCGATAAAGGTGCCCGCAAGAATACCAAGAAGGATTCCCGGAATCGAAAGATATAGAGCCTGGAATCTTACAAGCTTAGAAATCTGTCTGCCGCTCATTCCGATAGTTTTTAAAAGGCCATAGGAGCGGATATCGGAATAAACATTAATTCTGTAAATATTATTGATAATAAGAAAACCGGAAAAAAAGATTGTCAAAAGGAGAAAAAGCACCAGCAGCAAAGTTCCTGCATCCATAGTGCTCAAACCGTTTGCCTTGCTTATTCCTGTATAAACATCCGGAGGAAGTCCATTTCTTAATACTGCAGAGATGAGCTGATCTTCAATTCTTAGCGGGATAGAGAATTCAATCTCGGCGTCTATGCGGCCATAAATCGATTTTGTTCCCTGGTCAGAACTTTGCATATCATAATAGGAGTCTACTGGTGTCGGTACATATTTTTCCTGAAAGGCCTTGGATACCAGAACAATTTGTGACATGGAAACACGATCGCCTGTAAAAACTCCACAGATTTTAAATTCTTTTTCGAAGGTTTGATCTTCTATTCCAAGACGAAGAAGAACTTTCTGACCAAGAAGAGAATTGTAGTTAGTTTTGTCTAACTTAAAGCCCAGAGTCTGCAGGACAAGACTGCTGAATGCGGCTTCGTCTTCTGTCTGAGGAAGGTGGCCTGCTTCCGGTTTACAAAAACCTTTTTCTGCAGATTTTGGGTCTGCCCAGTGAACTTCGGTTCTAAGCTTTACAAGCTCAGGATTTATTGCTTCGGCAACAATAATCCAGCGGCTTACTTCCTTAAGTTTTTTGTCTGCCGCAATTTTGTTATATTCTTCTTCGTTAAGATATTTGAGGGAAGACATGGAAGTGGTACCAATCTGGCGCTGCATCTGACTTTCCAGATTTTTTAAGATGCCGCCACCTGCTGTAAAAAGTGCTGTAAATAAAAAAGTGCAGAGGGCTACTGCTAAAATTATTACAAGACTTTTTCCACGATTCTTAAAAATATATTGAAGGGCTGTTCGTCTGATAATGCTTGTGTTCTTTACATTCATTTTTATCCCCTTACGATGAGTCCGTCTTCTATACGGATTGTACGGTCTGCAAGCTGAGCAATTTCATCGTTATGAGTAATCATTACAATTGTCTGTCCATATTTTTCTGCTGTCATCTTAAGCAGAGCGATTACCTCATCACTGGTCTTAGAATCAAGATTGCCTGTCGGCTCATCCGCAAATATAATTTCCGGACGATTCACCAGTGCTCTTGCAATTGCTACTCTCTGCTGCTGTCCTCCGGATAACTGATTTGGCAGATTATAAATCCGGTTTTCAATCCCCAGAGTTGCAATAATATCATTTACATACGCTTCATCCACTTTTCTTCCATCCAGCCCCAGTGGCAGTACAATATTTTCCCAGACATTAACAGATGAAACCAGATTAAATGCCTGAAAAACAAA
>CADCLG010000097.1 GCA_902802305.1 uncultured Spirochaetaceae bacterium
TCTGGAAGGCAAAAAATCCTATTCCTATAAATACAGACTGCTGATTAACGGGCAGCAAAAACATTATACTTTTACCCTCATGCTGGCCCCGGATGGAAAACATTTTATTATCAGCGAAAAAAATATTGATGATGAAATAACAGCCGAAAACCTGCGGTCTAAAAATCTGAATAAACAGGTTACCTTTACTCAGATTGCAGAAATTCTGGCTGTAAATTATGACGTTATTTATTATGTTAATATAAAAGACTCAAGTTACATCAGTTACGAATGCAGGAACATTTACGGCGAAGTAGAAATTCAGAGAGCCGGCGATGATTTTTTTGAAGATTCCAAAACTGATATTACAAATATTGTTCATAAAAACGATCTGGACACTGTACTCGACTTTGTTAATAAGGAGCATTTAGCCTGTACCCTTATGAATCAAAAGGGCTGCCACCTGGATTACAGAATTGTTGCCTTTAAGAAAACTCATTACGTGAGGATGACGGTACAAAAGACAACTGATGAAAGTCACTATATTATTGGAATTGAAAACATTGACGATGAAGTCAAAAAAGAAAAGCAGCATCTCAAAGCCCTGAATACCGAAAAGGAACTTGCCAGGCGAGATGAGCTTACAGGTATAAAAAATAAAACTGCCTATAATGAACTGGAAAAATCTGTTCAATCAAATATCGACAACGGCATGGATTATCTGCCTTTTGGACTTGTTGTCTGCGATACCAACGATCTTAAGAAAATAAACGATTCTCAAGGCCATGTTGCCGGTGATGAATATATCAAACAGTCTGCAAAGCTTTTGTGTAATATCTTTGTTCACAGCCCTGTATTCAGAATTGGCGGCGACGAGTTTGTTGTATTCCTGCGGGGTGATGATTATACAAACCGAGAAGCATTGATGAAAGCCCTCCAGAATCAGGTTTGGGAAAATCAAAAATCAAAATCCGGTCCGATTCTAGCTTCGGGAATGGCAGACTTTACTCCGGGAAAAGACAAGCTGGTTTCCGAAATCTTTGACCGCGCCGACAAAGCAATGTACAAAAACAAGCGGGATTTAAAAAAATAAAAAATTATGAACAAAGAAGATATTACTCCAATTCTAGAAGAAGAAATTAATGAACTGGTCACAAATTGTGACCGGTTCATTACTCTTAAACATTCATCAGTATGTCCATACGCGTTTACAGAGCAAGGTGTTGCTATGCTTTCCGCAGTGCTTCACAGTGATACTGCTGTACAAGTGAGCATACGAATAATGAATGCTTTTGCGTAAACTGACTGAATACACGACTCAACAAAATCCTCATTTTTTGCTACTGTAAAGGCATGGAACTTGCAGAAAAAATCTATGCAGCGGTGCGACTCATTCCTCGCGGCAAGGTTGCAACTTACTCTCAGATAGCAGCGCTTGCCGGGAACTGTAATCTGAGACGCTACGTGGGAAATGCTTTACACAAAAATCCCAGCAATAAAGTTACGCCTTGTCACCGGGTTGTAAATGCAAAGGGCTTTTGTTCCGGAAGCTTTGCCTTTGGTGGCCCTGGAGTTCAGCAGAAAAAGCTTGAAGCAGAGGGTGTTGGTTTTGTTGACGGCCATGTTGATATGGAACGTTTTGAAATTACTCCCGATGATTTTGAAATGATGAGAGCGGGTTTGGTCTAGGTATAAACTGATGATAGAAAAAGTTGATTCACAAAAGATAATTCATCAAATTCCTCCGGTCTGGGACTCAGAAAGCGAAGTTCTGATTCTTGGCACTATGCCTTCGCCAAAAAGTCGGGAAGCCGGATTTTTCTATATGCATCCTCAAAACAGATTCTGGAAGGTGCTGCCGGCAGTTTTTGGAGAGGCCTTGTGCTGTCCCAATAATTCGCCTGACCGCGAGGCTGCAATTTCTGAACGACGAGATTTTCTTCTCCGCCATCACATAGCCCTTTGGGATGTGCTTGCCAGCTGCCAGATTTCCGGTGCTGCAGATTCTTCTATTAAAAATGCCAGACCTAACGACTTTGATGAAATCTTAGGTCATTCAAAAATCAAACGCCTTTTCTGCACAGGAAAA
>CADCLG010000098.1 GCA_902802305.1 uncultured Spirochaetaceae bacterium
TTTGGTTCAAACCGCCAGAAATTCCTTGCCGAACAAGGCTATGCATACAAAATTGTAAGATACGATGGAGAACTCAACCTCGATGAATGAGAATGAAATAAACCGCTGGGCAGAGGCCATTTCTTCTCTACCAGACAAACAGTTTTTTAATACGATGCGTCTCTATCTTGGAGAAATCAAAACTCCATATAACAAACAGCGCCTTACACAGCAGCTGGCAGCCTTTATCAAAAAAGAAGAAAACATCACAAGTCTTCTAACTTTGCTCGACAGCTTTGACATCACAGTACTCACAGCAATTTCTCTGATTACAAATACAACTCAGGAAACGATCGTTGAGTTTTTTCACACTGAATATTCTGTCACAGAAATCTATGCAGAAATTATAAATCTCATTGAACGACTTTTGATTTATAAAGAAAAATCAGATACCGGCAAAGAGCTCATAAAAATTAATCCGCTTATTCGCGAAAACCTTTTGCCTTATCTCGATACAAAACTGATTTTCCCGGATTACACAGCTACAACTTTTTCACATGAAGATGTTTTTTCCATCTCTCCAAATCTACTTGCAGCTTTTATTACTTATATCAGAATCCGCGGAATCTCATGCAAGGCAGACGGAACAATCAAAAAGAATGATCAGAACCGTCTTGCAGAAATATTCCCTGGAAAAGAAAACTTTATTCAGCAATTAATGAATGCCTTTGTAAATCTATCGCTTGTTTATGAAAGTGAAGATGCTAAAGGCTACAAACTGGAACTCAGCCGCATTCGAAAATTTGCAGAACTCTCTGAGCTCCAGCAGTATACACTTTTATGCGCAGCCGCTGTTTCACGCTTCAGCAAAGATGGCTTAAAAAAAGAAGCACAGCTTTTGATAGACTGTCTCCCCTCTGTGCCAGACACAGGCTTTAGCCGCGACAGCATTTTACGACTTGCCTTTTTAGTTGGAACTTATACAGAAGATGGTAGTGCAGTTGCACGCAAAAGCCGATTCAGCCGATTGCTGGAAGCAGCACGTCAGGAAGCTGGAACAGAGCCAGAACAAAATGCAGAACTCCTAGACCGCATGATAGACTGTGCAGTTGAATTTGGTCTGCTCAGAAAACTTGGAAAAACTGAAGACGGAATTGACTTATACAAAAGCGCAGAAGAGCTGATAAATCCTAACGCAAATGGAAGCATCCAAACTAACGATAATTTGTTATATGGCAACACATCAGAATCACAGCAGGCTCCAAAAGTTCTGAACATCGATTCAACTTATACAGTTACCCTTATGCCAGGCTTAAAACTGAAAGAACTTCTTCCTCTCACAGATTTTATGCTTGTAAAAAAGACAGGGGTTGTTACCGAATTCGAAATTACCCGTCAGTCTGTTTCAGAAGGTTTTGATAACGACATTAATCCTGAAATCATTTTTGAAAGGATAGAAAAATATACCTACTATGAGATTCCACAGAATCTCAAGATCAATATTACAGAATGGTATAATTCTTATTCATCTGCGCAACTTTATTACGGCTACGTTCTTAAGGTTGCAGACAACAATATTTCTTTTGTAGAAAAAAATCCGAACATTCAGAAATACATAAAAGAAAAACTGGCAGAAGGAATTTATCTTTTAAATATTCCGGCTGGCATGGATATAAATAATTTTATCAACGAAAGCTCTCTTGAATTCATGGGTAATGTCAAAACCTCACTCACAAAATCTGAGTTTTCTACATTCCCGCTTTTGCGCAGTGGTCATAAGCCTGTAATTCTTCAAAGACAAAATACCGCAAGCAAAAAAACATCAATTGCAGATGCTGATAAAATTTTGAAAACACTTAAAGCAAGTCTCAAAAATCTTGATATGGATAAGCATGTTAAAGAAAGTCTTGAGCACAGAATTTCCAGCCGCCTGATTCTTTCTGAAAATCAGCTGAAAACCGCAGCTGTGCGAACAGAAATTCTCGAAGCCGACGGAATGGATTTTGCAGCCAAAGTTCATCTGATTGAATCATCTGTAAAAGATGAAGATTTGATGGAATTG
>CADCLG010000099.1 GCA_902802305.1 uncultured Spirochaetaceae bacterium
ATCTATAAAGGCTGTTCCCGGAGTAGCTTCTGCAATATATTTTCCAACGGCAGTTTTTCCAACTCCCATCGGCCCGTTTAAGATAATTACTTTCATGGAGGTTTGTTCTTCAACAAATATAAGTATAGCAAACAATCCAAAGATTTTGTACTATTGAAATTGAGAAACAGAAGTGTAGCCATTGTTATCCAGGACAAGTTTAATTTTTTTGCAAAAAAAAGTCGAGAAAATCATTTTAAGCAGATATATAATAAAAATATGTTCAGTGAAAAAGAGGAAATAAAATGACAAAACAACCGGAATGGCTTAATACTGCAGTTTTTTACGAAATTTATCCGCAGAGTTTTATGGATTCTAATGGAGATGGAATCGGCGACTTTAATGGAATTATTTCTAAGCTTGATTACATTAAAGAGCTTGGTTGTACTGCAATCTGGATGAATCCTTGTTTTGATTCTCCTTTTGGCGATGCCGGTTATGATGTTAGTGATTATAAAAAAGCGGCTCCACGTTACGGAACAAATGCTGATTTGAAAAAACTTTTTAAAGAAGCACATAAACGCAACATGCATATACTTTTGGATTTAGTTCCAGGCCATACTTCCGTAGAACACAAATGGTTCAAAGAATCAATGAAGGCCCAGAAAAATGAATTTACTGACCGTTACATCTGGACTGATTCAATCTGGAAAGAACCGGCTGGTTATGGCTCACTTCGCGGCATTTCTGACAGAGATGGTTCCTGCGTTGTAAACTTTTTTTCTCATCAGCCTGCATTAAATTATGGATTTTATAAACCAAGCGAAAGCTGGCAGCAAAGTTTTGATGATCCGGGACCTCAGGCAACTCTTGAAGCAATGAAAGATGTTATGCGTTTCTGGCTGAATCTTGGTGCCGACGGTTTTAGAGTTGATATGGCAGGCTCGCTTGTTAAAAATGATGAAGATGGAAAAGGTACTATTCGTTTATGGAAAAATGTACGCGCATTTCTTGATAAGGAATTTCCATCTGCAGCAATGGTTAGTGAGTGGGGTGAACCCGATAAATCTTTGCAGGGTGGTTTTCACATGGATTTTCTGCTTCATTTTGGACCTTCTCACTACAATGATTTATTCCGCTGCCGGGAGCCGTATTTTTCCAGTCGTGGAAAAGGTGACATAAAAGAGTTTGTAAAAAAATATCTGGAGAATTACGAAAAATCTGAACGAAAAGGTTTAATCTGTATTCCATCCGGAAACCACGATATGGACCGTCTTGCAAGAAGTTTAAATCCTCAAGAAATGAAAATTGCTTTTGCTTTTCTTTTGACTATGCCCGGCGCTCCTTTTATTTACTATGGTGATGAAATTGGAATGCGTTATGTTGAAGGTCTTGTTTCAAAAGAAGGTGGATATGGCCGGACCGGTGCACGTTCTCCAATGCAATGGGATTCTTCTAAAAATGCAGGTTTTAGTTCTGCCGACAAAAAGAAGCTCTACATTCCTCAGGATCCGGCTCCGGATCGCCCTACTGTAAAACAGCAGATAGCAGATAAATCATCTTTGTGGCATGAAGTAAATGCTTTAATCAGCTTAAGAATGCAGACTCCGGCACTTCAAAATCTTGGTGAAATTGAGTTTATTGAAACTGGATATCCGCTTGTTTATAAACGAACTGCTGCTGATGGAAAAGCCTGTATGGTTATCATCAATCCTTCGCAAAAGAAATGTGAGGTAAAAATGAAAGAGGGCCAAGTTTTGCATATTACAGGAAAAGGCGCAGAATATAAGAATGGCTGCTACAAAGTTGAAGGTGGAACTGCAGTGATAATAAATTTGGCGTAATACAAATTATGGAATATTTTAATATTGATAACTACATGGAAAACTTGATTTCGCGATGCAAAGAAGCTTTTGGAAATCGGCTTGTTTATGTGGGCCTGCAGGGAAGCTACTTGCGTGGTGAAGCGACGGAAAATAGTGATATTGATGTGATGATTGTGCTGGATGGATTTTCGGTGGAGGATATGAAAACTTA
>CADCLG010000100.1 GCA_902802305.1 uncultured Spirochaetaceae bacterium
CCACTCTTGTAAATGAAGCATTAAAAAAATAATTATTTTTGTCTACTTTTATTGACTGGTACAAACGTGATTGAGATTGGCGGGATAATTGATTACGAAGGGGAAATATATCCCTAGAAAAATGCAAAGCTATTCACTTATTTCCACTAGAAAAGTGTATTATTTTAGTTGATATTCCCCTAGAAAAGTGTAAAATATAGGTAATGGAACGATTTTTATATAATCAGCTTAAGAACTGGAAAGACTCAAAAACAAGAAAACCTCTTATTCTTGAAGGGGCACGCCAGGTGGGAAAAACTTGGCTTTTAAAACAGTTTGGGAAAAATGAATTCGAGAATTTTATTTACATAAACTGTGATAATAATCCGCAAATGGAAAGTCTCTTTGCAGATTATGATGTTAAAAGAATCTTGAGAAATCTTTCTGCAATTTCAAATATAAAGATTGAAAGTGGAAAATGCTTCATTGTTTTTGATGAAGTTCAGGAATTTCCCAAGGCTTTGACTTCTTTAAAATATTTTTGTGATGATGCTCCGGAAATACACGTTGCGGCTGCGGGGTCTCTATTGGGAATTTTGGATCATCAAGGGACAGGTTTTCCAGTTGGAAAGGTTGACAGCCTTTATTTGTATCCGCTTTCCTTTATGGAATTTCTGGTAGCACTTGGAAAAAATATTCTGGTTGAGCAAATAAGAAATCATAACTGGCAGGAACTGAACGCATTAAATCCACAAATGACTGAACTACTCCGGCAGTATTATTTTACAGGAGGAATGCCGGCTGTAGTAAAATCTTATGTGGAAGAGCAGGATTTACAGAAGGTGCGGACTATTCAGAATCAGATTCTTTCTGATTATCTTAATGATGTTTCCAAACATGCACCAAAGACCGAAATTCCAAAAATTACACTTGTTTGGAATTCAATTCCGAGCCAGCTTGCAAAGGAAAATAAAAAATTCATTTACGGTGCAATTAAAAAAGGTGGTCGTGCAAAAGAATTTGAAAATGCAATTCAATGGCTGATTAATGCTGGCCTTGTTCATAAAGTGTTTAGGATAAAAAAATTTGAGCAGCCTTTGAAGTTTTACGAAGATTTTGACTGCTTTAAGCTTTATGTAAATGATTTAGGTTTACTTGGTGCAATGGCCCAGGCTCCGGCAAGCGAAATTCTTGTTGGAAACAGTGCGTTTTCATCATATAAAGGAAGTTTTACAGAACAGTATGTAGCACAGCAGTTTTATTCTGCTGATTCTGGAGATGTAAATTCACGAGCGCTATATTATTACACCAATGAAAACTCTACGATGGAAATTGATTTTGTTTTCCAGACAGATAAAGTATATCCGGTTGAAGTAAAGGCAGAGCAGAATCTAAAGGCAAAAAGTCTTTCGACCGTTCTGAAAAATGATGAGAAGCTTTTCGGGATTCGTTTTTCAATGGCAGATTATATAGAACAAAGCCAAATGGTAAATGTTCCGCTTGCACTTACGGAAGAGTATCTGCGAAACAAGATGAATTAGGAAATAAAAGACATGCCATTTAGAATTGAGCGAAATGACATTACAAAGGTTCACACAGAAGCGATAGTAAATACCGCAAATCCTCTGCCGACATATGGAACGGGAACAGATACGGCTGTTTATGAAGCTGCAGGAATGGCACAGCTCCTGGCAGAAAGAAAGAAGATTGGAATAATAGAGCGGGGACAGTCAGCATATACGCCGGCCTTCAATCTTCAGAATACAAATGGCATTCGTTATATCATTCATACTGTGGGCACCAAATGGAAAGATGGGCAGCATGGTGAAATTGAAATTATGAGAAACTGCTACCGCAATTCACTTCAAATAGCTAAAGACTTAAATTGCAAAAGTCTTTCCGTTCCACTTCTTGCTACTGGAAACTATGGCTTTCCAAAGGAAACAGCGCTCAATATAGCACTAGATGAAATCAGCAAATTTCTTTTTGAAAATGAAATGGATATTGTTCTTATTGTGTATGACAAAG
>CADCLG010000101.1 GCA_902802305.1 uncultured Spirochaetaceae bacterium
CGACAAGATAACACATTCCTGGGATATAAAGGCAAAGGTTGTTTCAAAAAATGCAGCCGAGGTTTTAAAAAACGGAACCGGAATCTGCTGGACAAAATCCTGTCTTCTTGCGGCCTTGCTTCGTGGAAATGGAATTCCTGCTGGAATCAGTTATCAGAAACTAACACGCGCTGAAGATGACAGCGACGGTTATATCATCCATGCCCTGAACACTGTATATATTCCAGAATTACAAAAATGGATTCGTCTGGATGCCCGTGGAAACAAGGCGACCGTTCATGCCCAGTTCAGCCTTGAAGAAGAAAAACTCGCATTTCCAGCTCGCGAAGAATATGCAGAAATTGATTACCGCGACAACAACTCAGACCTGGATGAACGCTTTATAAAAATTCTGAAAGAAGTTGACATAGTGATGAATATCCGAACGGATTTTGATATTATTTAAACTTTTCCAAAGCGCTGTTCATTTTGTCATCATCCTTTTTTTCTAGAAGGGTAGTGATGATAATGGTGCATGAAAAACTTAAGAAGAAGGCAAGGGCTGTTAAAAGCCAAGGCAGTTTTGAATCAGTTGAAAACCATCTGCAGACTAAAATCATAAACACTAAAAGAATAAAACATAGAACAAATAAAAGTATCTGCCGTAATACACGTGGCAGTTTTTTAATCATATAGTTTGAATAAGAGTAGAAACGCTGGCGGCTTGGTCCCCGATAAAGAAAGTAAGGATTGCAAAAATCGCTGTCAGTATTCCAAAGGTGATTAAAGTTTCATTTATGATTTTCTGAATTATTTTCATTTTATACTCCAAGTTTTTTCCTGAGTTCATCGGCATACATGCGTGAGGCAATAATCTGGTAGCCGTTTTCCATTGTGATTTTGATTTTGCGGTCAACTTCTGATTTTAGAGTTTTGATTTTGCTAAGTGAACAGATTGTGTTTTTACTTACTCTGACAAAATTGTATTGAGCTAAAGCTGCTTCCAGTTCGTAAAGTTTCATCTCTGAATCAAAAACTTCTTTGTCGGTATAGATGAATGTTTTGCGTTCTAAAGCTTCTATATAAAAAACATCAGCCAGATTAATCAGACAAACAGCGTCGCCTTTGTTAGCGGTAATCTGTTTGTCTAGAATCCTGATTGCAGCAAGAAGCTTCTCTACCTGCGGTGTAAGTTCTTTACAGGTTACAAGTAGAGAAGTTTCAGCTGCTGATGGTTCGACATTAATCGTTATTTTCATTACTTAAAGTAAACTGTGAAATCCCGAGACATGTCAAGCCGATGCCTGTCATAATTAAAGCACTTGTTGGTTCAATTTCTTTGATGATGCATAACACTGTAACAGCTACTCCCATAGCAAGTCCTACAGCCTTAAATACCAGATTGATGAAAGCCTTTGATTTCAATTTCATATTATTACTCCTTGCACTTTTGTGCGTTGACACTTTTTGTGTAGTCACACTTCCGTGCCGTTTGTTTGATGACTCCAATATAAAACAGACTCAGCTCAAAAGGAATAATAATTCACATAAGTTGCCGGAGTGAGGACATGAGTTTCCAGAAAAAGGAGGTTTGTGCTAAAATATAAAAATAGATCATGAAATATCCAATATCTAAAGAATTAAAAAGCATCTCAATTTACAGCGGCTCAATGGTTGGGCGTTTATATCCGATGGTGAACTTTGTTTATGGTTTTTATAAATGTAAATCGGATGATTTTGTTACGGTGAAGAAGTATGCTACTCCAGGTTATGATGGAGCAAAGCTTTCAACCTTGGTAATCGAACCGCGTCAATATGAAGGCGAGCTTCCCTGCATTATGTTTTTTCATGGTGGCGGATTTTTGATAAGGGCATCAGCCGCTCATTATCAGATTGCAAAATGGTATGCCCGCCAATTGAAATGCAAGGTTGTCATGCCCGATTACAGATTGCTTCCAAAATACCGATATCCCATTGCGATTGAAGATTGTTACAGCACTTATATGTGGGGCTTGCAAAATGCAGAATCACTGAACATCAACAAAGAAAAAATCATCGTAACTGGAGACAGTGCTGGAGGAAATATTGTCGCTGCGGTAACTGCGATGCTGCACGACAGAGGCCAGCCCCTTCCAAAGGGCGCAATGCTCATATATCCGGTCCTTGATAAAAGAATGTGCACAGATTCAATGAAGCGCTATACCGACACACCAATCTGGGATTCGAATTGCAATAAACTTTTCTGGGATATGTATTTGAAAGGAGTAGAGAACAGCCAGACAAAATATGCATCAATTTCAGAAATTGAAGATTTGCGATTTTTCCCGCCAACCTATATTGAGTCTGCAGAATACGATTGCCTCCACGATGAAGGACTTGAGTTTGCAGAAAAGTTGAAGGCCCAGGACATACCTGTTGAAGTACATGATATGAAGGGCACCTGCCACGGCTATGAGACAGCAATAAAAAGTACTATTGTCGAAAAGTGTATGTCGCGGCGAGCGGAGTGGAAATCCATTACCTGAGTTGCAGCGTCTGATTATTTTGTATTTGTGCCAATAAAGGTTTATACAGAGATGTATCATCAATCTTTGTAATTGTCGTGATTTTTCTGCCTCCGTCTTTTGAAGATGAACCGCAATGATATATTTTTTCATCAGGCGTATTGTAATCAAGAATGATATAGCGGTCGTGAAAGATATTGTTTGCTTTTTTTATGTTGATTTTCAAACCTGAATATTCTTTACAAAAATCATCGAACTCAACTTTATGAAGCCCGTTATTAGTATTATCTGTGAAAATTGTGACAGACACATTTTGTTTTGCATGTTTAAATAGCACAAGTGTTTTTAGCGAAATGTAATTATCAATAATAGTGATGGTTTTGTTTGCCAGAGTATAAATCTGTTGATAAGCCAAATCGTTTTCTACCGGCTGTCCGTTCAAGATTAGCCATCCAGGTGGAATTTCTGGTTTCCCAAGATTTAACATAATTGGTGAAAGTTCTGATTGCAGATTGAAACTTGTTTCACAATCTGCAAAACGACTGCGTCAAGGCTTTAAGCGAAGCGTGCCTTGACACAGTCGTATTTTCTTACCATATCACCAAGATTGCTTACGACATTTTCAACCTTATCGTCTATTTCTGTGAGTTTTTGACGGAACTCAATAATATTTTGTGCATTTTCGCCTGTTTGGAATGAAAGGCGCAGGAAGTCCCGGTGATTCAGGATTTCCTGATTTTCTATAACATAGTCTTTCATTTTCTTGAACAGACGGACAATTGCCTTGCTTTGTTTTGTTGCGAGTTCTCCTTTTAAGACGGTCATAAGCATGTATACACCTTGTTCGGTGAAAGCGTAAGGGAGTTTTCGTGTGCCACCCCAACTTGAAGTCGAAATTTTCGACTTCAAGTTGTATTCATCTCCTAATGTAGGGAGGACTGAGTGTAGATTTCTCTCTTCCAAACTTGAAGTCAAAATTTTTGACTTCAAGTTTGGATTTTCAAGTTTTGAGGTCGAAAATTTCGACTTTGAAAGTTCCTTAACTTCTTCTTTAGTTAATTGAAACATTAAATCTTCTTCATCAAATTTTTCAATATTGTTTTTTACTTGCTGATTAAAGGCTTTTGTCTTATACCCATAAATTTCCGCTAAATCAGCATCTAACATAACATGAACTCCGCGGATAACATAAATCTTATCTTTTAATTGAGTCTCACCTAAAATCAATTCATTTTGTTCTTCCATAAACAACCTTTATCCTTTAATAAATTCCAGATTTCCTACATAATTTAATCATGCAGAATATCATTCAAATCAACTTTGAAGAAATTGACTCTTATATCAAAAACGAATTGCACTACGAATCTTACGAATTCTCTCTTGAAATCAAAAGTCCAAATCCAAACTATGGTTCCATAAATGATTTCATACAGCAGTCAGACGATATCCTGCAGGATAATATCCGCAAAATAATTCTTTCCAGACAGCTGGATGAAGTTGAAGTTTACAAAAAAGCCGACATAGACCGTAAACTTTTCTCCAAAATCCGAACACAGCCAAATTATCATCCGAACAAAAATACATTGCTCAGGCTTTGCCTTGCAATGAACCTGGATACAGATGAAACAGAAGACCTGCTAAAATCAGCTGGTTATTCAC
>CADCLG010000102.1 GCA_902802305.1 uncultured Spirochaetaceae bacterium
GTATTCGCGTAAAATCAGGCGTTGTGTTTCTAACTGCATTCGTTCCTCTTTTTACACTAACGAATTTAGCTTTCCAGAGATTTCATCGGCTGGCTCCAGCGACCAAGCTCACGACCATCAAGGGAGGTGTAGGTTGTTTCACCGGCTGTAATAACGGGAGCCGCAAGTTTAAGCCGCTTCATAAAGGGCAGGCTCTTATCCTTGAGTTTTTCTTCTATCATAACATTGCAGATTTCACAGAGGAAAATATCACTGCCTTCGCCGGCATGAATCTCTTTTATAACGCGCAGTTCAAAACTGACAGGGCTTTCTGCAATTGTCGGAACATCGAGTACCTGACCCTGTTCAATAGTCGGGCAGTATTTCATTTTATCGGGATTGTCGCGGCCACTGGTACAGCCATAATAATCAGCAAGAGGCAGCAGTTTTTCCGTTACAAGGTTCGCAGAAAAAACACCCTTCTTTCGAATTAAATCCTTTGTCAATTTTTCTTCGCCGATGCAAGCCATCACTCCCATGCGAGGCTCATTGTTAATTTCTATCGTAGCATAACTGAACCAGCAGAAAAGACCAAAATCCGGAGTACCATCATCTTTTTTTGTTCCATATAAAAAGAGCGATTGCGGACAAAAATCATTTCCTAATTTACCTTTTACTTTTGACATTTTTATTCTCCAATTTTTTATTTCAAATATGTTTTTATCAGGCTTTTCAAAAGCTTTGAAGAAAGAGGCTTTGCCGAGGTCTCCATTGTGATGATGAGATTCTTGCCCGGGAAAAATCCGGGTGAAGATGGCAAAAATCTGTATCAACTTCAACTTCCGGATTTCTATCCAGCATAAGCGGGAACTCATAACGATAAGGCACCCCCGCCGCCTTTAGGGCATTTGCAATAATCACCTCGGATTTGGAACGCACCTGCTCATTGTTGTCGGTAAAAAGCTGTGGCGCGTCCTCTGCAAATTTCTTGTGGCGATATTCCACCTTGAGCCAGGCAGCGGCATAGGTTTGGTCATCCAAAGTAAGAGGAGTGACAACTTCCCGGCGGGTGGATGCAAGCTTCTGGTACACCGTGTCGCAGCTTTTTTCTTTGTAGGATTTTATAAAATCCTTGAGCTCTTTAATTTCTGCCTGGATAGCCGGAATAGTTTTCTTGTCGTAATCATTCTGGATAAGAGAGTGGGCAAGCTTTTCCTGAGAGCGGGGCATGTAAGTTCCCTGTGCATCGGAGGGGGAGGAGCGTTTGTAAAATTGCAGATAATTTTGCTGCCTTACAATTCGCACTAACCCGGATGGATTTTTCTTTACAGCGAATTGCTTTGTTTTGAGAACTTCCTCCAGCTCAGCGATGCGGGATTCAATCTGAGGAATAAATGTGGATGGCGATAATAATTCCAGTTTTTTAATGATAAGGCCCCCTGAACCCCGCACTCTTTTTACGGTTATTATACTATAAAGATAAATGCAAATTGGTGTTCTGACAAGAAATTTTTGAGAAAAATACATATATTTACGGCTTTCTAAGCAAATTATATGTTTTATAAATTGAAAAAACGGATATGCGTGGATGAGTTAACATATATTCTATCGTTTTTATCTAATTTATATGTTTATAATCCTTGAAAAAGCTTGCCTATACTACTCTCAAGAATCATTTTAATGTGAAGCTCTATGTTTTAAACATATATTTTGACTTATTTTCATTTTTTATATGTTCTATTAAGCAAAATATTGTATAGTCTTTTCTTTGTTAACATATTATTTAGATATTTAAATCAAATTATATGTTAACTAATCAAATTTTGGCACTTTTTTATAAAACAGCTTGCCCCTTTTCCAAACCAAAAACTTGTAGAAATCCAAACCAAAAACTTGTAGAAACACAACAAACCCTATAATATGAAAGGACGAATATGATAAGATTTATTGAAGACGCCAGCGAGCGCAGGAAGATTTCAAGACAGATTCTGGAAGCACTGCCCGAGTGGTTTGAAGTGAAAGAAAGTCGGGAGAAGTATATCCGTGAATCAGCGGAGCAGCCTTTCTGGGCTTTTGTCAGCGGAGATGAAAACCAGGGCTTTCTTTGCCTGAAAGAAACCGGCAAGGCGACAATGGAACTTGCCGTAATGGGAGTCAGAAAAGAATGCCACAGGAAGGGAATCGGAAGAAGACTTTTTGCGGCTGC
>CADCLG010000103.1:0-401 GCA_902802305.1 uncultured Spirochaetaceae bacterium
CTATTAAATCCATTTTATTCCAATAAATACGATTGATCATAATCAGATTTTTATCTTATTTTATATTTTCTTATTCAATAGCTATGTATAACATTAAAATCTATGATAGAAATTGAATATTCATACAAACATTAAGTGAGAAAGAAATTTCATGTGATTATAGTTTTTCATCATCTCTTAATGCATGATATTGAACTTTCAGTTTTGAATGACCAGAATCTTGCAGCCTTTATAAAAAGTCTTAATCTTCCTTCCGATGAAATTACCTTTCATTTATTGCAGCAGATGAAGCAGCTCCAGATGAAGCTGGATCCGGCACTTTTGTCAAAGCTTCATAATCTGTCTCTTAAATTTAACGGTAAAGAAAAACGTGCAGCCCAGCTTATGATGATTCTTGCAAA
>CADCLG010000103.1:409-3200 GCA_902802305.1 uncultured Spirochaetaceae bacterium
CAGCTTATGATGATTCTTGCAAAAAAAGGCCTTGATTTTTCAGAAGAAGAACTTATAGAACTTCTTGCAGAACTGGGATGGGAAGACCAGCAGGGCAGCGGCCTGAAGAACAAGGCAAATCAAAATCAGAATAAATATAAGCTTTTAAATAAAGCTAATTCTATAAAACAGTCATGGCAGCTTTTACCGTATGAGATTCTGGAAGGAGAAACTCCTCTTGCCAGCGGTAGCCTTGGTATTCTTTTTGATGACAGTTCAAAGCTAAGGCTCGTAAATATTGAATGTAACTGGCATTCCAGTGCACACAGATATCTTTTCAGTCTTGAATACGAAAATGGTAACTGCAAAAGTCTTGGCGTTAATGCGGCAGATTCCAGGGAGCTTACAGAACGAATGGCAAATCTTCTTGACAAAAGGCTGCTTGCACGTGGTATAAACCTTGTTATTCATCCTGAGCCTTCCGAGCTTTTAGAAGGAACTGCATGTGCCGGCGAAGATTTTTATGTATTCGGGGGCCAGGTATGACAGAACAGAAACAGAATGTACAAAAAGCAGTTGTCCTCAAATATCCCGAAGGAGCCGAAGCACCCTTTGTTATTGCCAAAGGAAAAGGACTTCTTGCCCGCGCAATTATAGACGAGGCTAAAAAAAATGATATTTATATGGAAGAAAATGCTCCTCTGGTAGATTTTTTATCGGAAGTAACTGTCGGGAGTCTTGTTCCGGAAGAAACCTGGGAAATACTGGCCCAGATTTTCAGTGTAATAATGAATGAGGAAGCTTTATAGGAATGAATACAAAAATTACCGGAAATGCTGGAGAAAATAAAGCCACGGACTATCTTATAGAGCAGGGATATGCAATTTTGGAGAGAAACTGGCGGACAAAAGGCGGAGAAATTGATATAATAGCATATAAAGATGAAACACTGGTCTTTGTAGAAGTAAAATCGCTGCCAAATGGCGGCCCGGAGCTTTTACAGACAGAGTTAAACCGTAGAAAATTGCAAAGAATTGTAAAAAGTTCTAAATGTTTTCTGTTAAAACATCGACAATATAGTAACAGTTATATCAGATATGATGTAATTGTTATTGATATGCCCGGGTATCCCAAGGCCTATCATATTGAAAATGCTTTTACGGAGCTTTTATGATTTCGGGTGGAATTTCAACGGCGACAACTACAATGGTTCTAGAAAAAACTGATGAAAGCAGATTGTCACCACGTCTTCTAGAATTGAGGAAAAAAATTTATACTCAGGAGTATCTGGATAATGCTATTCAGCGGATTGCAATGGTAATAAGCCGAAAGCTGGTAGAAAATCCTGAAGAATTAAGATTGCAGGAATAATATGGACAGACGTCGCAATAAAAAGCATTCAAATTGGAATAATCAGAGAAGTAATCAGCAGAATAAAAATCCTAATCAAAATACAAATCAGTCTCAGAATCAGGACAATAAAAAGAAGTCCTTTCAGTTTGATCATACTATTTATCAGAACGAAGACCTTAGAAGGGAAAAGCAGAAGGCTATAGAAGAAATTAAAGCCCGCCAGATAATCTGCCCTAAATGTAATCAGCCCATAGCAGAAATATCAAGTGCACTTATGTTTGTTTTGAATGTGCCCTCCACGAAATAGAAGCCGCAGAAAAACCCGGAGAAAAAGAAAAAATTGTTTATATCGGTCAGGGACGCTTTGGTCTCCTTTATTTTGAAAATCCACGCGACCAGAGGAAGTTTACAATCAAAAAAGTTATTGAATGGGAAGACCGTGATAAAAAAAGCGAATGGCGTGAAGAGTTAAGTGGTCTTTACAGTAAAATTGATTAAGCCTGTTTAAAATGTATATTACAGTCCTTTGCAAGGTGGTAGACAATTTTGGCGATATTGGTGTTGCCTGGAGATTATGCCGCCGCCTTGCGAAAATCCAGTCACAGTATAAGATATGTCTCCTTGTTGATGATATGAATGCCTTTAATGTCATTGCACATGGAACCCCCGTCATTGCGAGCACAGCGTCTCCCGTCATTGCAAACGAAGCGTCTCCCGTCATTGCGAGCGAAGCGCGGCAATCCACAACTATAGAAAACATCGAAATTTTCCAATGGAATGATAATGACTTTTGTCATCAGGTGTTTTCAGAAAACGACGGCGAACGCCTGCAGATAATCCTTGAGCTTTTTCAATGCGGCCGTCCCGACTGGATGGAAAAAATTCTCTTTGAAGAAAAGCTGGAACGTACTGTTCAGATTATAATGATAGATTATCTCACTGCAGAAAAATACGCAGAAGATTTTCACTGCCTGCAGTCTTTGACTAGAAGTGCAAAAGTACGCAAGGTAAACTTTATGCCCGGCTTTACAGAAAAGACCGGCGGACTTATTATTGATGATGAATGGGAAGAGCTGCCGCCTTACAACAAAGATGGCCCTGTGCTAGAGTTTACATATAAAACAAAATATGCATATTTAGATAATAAAAAACTGTCTTATATGCCGCAGACCCAATGGGACAAAATGATGAAGCAGTGCAGGGTACTTTTTGTTCGTGGAGAAGAAAGTATGAGCCGGGCCTGTCTTAGCGGCATTCCTTTTATATGGCAGGCATACCCTCAGAGCGAAGAATACCAGCTGGTAAAGGTTAGGGCCCTGCTGGAAAGAATGCGTCCTCATTTTCCGCAGCAAGATTTTGAGATTGTGGAAAAGGCCTGGATGGCAATTAATACAGATCAACATGTTAGTGGATTGCCGCGTCGCTGCGCTCCTCGCAATGACGCGATATTTTCCGAAGC
>CADCLG010000104.1 GCA_902802305.1 uncultured Spirochaetaceae bacterium
GTAAGACAGGTAAGAAGAATTTTTGATTTTTTGTTTTTGCCACGGCCGCACTTTACGATATAAAAAATGTCCAGTCCGATTGCTGCAAAAGCAAAAAGAGCTCCAAGCCAGCAGGGCACATTCCACCAGAAAAAATCAACAGGTATTACAAGAACCAGTCCAAGAAGATTTATTAAAATTGTTAAAATAAGCAGTCTTTTCATAATGTATTCCTTAAAATATTATAAATAAATTAAAGCCCAAAAGGCAATAATTTTTTTACAATTGATTTGAAATGTTGTATAATTAAAATATGAAAAACATTGCAATTCTTGTCTACGACCTTACCGTTGAATATAATATTGTAGTCGTAGATGGTATTCTTGATTTTCTTAAAACAAAGGATGATGTCCACGCTATCATTTCTTCTCTAAATGCTCCTCATGCAACAACCTTTGATTACGACTATCAGTATTGGAGTGGACTTGAAATTTTAAAATCAAAGAATATTGATGCTGCTATTCCGGAACTTGGAAAAGAACTCAGATGTCTTGCTCCAAAGCCTGTTATTTCCATTTCTAATCCGCTTGATATTCCCGGAAACCATTATACCTGCATTTCCTGCAAAAAAGCCTATGAGGAAATTGTAGGGCATCTTGTAAAAAAACATAAACGCAAAAAGATTGCTTTTCTTTCTGCAGCCCTTAATCATTCACCGGAATCAGAAGAACGCGTAAAAGCCTACAAGGCTGCCCTTAAAAAGTTTGGTCTTAAACATGATTCTTCCTGGGATCTTGCAGGAGACTTTACCCCCCCGCTCTGCCTATGATGCAATCTTAAACCGCTATAAGAAAAAGGAAGATATTCCCTTTGATGCACTGCTGTGTGCCAACGATTATATGGCTGCAGGGAGCATAAGTGCCCTGGGAGATCTTGGTGTAAAAGTCCCGGAAGATATCTGTGTATTTGGCTTTGATGATGCAGAGGTCGCAGTTAATTCAAACCCGACAATTTCGACAATAAATCAGTTTGTAGCGCAAACCGGTTATAAGGCAGGTGAACTGGCCTACAATCTTTTAAATGGAAAAACAAACATTCCTCAAAAAAAGGCAATTCAGGCTTTTCCAATGTACAGGCAATCCTGTGGTTGTATAAGCTGCAGCTCAAATTCAAAGGGCTATATAAATAATGCCGGACAAGTGATTGAAAAGAGCGGCAACGACATGACTCAGCTCGGGCTGTTCAACAACGGCTTGAATGACATGGCAACAATTTATCATCTCCTTAATATGTCAGATACTGTTATACGGATCCGTGCATTTTTTGATCTGGTAATAAAAAATCTGAATGTGGTTCATATCGGAATGCTTGCTATGTGTGTTTATGACACTCCTATAGAACTGAATCCCGAAGATGATTTTGTACTCCCGGAAAAAGTACGCATGGTTATGCTCATAGATGAAGAACATAAAATTGAAAAAAATTATTTTGATCAGGACGGAATTGAATTTGACCCCCGTAAGGAAATCCTTCCCGGCGGGCTTGCAGACCTTTCAAAGGGCAACTATTATCTGCTTCCTATTTTCCTGCAAAAAAATAATTACGGTTATCTGATATGCCGTTTCCCGACTAACAAATATCCAATTTACTCTATCTTCCTTAAGATTCTGGTAAATGCTTTTGTTCATTCTTATATCTATTCAAAAACCGAAAAAGAAAGAATGATTATGGCAGAAAAAAATCAGACCTTGAACTTTCAGTCAAAAACTGATGAGCTTACGCAGCTCTTTAACCGCAGGGGCTTTTTTGAATATGGTCAGCAGCTGCTGGATTTTTCTCTTATTGATGAAACCCGTGGCTGTGTTTTCTTCTGCGATCTGGATGGACTTAAGACAATTAATGATACCTGGGGTCACGAAATAGGCGACCTGGCAATTAAAACCGAAGCCAAGGTTCTGCGTGCCGCCTTCCGCGATTCAGATTTAATAGGACGCCTTAGCGGTGATGAATTTGGAGTAGTTGCACCGGGCTGTCCTGCAAGACTTATAGAAACAATCCGTT
>CADCLG010000105.1 GCA_902802305.1 uncultured Spirochaetaceae bacterium
CAATCACATCAATACTGATATTCCACTTTAAGAAATTATTAAAAATATGAGCCAGGAAGCCGGCAGCCCCCAGCATACGGGAAGAAACAATATCAATAAGATTGATATGCTTTACAGTAGTAATTGCGCAAACCGGAGGAACCTTTCCAGTATGCTTTTCTACAATGATTGAACCTGGACTCTGAATATTGTAAGAGTTCTTTACCCGAACAGGAGTTCCAGTTTTTCTAACAGGAAGCATTGAACGAGGATGAAGAACCTGAGAACCAAACATTGCCAGCTCCTGAGCTTCTTCATAAGTTACCTCTGGAACAGGCTTTGCTTCCTTTACAAGACGAGGGTCTGTAGTCAAAATACCGTCAACATCCTTCCAGGTCTGAACTTCCTCTGCCCTCATTGCAGCACCAATCATAGTTGCAGTAAGGTCACTTCCACCACGACCAAGAGTTGTAATGCAGCCCTGTTTATTTTTAGCGATAAAGCCCGTTACAATTGGAATAGCCTTAGTGATTCCGTTTTTATAATCATTTAAACTTGCAGGAATTGTTTCCCAAACTTCGTCAAGCAACTCTGCCGACATATAATTACTGTCAGAAAGAATACCAATATCCCAGGCATCATAAAACTGTGCAGGAATGCCCTTTTTTTCAAGATAAGCAGCCATCATGCGGACAGACATTCTTTCACCAAAACTTACGAGGTAATCACGGGAACGCTTACTTATTTCCTTGAGCATTGAGATTCCGGTAAGAAGCTGCTTTAATTCATCAAGCAAATCACGAATAGTCTGAATATCCACACCAAGCTGTTCTGCCGTATCTTCATGAAGTTTAGCAACACCAGCAACATCAACAATTCCTTCAACAGCCTTATCAGCCGCCTCCAAAAGATGGTCAGTAGTATCTCCCATAGCAGAAAGAACAACAACTGGACGTTTTTCTTTATAAGCCTCAATTATAGAAGCAACATGCTTAATTCTCTCTGCATTAGCAACCGACGAACCGCCAAACTTCATTACAATCATGATTCACCTCACAATTTTCCACATTATATATAAGTTGATTATAATGAATTGCAAAAGCTTAGTCAAAAAAAAGTCGAGATTATACATGCAGGCTGTGAAATAAAAAATAACACATTTTTATAATTTTTTTTTCAAAAAATGGTCCGAAATCTCATATTTTTGCAATTAATAGTATAGGGATTTTTAATCCCCTGCAAACACTATATACACAAACACTATATAAACGAGGGTTTATTATGAACTTTACTATTGATTCACATCCTGAAAGAAATTACAAGGACAGACTTTTCAAAGCAATTTTCGGCAGAAATACACAAGAAAGTAAACTCTGGCGATTGGAACTGTACAATGCCTTGAATGGCACTTCTTATACTCAACAGAGCACTTACAATCCAAACATGCCTTTACGCGGATTGATGTACTTTGCTCAGCTTTATCAAATGTATTTGAGCCAGCAGGAAAAAGACTTGTTCCGCTCTACACTGATAAAGATTCCAAATCCACAGTTTGTTGTTTTCTATAATGGTGCTACCGAAAAAACAGACAAAACGGAACTCAAATTATCTGATGCATTTGAAATAAAAGATGATTCAGGTGCTTTTGAATGGACAGCGACAATGATAAACATAAATAAAAATCACAATTCTAGACTTCAAAAAAACTGCAAACCCTTGTATAATTATGTACAGTACGTTTCAAGAATTGCAGAAAACAAGAAAACAGGGATGTCGGCAAAAGAAGCTGTTACGGAAGCACTGGACTGGGCAATAAGCGAAAACCTTTTGGACGGCTTTTTCAAACAACAGAAAGAAGAGGTATTAGGTATGAGTTTAACAGAGTTTGATGAAGAAATAGCAATCCGTGGCTGGCGTGAAGATGGAATTGAAGAAGGAAAAATATTAGGTAAACAAGAAAAAGCTATTGAAGCTGCAAAAAATTTTTATAAAAATGGAGTTTCTATTGAGCTTATTGCAAAATCTCTGGAAATTACAGTTGAACAGGTAAAAGAAATAGTAAGCGGAGTTGAGACTGTAGCTTGATTCAAATATGATTTTGTTGTGGCTGGTTCTACTTCGATTTTTACAGCGAATGAGAAATATGCAAACGATAAGGCTTCTGAAAAAATAATTTATGTATAATACTATTTAACTGAACTGAGGTTGCCGTTATGTAAGTTTTATGTCAAGCAGATAATAAAACTATTTAACATATCTCTATTCAACTTCCCACTCTGTAATATTTCTTTCTTCTGTACTAAAGTTTACGCCAATTTTGAACAACTTACGCTTATCAGCAGAATATGGTGCTGCATAATTTCGAGCTTCTATCTGTGCCAGCGCCTCTTTTGCAGAAGCGTCCCTCTTGAACTCAAAAATGTAAACATAATCATCAGTTTCTACAACGCAGTCTGCACGGCCTTTGGCTGAATGAATTTCTGTACGTACAAACTTTCCAAGCAACATAAAAATAATGTAAATTGCATTCTGGAAGTTTTGTTCTGTAACATAATCTGTAACATTTCCTGTAGGA
>CADCLG010000106.1 GCA_902802305.1 uncultured Spirochaetaceae bacterium
GCTCCTTACAGAAATATCAGCAGCAGGAAAGATGAATACGGGCTTTGGATTAATGAAGTTTTGAATCATTATGGCGAAGAAAAAATTTCCTTTGTTGTGTCTTCTTATAGTTCTGCGATGTTTCTTTCATTTGCATGGCGATTTCCGGAAAGAGTCAAAAGTGCCTTGCTGCTTGTGCCGTCTGGAATAGCTCATGGACCGATTCTTCCTATGCTTGGCAAGATGGTTGTGCCTTTCATTAAATATTATTCAAAGCCATCAGAAAAAACGCTGGATGCAGTAATTGAAACTATGGGCGGGAAGGGCGATGAAACCTGGCGCGAGTTTTTTGATTTGATGATGTCTTCCTACAAAATGGAAATGAAGCCTCCAAAAGAATATAGCAAGAAAGAGATGGCGGCATTCAAGGCACCGCTTTTAATTATGGCTTCCCAAAAGGATATCTTCTTCCCGGCAGACAGAGTGTTCGCAAAAGCCAGAAAGATTTTTACCGGACCAGTTACTACATCAGAAATAGACAGCAAGCATTTACCTTCAGACGAAGTGATGGTTGAGGTGTGCGAGCGGGCTAAAGAGTTTTTTGAGATGAATGAAAATCTGAGTGAATACCTTAAAGAAACTCCAAGCATAAATTTTTCTCATCCGCTGATTGAGGCCAAAATCAAAGAGCTTCAGGAAAAATCAGATTCACAGATTGGCTACATTAAAAATGCATACGAGTTTGTTCGCGACAAGATAACACATTCCTGGGATATAAAGGCAAAGGTTGTTTCAAAAAATGCAGCCGAGGTTTTAAAAAACGGAACCGGAATCTGCTGGACAAAATCTTGTCTGCTTGCGGCCTTGCTTCGTGGAAATGGAATTCCTGCGGGAATCAGTTATCAGAAACTAACACGCGCTGATGATGCCAGCGACGGTTATATCATTCATGCCCTAAACACTGTATATATTCCAGAATTGCAAAAATGGATTCGTCTGGATGCCCGAGGAAACAAAGCGACCGTTCATGCCCAGTTCAGCCTTGAAGAAGAAAAACTTGCATTTCCAGCTCGCGAACAATATTCAGAAATTGATTATCACGACAACAACTCAGACCTGGATTTACGCCTTATAAAAATCTTGAATGAAGTTGATGTTGTGATGAATATCCGAACGGATTTTGAATTGAAGTAAGAGGACACTTATGAAAGCATTTATAGTTTACTGTCATCCGTCAGAAGATTCATTTACAAGTCATGTCCGCGATTCATTTATCAGGGGAATTGTTGATTCAGGAAATGAATATATTCTGTCTGATTTGTATAAGATGAATTTTAAAACTGATATGTCAGAAAAAGAATATTTGCGTGATTCAAATTATAGAAATACTCCAGACCTTGAAGAAGATGTTCTTGTGGAACAGAAAAAAATTAATGAGAGCGATGCAATTGTTTTTATATATCCTGTGTTCTGGACAGAAGCCCCAGCAAAGCTTGTGGGCTGGTTTGATAGAGTCTGGACTTACGGTTTTGCATATGGCAACAAAACTATGAAGCTTTTGGATAAAGGTTTGATTCTCTGTACCGCCGGCAACGAAAAAGAAAAGCTCGAACACTTCGGTCTCATCGATACAATGAAAAAAGTAATGCTTGGTGACCGTCTTTTTAATCGTGTAAAAGAATCAGATTTTGTAGTTTTTGGCGGCATGTCTAAAGGAAGTGAAACAAGAGAAAGAGATTGGGATAAAAATCTTCAAATTGCATACAAAAAGGGAAAGAAACTATTTGGAACTAACTAATTAAAAAATCTTATTTAAACTTTCCCAAAGCGCTGTTCATTTTGTCATCATCCTTTTTTTCTAGAAGGGTAGTGATGATAATGGTGCATGAAAAACTTAAGACGAAGGCAAGGGCTGTTAAAAGCCAAGGCAGTTTTGAATCAGTTGAAAACCATCCGCAGACTAAAATCATAAACACTAAAAGAATAAAACATAGAACAAATAAAAGTATCTGCCGTAATACACGTGGCAGTTTTTTAATCATATAGTTTGAATA
>CADCLG010000107.1 GCA_902802305.1 uncultured Spirochaetaceae bacterium
CTGTAATGATTTACTAGGCTGCGATGTGTCTACAGCAGAAGGCGTTCAATACTGCCGCGATAATAAACTCTTCACAGACTTTTGCCCTAAAATGGTTGCTGCCGCAGTGGATGTGATTGAAGAAATAATTAAAGAAAATCAGATATAAATAAAAAGAGAAAGAGCCTTTCAACTGCTAAAGCTGCTTATACAGTAACCCTTCCAGCACGCTGCTGCTTGCCCAAGGCATCAGAGCAAACCAGGTTGAAGAAGGACTTCCGTCTTTATACTTTTCGACAACGAGGCCCTGACTGTAGCAGAAGCGTTCCGACATCCAGCCTTTTTTGCCGTAATCAAATTCTCCGTCAAAATGATTATATGTCTGGCAGCCCCATAAAATTGTATCCTGCATGCGATTTTTGATGTATTCAATTGTGCGGGAATCTTTTTTTGCATGCTCAATAAAGTAAGCCATCTCACTAACAATTGATGAAGACATAGGATGAATATGAGGATTACAGACTGAAGTAATGCTGCCACCACAGGAACTCCACTTGAGTTTGCTCAGAGGCGGAACTTCGATACGCCCATTATAGCAGAACTTGTAAGAGAACTCCTGGTACAAGGCTGTTTCCATATAATCAAGATAAAGTTGATTTTCTGTAAGCTGATGCAAAAGTTTTGCTGCCCTTATAAAAGCAAGCACGCCTTCGTTATCCGGAGCCTTGTCTGTATCAAGCGGACTTCCATAGCATTCAAGCTTGGCAATAAAAGACTCGTAGTAATGGGTCAGAGATTTTTCAAAGAGAGGAAAATTCTTTGTTTCATTTGTAATCAAGGCAAAGAGAATGCTTGCGGCCAGTGCCCATGAGCTTCCAAGAGAATCATATTCAATACCAGTTCCATCAGTCTCGGAGTAAACAAAAGGATATTCACCCACACGGTTAATCTCTCGTTCAAGAGCATGAACTACAGTTTTAGAGAAGGTGAGCCAGTCATCGTGAATCCTTCCATTTTCTTTTTCAAATTGGTAAGCCTTCAAAAGATAATAAGTAAACTGACCGACAGGTCCAGTTTTGTCCGTCGAAAGTTTCATACGGAAGCGATGATGCTTTGTTCAGGGAGTTATCAACAATATTTTGAATACATTCAAGAGCCTGTTCCCTCATTTTCTGATTATTTAGACGAGCAGAGGCAACAAGCTGCGGGTAGGCAACAACAATTCCATTGGTCCAGGAAATAGAAGGAATTACATTATAAGAAAAACTTTCCTTGCCCTTCTGATCAAATCCTGCTTCTCTTACAAAACCCGAATAACATTTTTGAGAGGGAAGCCAAGCATAATCGCAGACCGCCAGTGATAAATCTTTTATTGCTTCTTCCAGAGATGCCGATTGGCGTGGAGCTTCGTGATATGGCGTGGAGCTTCGTGATATGCCTCATAAACATTTTTGATAACCTTGTGAATATCTGTTACCGAAGCTGCATCAAAATCATAAACATAAAAGATTTGTGTAATTTTTTGATTTGTTTGCAAAGTAAAATAATTTTCCGAAGTTTGTCTTGGAAGAATTGTATGTGACTGAATAAAAAGCCAGGGTGCATTTTCATAACCGAAGGTATAGCCGACAGTTTGCCTTTTGGAATTACAGGTAAAGCCGCCATACTGTACAAAATCTTTTTCGCAATAATACGGAGAAGTGTGAAAGCCACGAATCTTTGGAGAGTTTCCATTTATGTACATCAAGGCACATGGGTGAGAAAGTCTGTCTCCCCTTACCATATAAAATGAAGAAAGCGGACAATCAGAATCTGAAGGATTTGTGAAAGCAGAATTAAGCCGGGGAAATTTACAGTCTACTTTCCATGGCTTGTCTCCTCTGTTTGAACCGTACATAAAACCCGGAAGATAAAAATCAGCTTTACTGTCTGCCTCGCTAGCTGCCTCGAGTTCAAGGCGCATAATTCCTTCGAAATCAATTCCGCTGGTATTTTGAATGCTTACTTCAATTTTATAAGGAGAAGCTGATGAGCCGTTTCCTCCGAGAATCTTTTCCTGATAGTTCAAACCGTAGACTTCAGGGGAATCATAAATATCAGATTTTTCTTCAACTAATTCGAGATGTCGTTTTTTTGAAACGGCAGATAATTTAAAAAAATCAACCATGATATAATGATAATATTAAAACAGCTGGAAAAAAAGAATAAATCTATACAAATATTTCCTTTTGTTATGAAAGATGATTATCTCAAGCCAACCTTTATAAATTCAATAACAGCATCAGTTTCTTATAAAATTTTTATCCTGTTCAGGAATTTTATCATCAGAAACAAAACGTTCGATTGTCATATGCAGGTCGTATTTTTCGCGAAGCTCTGCAATTGTTTTCATCATTGGTGTTGCGTGGTGCAAATCAATTGCTTCCTGATTTTCCCAGGAGTCGATTAAGAGGATGGTTTCGCTGCTATCTTCGCCGCCTGCTTCTTCACCAAAGGGCAGATAATATTCATAGCGGAGGTTTCCTTTTTCTG
>CADCLG010000108.1 GCA_902802305.1 uncultured Spirochaetaceae bacterium
TTCCAAACTTGCACAAAATATAACAGCTTTGGAAAAAGAAATTGATGGAATAAGCGCACAATGTGATGAGATTATTGAAAAGAGCGATGAGAACATTGAGGAAATGTATGGCATGCAAGATGCTTATGACCAAAAGCAAGAAGAGATAAATTCTGCTTATTGGGATGAGATGAGGAAAAAGTCATTAAAAACTTATGAAGATGTTTATAAAATAAACCAGGAGTATAATGATGCTGTTGTTGCTGTAAATGTCAAAGTTGACCCTGCAATAAGTGAATTAAACAAACAGATAACAGAGCAAAGGGAGTTCTGGAGAACAACTGTAAGAGCGATTAACAGCTCAAATACTGCATTACAGGAAGTCAATAACAAGATTTCTGAGGAAAGCGAGAATTTAAGCCGTGATATACAAAATGGCAGTGCAAGCCAAAAGAGTATTGAACAGCGACAAGTTCTATTGACTATCACGATAGCAAAAAGAGACTCGCTTGAAACAAAAATTGAAACAGCAAAAGAAAAGAGAGACGATATTGAAGAACAAATAACAGAACTAAGAAGATGTAGAGATGAGCTTATTAAAGCGAAAGAGTCAGCAGAGGAAAAACAAGAAAACAGCAAAAAGGTTGTAAAGACAATGGAAAAACGCATTACAAATGGAGAAAAGAATAATGCAAAATCTGAATAAAAGAAATGTAAAATTTAAGAAATTTTTTCTTGTTGTTGCTTTATTTTTCTCTCTTTTAAGTCCACTTTTTGCAAGAGGTTCTAAAACCGCTGAGAAGAATGAGCAGAAGCTTATGGGTTTAGGTTCGTTTTTCAATAATAATGCAAGTGAAAATTTCATTGCACAGGCAATAATTGAGACTGTAGATGAGTTTATGGACTTGTCTACAAAGATATTGTCTTTTGACTTTGTCAATGTCTCTGCAAAGCAAATTTTCTACTTGATGATGGTGCTGTTTTTCATTTTTTCCTGCATGTATTTCATCTTTTCACAAAATTTACTTGCGAACAATCCAAATTGGAGCGAGGGATTTCAAATTGGTGTGAAAATGCTTGTGGGTTTTGCAATTTTTGCAGTTGCTCCATTTTTGCCTAATATTCTAATCAAATTCAGCTGGTGGACAGCAGAAATGATAATGGGGGCAGAGAGTGGAACGATGTGCAGGAAGCATTATTGATATTTCAATATTAGGAAACAAAGCTGTCTCAGGAGGGGGGTTGGGCTCATTGTCAAGCCTTTCATTTGCCTTTGCTGTTGCTGGAATTGGTGCAACGCTAACTGCAACACTTATGTATTGCATAAATTGCTTAGAGCTGTATTTTGCAACAATTGTGTTAATAATGTATATACCAAGCACGCTTTTTAATGGCTTTAATTCTAAAAGTATGAGTTATTTCAAGTATTTGTGGACAAATTTCCTTGAAATGTTTTTGATGAACATAATGATACTTTTAGTTTGTAAGTTAAGTGAAATGGGATTTCCATCAAATAACTTTATTTCCTCTTTGATAGGAAATGTATTAAAGCCAACAATACTCTTGATTTTGCTTCCTGCATCCTCTAAGATAATTAACTCGCTTGTCAATGGAGGAGGGAGTGCTGACACTACAGACGGAGTAAGACAAGGAATAAGAGGAATTACAGGAGGTGCTACGAAAGCAAGCGTATTGGGTGCAAGTGCAAAAGGCGGACTTGGTAAATTGGCAAATATGAGACAAGACAAAAAGGCTCAAAATGATGCCTGGAACACGATTTCGCAAAAATATGCGGGAAAGAGTTTCAACGGACTTTCTAAAAAGGAACAGCAGAGCATTAAAAATTTAATGGGCGGAGATAATATGGCTCAGAAAATGGCAAGTGATATTAAGGCAGATGAAGTGAGAAATCAACTTTTAAAAATCAGAGGTGGAGATACGGCAAAAGCAAATGCAACTGCAAAAGAAGCAAGCAAAGAAAAAGGTGCGAATGCTTAATAAAATTATAGATAATTTATAACTTTTTAATAAAGTTATATAAAAATTATATAGAAATCATATAATAAGGAGATTAAATTATGATTAATGCAAATGTTTTGGGCAGACTTGGAAAGGATGCAAAAGTTGTAAAAGGAAAAGACGGAAATCAATTCCCTTGCACTGATAGGCTGTGCGGTCTCCTGAAGCCCCGCGAGCTTTGCGAGAATGCCAATCAGCTGTTCCGGCTGATACTGCAGTCTGTCCTGATAAGAACCTACAGGACCATCGAACTGAAGTTCAATCTTAGTCTGACTTGCCAGAGAGTCATTAACCTTAATGTTTTCGAGCTTGGTAGCTGCCTCGGCAGGCAGTACTACGCCAGCCACGGTAGCCAGCATTACAAAAAGCCCTAATTTATTTTTTT